>NZ_JAVDWA010000001.1:0-1005508 GCF_031457135.1 Fictibacillus barbaricus | reverse complement strand
CTCGGATAGCGCTCGTATTTCTCGGATAGCGCTCGTATTTCTCGGATAGCGCTCGTATTTCTCGGATAGCGCTCGTATTTCTCGGATAGCGCTCGTATTTCTCGGATAGCGCTCGATCAGCGGGTAAATAACCCGCTGATCGAGCTTTATTTATGCAATAAAAATAATAAAATGCGTGCGGTTGTCAATAAACCGCACGCAGCCTTCTTTTTTTATAGCTTGTTTAAATAATTCAGTGCATCATCCAATGTTTTAACAGGAACGATCTTCATTTTTGAACCGATATCTTTTTGAGCCTTGAGCGCATCTTTGTAGTTATTGCCGGCTACTGGAGCAAAAAAGATTTCCGCCCCTGCATCATTTGCTGCGACCACTTTTTGCTGGATTCCTCCAATCGGACCAACATTCTTTTCAAGGTCCATCGTTCCGGTACCTGCAATTTTTTTACCGTGTGTCATATCTTTGTCGAGAAGCTGGTCCATAATTTCCAATGTAAACATTAAGCCCGCTGAAGGTCCTCCAATTTGAGATGTATTAATCTTAATAGAAGGATCAGTTGCAATTGAAACGTCAGTTACCGGAGAGGTAATCCCCAGCCCTGCTTTTGGCCCTTCATTTTGGATGTATTTCTTAGGAAACTGTTTAACATCAAGATTGACATTCATTTTCTTCTCTCCGCGAAGGACAGTGAGATCCACTTTGTCCCCTGCTTTTTTAGGACCAAGTACATCTAAAAGTTCTTTTGTTGTCATAACCGGGTTATGGTCAACTGCTACTATTTTATCTGCTACTTTCAGCTTGCCTTCTGCTGGCATACCTTCCATAATCCCTGTCACGTATACACCGTGATATTTAATATCTACTTTTTTCCCAGCCGATTGATACGCAACAACCGTTGCTGCATGCTGTGAATCTTCCATCATCTGCAGCTGACGCTGGTTATATTCTTCGTCTGTTTCTTCATCACTGCGAATTTGATTGGCGGGAATGACTTCTTTATAATCACTGAATTTTGCCCATATGTATTGAGGAATATTCGCTTTTCCTACTGCCACCGTCAGCAGCATGAATTCCCCTTTGTCTTTGTCTCCTCCCTCGACTTTAATGATGGGGTCGAGTACCATGGCGTCACCTGGAGAAGTAATATAATAAGGAAGCGGATAGAAGACTAAAACCGCAAAAATCAAAATGGTTAAAAGAATTCCCTTGTTCTTTGAGAAAAAGCTCTTCTTTTTCTCATCTGTGTTATTGGACATTTGTTGATTCCCTCCACTCGCTGATCTTTTCTAGAATTTTTGGTATGTGTTTTTTCCCTGCTTCTTCCCCAATAGCAATTATATCATTAACATCTTTAAATGCAGTTGAACTAAATTGTTCAACCATAGGACGAATCATAATATCGGAAGAGACTTCATGCCATCTCACCATTTCCCGCTGCATAATATCAATACTCTGAAAGATTACATCAAAAATTGAGGATACTTGCTGCTCAGCTTTAAAATGGGAAATATCAACGGCTATTACTAAATCTGCTCCCATTTCTCTAACGACCGAAACAGGAACTCTGTCAATTACTCCTCCATCCACTAACAGCTTGCCATCTATTTTTTCCGGTACAAGTATTCCAGGAATAGATATACTTGCTCTTACTGCATCTGCAATCGGCCCTTTTCTAAATACAACTTTTTCTCCATGGATAAGATCTGTAGCTACAATTGCTAAAGGAATCTCCGCTTCTTCAATATTTTTTTGTTTCGTTAAAAGCTTCATCAGTTCCTTTATTTTTTTTCCAGAAATAAAGCCCATTTTCGGCACCGTATAATCCATATAGTATTTCCTTTTAAATAAGGTTGCCATTCTATACATATTTTCATCACTTTGTCCGATGCAAACCATTGCTCCAACCAAAGCACCCATGCTGCTGCCAGCAATCATATCAATAGGAATATCTGCTTCTCTCAACGCTTTTATTACTCCAACATGAGCAAATCCTCTAGCTCCACCTGAACCAAGAGCAAGTCCGATTTTCGGCTGATTCATCCTTTGCTCCTCCTTTAGAAGCATCATCTTTTTTTAACATATGGTCTAAAGAGTATGGCTATACGTATAAATAAGGATGAGGACAAGGTAAGACTTGTATTATTTAGTGAGAGGAGTCCCTTTATGAACAAAGCATTTTTCAAGTCTGTCGTGCTGGCAGCTTCGGCCATTATTGTTGCCTTATCTATTATTATATACCCGAAAGATACGTATTTAGCTTCTGTTAATGGGCTTAAAATGTGGTGGGACGTTGTCTTCCCTTCTCTTATGCCTTTTTTTATATTATCAGAAGTATTGATGGGCTTTGGTGTCGTTCATTTAATTGGTGTCATGTTTGAACCGCTGATGCGCCCTTTATTTAGAGTACCTGGAAGCGGAGGCTTTGTATGGGCTATGGGGATTTCTTCAGGATTCCCAGCTGGAGCCAAACTAACAGCTAGACTATGGCATCAAAAACAAATTACTACCCTTGAAGCTGAAAGGCTCGTCTCATTCACAAATTGTTCTAACCCGCTATTTATGTTCAGTGCAGTAGCTGTCGGTTTTTTTCATAATGCCGCCCTTGGCATCGTTCTTGCGGTCAGCCATTATGCCGGAAATATTTTTGTTGGATTAATCATGCGATTCCATGGCTGGAAAAAAGATTCTGCTTATTCAAAAGATACTTCAAGAGGCGGAGGAATGAAGAACGCTCTCACTCAAATGCATAACGCACGCCTTTCTGATAACCGTCCAATAGGACAGCTGCTTGGTGATGCGGTACAACAATCCACTAAAACTTTGCTTATGATCGGCGGTTTTATCATTCTTTTCTCGGTGCTAAGCCGTATGATGGATCTGCTTCATGTCACTGAGATGCTTTCAAAACTAATCAGCCCTGTATTTCTTCTATTCTCTTTTTCAGAAACGTTAAGTCTGCCCCTCATGAAAGGAATTTTTGAGATTACCTTGGGCAGCAGTTTAACAAGTGTGGCACAATCGTCAGTTTTGCAGCAGGCTGCGATAACAAGTTTTATACTTGCTTTCAGCGGTCTTTCTGTACAAGCGCAGGTAGCAAGCATTCTCGCAGAAACAGATATAAAATTCAGACCCTTCTTTATCGCCAGAATCATGCACGGGTTTTTGTCCGCTGGAATCTGTATGTTAGTATTCCCTTATTTGTACAACACTAAAAGCAATGCCGCACCCGCATTTCATTATATAAGAGAAAAAAGTGAAAGTATTGGGGAATGGGGAATGACTGCCATCGCTCACAGTCACTATGTAACACTTGTCTTTCTGCTGCTTTCTATTGGTCTATGGAGCAGGAATATGATGAAAAAAAACAGCCTCCGCTATTAACGGGGGCTGTTATATTTTTCTTTTAACGCTTTTTCTACGATTTCAGGAACGAGGTCAGAAACATTAGCATGATATTTTGCCGCTTCTTTTACGATGCTAGAACTTAAGAATGAGTACTGGTTGTTCGTCATCATAAAAAATGTCTCGACTCCATCATCAAGCTTTTTATTGATCGATGCGATTTTCATCTCATATTCAAAGTCAGAAACGGCACGAAGCCCTCTTAAAATTACATTTGCTCCTATACTTTTTACATAATCGATCAGAAGACCGTTAAAGGAATCTACTTTTACATTCGGAAATTTTTCCGTAACTGCTTTTAAAAGCGTAATTCTTTCTTCTACCGTAAATAACGGATCTTTACTTTGATTATTCGCTACCACAACAATTACTTCATCAAAAACATCAGCACCGCGTTTAATAATGTCTAAATGTCCGCGAGTTACAGGATCAAAGCTTCCTGGACATACAGCTGTCGTTGGCATAAAAGTCACCTCATATCATCTTAATTGCGTTTATAAATCGAGATTGTTGTTGTTTTGCCGTACGTCTCCTGTCTTATTAATTCAAAATCACCTATTTTTTCAGGAAGCGTTACTTCTGAGCCATGCTCTGCTACTATACTTCCGCTGTCCGCTAAAAGATTCAGCTTTCCGATTTCTTCTATATCCTTCAGTAGCATTTGCTTAGCATATGGAGGATCTAAGAATATCATATCAAACTGCAGCTCTCTTTTGTGAAGCGCTTTCAATGCGCGTTTTGCATCATTCCGGAAAATCTCAGCTTTTTCTTCATACTTGCATTGTTTTAAATTCTCTTTGATCGTTTGTAAAGCTTTCTGATCTTTATCAATAAAAATAAAATGGTCCATGCCGCGGCTAAGTGCCTCAATGCCTAATCCGCCGCTTCCGCCATAAAGATCAAGCCCTTGACCACCATCAAAAAAGGGACCGATCATATTAAAAATAGATTCTTTTATTTTATCGGTAGTCGGTCTAGTCCCCATTCCTGGTACCGCCTTAAGCGGTCTGCCTTTGCAATCGCCTGCTATAACTCTCACTATTTCTCACCTGATTCTTTATCCTTTTTTCCATTACCTATCCTATCATAAGTATTCATGTAATCAAATAATGAAATCTTATTCATATAAGTATAAGGCAAAATAAATGAGGTCATACTACAATTAACAACATCAGTGAACGATGTTGTTGCCAACCGCGGAGAAGACTTACTCCCCATAAGTTCTTCATCCGGTTTCTCCTCTCCCATCGCCTTTGAACAGAAGTGATTTTGTTTTGAAGGCAACCTGCAGTTATTAGCTGCAGGTTTTTTTGTTTGGATAACGTAAAGATTATCCATCATCAATCCTATCGTATAAAAGCTCTTTATCCTCTCTGGCCTTTGTGCTACATTTTTAGGAGAAGAAAGGAGCAACACAATATGATTCAACGATTCATCGAACTCGGTGAAGGGTATTCTGATCTTTATGAACTCTTTGAGATCATAGAGACCAACCAGCACCGATTATCACAGCTTTTATGCTTGAGGGTTAAGAAGGACAGCAAAGAATATGCTTCTTTTATCGCGGTGCTTGACCCTGCCTCAGAAGGAAAGTTTCAACCGCTTTATATTTGCAGGGAAGGAATTCCGATGCCTTCTAAACGCTATGAATTGTTTAAAGCAAAAGCTGCAGAAGTAAATAAAGAGATCATTACATTTGATGTCAAACATTCAACGGATTTTGCTGATACAGAACTCTTTTTTAACTATTTAACAGGCATATTACGATTGAACTACTTAATACCGCCGTTACTGTAGATGGCTGTTTCGCTATCATTGTTGCTTTTGAAAGTAGTTGAATTCCGTTCCAGGTTGCTCGCTTTCCGCGGGGCAGGCGGTGAGCCACATTCGGACGTTTCACTTATAAGTGTCTCACCTGTCTAGCTGCAGCGGTTAGCCCCTCGAGGTCAAAAGTTCAATGGTCCCGAAGGCAAAAAACGCCTTCTTAGCCCATTTCCCTTTTGCTTGTCGGGGCTGACCAAACCGCTTCCGCTTTTCGAACTGCCCGCCTGTCCCGCAGGAGTCTCGCACCTTCTACTCCATTCAACTGTCAAGGAAGACAATAAAAAGATTAAAAAGCAACAATCTTTTTAGAAAACAGCCTTTAGAAAAGGACCAAATAAAAAACAGGCAGCAGCCACATTGGCATTGCTTGCCTGTATTTAAATACCCATTTTATAATCGTATTCTTTTGCCTTATCTACGATTTTGCTTTCATATTCAGTTTTGATGTCTGGTTTGTGAGATTTTTTTACATCTTTAACAAAATGTAATGATTTAAGCTTCTCTGCTATTTCATCAATTTTATTTCCATCACAATATAGTACGGCATATTTTAATCTTCTTGAAACATAATGAACATTGCCATAGCGCCGCAATTGCTTTGAAAACTTTAATGAATGAAGATAGACAGAAAGTCCACGGCGGTTACCTATCATAATAATAGCCCCTTTTATTATACTTAAATACGAGTGCTAAAAGTGAGTGCGTATGATACTCAAAATAACAGCAAATAAGGATGTGATGCACGATGGATTTAAATGACATTTGGAGTATATTCTTCGATCATATTAATAAAGATCCTCACATCATAACCATCGATAAAAAAATGAAGGCTGGCATTCCATTTGTTTATGTATGCACTTGTCCTGACGCATCTTTAGACGCGACATTAGCCATTTTAAAGAAATATGCTGTAAAAGCAATGAAAGGGAAACGGCTTACACTCGAACTCGCTTTTATCAGGTCAGAAGAAAACCTGCATGTATTCCGGATGCGTTTCCTCGTTCCTCAAGAGAAGATGTTCTGCTGCGGAAATCTATGCTTTGATTGTATCAGGTTAAGAGAACTTTAATGTTTATGCACAACCGCATGAACCGCCAGATCCACAGCCGCCGCTGCACGAACTTTCGTCAAAAAATGGATTGCCGGTCGGCACCTTTATCTGTTCTGAAACACTATAGGCCAATATTCTGCTGCATTCTATTAAAAGACTTTCCAATTCTTTTTCAGCTTTTTTAAAATTTGCGATATTCTCATGAAAATCAAGTTCCCGTTTAAGCGTTCGAATTTGACTTGAAACTGTATGAAAATCCGGATGATATTTCCCAAAACGCTGAACTTCCTCGTACTTGTCCTTCATCTCAGAAAAACGAGCAATCATCTCCTGAGCTTGCTTATCTTGTTCTAATATATGTTTCATATACCGATAGTCTTCTGCAATGCTGGAATTGGATACCATGTCTGCCAATGCAAATGAACCATCCAGCAATTCAGTCTGATCTATACTCATACTTCACACCTCCCTTTAGGTATGAGGTTTCTATTTTATTATAGCGGATATCCTTACTATATAAAAGCATGGTGTACGAATCCGGCAAAAAATAAAACCCCTCTCCATAAGAAGGGTTAGTGCACATGAACATATATGTTTTTCTTTAATCCATAATCTGTACCGTCTTTTTTCTTTAATCTTAGTGAAACTTCATGTTTCCCTTGCGGCATTTGCTTGATGATAAAAATGGACTGGTGTACATTCATCTTCCATTTTCCGTCTATGAAAACCGCAATGAATCCATCCCTAGATGCAAGTTTTGAATCACTGCCTTGAAAAGAAAACCTTGTAATGACATTTTCAAAATATATCCCTTTATTTTTCACATGATATTTCACAGACCAGTCACGGTCTGTTAACGGATAGCTGGAAGCCTCTACTGACTCTTGTTTTTCAGCAAATCCACCTTTTTGTAACAGGTTATGATTATTAAAATTATTGATAAGTAATACGGCACATACAGCAGCACTTAAAAAAATGACTAGTAACCTTCTGTTCTTATTTTTTTTCATGAAAAAAACCACTCCTTCTGGAGATAGTTTTTTCCATTTGCTGTTTAATTATCCATCATTGGCATGTCTGGCGGCATTTCAGGCATCATTTGCGGCGGTTCTGGCATACTTCCTGATTTATCTTCTCCCATAACACTGATTAACTCCATAAGCAGGCCGAAATTTTGTACTTGCTGATGGAAACGGTCAACACGCTGCCCGAACGTACGCCCATAAAACACTTTTGCATTTTCCTCTAACTCCGAAACGGTAAAGGGGTTACGGCTTAGCTTTCGATACCACTCCGGTTTTTCTCTTATAAAATATTTAAGGTCGGGTCTAGTATTTAAATATTCCAATATCTCTCTGCGCACTCTAGATACACATCCTTTAATCTTTATAAGAAGGATAATCATGAATATTATTCTCCGGCAGCTGGGTAGATCTGTCAGACTGATTGTTAAACTGTTGCAGAAGTTCTTGAACAGCATCCATTAAACTGCCAAATTGAGATAAATACTTTTGAACATCAGTTATCTGTAATTTACTTAACCCTGAGACAATATCTCCTACGGTTAGTTCTACTTTTGTTCGTTCTGATTCAGAAGCTTTTTCTTTTTTCTTATTTTTTCCTTTTGCATACTGATTCCAGCTTTCATGTTCCTCGCCTAATATAATCCAGTCTTGATAAATTTCTTTCCAAGGCCGGTTATTTTTCTTTACCTCTTTAACTAATTCAGGATGTTTTTGTACAAATTCCTTAAAACTTTCAATATCAGTCTTTACCACAGAATACACCCCCAGCCGTCCACTGACGATTCATTATCTATTACATGATACATAAATGCCCATTAAAAGGTGCGCCCATTTTTAAATAATTTTTTATTTCAAATCCTGTTTACTTTATTCAGCCTTACATAAAGAGTTACAATAAAGGAAAAAGATTGAGGGACATCATCGTGGATATTAGAGAAGAACTAAATGACTTTTTTGAAGAAAGCAGCACTGAAGAACAGGATGTATTAAAAATTGTTCTAGCTAGTTTAAAAGCAAAGCGCAATCTTCATAATAAAACTCATATCGGTGGGTTATTACAGTTTGAGACAACTTATATCGATGACAAGATACTTGAAATGGTTATGCCGAACACTCCGATCCTTGATAATTCAATCGGGATCGTTCACGGCGGTCTCACAGCAACATTGCTGGATACCGCTATGGGAACAATGGCAAGCCGTGTTCCGGGAAACAAAAAAGGTGCCGTTACAGTTGAATTAAAAGTTGATTTTCTAACTCCAGGTATCGGCGAAAAATTTACTTGCCGAGCTGAAGTAGTTCATAATGGAAGGCAGCTGGTTCGAATGGAAGGTAAAGTTAGAAATGAACTAGGAAATTTAATTGCTTCAGCAACGGGGACATTTTACAAACTATAATTTTTATATGCATATGCAGGAACACAAAAGAACTGGCTTCTGAAAAAAACAGCTTCAGTGCCAGTTCTTTATTATTCTGCAGGTACAAGAAAGTTTTGTGTATAATATTTCTTATAAACTCCTACGCCTAGATGTGTATATTCTTTATTTAATAATGCCTTTCTGTGACCCTCACTATTCATCCATCCATGAACTGCTGCAATACCATCCGTGTAATTAGCTGCAATATTTTCTCCCGCCTGCAAAAAGGAGACATCCCCTTCCTCTAAACGGTCAGATAAGGTTCTTCCATCTTTACTTTTATGAGAAAAATAATTTTGGTCAGCCATATCTTTCGAATGCAAAAAAGCTACTTCAGAAGTTGCCTCATCCCATTCAACAGGGTTTAAATCATAACTCATACGGATTACATTTGAAAGTTCATAGATTTCCTTCTCTTCGGAATCGTCAATTTCTTTCTGTTTAGCTTCTGATAGTTCAGGCAGAGGCGGCAAATTACCTCGATATACAATGGAATATGGTTTTTGCTTTAATAATAGATCTGCAGTTATGTATCTAACACTCGACAATTTATTTGTGAATTTATCAAAATAAAGCTGAACCCAAACATCATTTCCTATATCAACGAGCGGTCTGACCACCACTTCTTCTTCTGACAGTTCAAATTTATAAAAATCTTTCCCTTTATGAATGGTAATGTCACTTTCCACTGGATATTTTTCAATAATGCCATTTGAAGAAGCTCCGATATTAAATGGCTCTGTATTCACTTCTGAACCAATAACATATAGAGTTACTATTTTGCCGTTTTCAACACCTGCCTGCAAATACCCTTTCGTGCTTTTGCTTCCATAGATATACCATTCATATCCATATGCAGAGGGATCGATTCTCTCAGGTTCTCCCCATTTTTTTTTGAAGGAATCTATGTCTCCTCCTATCCAATTAGACACCGCATCATCAGGAATCGTAACGGATTGTTCATTTGCATATTCCAGTTTCGTTTTATTAGGTTCTTTTTCAGTCTTGAAATCGGGAAGTAAATCCTGAAAAAACAACCCGATTAAAATAAAGACGGATAGAAAAAATGTCGTCAGTCCACGCATTAAGGTTCCCCCTGTATCTGTCTATTACTATAAGTGTAGCATAATGGGGGCTTAAATGGCTTTAATAAAAGGCTGTTTCCGCAAACTTTGTTGTCCATGGATGGGGTTAATTTCCGCTACAGGACTCGCTTTCCGCACGGTGTGCGGTGAGCTCATTCGTCGCCTTGCGACCTTGATTGGTCTCACCTGTCCCACTCATCCTGCAGGAGTCTCGTCTTTCCGCTCCAATTAACTGTTCAACGAAGTACGTGATTAAAATCTCTTGATAGCTACTATCTTTAGAAAAGCTCTTTTCGAAAAGATTGGTGCTTATGGGGGTTTTTGTAATATGACTTCAACGCCTGCCCAGTGGAAAGCGAGCAACCTGGAAAGGAAATCAACTACTTTCAAAAGCAACGATGAATATGAGAAGAACGTTTAGTAAAAAGCATTAAAAAACAGCGTCATCTATGATGACACTGTTTACCTTCTATATTATTGCAATTGGTTATTGTGCTCAGACACTTCTGATAATGCATGACCAGCTGCTGAATTACTTTCTTTTGTTAATGAGAGATCTCCTAAAGATATAATCCCAACCATTTTATTGTTTTCAACGATCGGTAATCTCCTAATTTGTTTTTCTGCCATCAGTTTTGCAACTTCTTCAACACTCATCTCGGGAGTACCTGTATATAATTCAGAACTCATAATATCAGAAACATTTGTTGAGCCAGGACGCTTTTCCGCTACTCCTCTTATTACAATATCCCTGTCTGTTATAACTCCAAGTAACTGATCATTCTCACATACAGGAATAACCCCTACATTATTATCTTTCATTTTGACGGCTACTTCATATACATTATCTGCTGGTGCAACAAAATCAACTTTTTGTGTCATGACATCGCGAATTTGTTTCATGAACTCTTCCTCCTTTATTTCCATTTCTGGTCATTTTGTTCATTCATTATCCTTTAACCGATGTGAAGTAAATATGCATAGCATTTTCAGAAGGATTGCATCTTTAGCGCTTTCATAATATCATTAAGAAGTAATTGTAATTTTTTATTGAATTCCTAGGAGGTTTCATAATGAAATTTGAAGAAAGCGGCTTAAACGGGAAGGTTCTTGAATTCTCACTTTTAGAACATGTGATGGAAAAACACGGAATTATTCGTGCTGGTCAATGGGATTACGAACGAATTACATACGATTATAAATTTGAAGACATGACAAATGGTGATGTCTATTATTTCCGTTTCCCATGCCACGTAATTGAAGCTGAAACTGAAACACCGCATGCTAAAGTTGAACTGGGTACACCATATTTAGGTAAACACTATTATCCGCACGGTGTTGAATATGATGAAGAATTTCCAAAAAACATCGTGACACACTGCAACAAATTAATTGAAGCCTTACATAATGAACTGCATATTTAAACGAAAAACCCTCAATTTTGAGGGTTTTTTACTATTCTGCAGCACTTTCTCTTGTTTGGGATACATACCCTTCGAATAATCTGCCTCCGTAAGGCGCGATGATTTCATCAACGAAGTGGATGACTGATGTTTTCTCACGAGTTGAAAAATAGTGGTCGAAAACATTAGCGAATTTTTCAGCAAAAGAATCGTTATATTCTTTTAATGCGCGTAACATCCATTTTCCTTCGCCGATCCAATGCCCATTTACACGTAAAACAAACTCATGTGTAAGATCAGCAAGTTTTGTGACAATGAATAAATCTTCTAACGGGTTTGTCGAACCTTCTAAATCATTTAACAAGTCAGTAAGATGATACCTTGCTTTTTCAATCTCTATCGTTTTCCAAGGTGTCGGACCTGCTTTTAGTAATTGCAGAGCTTCATTTTTAATGCGTGAAGCTTGTCCATTATCACGTAAAATAATTCCTTCTGCACACATTTGAGGCAGAGATGGTCTGGCACGATCTATATTTTCTTTAAAATAATTCTTATATGTAAACATATTATAGACAAACACTTCGATTGGCCAATCAAATTCATTTAATGATTGACGATAGGATTCATTAACACTGCTGTCAATAATAATGATGTCTAAGTCTGAGTTCTCTGTGTCTTCTCCCCTTACGACGCTGCCGGCCAAAAAGGCGACTTCACAGGAAGGATAGTGCATCTCGATAAATTTTTTTGCAGCTTCCCTGGCGGATGTTTTCATGAGTTTATTCTCCTTTACAAATCTTTTGCTTATATTTTATATTCGACATCCCCCTCTTTAAATCTTTTTTTATCTAAGGCTGTTTTCGCAAACATCGTTAATCTCGAGTGTGGTTAATTTCCTCTGCATGCCTCTATCCCTTCCGCGCCAATTAACTCTTTAATGAAGAACTTTTCATAAATATCTCTGTAGTAACAATCTTTTAGAATAGAGCCATTTATAAAGGGATAAAAAAAATAACCAGCGCTCTACAGGCTGATTATTTTAATTCTGGATGAAGATGTCTATTTTCATTTTTTATCATTTCTAAATCTGCTTTATCTTGTGCTCTTTCTTTCTTTACCCAGCGTGCAAAAATCAAAGCAAGTACGAAAGCATAGATCACTTCTTGGAAAATTTTCATTGTTACTCCGCCAACACGCTGGTCTTCAGCAGGTGTCATTGCAGTATAGAGCTGCGGAACATTCCGATATGCCTCGTATAAGGGCATGTCTGAAAACATGATCAATGCACAGGCAGGTGTCATTAAAACACCGTTCGCAAATACATATCCAATTTTTTTAATATCGGAAAGAGAATCTAACTCTTTAACTGGACATAGCACCGGCCACCACATCGTAATGGAAGTAATGAGCAAAATGATATGATAAATATAGTGTAATAACATATTCTGTACAACTGTATCGAATACAGCAGGAATGTGGTAAAACGAGAATAATGTGTTAAAAACTAACAGTGCAATTAATGGTTTCGTCAGTATATGAAATACATTAGTCAGCAAGTTTTTTTTGCCTAACCACGTTTCCCAGCGCTGTGAAGGAATCGCTAAAATCATACAAGGTACGATCATTAAGTATAAAACAGCCATTTGTGCCATATGAACGCTAAAAAGATAATGATGGCCAAGAACCTCTAATGGTGTTCCTTTAATAACAATCAGTGAAACAAGTGCTCCTATCATAGACGTCTGCTGCCAGCGTGTAGCTATTATTTCTCTCTGTTTTCCACGTGCAATCCACTGGTAATAGAGTACAGCTAAAATAACAGTAAATATGTAAACAGCAGGTGGGTATAATTCATACCAGCTATAGTCACTTAAACTCATAGGCATATGATGGTGATCATGTTGCATGTGCATTCATCTCCTTTATAGATAGTACCCATACTAACTATAACAGTCTTTTAATATCTTGTAATCGTCATATTATGACAATTCTTCATCTTATAAGATTTCCTATACTGACAGTAATAAACAAATAAAAAGGGCTGCTAATAAGCAGCCCTTTATTATTATGAAGTCCAAATCATTCCCATTAAAGAAGCTACAGTAACGGCTGCAACTAAAATACCTGTAGCCATACCCCAGATCGGGAAGTCATGACCTTTGTGGTTTAAGTGCATCCATACATAAAGCTGGAAAAATACTTGAACAACTGCCAATGTCAGGATAAACAGGACAGCGAATGAATCACTGATTTTATCACTCCAAATGGCATAGAAAGCAACAATTGTTAAAAGAATCATCATAATAAAAGATACATTATGATGTTTTCTTTCTTCTTTTAAGGCAAGTTTGCGCTGTACCGCCTCATGACGGTGTACGTTTGTTTCAGGAGTTTTATGTTGATCAGCCATGGTTTAACCTACCTTTCCCATTAGATAAACAACTGTAAAAATGAATACCCATACTACATCGACAAAGTGCCAATAAAGAGCAAACAGATAATACTTAGGTGCATTATATAATGAGATGCCTCTGTTCCAGTTCCTGAAAATCAGCGTAGTAATCCATAAACATCCAAACGCTACGTGAGCTCCGTGGAAACCAACGAGTGTATAGAATGCAGATCCAAATGCTGAGCTAGTAAACGTATGTCCTTCATGTACATAGTGGTTGAACTCGTAGATCTCTAAGCCAAGGAAACCAAGACCCAAAAGCAGCGTTACAAGAAACCAGCCTTGCAATGAGCGAACTTTGTTTTGTTTCAAAGAAAGAACTGCATATACACTCGTTAATGAACTAGTCAATAGCAGCATTGTTGCTAGAAAAACTAAGGGTAATTTAAATAGTTCTTCACCTGTAGGACCATCCAAGTGCATATTTCTGAGCCCTAAATACGTTCCAAATAATGTTGCGAATAAAACTGTCTCTCCGCCTAGGAAAAGCCAGAAACCTAAAAATTTATTTTTACCTTCAAGGGTCGCTTTTTCCGGGTGAGCAGGAAAATTAGCATCAGTTAAACGTTCACCTGCATTCATTAAGCTCTACCCCCTTTAATGTCTGCTTCCACTTCTTCTTTGTGGATATGGTAACCGTGATCATCAAGGATGGAACGAAGGAACATCGTTAATAACACGATTCCTAAGCCGACTCCCGCAATGATCCAATTTGCATAAATTAATGCAAATCCCGCAATAAACAATCCTAATGATAAGACAAATGGAAGAATTGAACCATTCGGCATATGAATCTCTCCTACAGGTTCTGCAGGTGTCATCTTACCGTTGCCAGCCATTTTTTCAACAAATAATGCATCAAGTCCACGTACTAGCGGAGTTTGAGCAAAATTGTATTCAGGCGTTGGAACTGGCATTGACCATTCAAGCGTACGGCCATCCCATGGATCTTTATCTGCAACTTTTTTAGACGATGCTGTAACGATAATGTTAATAAATAAAACAATCGTTCCGGCACCCATGAAAAGTGCTCCAATTGTACTTACGAAGTTTGCTTCATCTAGATGCTGTCCAGACATATATGTAAACACACGTCTAGGCATTCCCATTAATCCTAACCAGTGCTGAGGGAAGAACGTTAAATGGAAACCGATAAAGAATAACCAGAAGTTAATTTTACCAAGTGTTTCATTCAATACACGGTTAAAAATTCTTGGGTACCAATAGTATAACCCAGAAAACAATCCTAAAATTAATCCACCAACAATTACGTAATGGAAGTGAGCTACTACGAAGTAACTGTCATGGTATTGGTAGTCAGCTGCTGGAACAGCTAGCATTACACCAGTTACCCCACCCATTACAAATGTAGGGATAAAACCAACTGCAAACAGCATAGCTGTTGTAAAACGAATCTGTCCGCCCCACATAGTGAAAATCCAGTTAAAGATTTTTACACCTGTAGGAATTGCAATAGCCATTGTTGCTACCGCAAAAATGGAGTTAGTAACTGGACCAAGTCCAACAGTAAACATGTGATGGACCCAAACCATGAATCCTAGGAATCCGATTAATACAGTTGCGAATACCATCGCACTATAACCAAAAAGGCGCTTATTAGAAAATGTTGATACAACTTCAGAGATAATACCGAATGCTGGAAGAATCAAGATATAAACTTCCGGGTGTCCGAAAATCCAGAAAATGTGTTCCCAGATTAAAATGTTACCGCCCATTTCAGGATTAAAGAAGTTGGCATCGAATACTCGCTCAAACATTAATAAAAAGAAACCCACTGTAAGAGCAGGGAAAGCAAATAAAATAAGTCCTGATGTTACAAAAGATGCCCAAGTGAATAGCGGCATACGCATAAACGTCATTCCAGGTGCACGCATGTTGATGATAGTAACCAAGAAGTTAATACCACCGGCTAATGTACCAGCACCAGCGATCTGCAGACCCAACACGTAGAAATCTACACCTGTATCTTGTGCGCTGGTTGATAATGGTGCATATGCTGTCCACCCTGCTTCAGGTGCTCCGCCTAAGAACCAGCTTAGGTTAAGAAGCACTCCACCGAAGAAAAACAGCCAAAAACCTACAGCGTTTACATATGGGAACGCAACGTCGCGCGCACCGATCTGCAATGGAATAACTGCGTTCATATATGCAAAAATCATCGGCATCGCTGCCAAGAAAATCATGGTTGTTCCATGCATCGTTAACAACTGGTTAAACAGTTCACCTGTAAACAAATCGTTTTCAGGTTTAATTAATTGAATACGCATTAATATAGCTTCAAGTCCTCCGATTAGAAAGAAGAACCCACCAGCCAGAAGATATAGAATACCGATCTTCTTATGGTCAACGGTTGTGAGCCAATCCATTAGCCCACTTCTCTTTTTGTGACTTTCATGAGTTGCCACGGTTTACCCTCCTTTTCCGCTATGCTTTAGACTATTTAAGTTTAAGACCTAACAAGTAATCCGCTACAGCATCAATTTCCTCATCTGAAAGGTTAAGTTTTGGCATGTTATTGCCAGGCTTAACGGCTTGAGGATTTTTAATCCATTTTTTCACGTTTCCTTTGTTATGAGCTAAAATACCGGCCACACGATCTTTATCCCCAAATCCATTTAAGCTTGGGCCTGTGTTTCCGCCGTTTTGTCCAACTGCGTGACAAGATAAACAGTTCTTTTCAAAAACTTGTTGTCCATTAGCATTCGCAGAAGATTTTCCGTCTGCAGCTTTAAAGCTTGCAACCCAGTTTTTATAGTCTTCTTTAGAAACTACTCTAACTTTGAAATCCATTAGAGCATGCGATGCACCACAAAGCTCTGCACATTTACCTTTGTAGACAACATCTGTCTTGCTGCCAGTATCAAACCACATATAGTTTTTGCTCTTGTCTCCAGGGTTTGTATCTGTTTTTCCTGCAAGTGAAGGAATCCAGAACGAGTGAATTACGTCAGCTGAGGATAACTCAACATGTACTTTCGTATTAACTGGCAATACTAATTCTTGTGACGTAATAAGTTCTTCTTTCGGATACTCAAACTCCCACCAATATTGGTGTCCTGTAACTTTTAGGCTTAATTCACCTTTTGAACTAGGCTTAGCATCTGCAGAGAATTCAAATGTTCTCATTACAGTAGGCACTGCTAAAATAATCAAAAGAAGAATTGGAATAACTGTCCAAAGCAGTTCTAGCATGTGATTTCCTTCCACTTGCTTTGGTGTAGAATTGTCGCCCTTTTTCTTTCTGAATTTCAGTAGTACAAATGCATAAAGAACAAAAACTACCACAAGTACCAAAATCATAATGCTAATGGAAATTAACATTAACTGATACTGTTTGTCAGCAACTTCACCTTGCGGAATTAACGTCGATAATGTCGGATCTCCGCACCCCATCAAAAGAAGAGCCAACATGGCAAATAAGGAAACAAATCGTCCTTTGTGTAGCCATTTTCTCATCACTACATATACCCCACTTTCTCGTTGTAGTCTGTTTTGACTGGATTGTCTATCTATTCAATTCAAATAGTTTTATTTGAATGGAAATAGCTTAATAGCTTTTGTAAGCCCTTTTATGTAAAGGCAATTAGAGGAACAGCACTAAATATGCACTGTTCCGGTTCAAATTACTATATGTTAACTAGAATCATAGCTACAAACATGATGGTTAGATAGTTTAATGAATAAATAAACATCATGCGAGCCCATTTCATATCATCTTTCGTTTTCAATCCGGAAAGGGCTAATACGAGCCAGCCAATTCCTAAGACGGAAGCGAGGATCAAATAAATCTTTCCAAAATCGAATAAATAAAGGGAAACTGGAATTAATGCAGCAACATACCAAATCATCTGTCGCTTCGTGATTCCAAATCCTGATACAACAGGAAGCATCGGTATACCGGCATTTCGGTAATCTTCACACCTTTTCATAGCAAGTGCCAGAAAGTGCGGCGGCTGCCATAAAAACATGATCAGGAATAAAATCCAAGCTACCCAATGAAGGTTTGCATCAATAGATGCCCAGCCAATTAACGGAGGCACTGCACCAGATATTCCGCCTACAACCGTATTAATTGAGTGAGTACGTTTCAGCCACATCGTATACACGACAACGTAGACGAAAAGTCCAATCAAACCCATTACAGCAGCTGTAAGGGTTGTCATTGCTAATAAAACCGTACCTAAGGCTGATACAATTATTCCGACCCATAAAACTTGACTGGCAGGAATTCTCCCTGTTACAGTAGGTCTTTTAATTGTTCGCTCCATGTGCTGATCGATATCCCTATCAATATAGTTATTTAAGCAGCAGCCTCCCGCAATTACTAATGCTGCACCGAGTATGCATAGTATTAACGTCATAATGTTATCAGAAAATACGGCGTCATTATATTTAATAGCCAGAAAAAAACCAGCAAATGTAGTAATCAAATTACTAAATACAATGCCAAGTTTTGCAATGGTTAAAAAATCTTTCCATGTTCCTGAAGGATTCGATTCAGAAAGAGGACCGGGTTCCATGACTTTGTTAGCTGCTTCAAAAGCAGTTTTGCTCAACAGATACACCCCCTTCTCAATGGAAACTTCTGTTCAATTTCACAATTTGTGCAAAGTAAGCCCTCATTCATTCTATATGGGCTTGTATGTAAAAGCAATGGTTAAAAAATGTGCTTATCTGTTCACAATATAGGAAAACACTCTATTTAACCGTATGTTACGATAGACATAATTAAAGAAAATGTCCTTTAACATTATAAAACAAATCATGTACTTTGTATACTTCAACAAATATTGACAATTCCTTAATTTATTTGTACTATCAGGCAGGTTAGAATACCAGTTTAAATTATTACAAATTTGTGAAGTGTTCATTTTATATTAAAGCAGGTGGATTATTTGAAAAAAGCATATCAAATTTATTCAATCATCACTTCCTTTGGAATGCTGCTTGTCCTCTTAATGGGAGCTATCGTAACAAAGACAGATTCTGGAGATGGCTGCGGTAATTCTTGGCCCCTTTGCTATGGTCAACTTTTACCGACACAGCCTAAATTAGAAACTATAATTGAAGTCAGTCACCGTGCAGTTTCTGCCTGGCTTGGAATATTGGTTATCATATTAGCAATATGGGCATGGAGAAGAGAGCCGCACAAAAAAGAGATTAAGATACTTGCTTTTATTTCCGTATTCTTTATCGTATTACAAGGACTGTTAGGAGCAGCTGCCGTAATTTGGAGCCAATCTTCACTCATCTTAGCTTCTCACTTCGGCTTTTCACTCGTTTCATTTGCGAGTGTGTTGATGCTAGCCATTCTTTCTTTTGAGGATTGGGACAAACCATACATTGCAACTGTTTCCCGATCATTTAAAAAGAACATCTATTGGCTTTTTATTTATATGTATCTGGTCGTGTATACGGGTGCTCTAGTGCGTCATACTGGATCAGCTATGGGTTGCTCAGATGACTTTCCACTGTGTAATGGATCATTGATACCCGAGTTTACCAAGCAAGCGAGCATTCATTATTTGCATCGTACCGCAGCGTTCATCTTGTTCATATGGATTCTATATTCGTGGTATCATGCCAGAAAACATTATCGAGATCAAAAAGTTTTAAACAAAGGATTCCAGTTTGCACTTCTTTTCATTTTTCTGCAAGCAGCATCTGGGTCGTTGATTGTGATTTCAAATCTTAACTTATTCGTAGCTTTATCTCACGGATTAATCATTTCCTTTTTATTTGGAACATTATCCTTTATTGCATTGATTGTATATCGAAAAAAAATAACTTGATCGATTAAAAAGCCGGCCAAATTTGCCGGTTTTTTTGTTGGATTGAACGTAGTAGAGTCAGGAACCTGCAAATAGATGGATTTGCAGCTTATCAACTCATTACAAAAATTTATACGAAAAACATCGGCTGCGTTGCATCTCACGAAGAATTAGAAAAGAATCTATAGAAAACAACCTTGAGAAAAAATGCCTTACACCAAAAAGGATGTCCCGATATTCGGGCCATCCTTTTTATTCGTTATTTTGTTAATTCAATTAACAGGTCTCCAGCACTAATGCCTTCCCCATCTTTTACAGTAATTTCTTTCACTCTTCCGTCAAAAGGTGCTTGTACAGTCGTTTCCATTTTCATGGCTTCTGTAATCATGAGATGATCACCTTTTTTCACTTTTTCACCAGGCTCCACTAAAACTTTAATCACCGTCCCAGGCATGCTTGCACCAATCTGACCAGGAACTTGAGGATCGTATTTCTGTTTTGCCGTTACTGAAACTTTTGCGCTCTCGTCTATAACAACGATTTCACGGGATTGTCCATTAAGTTCAAAGTAGAGAACTCTAGAACCATCATTTTGAGCTTCACCAATTGACACAAGTTTAACGATTAACGTTTTCCCTTGTTCGATCTCTACTTCAATCTCTTCTCCTAATGTCATGCCATAGAAGAATGTAGGTGTATCTAACACGGAAACATCTCCAAATTGCGCATAAACTTTTTCCCGATCTAAGAACACTTTAGGATATAAAGCGTAAGAAAGGGCATCAAAACTAGTGATTTGACGATTGATCTTATGGAAAAGCGTTTCCTTGATATCATTAAAGTCCGCAGCTTCTAAAAGTTCCCCTGGCCTTACATGGAGAGGTTCTCTTCCTTTTAAGATAATGCGCTGAAGTTCTTTCGGGAAACCTTGATAAGGCTGACCGATATAACCCTGGAAGAACTCAACTACTGAATCTGGGAAGTCCAATGATTCACCTTTCTCATAAACATCATCTTCCGTTAAATTGTTTTGGACCATATACAAGGCCATGTCTCCTACAACTTTAGAAGATGGCGTTACTTTTACAACATCTCCAAACATATCATTAACTCTTCGATACATTTGTTTCACTTGATCCCAACGCTCTCCAAGTCCGACAGCTTTTGCTTGCTGCTGCAGGTTGCTGAATTGGCCGCCAGGCATCTCATGCTCATAGACTTCAGGATCTGGAGACGTCATGCCGCTTTCAAAACCGCGATAATATTTTCTGATGTCCTCCCAATAAGAAGAAAGCTGATTAGCATGGTGAATATTGAGATCAGGCTGTCTTTCATTGCCCGTTAGCGCATATAAAAGAGAGTTGCTGCTAGGCTGTGATGTTTGTCCTGCCATTGCACTTAATGCAACATCTACAATATCAACACCCGCTTCAGAAGCCTTCGCATACGTATAAATTCCGTTACCGCTCGTATCATGTGTATGCAAGTGAATCGGAATATCAATGGAATCTTTTAAAGCTGAAACGAGATCGTAAGCTGCCTGCGGCTTTAACAGTCCAGCCATATCTTTAATCGCAAGAATATGTGCTCCTTCTTGCTCAAGCTCTTTTGCTAAATTCACATAATACTTCAGATCATATTTCGACCTGCTCGGGTCGAGAATATCACCCGTATAGCAAATTGCAGCTTCAGCAAGCTTTCCTGAATCTCTGACTGCTCTTATGGCTACTTTCATACCTTCTGCCCAGTTCAAGCTATCAAAGATCCTGAATACATCAATCCCTGCCATTGCAGATTTTTTAACGAATTCCTCGATTACATTGTCGGGATAATTTTTGTAACCCACAGCATTCGATGCTCTTAATAACATTTGAAACAGAAGATTCGGAATTTTTTCTCTAAGCTTTAATAAACGCTCCCATGGATCTTCATTCAAGAATCGGTATGAAACATCGAAGGTTGCGCCTCCCCACATCTCTAATGAAAACAAATCTGGCATTAGGCGTGCTGTTGGCTCTGCAATATTTACAAGGTCATTCGTTCTTACACGAGTTGCCAAAAGTGATTGGTGACCATCACGGAATGTTGTATCTGTAATCAGGAGTTTCTTTTGATTTTTTACCCATTGTGCAACCGCTTCAGGTCCCTCGTTATCAAGCAGCTGCTTCGTACCAGAAGGAATAGGTTCAGATAATTTAAGCTTCGGTACACGCGGTTTATCAAACAATGGCTTTTCTTGTTTGGCTAATCCAGGAAACCCATTGATCGTTGTTGAACCGATATACGTAAGCATCTTTGTTCCTCTGTCCTTACGTTTAGGAAACACAAATAGTTCACTGCTCGTATCAATAAAGGATGTATCGTAATTACCCGTGAGGAATTTCTCATGAGTTACGACATTTTCAAGGAAAGCAATATTTGTTTTAATGCCTCGAATTCGGAATTCCTTTAGATTTCTAAACATTTTTGATGCTGCCTGCTCGTAGTTGAGTGCCCATGTGGAAAGCTTTACGAGTAGTGAATCATAGTATGGTGTGATAACAGCACCCTGGAAACCATTCCCGGCATCTAATCTTACTCCAAAACCGCCACCAGAGCGGTATGCCATGATTTTTCCTGTATCAGGCATGAACTGATTAGAAGGATCTTCTGTTGTTACACGGCTTTGAATGGCAAATCCATGGCAGTAAATATCTTGTTGCTCAGGAATCCCAAGCTCATCACTATGCAATGAAAAGCCCTCTGCAATCAGGATTTGAGATTGTACGATATCAATACCCGTTACCATCTCGGTAATTGTATGTTCTACCTGTACACGCGGGTTCACTTCAATAAAATAAAATTTGCCGTCTTCTGTTACAAGGTACTCTACGGTTCCGGCATTCAAGTAGCCAACATGTTCAGAAAGGGATACAGCTGATTCACAGATTTCATGACGCAATGAATCAGGTAAAGAAACACTTGGAGCAACTTCTACCACTTTTTGATGTCTTCTTTGAACAGAGCAGTCACGTTCATATAAATGAACGATATTCCCTTCTTTATCTGCCAGTATTTGAACTTCAATATGCTTAGGACGCTCGATAAACTTTTCTACATATACTTCATCTTTTCCAAAAGCAGCTTTTGCTTCTGATTTTGCTCTTTCATAGCTTTCCTTAAGCGAATTTTCGCTTCTAACGATCCGCATACCGCGGCCGCCACCACCCATTGAAGCTTTTATAATGATGGGGTATCCGTTTGAATCTGCAAAGTCTTTTACTTCTGACAGATTGTTTACTGGTCCATCACTTCCAGGAATAACAGGGATATTTGCTTCGATTGCAGCTTGTCTTGCTTTCACTTTATCTCCAAAAATATCTAAGTGCCTTTCTTCTGGTCCGATAAAAATGATGTTTTCTTCACGGCAGCGAATTGCGAAATCTTTATTCTCAGATAAAAAACCATAACCAGGATGAATCGCGTCTACACCATTTGTTTTCGCGATTTCAATTATGCCTTCAATATCTAGATAAGCATCAATTGGTTTCTTTCCCTCACCAACAAGATAGGCTTCGTCCGCTTTATAACGATGATAGGAACCGGTATCTTCTTTCGAATAGACGGCTACTGTTCGAATGTTCAGCTCTGTACACGCTCTGAAAATCCGGATTGCGATTTCTCCTCGATTTGCTACTAAGACTTTGCTGATCTTTCTGTTCATTCCAGTTCCTCTCCTTTTAACCGTTACGTTATTGCTCGTAATCTCTTTTCTTTTACATTCGGCTTTTTGTCAGGTACTTTGTTATTCAGTTTTACTTTTGCAGATATATTAATTAAAATCCCCATCGACATTAAGAATAGTAATAGGGATGATCCGCCATATGATATAAATGGCAGCGGTACTCCTGTTATCGGGAGAAGCCCGACAGCAGCACCTAGATTAACTACCGTTTGAATCCCGATCATTCCTGAGATTCCAAAGGCTAAAAGACTTGAATACGTATCTGTACTTTGCATACCTATCCAGAAACCCTTTAATACAATATAGGCTAAAAGACAGATGATTACAAATACTCCGACAAATCCAAGCTCTTCAGCAATGATGGCAATAATGAAGTCAGTGTGCGGCTCAGGCAGGAAACCATACTTTTGGATACTTTCACCTAATCCAGAACCTGTTATTCCCCCTGCAGCCATCGATACATAAGCATTTACTAACTGATAGCCATCCCCCGCAGAATCTTTAAATGGTGCATATGCGGCATCAAAGCGTGATAGTTGTTCATCACTCAGCCTAAAAAACAAACCAACTGCGCAAATGCCTGCGAAAGCTGCCATAGAAAAAATATGTTTGAATTTAATTCCGGAACAAAATAGGATGACACCTGCGACGCCGCTAACAATGATGCCAGTCCCTAAATCCGGCTGCAATAAAATCAAGAAGAACATGATGGCAAAAATAGTTAATGGAGGTATTACTCCCTTTTTGAAATCATGCATTTTGCCTTGTTTTTTTGAGTATATAGCTGCTAAATACATGGCAAGAGTTAACTTAATAAATTCAGCAGGCTGAATTCCAACTGGCCCAATATACACCCAGCTTTTTGCGTTGTTAACTTCCCTTCCGAAAAGCAATACTGCAACGAGCATTCCAATTGAAAGAAGCACAATCGGCATCATCATTTTTTTGTAAATTTGAATGTTGAATCTCATTGTAAAATACATGAGGAATAGACCTACAATTAAAAAAACGAGCTGTCTGAGGAAGAAAAAATTTGTACTATACTCATACTTGTTTATCGTAACCCCTATACTCGCACTGTATATCATGACTAATCCGGCACTACATAACAATAGGACGGCTACGAGCAGTGAATAGTCATATGGCCGCACTACTTTTTTCACGATCTTCACATTTCTCCTCTCAATTAATTCTTTTATGTATTCTTTATTATTAGATATTGTATCATAGAAAACCTTTTTCTTTTATTCTCACTCCCTTACCCGTTATCTAATTATTCGAAGCATTATTCATTTTTTTGATTGACTGTTATGTAAAAGGTTGTTCTAATAAGAGATTTTGGAATGTTCTTCTTTGAACAGTTAATTGGAGCTTATGGGCGAGACTCCTGCATACCAGCTACCTGAATATTCGTCTAGAAAGGTATGCGATGAGGAAGCTAACTTCGGCAGGATTTCATGCAGACGCAGGAGCAGGATTCATTCTTATTCTAACGAGTGCTCAGCGCACACACTAAGGAAAGCGAGTCCAAAGTGCGGAAATTAACCTCATGAAAAAAGCAACAAAGTTTACGAAAACAATCTTTTGATTTTACTTAACTAAACTGAATTAAACGATATGACTATATAAAAAAATCCAGTCCAATTAATTCGGACTGGTAGTTATCATTTTTTCATAGACGCATCATGCAAAGCAGTCAGCTGCTTTTCAAGTGATTCTAACAATTGTTTCCCCGCCTCTTCATTAACTAAATTAAGGCGTACTGCAAAATCTATTTCACGGGATAAACCAAACATTTGCGTGTCCAATACTTCCTCATAGAGGGGACATTGAGGCATAGTTAAGTTTTCCATTTGAACTTCAATTAATTTCAGGATTTTATCTGCATCTGCTTTTAAAAGCTCATATGCTTTTTCCTGATGTCCTGTTGCCATCTCAGCGGACAATGATCATCCCTCCGTTCCCTCGAACTTCTATCTTTAAATATAAAGGTTTAAAATAAAAAAATCAACATATTACAGTATTCGGATAATCATGCTATGCTTTAAATAGTGTTTATTTTTCAAGGAGGTTTCTATGGATTTTATTGTATCTCTAAACGGAAACGTCAATTACCCTTTAACTTTAGATCCTGGAGTTTGGATATTTGATGACAGAAAGAAAGATTTGAATACATTATTTGATTTCAGTCAATCAAATGAAAGTGAACAAGAGAAATACCTTAAAGATGTTTCAGCCCACTGGGACAGAGAATTACAAGAAGGTGCCGTCCCCCCATCTGAACAAGATAAACAGCAGCCTAAAAAAACATTAAAAGAAACTTTGCTGACAAGTTCATTTGCAATTTCACTTTCTTACTTTATCTTTAACGCACAACCTAAGCCAGGTACAGATAAAGTTTTGATTACATCATCTGACGGTAATGTTGAAATTACTTTAGAAGAAGCACAACAAGGATATCTCGCCTTTTCCGACAATGGAAAACCCTTAAAAGTAGATGGACCTGTACATTTTTACTTTGGTGATGGGCGCAATAAGAAAAACCCAATTAAAAACATAAAAGGTATTACACTTCAATAGTAAGTTTGGAGACAGCTCATTTTACGAGCTGTCTTTTTTACTTTTATAGTAAATCGGCTGCTAATTGCGCCAAAGATGAACGCTCCCCTTTTTCAAGCTTGACATGTCCGCTAATGGCCTGATCCTTTAATTTTTCTACCACATAAGTCAAACCGTTTGTAAATTCATCAAGATAAGGGTGATCAATCTGCTGCGGATCTCCGAGCAGTACGATTTTACTTCCCTCGCCTACCCTTGTCAAAATGGTCTTTACTTCATGCTTCGTTAAGTTCTGTGCTTCGTCAATAATAATAAATTGGTCGGGAAGACTTCTTCCTCTTATATAAGTAAGGGCTTCAACATGAATAGAACCAATTCCGGCTAGGATCTTTTCAAGTTCGCCCTGTTTTTTCGTATTGAACAGGTATTCTAAATTATCGTAAACCGGCTGCATCCAAGGCTTAAGCTTTTCTTCTTTTTCCCCAGGCAAATAACCGATGTCCTTCCCAACTGGTACAATTGGGCGAGCAATGAACAATTTGATGTAATCCTTTAAATCCTCAGTCTGCAAAAGAGCAGCAGCAAGCGTGATAAGCGTCTTTCCAGTTCCTGCTTTTCCGATAAGTGTAACGAGCGGCAAGTCTTTACGGAGCAATAACTCAAAGGCCATTTTTTGCTGAACATTTCTTGCACGGATGCCCCAAATTTGTTCAGAATCATATCGAAGAGGTTTTAATAGCTTTCCATGATCATCCACTTTTCCTAATGCTGAAACCGACGCTCTGAATACATCCTTTAAAATCACAAACTGATGCGGATAAAATGAATGACCAGACAGTTCAATGAGTTGAAGTTCGCCTTTTTCATAAAATTTATTAAGCAGATCTCCTTGCACATAGATCTCTTTATACCCCGTATAAGTTTGATCATTTTTATCGATAACACGGTCGCTCAAAAAATCTTCAGCAACAATTCCTAGAGCATCTGCCTTCACTCTTACCAAAACATCTTTAGACACAAGCACAACTCTTATGCCCGTTTTCTTAGCTTCTTCTTCTAATTTCAAATTCAATGTCACAGCAAGAATACGATTATCGTTTGTTGGCTCGACAAACGTTTCCTGCAATCTTTGAAACGATTTATGGTTAAGTTCTACACGAAGTTTCCCGCCATTTTCTAATGGGACACCTTCATGTAGCCTCCCGTTCTGTCTCACTCGGTCAATTAAACGGGAAACCTCTCTTGCGTTCCTTCCTATTTCGTCCATGTAGCGTTTTTTGGAATCCACTTCTTCCAAAACAACAGCAGGTATGATTACTTCATTATCTCCAAACGATTGTATCGAGTAAGGATCCTGTAACAGTACGTTCGTATCAAGGACGTATCGTGTATTCAACATTCAGCCTCCTGACCTAAATGTATTGGAATTTGATCGCTTTTATGGACTGCCTTTTTAAAAATGTATGTGTAAAAGAATAAAGTTAGAAGAATGTACAAAAAATAACGGAAATGACTAGGAAGGATTGATTGCAATGAAAACACTTCGATTACTTGCCGTTTTAAGTGCGATATTCGTCTTGTTCGGCTGTATGAATAATAAAAAAAATGAAAATGCACAAACCGATCAAAATGCACCGCAGCTTACAAAAGTTAATCAAACGGCTGATAATAAGGAAAAAGGAACGAAAGGAAACCAGGCTGTTTCCAAACACCTTGTTCAACTAGCAACTGGTATTCCCGGTGTTAGAGATGCAACAGCAATAGTATTAGGTCCTTATGCTGTAGTTGGAATTGATATTGACCGAAAATTAGATAATTCACGTGTAGGAACGATCAAATATTCTGTTGCCGAAGCACTTAAAGAAGACCCGAACGGAAAAAACGCTGTAATTACCGCGGATCCGGATACAGTTGAAAGATTGCGCCAAATGGGCAGAGAAATTCGCCAAGGTCATCCTATTGGAGGCATTATGAGAGAGCTTTCGGCTATCGTAGGCCGGTTAATGCCCCAAATACCGCAAACATCACATACAAAAAAACCATCTCCTACTGAGACGAATAACAAACAGCTTAATAATAAAAATGAACAGAAACTAAAAAATGAACAGCAGAAACAAGAAAAATCAGATAAGAACCAGCCTCAACGCCTGAAGAATGCACAATAACAAAAGCCCGTATGTCTTTTCTTACTGACGTACGGGGTTTTGGTTTAATTTAGGTTTTTCTTTGTGGTATACTTACACAAAGAGGTGAAATACGATGCGTGTAAAATGCGTATTATGTGATAATATTGAAGTCATTGAAAACGAATGTTTACTTGCAAAAAAATTAAGAAATCGTCCTATACACACTTTTATGTGCGAAAAATGCAAAGAGCGTATTACTGACAAAACAGCACAGAGGGCTGCAACAGGTAATTTCACTTTATATAGAAGTCCTGACACCAATAACGATTGGTAAAAGTAAGTTAAAAATTCATACATGATAAAACTCGCTGGTAGAACACAGCGAGTTTTTTGTTTTGCCTGAGCCCTCAGTTTCGCAGGTCGTTTCGAGGAGAGGAGTAATTAGCCACAACTTGCATAATTACTAGGAATTGCGATGAGTAACCACAGGAGCTTACTATGCCTACATATGCACCCAAAAACAAAGCGAACGAAGAGATTCACAGCTTATCAATTAACAAAACAAAAAAGAGTGCTGAAAAAAATTCAGCACTCTTCATTGAACCTTGGTTCATTCGCAATTCCTTCATATAGAGCATCAATCATATCCGCAAAAAAACGTTCGGATTGATCAACACCATCCGCCGTGAAGTCCACAATATAAAATGGACCTTTTAACGAAACAGACAGGTTTTCAACTTTATGATCTTCTTTTAAAATCTCGCTAAAAAAATCAAACGTATCTTTTGCTGCTAAATCAGCTGGCCGTTCTTCATGAACCTTTTTTATACTTAGCCAATTTGAAAGAGCGTCTGTAAGCTTCATTTAAGAGATCCCCTTACTCAGCTTTTTCTTTCTTGCTTTGGTGCAGTCGTACCTTATAAATAATAAGGATTAGCGCTGCTGCAATTAAGCCTTCCGCGACCGGAAGACCGATCCCGAAAAAAGCAAGCGGTACACACCCTATAATTAAAAACAGATAAATTACTGCTGTTTTCAATGGGGGCAGTTTTTTTGCGAATCCTAATTTAAAAACAACGATACTTAGTACGGTGATGAGTAAATAAAGCAGTAAAAAACCTCTGACAGGATCATCCTGAATGCCTAATAGCAAAGCAATCGATGATGAATCTTCCCCAGTTGCTGCCATGATATTGTTTTCTTTCACGAGTCCCACTCCCGCTCATCAAAAAGAAGTTTAGTTTGAAGCAAGCTTCTTTTTCTTCTCGATTCTTTCACGTTCACTCTTATCAAGAATTTTCTTGCGAAGACGGATGCTTTCAGGTGTTACTTCACAATACTCGTCATCATTCAAGTATTCAAGAGCTTCTTCCAATGACATAATACGCGGCTTTTTCATACTTACTGTTTGGTCTTTGTTTGCGGAACGCATATTAGTCATTTGCTTCATTTTAACAATATTTACTGTGATGTCATTCTCACGAGTGTGCTCCCCAACGATCATACCCGTGTATACTTCTGTTCCTGGTTCGATAAAGATCGTACCACGGTCTTCAACACCCATAATTCCATATTGAGAAGCTTTTCCATTCTCCATAGAAACAAGAACACCTTGACGGCGGCCACCAACATTACCAGCAACCATTGGCTGATAGCTGTCAAATGTGTGGTTTAAGATTCCGTAACCGCGTGTTTGTGTTAAGAACTCAGTTGTGTAACCGATCAATCCTCGTGCAGGTACCATGAACTCTAGACGAACTTGTCCAGAACCATTGTTAACCATGTTCTTCATATCACCTTTACGGTCACCTAATGATTCCATGATCGCACCTGTGTATTCTTCAGGGATGTCGATTTGTACGTGTTCAACTGGCTCACATTTAACGCCGTCAATTTCTCGTACGATTACTTCAGGTTTTGATACTTGGAGCTCAAATCCTTCACGACGAAGGTTTTCAATCAAGATTGAAAGGTGAAGTTCACCACGGCCTGAAACGATCCAAACATCTGGTGATTCAGTGTTTTCAACGCGTAAACTTACATCTGTTTCAAGTTCAGACATTAAACGCTCTTCAATTTTACGGCTAGTTACGAATTTACCTTCACGGCCAGCAAACGGCGAGTTGTTAACAAGGAACGTCATTTTAAGAGTTGGCTCGTCAATACGCAGAACCGGAAGTGCTTCTTCTTTCCCTTCTGGACAAACCGTCTCACCTACGTTGATCTCTTCCATTCCTGAAACTGCAATAAGATCTCCAGCTTTTGCTTCAGTAATTTCAATACGCTTTAAGCCTAAGAAACCAAATAGTTTTGTTACTCGGAACTTCTTAACAGATCCGTCTAGTTTCATAAGTGAAACTTGCTGACCAACTGAAATTGTTCCACGGAATACACGTCCGATTCCGATACGTCCAAGGTAATCGTTGTAATCAAGCATCGTTACTTGGAATTGAAGCGCCTCATCACTGTTATCCACAGGAGCAGGAATAGTATCAATGATCGTATCAAGCAAAGCTGTCATATTTTCATCTTGCTTTTCAGGATCCATACTTGCAGTCCCTTTTAATGCAGATGCATAAACAACCGGGAATTCTAACTGATCTTCTTCAGCACCAAGCTCGATAAACAAGTCGATTACTTCATCAACTACTTCTTCAGGACGAGCGAAGTCACGGTCAATTTTGTTAACGACAACGATTGGTGTTAATTTTTGTTCTAAAGCTTTTTTCAAAACGAAACGAGTCTGAGGCATACAACCTTCATATGCATCAACAACAAGAAGTACACCGTCTACCATTTTCATGATACGTTCAACTTCTCCGCCGAAATCGGCATGTCCAGGCGTATCCATAATGTTAATACGCTTGTCGTTATAATTGATTGCTGTATTTTTCGCTAGAATGGTAATTCCGCGCTCACGTTCAAGAGCGTTTGAATCCATAGCACGTTCGTTTACTTGTTCATTTTCACGGAACGTTCCTGATTGATGAAGCAGTTTGTCCACTAGTGTTGTTTTACCGTGGTCAACGTGGGCAATAATCGCTATATTGCGTAAATCTTCTCTTCTATTCAAAGTTATTCTCTCCTTATAACTATATCTCTTTAAGTCATTTTTTTGTTCAACTTGACTATTATATCATATTTTTATGTTTAGGCTTTTTCTTTTTACTTAAATTCGATACACTTAATAGTAAGTATAGACAAGTTTTCTACAGTGGAGGTCATCATGAAGGCAATTTTCTTTATTATTTCGCTGTTAACGGCATTATCCATTTGTGGTATTGGTGTTGCAATTGGTGAAAAAAGTTTTCTTATTTTTATTATTTCTGTAGTTTTGGTAATTATTTTGATGGGGTTAGGATTTACGTTAAGAAAAAAACAAAGAGAGCGTTCGTAATTGAATGCTCTCTTTTTTTATTTGGATTTATTTTCTAAAAACTTTTTTTAAAAGCTTATTACTAAAAATTATTGCTATTTCGAGTTAATGTTTGAGAAATTCTTCATGGAAAAGTTAATTGGAGCGGAATGGGTGAGACTCCTGCAGGATGAGTGGGACAGACGAAAAGCGAAAACGGTTTGTACCGCTCCGACAAGCAAAAGGGAGATGGGCTAAGAAGGCGCTTTTTGCCTTCAGGACCATTTAACTTTTGATCTCGAGGGGCTAACCGTTGTAGCTAGACAGGTGAGATTTCTCACTGTACACAGTACGGAGGGGGCTCACCGCACACCCTGCGGAAAGCGAGCCCATGCAGCGGAATTGACCTCTTTCAATAGCAACAAAATTTACGAAAACAGCTTTTTATTTTAATAAATGATCCAGCATTTCTCCATGGAGACCTGGTTTGCTCGCAAGGATGCTGTTTTGTTCGAGTAGACGGATTGGTTTCCCATCAGCATTTGTTGCGATTCCGCCTACTTCATTTAATAAAATAATTCCCGCTGCAAAATCCCACGGCGACAGTCTCATTGTTAAATATGCATCTATTTTTCCTGAAGCCACATAAGCCAGTTCAATTGCCGCAGATCCATAAGATCTAGTTCCTCTGGATTTTCTAACAATGCTTTGAACATTTTCATGATTAATTCTTCGATTCGGACCTACCCAAGTCGCATTCACACCAATTACAGCTTCAGATAGTGCAACATTTTCAAGCATCGGGAGCTTAACATCATTCAGGAAAGCACCTTCACCCTTTTTAGCGAAGAAAAAATCTCCGCTTGCAACATCAAAAATAATCCCTAAAATTCCAACTCCATCTTCATAAATACCGATTGAAATTGCGAAATTCGATTGCTGATGTACAAAGTTTGTGGTCCCATCAATCGGATCAATAATCCATATGACACCTGATTTGCTTTGAACGTCATCACCATAGCCTTCTTCACCCAGTACTTTATGGTCTGGAAATGATTCTTGGATTTTTTGAATAAAAAATTGTTCGACCTTCTTATCCATATCCGTGACAAGGTCTGCGATATGAGACTTATATGTAATTGTTAATGTGTTCTCAAATGAGTCTTTTAAAAGTTTCGCAGCTTCCAGCACCCACTTTTTTGCGGCTTGTTCAATTGTGATCCATTTCTCATTTTTCATCAATACCACCCCTTGCCTTTCCATATTAGTATATGCCATATTGCGTTTCATCACAAAAAAACGAACCATCCTTTCTTGATGGATTCGTTTTTGCTATCCGCTCTTTTGTTGAATCATGCTTCCAATCTCACGAGCTCCAGCCGTAATCGTTCTAATTTACGTTTACATTCATTAATCTGTTTTTGATCTTTTTCTTTTAAAGCATCGAACAATGTGGCCAACTCATAATCAATCTCAAGTTTCAGTACAGGTATTCTTCTTTCAGCATCCGTTCGTTTAAGGGTGTTAATTACTTGTTTCATTGCCGGCACATCCTTTCTTTTTCGTTTTCGTTTGTTTATTTTATGAATGGCAGATGTATATGGAGACGGCTTTTACGCAAACATTTTTTATTAAAGAGGCTTGTGTGATAGAATTTTTTGTATCGTTTCTAAATCAGGAGGAATAAGCTCATGTCGTTTAATGGATTTCAGGAAGAAGATTTTAACGTGTTTCAAACAGATGGTCTAGAGCAGCGAATGGAACAGATCATCAATCATATCCGTCCTAAACTTGAAACACTTGGAAAAAAATATGCTGATGAATTAACCGTTTTAACCGGTGAGGAAATGTACTTTCATGTGGCAAAACATGCCAGACGGACTGTGAATCCTCCGAAGGATACTTGGGTCGCATTTGCACCAAATAAAAGAGGCTATAAGATGCTTCCTCATTTTCAGATTGGATTATTCGGGACGCATGTTTTTGTTTGGTTTGCTTTAATATACGAAGCACCGATTAAAGATACATACGGGAAAGTGCTTAAGAAAAATCTCAAAAAGATTAAAACTAAGATCCCGGATTCCTTTGTCTGGTCGGATGATCATACAAAACCTGAAAGCTTCAAACATCGTGACGTTAAGAAGAAAAAATTAGAAGAAATGGCATTGCGTCTAAGTACCGTAAAAAAAGCTGAGCTGCTATGCGGTATTCACATACCAAAAGATGAGGCTGTTAAAATGTCTGCACATGATTGGTATGACCGCTTGGATGAAACATTTAAAACGTTAATGCCCCTCTACGCGTTAAAAAAGGAACTTTAATAAAAAAAGTGGCAGGAAGCAGGTTTTCTACTGCTTCTTACCACTAGTATATTGCCGTCATGCACAAATGTATGGGTATGTATCACTATTGTTAGAAAAGTGTTATAAAAGGCTGTTCCATTTTTGCTGAACAGACTTGGCTTCTTCCTTAATCTGCCGGAATAGTTCTTCCACTGTAAGGATTTCTTTAATTCTTCCGATCACTTGGCCAGCCCATCCAAATCCCTCGGTCTCATCGCCTTCATAAATAAACTTTCGGTTAGCTCTTCCGCTTATATATGATTTTAAATGTTCATAGGTTGCATTCTTGCTTTCTTCTTCAATTATTTTTTGTGCGAAAGCAGTATTCAATGTTCTACCAGGCATACCTAATTGTCTTTTTATTACGACTGTGTCGTTTTCTGTGCCTTCAAGGATTCTTTTTTTATAGTTCGGATGAGCGTGTACACATTCTTGCGTAGCAATAAACCGTGTTCCCATTTCAATCCCTTCGGCACCTAAAGCGATAGCAGCCATAAGTCCTTTTCCATCTCCTATCCCCCCCGAACCGATAACAGGAATAGATAGGCTTTCAGCAACTTGAGGGATTAAAACGAATGTACCAATATCATCTTTGCCAATATGCCCTCCCCCTTCTTGTCCGACAGCCATTACAGCATCTGCACCTAATTGTTCTGCTTTAATAGCCTGTCTTTTACTTGCTACAAGAACGAGCTTTTTGACAGTCGTATTTTCTAATCTTTTTAAAACTGGTGCGGGATTTCCTCCTGTTATACTAATGACTTCAACACCTTCTTCAATAGCTGTCTCCAGCATCTCTTCATATGTCCTGCCGTGTTGTCCGATGGCGAAGTTAACTCCGAATGGTTTTGAAGTCAGATTTTTCGTCTTCCTGATTTCTGTTTGCAATGATTGGGTGTCCGGCAGAGACATCGCCGTGATCTGGCCAAGCCCTCCTGCGTTTGAAACCGCAGCTGCCAGCTCGGAATAGGCTAAATAAGCCAATCCCCCTTGTATAATTGGTATTTCTATATTAAGCATCGTTGTAATTCGTGTTTTAAACATTAAAATATCCCCCTTGAAAATTCAATCATTTACTTACATCTTCATGCATTTTCTGTTATAATTCATTTGTTTTATAAATTATTGATATTGCATTTAGTTCATAATAGATGAGGTGTAGTAAAAATTGTCTCAACACGAAACTCCATTGTTTACAGGCTTGCGTAAACATGCAAGCAATAACCCATTACAATTTCACATTCCTGGTCATAAAAAAGGGCAAGGGATGGATGAAGAATTTAAAGATTTTATTGGACCGAACGCCCTTTCAATTGACTTAATCAACATTGCACCACTCGATGATCTGCATCACCCAAAAGGGATGATCAAGAAAGCTCAAGAATTAGCTGCACAAGCTTTTGGAGCTGATCATACGTATTTTTCCGTACAAGGAACGAGCGGTGCCATAATGACGATGATAATGTCTGTTGTATCACCTGGCGATAAAATTATCGTACCAAGAAATGTTCATAAATCAATAATGACAGCAATCGTATTTTCCGGAGCAACCCCGATCTTTATCCACCCGGAAATTGATCTTGAGTTGGGGATTTCTCACGGAATCACGCCTGACAGCGTAGAGAAAGCTTTGAATCAGCATCCTGATGCGAAAGCAGTACTTGTTATCAACCCGACATATTTTGGATTTGCTGCTGATTTAAAAGAGATCGTGACAATTGCTCACAGATCGAATGTTCCGGTACTTGTCGATGAAGCACATGGTGTTTTAATTCACTATCATGATCATATGCCGCTATCAGCTATGCAAGCTGGGGCAGATATGGCTGCCACAAGTGTTCATAAACTCGGAGGATCATTGACCGGCAGTTCCATTTTAAATGTTAAAGAAGGTCTTGTCTCTCCTGAACGTATACAGACTATTTTAAGTATGCTTACAACGACTTCTACTTCTTATATTTTGTTAGCTTCATTAGATGCTGCACGAAGACGTCTCGCTACTGAAGGATATACGCTCATCGAAAAAACATTACGACTGGCAAATGAAACAAGAGCTAAAATTAATGATATTCCTAACCTTTATTGTGTCGGCGAAGAAAGACTTGGTACATCCGCTACATTTGATTACGATCCTACAAAACTGCTAATTTCTGTAAAAGATCTTGGAATAACTGGGTATGAAGCAGAAACGTGGCTTCGTGAAGAACATAACATCGAAGTTGAACTATCCGATTTGTATAACATACTTTGTTTAATTACAACAGCAGATCATGAAAGAGATACAATGATACTAGTTGAAGCTCTCAATCAATTATCAGCAATAAAGAGTTCTTCTGAAACAACTGAAGTGCAATCTCTGCTTCCTGTACACGTTCCAGATATACCGGTTTTGGCTCTTTCTCCGCGTGATGCTTTTTACGCAAATACTGAAAGCATTCCTTTTGATGAATCAGCCGGAAGAATTATTGCTGAGTTCGTCATGGTATATCCGCCAGGCATTCCAATTTTCATTCCTGGTGAAATTATCACAAAAGAAAATTTAGCTTATATTAAAGAAAATCTTGAAGCTGGGTTACCTGTTCAAGGGCCAGAAGATGCCAGCTTAAATTATTTAAAAGTGATTAAAGAACAAGTAGCGATACGCTAGCCGCAAAAAAAGAAGACCGTTTGCCGGTCTTCTTTTTATTTCTTATTTCTCCAATTTAGCTTGCTCTTGGCAATGTGGACATTTTTTAGAATATAAAGTGGTTACCTTCTCTTCTTCAAAATGTTCAATTGTTGTTTCACATGTTTGGCAAATGATTACTCCCATCCGATCCATCTCCCTTCACATTTTGAAAGCGCTTACTGTTTATACTTGTATAATATTATGTCACAATTAATTTGTCAACGGTTTTTAGTATAACACATTAAAAAAATATGATTATTAATCATATTGTTCAACAACGGGTAGTGTTGGTACAGCTTCTTCAAAAAACAATGCTAAATCTTCTGCTTCTTTGAGAGATTTAATATGAAATACTTGCTTAATATAATCAAGGTTTCTCATATCATTGGAATCCAGCAATGCTGATCTGCCGGTTTGCATGCAAACCACAAGTGGCTTGCCAAAAAACATATTCGTATACACAATCCCAAAATCATAGCGCACCGTATCTGTTGTAAACCCTACAAACCTAACGTTCACTGATTCACTTTCATCATACAATTTTTCAAACCATTCCATATTACCCCTCCTCGTATGATTGAAATGCTCTCAATGCCGTATAGTATGCCGATCTGCAATGTATTGAAATAATCACTAGTGAAATACGTTTTGAGTGTATAGGTTATTCCCTTGTTCAATGGTGCTTAAACTTATATTGTCAAAATCTTCTTAATATATGATAAACTATTCTATGTACATTTATTGTTAAAAATGACCTATTGGAGTGAGGTACATTGTCCAAAAATGCCTATATTAAGCTTGTTCCTGCATCTCTGAAACAAAACATTACTGTGGAAGAAGTTAAAGAATTATTCAATTTTTTTATGACCAACACAGCAAAAACGGGTGAACAGCTCTCATGGGGTTACTCCGAAGCTGCATTTCCCTATACAATTGAAGAAAAAGAAGATGCAAATGGGAACTGGTTTTATTTAAAAGGAAAAGATCCTCGAACACACAAATATATCTTAGTAGGTGTGGGAACGGAAGAAGGAGAAGATCACACTCATACTAGCTATATCCAATTCACTCTTACTGATATTTCCACACATGGTGACAAAGGCAAGGCGAATGAATACTGCAAATATTTAGCGGCTAAATTAAAAGGAGAATTGCATCTCTTTAATGGAAGGGTTATGTATCATTACCCGAAAAAGTAATAATTCCGCGAAAACTGAGGAAGTCCAATCATATGATTGGACTTCCTTGTTAGATAGTGAAAAGCACAATTCTTCCTATCAAATAAATGGATGCTGCAGACAAAGATAACAAAATAGAAAGCTTCGTGTTTTGAATCAATCTTAAAGCAACAAGATAGCCAAAATAAGCAAACATGAACATTAATATCGTTTCATAAAAAGAATGATCATGATGCGAAAGATATAAAACCAAAGAATATCCGCACCAGATCACAGCTTGACTAATTAAACAAAATAAAATAATCATCATGTCCTCCATCACATACTATTAGTAAATGGTATGTGACAAGGCAGAAAATAAGTCTTGGCAGAAACACAATTTGATAATACTAAGCACAACAAAACCCCCTTTGTGAACGTATCACAAAGGGGGTTTATTGATGCATTATTTTACAATGTGAACAGGTAATCCGATAGCCACTTCAGCAGCTTCCATTGCAATTTCTCCAAATGTCGGATGAGCATGAATTGTCATCGCGATATCTTCAGCTGTCATTCCTGCTTCAATCGCAAGACCTAACTCAGCAATCATATCAGATGCGTTTCCGCCTGCAATTTGAGCCCCAAGTACCAGTCCATCTTCTTTACGAGTGATTAATTTCATGAAACCATCAGTCTCGTTCATTGATAGGGCACGACCGTTAGCTGCAAATGGGAATTTAGATACGGTTACGTCAAATCCTGCATCTTTAGCTGATTTTTCGTCATAGCCAACTGTAGCAAGTTCTGGATCAGTAAATACTACCGCAGGAATCGCCATATAGTCGATTTCAGCTGCATGTCCACTGATAACTTCCGCTGCTACTTTACCTTCATAAGAAGCTTTGTGAGCTAGAGCTGGTCCTTCAACAATGTCACCAATGGCATAGATGCCATTTACGCTTGTTTGAGCTTTTTTGTTGATTTTAATCAAGCCGCGCTCAGACATTTCAACGCCAACTTGCTCAAGACCAAGTTCTTCAGTGTTCGGACGACGGCCAACTGTAACAAGAACATAATCAGCTTCAAACGTTTTAGATTCACCTTTAATTTCTGCTGTAACTGTTACACCGTCTTTTGTTTCTTCTACGCCTTTAGCCATTGCTTCAGTGAATACTTCAACATTGCCCTTTTTCTTCAAGCGTTTAGATACCACTTGGCTCATTTGCTTTTCAAAACCAGGAAGGATTTGCTTGCTTCCTTCAAGAATGGTTACTTCTGTACCGAAGTTAGCATAAGCAGTTCCAAGCTCCATACCGATGTATCCTCCGCCGATTACAACCATCTTTTTAGGAACTTCTTTAAGTGCAAGTGCTCCTGTAGAAGAAATGACACGGTCACTCCATTTGAAACCTGGGATTTCAATCGGACGTGAACCTGTTGCAATAATAGCGTTTTTGAATGTGTAAGTCTGAGAATTCTTTTCATCCATAATACGAACTGTGTTTTCGTTAACGAAATACGCTTCACCACGAATGATTTCAACTTTATTTCCTTTAAGAAGACCTTCAACACCGCCTGTAAGCTTTTTAACAATACCAGCTTTCCAGTCTTGGACTTTGCTGAAATCAACAGTTACGTTTTCAGCTTTAATCCCCATGTCTTCAGAGTGTTTAGCATGTTCAACACGGTGACCTGCATTAATTAAAGCTTTTGATGGGATACAACCGACATTCAAACAAACGCCGCCCATCTCGCCTTTTTCCGCAATAGCCACTTTTTGTCCTAATTGTGCAGCACGAATTGCCGCTACATATCCCCCAGGACCTGAACCAATAACAAGTGTGTCTAACTCAATCGGAAAATCTCCTACTACCATCGAATTACGCCTCCATTACTAATAGTTGTGGATCGTTCAACAAACGCTTAATGTGATTCAATGCATTTTGTGCAGTTGCACCATCGATCAGACGGTGGTCGAAGCTTAGAGAAAGAGCCAATACTGGTGCAACAACAACTTCTCCATCTTTAACAACTGCTTTTTCAGCGATACGGCCAATACCAAGGATCGCTACTTCTGGGTGGTTGATAACCGGTGTGAACCACTGTCCGCCGGCAGAACCGATATTTGTGATCGTACAAGATCCGCCCTTCATTTCTTCACCAGACAGTTTACCATCACGAGCTTTTGTAGCTAGTTCATTGATTTCAGAAGAGATCTTAAAGATCGATTTACGATCAGCTTCCTTTACAACTGGAACCATTAATCCGTTATCTGTATCAGCTGCAATACCGATGTTGAAATAGTGCTTGTACACGATTTCTTCATTTGCATCATCAATGGATGCATTCAATACAGGGTACTCACGAAGAGCTGATGTTAATGCTTTTACCACATATGGAAGATAAGTTAACTTAATACCTTTATCCATCGCAACTTGTTTGAACTTCTTACGGTGTGCAACAAGATCAGTAACGTCCACTTCATCCATTAGTGTAACATGTGGAGCTGTATGTTTGGAGTTAACCATCGCTTTTGAGATCGCTTTACGGATTCCTTTGATCTTCTCGCGAGTTTCCATTTCTCCAGCCGGGATAGCTTTTGGAGCTTCTTTCTTAGCTGTGTCAGCCTTTTGTTCTGCTTGTTCAGCTTTAGGAGCTTCAGTTGCTTCTCCTCCACCACTAGCAAATTTGTCGATATCTTCTTTAAGTACACGTCCATTATCTCCAGAACCTGTAACTTTACGGATATCAATCTCTTTTTCACGAGCATATTTACGAACAGAAGGCATAGCAATTACGCGCTTCGTTTCGTCAACTGGTTCTTCTTTAGCTGTATCTTCAGTCTTTTCAGCTGTTTTCTCAGTTTCTTTAGCTTGATCAGCCGTAACTTCTTTTTCTTCTTTCGCTTTTGGCTGTTCAGGAGCTTCTTCACTGTCACCATGTGCAGATGGAGGAATTTCTCCTTCCGCTTCGATTGTTAAAAGTACATCACCAACAACAGATACTGTACCTTCGTCTACTTTTAATTCTAAAATTTTACCGTCTACTGGAGATGGAATTTCAACTACGGCTTTGTCGTTTTGAACTTCAAGCAGGATATCATCTTCTTTAATTGTATCCCCTGCTTTTACAAACCACTTTACAATCTCACCTTCGTGAATTCCTTCACCAATATCGGGAAGCTTAAATTCAAATGCCAAGATTAACGCCTCCTATTTGTTCAATCTAATTTTGTCACTGATGTGAAAAGGCTGAAAGAAGCAGTCTCAAATAGACAGCCCTTTCAGCTAATTTTCAATTTTTTAGAAATTGTAGACTTTCTTCGCTTTCTCTACAATATCACGATGATCTGGAAGCCAAACATCTTCAGCAGATGCAAATGGGAAGACAGTATCTGGTGCAGTAACACGCAGTACAGGAGCTTCTAGGCTAAGAATTGCACGGTCGTTAATTTCAGCTACAACGAACGCACCGATACCAGCTTGTTTTTGTGCTTCTTGAACAACGATTGCACGGCCTGTTTTTTCAACAGAAGCAACAATTGTGTCAATATCCAGCGGACTGATCGTACGAAGGTCAATTACTTCAGCAGAGATGCCGTCTTTTTCAAGCTCTTCTGCAGCTTTTAATGAAGCATGGACCATAGCTCCATAAGTAATGATCGAAACATCTTTACCTTCACGTTTCACATCTGCTTTCCCGATTTCAATTGTATATTCTTCCTCTGGCACTTCACCACGGAAAGAACGGTACAGCTTCATGTGCTCTAAGTAAACAACAGGATCATTATCACGAATCGCTGAAATCAAAAGACCTTTTGCATCATAAGGTGTTGCCGGAATAACAACTTTAATTCCTGGCGTTTGATACATTAAACCTTCAAGGTTGTCTGCATGCAATTCAGGCGTTTTAACTCCACCGCCAAATGGTGAACGAATGGTTACTGGAGAATTGTAAACTCCTCCTGAACGGTAACGCATACGTGCCATTTGTGCAGCAACTGAATCGAATACTTCAAATACAAAACCGAAGAATTGGATTTCCATAACCGGACGGAAACCAGTAAGCCCAAGACCTATTGCAAGTCCCCCAATTCCAGACTCTGCAAGAGGAGTATCAAACACACGATCTTCACCGAATTCTTTTTGAAGTCCTTCAGTCGCACGGAATACTCCTCCGTTTTGACCTACATCTTCACCAAACACGAGCACATTTTCATTGTTTTTCAATTCTGTGCGCATTGCGTCTGTAATTGCTTGAATCATGGTCATTTGAGCCATATTATTTCGACTCCTTTGCTGTATATTCTTCTAATTGCTCACGAAGGTTAAAAGGCACTTCTTCAAACATAAAGTTAATAAGGTCTGTAACTTTTTGCTTTGGCGCTCCATCAGCTTTTTTGATCGCTGCTTTAATATCTTCCTTCGCTTGATCAACTACTTCATTTTCTTTCTCTTCAGTCCAAAGGTTTTTCTTTTCTAAGAATTTACGGAAACGAACAAGTGGATCTTTCTTTTCCCACTCGTTATCCAAATCCTTAGTACGGTAACGAGTCGGATCATCACCAGCCATCGTATGTGGACCATAACGATACGTTAATGTCTCGATTAATGTAGGGCCTTCACCATTTACAGCACGTTCACGAGCTTGTTGTGTAGCTGCATAAACAGCAAGTACGTCCATTCCGTCAACTTGAATGCCTTCGATACCAGCTGCAACAGCTTTTTGAGCAATTGTTTTTGCCGCAGATTGCTTTTCAACTGGAACGGAAATCGCAAAACGGTTATTTTGAACAACAAAGATTGTGTTTGCTTTATAAGCACCTGCAAAGTTAAGACCTTCATAAAAGTCACCTTGTGATGCTCCACCGTCACCTGTATAAGTAATACAAACATTTTTAAGATTCTTTTTCTTTAATCCAAAACCAACACCGGCAGCTTGAATAATTTGTGCACCGATAATGATTTGAGGCATAAGTACGTTTACTTCTTTAGGAATCTGACCGCCTTCGAAATGTCCGCGTGACCATAAAAATGCTTGAGATAATGGAAATCCGTGGAATACAATTTGAGGAATATCACGGTAACCTGGTAAAATCCAGTCTTCCTTATCTAATGCAAATTGTGATCCAAGCATTGAAGCTTCTTGGCCAGCAACTGGTGCATAAAATCCTAAACGTCCTTGTCTGTTTAATGAAATCGCACGCTGATCCCAAATACGAGTGTAAACCATGCGACGCATAATTTCTTGGAGCTGTTCATCAGATAAATCAGGCATTGCTGATTCATTAACTACTTCTCCATCTTCTGAAAGAATTTGAAAAGTTTCAAATTGATCTTGAACAGCATCAATTGTTTTCGCCATGAAAAGTCACCTCTTCCTTTCTTTTAACCCTGTCAATTTTCCCTATCTATAAAAAGCTGCACATATTTTACAGGTTGCCCAAAGTACTGCGTTTTTAAGACAGGTTTTCATATATTAAAGGCTTTAAGGCATACCCTCAGCTACCAATAGAAGTTTTCCCTTGTATTCAAGAGCTAAACCCATTGAAGGCATCCTAGCTGTATTACTTAAAATATGTATTTATAGTAACACAACATCCCTTTGCACGTAAATTAGTTTACACCAGCCGATAAAGTCCGTCAATCCTTATGATAAATAAGATTTTTTACTAAATTAAGATTCATATTTCCTATTCCTGTAATCGCTGTATTATAAAACTGTTTCATTAGTTATCCTATTCTGTATCAGTCCCAAAACAGTTCGTTGATAAAAGGAATCGGTATATTCCAGGAATAAATCATTATTAATAATTTGAGTTCTTTTTTACAAAAAAAGTTCTATGTTATGATAAGAGCAAATTATCTAAAAAAACATATTAGGTCACCGGAGGTTTTGCGCGTGTTAACAATGAAAGATATTGTGCGGGAAGGACATCCCGTTCTTAGACAAAAAGCTGCCGAAGTTTCCCAGCCATTTTCAGAGGAAGATGTTGCTGTTGCCAATCAACTGCTGGAATTTGTTAAGAACAGTCAAGATCCCGAAATTTCTCTAAAATATAAATTAAGACCCGGAATTGGTCTTGCGGCACCACAGATTGGTGTATCCAAGCGAATTTTCGCCATGCATGTAACAGATGATGAAGGAAAATTGTATAGCTATGCTTTATTGAATCCCAAAATCATTAGTCATTCGGTACAGATGACGTATTTAGATAGCGGTGAAGGCTGTTTATCTGTAGACCGTGATGTTCCTGGTTTTGTTCCCCGTTACGCAAAAGTAACCGTTAAGGGATATACCCCTGATGGATCTTTAGTAGAGTTGAAATTGAAAGGTCTGCCAGGCATCTGTATCCAGCATGAGATGGACCATCTGGATGGCATTATGTTTTATGATCGGATAGATGAAAAGAACCCCTTTGAACCGCCATCAAATTCAGTAACCATTCGTTAACAAAAAAGCTGGCATAACACACTAAATTCGTGTGCAGCCAGCTTTTTTGCATGATTTAAAAGGAAATCGTTAATAAAGTAAGTGACGCAAGCCCTTACCTATGCTGTACGATTATGCTCCATTGACGCTGATCTTGCAGACTTTTTTCGTCCTGTTAAATAAACGCCAAGAAAAATTAAAAACAAGCCCAAAAATGCGATGGGAGGAATTTTCTCATTAAGTAATACGCTCCCCCATATGACAGCTGAAACCGGCACAAGATAAGTGACAAGGGCTGCAAATTCAGCTGATCCCGCTGAAATCATATAATAAAAGAGTAAGTATGCTAGACCAGAGCCAAAAATACCTAATCCCAGCAATGAAAGAACAGCTTTATGTGTCACTTCATGTACAGGTAAATGCCAGCCCCCTGTAAAACTCATAATCATAGCGCTAATAATGGAACCTACGAGTAAAGTGGCCAATGCTGTAATCCATACAGACGTTTGTTGAAGATGCTTTTTAGCATATTGTGAACTAAACCCATAACAGCAAGTGGCCGAGAGCATAAATAAAATACCGATAAGAAACTCACTTTTGGATAGCCCAGGCGTATTGGCACCCATTAAAAAAATAATTCCTACAAACCCAACAAAAACACCTATCCACTGTTTCCATTTCATTTTTACAGAGAAAAACAGGACTCCCATCATCGCCGTCCAAATAGGAGTGGTAGCATTTAAAATAGCTGTATAGCCGCTATCTAGAAATGTTTCACTTAATGCAATCAATCCCCACGGAATTCCAGCATTTAATAATCCGACTAAGAACAGAGATTTCAAAGGAAGAACTTTAACTTTTATTTTTTGTCTGCGCAATAAAATAATCGGCAAGATCGTCAATGCCCCAAGAACGCATCGAATAAAAACAATTTGCCATGGATCAAACACTTCCAATAGAACTTTTATAAATAAAAACGACATCCCCCAAATAAGACTCAGCGTAAAAAGAGCAGAATAAAGTTTCATAAATCCTCCTAGTTATAAAAGCTAAAATGACCGTTAAGACACGACAAGCACTTTGATCTTGACTGAAGACACGCTTTTTGTGTCTAGGGAAAGAGAAAAGTGACCTCGAGTGTCTGGTCATTGAAGCTGGATAAAATTAAAGCTGAAGCGGCTCATTTAAAAGTGACAAGCACAAAGGTTTTTGAGGATGAACACGCTTTTTGTGTTCCTCGAAAAAACGTTGTGACCTCGAGCTTTTAGCCGCTGAAGCTGGATAAATAAAAGCTAAAATGACCGTTAAGACAAGACATAGAAAACACAGTTTGACTCTCATTCAAACTGATGTTGCACTTGTGCCTGTGGTGCAAGCACTTTGATCTTGACTGAAGACACGCTTTTTGTGTCTAGGGAAAGAGAAAAGTGACCTCAAGTGTCTGGTCATTGAAGCTGGATAAAATAAAAGCTGAAGCGGCTCGTTTAAAAGTGACAAGCACAAAAGTTTTTGAGCATGAACACGCCTTTTGTGTTCCTCGAAAAAACGTGTGACCTCGAGCTTTTAGCCGCTCAAGCGCAATTAAAATGGATTAACACAATTTCCCTCTAAAAAAACAACCATTATTACGCATACTATGTAATAAAAAATGGAACGGAGGGTAATAAATGAAAAAGAAACTGCGCTTGTTAAAGAAATTTAAAAATTGGGTAAAACGGCAAAACAATAACGGTAAACTGATCATGAACTAAGACAAGCAATAAATCCATTATAAAGGTTTTTACAGTTTGCTTAACAGCAAATATTTGTTAGCGTTGCCACTATTCGTGCAGCGTTATGAAAAATACATGAAAAACATGTCGCTTTCCTTTATAATAGAACGAAGACAGCAAAAAACTAATGATCGGTAAGGAGACATGAAAATGATTTTTAAAGTATTTTTTCAAAAAAGTTTAACTGAGGTACCTGTTCGCGAACACACACAAACGGTGTATGTAGAAGCCGAAACTGTAAATGAGGTCCGTCAAAAATTAGCTGACCGTAAATATAATATCGAGTACATACAAGAAATTAAAGGTAAATTTCTTGATTATGAAAAAGAAACGAATTCCTTGGAATTGGAGAATGTATAATATATGAAATTTGTAAAAAACCATCAAGCTGCCGTGTTCGCCCTCGGCGGTCTAGGGGAAATCGGCAAAAATACCTATGCCGTACAGTTCCAGGATGAAATCATCCTGATTGATGCAGGAATAAAATTTCCGGAAGACGAGCTATTAGGTATTGATTACGTTATTCCTGATTATACGTACCTCGTTAAAAACGAAGAAAAAATAAAAGGTTTATTTATTACCCATGGTCACGAAGATCATATTGGCGGTATCCCTTATTTATTAAGACAAATCAATATCCCTATCTATGGAGGGAAATTAGCTCTTGCTCTTATAAAGAATAAACTGGAAGAACACGGTTTACTTCGCCGCACTACACTTAATGAAATTTCAGAAGATGATGTTGTGAAGTTCAGAAAAACATCTGTCAGTTTTTTCAGAACAACACACAGTATTCCTGAATCCTACGGTGTCGTTGTAAAAACACCTCCTGGTAATATCGTTCATACGGGGGATTTCAAATTCGACTTCACCCCAGTTGGTGAACCAGCAAACTTAACCAAAATGGCTGAGATAGGAAAAGAAGGTGTTCTATGTTTACTTTCTGATAGTACAAATAGTGAAGTACCTGGCTTCACGCTATCTGAAAGAAAAGTCGGAGACACCATTCAGGATATTTTTAGAAAAATGGATGGACGAGTAATATTTGCTACATTCGCTTCAAACATTCATCGGTTACAGCAAGTTGTAGAAGCATCTGTTGCCAACAACCGTAAAATTGCTGTTTTTGGACGAAGCATGGATTCTGCTATAACGGTTGGTCAAGAGCTCGGGTTTATCAAAGCTCCTAAAAACACGTTTGTTGATGCTAATCAAATCAATCGCCTGCCTGACAATCAAGTTACAATCCTATGTACAGGAAGTCAGGGAGAACCTATGGCTGCGTTATCTAGAATCGCTAACGGTACACACCGTCAAATTCAGATCATTCCTGGAGATACTGTTGTATTTTCGTCATCACCTATCCCTGGAAATGCATTAAGCGTCAGCCGTACAATCAATCAATTATATCGTGCAGGTGCGGAAGTTATTCATGGCTCTTTAAGTGATATTCATACTTCTGGCCACGGCGGGCAGCAAGAACAAAAATTAATGCTTCGACTAATGAAGCCAAAATTTTTCTTACCGATTCATGGCGAATACAGAATGTTAAAAATGCATACAAAACTAGCTGAAGAATGTGATGTTCCACTACAAAATTCATTTATTATGGATAATGGAGAAGTATTGGCTCTCTCTCAAAATGAAGCTATGATTGCTGGCAAGATTCCTTCTGGTTCCGTTTATGTAGACGGAAGCGGAATTGGCGATATCGGCAATATCGTACTTCGTGACCGAAAAATACTTTCAGAAGAAGGTCTGGTTGTCGTTGTAGTAAGTATGGATATGAAAGAGTTTAAAATTGAAGCAGGACCTGATATCATTTCCCGCGGATTCGTATACATGCGTGAATCAGGTGACCTTATCCAAGATGCTCAAAATTTATTAAGCAAGCATCTTCAAAAAATTATGAATGAGAAGCGTACAACACAGTGGTCTGAAATTAAAAATGAAATTACAGATACACTCGCTCCTTTCTTATATGAAAAAACGAAAAGACGCCCAATGATTTTGCCAATCATTATGGAAATCTAATCTATAAAACAAAAACCGTTTCCCTTTAAGGGGAACGGTTTTTTATGATTCGTTCGTCATATGTTTTTCCAAACGGTTTATATCTTTATCTCTGCCGATTACGATTAAAATGTCACCTTGATGGATGGACTGATTAGCTTGCGGAGAAACATATATCTCTTTTCCTCTCCTAACCGCTACAACGTTGCATCCAAATCTTGCGCGAATATCAAGTTCGATTAAATTCTTGCCATTCATCTTTTCCGACGCTTTAAGCTCGACCATACTATGCTCTTCCGATAATTCAAGATAATCTAATACACTGCTGGATACAATTTGATGTGCAATGCGGATGCCCATATCACGCTCAGGGTGAATGATTTTGTCAGCACCAATCTTTTTAAGTACTTTTTCATGGTAGTCATTTTGAGCTTTGACAGTAATCTTTTCAACACCCATCTCTTTTAAGATTAAGGTGGTTAAAATGCTAGCTTGTAAATTATCCCCGATCGCAACGACAACATGCTGGAAATTACGGATTCCTAAGCTCTTTAAAACACTCTCATCCGTTGTATCAGCAATTACAGCATGTGTAGCAATATTCGAAAATTCATTAACGCGTTCTTCATCTATATCAATGGCCAATACTTCCATACCTTGATCAGACAATGCTTTGACCATGCTGCCGCCAAAACGTCCAAGACCTATAACAGCATATTGCTTCTTCAATCGAGCCACTCCAATCTTGTTATGTAGCCTTATTTTACCATAAAAATGTATAAACGTTATATTCGTCCATATTAACTTATGTATTTTATTTAAAATGTGCAAAAATAACCCAAGAGCAAATCTCTTGGGTTACTTAAACATTCATGAATTAAACTTCTAAAGTTTTTTGACCTGGCTTCCAGTTTGCAGGACAAAGTCCGCCAGTTTGAAGTGCTTGAAGAACACGTAATGTTTCTTCAACGTCACGGCCAATGTTGTTATGGTTAACAACAGAATACATTAATTCACCTTCTGGAGAAATAATGAACAATCCGCGAAGAGCAACTCCTTCTTCCTCAATAAGTACACCATAATCGCGTGAAACTGAGTGATTTGTGTCTGCTGCTAATGAATAGTTCAACTCGCCTAGACCATTCATGTCACGTGGAGTGTTAATCCAAGCTTTGTGAGTGTGAATAGTATCAGTTGACACACCAATCACTTCTGCATCAAGATCCTCAAACTCATCAAAACGATCGCTTAAAGAAGTGATTTCAGTTGGACATACAAATGTGAAGTCCATTGGATAGAAGAAAAGTACAGTCCACTTATCATTTTTCATGTTCTCTTCTAAACTAACTTTACCAAATTCTTTGTTCGGTAAAACTGCATCCATTTCAAATCGTGGTGCTTGTTTTGCTACCATACGTTCTGCCATAGGTGTAAATCCCTCCAAAAAACATGTTTTTTACATGGGTAATTATAGTATAATCCTTATTTTTAGTCAATGTTAAATAATAATTAATTTAAATAAGTCAAAGCTCCCCACGTCTTAATTTCTCCTTAATCATAGCAATTTAAACACAAAATGTGAAATAATAAGCTTGTTTTTTACGATACTCATTCTCATTTCCGCTGTTTAAATAGATACTTACTTGGGAATCCATTGTACAAGGAGGTGTATTCATATGCCATATGATTCGTTAAAAGATCTTCCTGAAGGAGTGAAAGACAACCTCCCTCATCATGCACAGGAAATTTATAAAGAAGCATTTAATTCTGCTTTAGATGAGTACAAGGAAGAAGAAACTGCACACAAAGTAGCATGGAGCGCTGTGAAAAATAAGTATGAGAAATCAGACAGTGGAAAATGGGTAAACAAAGACTCCTGAAAAGAATCAGGAGTCTTTTTCTGTTTTCCCTTGTTTTATATTTTCAATTTGAATCCTTTTAACTTGTCGGCCATCGAGCTCTAATATCGTGAAGTGATAACTCTCATATTCAAATTCACTTTCATTTTCCAGATCGATAGGGCGTGTAAGGACCCATCCGCCAATCGTATCAATTTCAGAGTTATCGATATCAAGCGCAAACATGGCATTTATTTCTGAAATCAGAACTTTTCCATCAACAATCGTTTTTGTTGGTGTAATTTGCTGAATCTCGGGCACTTCATCAATATCAAATTCATCACGAATTTCTCCAACGATTTCTTCAAGAATATCTTCAACAGTTACAATACCTGCTGTTCCACCATATTCATCAACAAGTACAGCCATATGCGTACGGTCTTTTTGCATTTTTACAAGCAGTTTTTGAATAGGTGTATGTTCATGAACGGTAATAATCGGACGGATATAATCATGCAGGTCATATTCCTGGTTGTTAAAATGCTCATTGAAAAATTCTTTGATATTAACGAGTCCGACGATATGATCTTTGTCTTCTGTAGCTACAGGATAACGCGTAAACTTTTCTTCCCGCATGATAGCTAAATTTTCTGCACTTGAATTATCTAAAAACAAACATACCATCTCTGTTCGAGGAATCATGATTTCTTTTGCTACACGATCGTCAAATTCAAATATTCGGTTCACATAGCGATATTCCGACTGATTGATTTCCCCACCTTCTAAACTTTCAGATAGAATCAATCGCAGTTCTTCTTCCGTATGTACAGCTTCATGTTCACCAGCTGGACCGACACCAAACATTTTAGTAAATAAGTTTGCTGATCCATTCAGAACAAAAATAAATGGAAACATTACTTTATAAAATGTGATGATGGGTCTAGCAATCGCTAAGCTAATAGCTTCTGCTTTTTGAATTGCGAATGTTTTCGGTGAAAGTTCTCCAAGGACAACATGGATGAATGTGATAAAAGAAAAAGCAATCGTAAATGACAAAGTGTGTGTTAATCCTTCACTTAATCCAGCTTTTTTAAAAAGTGGATCAAGAAAAGCTTGAACGGTTGGTTCACCGAGCCACCCTAAACCTAATGCTGTAATTGTGATCCCTAACTGGCATGCTGAAAGATAACCGTCCAAGTTTTCAATAACTTGTTTGGCAGCTATCGCATTCTTGTTTCCTTCTGCGGCCAAATGATCGATTCTCGTCTTTCGGACTTTTACTATTGCGAATTCGGTAGCCACGAAGAACGCTGTAAGAATGATGAGTAAAATGATCATGAGTACGTTTATGTATGGCATAAGATCCTCCCCATCTGTAGTTCTAGGTATAATTGTGAGATTGGTCAACATATTCCCTATTCTGGAACGTATTAAACAGAAAGAAAGGGGCAGCATGGCTGTCCCCGGGAAATGTTATGATTGTAATCTGCTTTCAACAGCCTGACACACTTCCTCTGCTGACATACCATGAGCATTTAATACAGAACCTTGGATCGCCGCATTTTGAATACCCATCACGTTTTGATCTTGTCCTGTAATTACACAGCAGTCACAACCATTAGCATCTTGTTCCTGTTGAAGTTCTACTACGTCATAACCCTTTGCTCTTAATGCATCACTTACATTCGTTAAAGATTGTTCAACACCAATTCTTTTACCCATAATCCCACCTCCTTACCACTTTAATGTTTCCAACACAGGAAAGGAATATGTATCCAAAGTATCTCTTCAGACAAAGGTAATCTGGTCATTATATGAGGATGTATATCATGTGATGGATCTATGAAAAATCGCGACGAGGAAGCCCGTATCGATAGCGTTTGCGTACAGAAGCAGGAGCAAGGACTTCTATGTTTTTCAAAATAGCTCACCGCCTGCCCCATGGAAAGCGAGCAAACTGGAACGGAAATCAACTACTTTCAAAAAAGCAATAATGAATACGAAAACAGCCAAAGAAAAAAAACGGCACTTTCGCCGTTTTTTAATTTCTCGTACCTTTAAAGGTAAAATATTTAGTTAATAAGTCTACAGCGCTTTGTATGGCACCTTCTTGCGGAGTTAATCGTGAATGATGAAGTCCATATGGCGTATCTACGCCAAGCCAAAACATGAAGCCTGGCACTTTTTCTAAAAAGTAACCATAATCTTCTCCAGTCATAGCCTCTTTACATTCAACCACAGTCAGATTTGATTCGTTCGATGCAAACTCCATGAACTCTCGCGTCAATATTGGTTCATTATCGACTTGACGATAGTTGGAACCATAATCGATGACAGCTTCACAATCAAATCCATTCGAAATCCCCTCGACCAGTGATTCAATCCGTTTTTTTACTTTTTCCATGGCTTCCTGAGAAAGTGTACGAATTGTCCCTTCAAGTCTAGCCTGTTCAGCAATAATATTCTGCTTTGTCCCGCCCGTAATCTTACCGATTGTCACGACTGCAGAATCGAGAGGGTCAATATTACGGGAGATGATGGTCTGTAATTGTGTCACAAGATGACTGCCGGCTACCACCATATCATTACTTAAATGAGGATAGGCTGCATGGCCGCCTTTACCTATTAGGTCGATAAACAGTTCAGACGTATTTGCGAATAACAGCCCTTCTTTTAAAGCGATTGTCCCAACCGGATATTCCGGCGCAATATGAAGTGCGGTTATTTGGTCAGGCTGGAGGCTTTGAAAAAGTTCACTTTCTCTCATCGGAAGCGCTCCTCCTGGTCCCTCTTCTGCTGGCTGAAATATAAATAGCAGATTATCATCCAGTGGATGCTGTGCAAAATGGGACAACAACCCAATCGCAATTGTCATATGAATATCATGTCCGCAAGCATGCATCATACCCTCATGAATAGAAGCAAACTCATATCCGGTCTCTTCCTTTATAGGAAGTCCATCCATATCCGTCCGGTAAGCTAATGTTTTCTTCGGGTCTTTCCCCTTTACTTTCACGAAAATACCCGTTTCCCAAGTTGTTACTTCAAGATGATCAGATGGAAAAGAAGAGATGAGATCCAGCAAATACCTTTGTGTCTTAAACTCTTGAAAGCCTAGTTCAGGTATTTGATGAAGATCTTTTCTGATATCCGTTAGTGGCTTCATAATCTCATCCCCTCAAAAACTAAATTAATCGTTTAATTGGCGTAATTCTTGCTTGATTTCTGTTTTTGATTTTGTTTTTTCGTCGATTTGTTTCAGAACACGAGCAGGTGTACCGCCAACTACAGTGTAAGGGGCTACATCTTCAATAACGATTGCGCCAGCTGCAACAACTGCGCCTTTACCTACTGTAACACCTTCAAGTACTACTGCATTCGCTCCGATTACTACATCATCTTCAACTACAACCGGCTTAGCAGATGGCGGTTCAATAACGCCTGCTAAAACAGATCCTGCACCGATGTGGCAGTTTTTACCTACAGTTGCACGTCCACCAAGGACAACGTTCATATCAATCATTGTACCTTCACCGATTACAGAACCAATATTAATTGAAGCCCCCATCATGATGATAGCATTGTCTCCAATTTCAACTTGATCACGAATAATCGCGCCTGGTTCGATACGTGCTTTAATATTTTTCATATCAAGCAATGGAATCGCTGAATTACGTCGGTCATTTTCTACTACAAAGTCTTCGATGCTGCTTTCATTTGATTTTAGAGCAGCTTCGATTTCTTTCCATTCACCAAATAATACTGCTGTATTACCTGAAGGGAATACTTTAGTTTCTTTACCGAAATCTATATTTTCAAGATTTCCTTTTACATAGACTTTAACAGGTGTTGATTTTGTACTGTTTTGAATAAATGAGATAATCTCATTTGCATCCATCATTTTCATAATGCATGTCCTCCTTAAAAATCATTCTGTATTGTATTAAACCACTAAATATTGAAACATTCAAACGTTATTCATTGATAAATTTTTGGATTAATTCCATAAACACATTTACTTGTTTCAGTTCAGAAGCCGTACCATGATGAATCAGCCACGTATCCCTCTTTAGTACATTTCCGGTTTTATCACTTAATGGTATTTTGTACATGTCATCTTCAGGTCTAAGACTGATCGACGGAAGAATGGCATATCCGATACCGTTTAGAGCCATCTGTTTACACGTTTCAATCTGGTCCACAACAATTGTCTTTTGCGGTGTAGTATTGAATTGGGTATGCCACCAGTCTTGAATTTCTTGATAATACGTTGAATGACTTCTGAATTGTATAAAAGGCTTTGTCGTTTCAGAAAGCTCTTCTATGGAGGAAATCGTTGTATCCACTAAATATAGGTGATCTGATAAAATGTGCTCTTTGTTGCCTCGCCATTCCGGATTTCCTCGTACAATTCCAAGGTGAATTCTGTCTTCGTATAAATGCTTGATAATTTCCGAACTCCACCCCGTTATTAAAGAAATATTAACGTACGGATAAAGCTTCACATACTCTTTTAAAACATGCGGCAGCCAATACTGGCCAATAATTGAAGCAACTGCAAGCTTCAGGGTTCCGTGTACATGTTCGGAAAGAGATTGGAGTTCTTCTTTCACTGATTCTTCTTTTTTTAACACTTCATTGACAAACGCTATAATTTTTTCACCTGCTGGTGTTATGGTAAGCCCTTTTTGAGATCGAATAAATATGATTGTTCCCCAATTGCTTTCGATTGTTTGTAGCCGCTGACTTAGAGCTGGCTGTGATACATAAAGTCTCTCAGAAGCTTTTCTCATATTTAATTCTTGAGCCAGTACTTGTAAAATACGAAATTCAGACAGCTGCATAGTAAACCTCTTTTCAAACAATAAGTTTTTCTTATTAAGAAATGTCCGTTTTTTGTAATTTTATTTAAGTATACCTTAACATAGGATAATAATGTAAACAGAAAACATAGGTGGTGATTTGATGTACATTTTATTAATCGTTGGATTTGCTGCAACTTTTGTCGGTACCTTAGCCGGAAGCGGCGGAATGATTAATTTTCCGATTATGCTGCTGTTAGGTGTACCTGTCCACTCCGCCATTGCCGCAAATAAGTTTGCTAATATGTTCAGTTCCTTTTCCAGCTTTTTTGTACTTATAAGAAAGAGCAATACAAAACTTACACCTTACTTGTTTTCAGGAATCTTGAGCTTAACTGGAGGAATAAGCGGTGGTTTAATTGCTTCTTCTATATCCAGAGATCACTTAACAATCATTGCATTAGTTTTATTATGCGGAGCTCTCTTTTTAACATTTGTAAAAACAAAAAAGGATGCTAATGCTGAAAACGAAGTAATAAGATTGCCTGCTCGACTTTATCCTTATTTGTACGGAATCGGTGCTTATGATGGAATGTTTGGGCCGGGTCAAGGAACGATGCAGATGCAGTTATTTTTAAGAAATGGATTCTCCTATTTACAGACCGTCTCATTTACACGGTTTAATACCTTTTTAAGCTGTACTGGCGCAGTATTTACTTATTTCTTTGCTGGCCATTATATGTGGAACGTTGCAATCCCTCTTACCATTGGCAGTATTTGCGGTGCGCAAATGGCGGTCAGGCTTGCACCAAAACTCAACACCAAACAAGTTACAATCCTAATGCGGACTGTAACCGTGTTTTTAATTCTTCAATTGATTTTTAAATGGGGGTAATTCAAATGAAAATAGTCGGCGTTCACCATGTTCAATTATGTATTCCTGCTAATCAGGAGAAAGAAGCTCAAAAGTTTTACTGTGAAATTCTTCAGCTGCAAGAAATAGAAAAACCCGATTCACTAAAAAAGAATGGTGGCATGTGGTTCCAGCTAGGCTCGCAGGAATTACACATTGGTGTTGAAAATCTGTCGGGACCTAAAGGAAAACAACACCCAGCCTTTTTAGTTCAAGAGATTGACCTTTGGCGGAATCATTTAATCGAACAAGGTATAAACATTCAAAAAGAAGCCGCCATACCTGGTTTTAACCGTTTTTCCATACGTGATCCTTTTGATAACCGATTAGAATTCATTGAGCCCATTTGATTAAATGGGTTTATTTTTTTTCGTCTTCCGGCTCCACGTGAACTTGTATGCTTTCCACATTGTATGCTTCTTTAATCGTATCTTCAATTTTCTCGGTAATTTCATGACTTTCAATAACATTCAAGGTCGGGTCTACTTTTATTGTTACATCAATAATCGCACGGTTACCATGTCTTCTTGCCTTTAAGTCTCCTACCATTTCTACGCCATCAACATTTAAAATCTTATCTTCCATTTCCTTTCCTTCCTCATAATCAAATCCATCGGAAAGATTGTGTGAGGTTTCAGAAAAGATCTCCCACCCTGTTTTAATAATAATTAGACCTACAAAAACAGCAGCTGCAGGATCGAGCCAAGGCAAACCAATCTGGGCACCTAAGATTCCAACAGCAGCCCCAATACTGACAAAGGCATCAGACCGGTTATCAAGCGCTGCCGCTTTTAATCCTTGACTGTCTGTTTCTCTTGCGACTTTAATATTATAAAAATAAACCCCAAGCATTACAGCTGCACCAAATAATGCAATCATTGCAGCAATTAATGACGGCTCTGTTTCAATGCCTTTAAACACTTTTTTAATAGATGATATTAATACTTGCAGACCGATTACCACCATAATAAAGGAAGCAACCATAGAAGCGATCGTTTCCGCCCGTAAATGTCCATACGGGTGATCTTCGTCTGCAGGTTTCCGGGATATTTTCAACCCGACCAAGACTGCCATTGACGCAATAATATCTGTTGCATTGTTTAATCCGTCAGCTATTAACGCATCTGAATGAAAGAAAAAACCAGACACTAACTTTACAATTGAAAGGAAAATATATGCTCCTAAACTGATATAAACCCCGCGTTCCACTCTTTTTTGCTGATCTAAATGCATTCTCTTTTCTCCTTCGTTCCATAATACCTAAATAATCATAATGAATGATTACCGAGTGGGTCTAGAGCAATCTTTTTCCCCTTAGGAAACATTAGTGTTCATAAATCATTTTACGCGTCATACCGCCATCAATGACCATGTTTTCACCGGTTATAAAATCATTCTCTGGATCAGCTAGAAACAGGCACGCTCTTGATATATCAGAAGGCTTCCCGACTCTTTTTGAAAGATGCTGTTCATGATCAATATCTCTTAATTTTGAATAATCACCTGTATGAATCCACCCTGGACTGATCGAGTTCACTGTTATCTTATCTTTGGCTAATGAAGCAGCGAGCGCATGGGTAAGTGCAACGATACCTCCTTTTGTCGCAGCATAAGCTTCAGAATCCGGCTCTGACATAAATGCCCTTGTCGATGTCATGTTTATAATCGTACCGCCGTCTGAACAAGACATGTATTTTGCCGCTTCTCTTGAAAAAAGAAAAACACTTCTTAAATTTGTATGTATGATTTCATCCCATTCCTCTACTGATAATTCATATGGAGACTTCCATTTTGAAATGCCTGCATTATTGATTACACATTGAATACCTTTTAATTTATCTTGTGTTTCCGTTACTGCTTTTATAATTGAATCAGGATTTTTAACATCACATTGTATAGCAATGCTCTCCGGCTGAACAATACGAACTTCAGCTAATGTTTTTTCTAACTGATTTTGATCAACATCCACCAAAGAAACAATCCAGCCCGCTTTTGCAAAATCAATTGCTATTTGTTTTCCAATTCCTTGTGCCGCACCTGTAATCAGTACATTCCTTCTGCTATTTTTCATTTTAAGATGCCTCCCATCCATTTTTCACTCTATTATTCATTCCCCAGTTTCTTTCATTTTCAACAACAATATTAAAAATGAAGCTGCCAACTTCATGTGTTGACAGCTTTTCATAGAGAATCAATTATTTTTTTCGGAACGGAGAGCATGGACACGGACAAGGCGGCGGGCAAAGAAATGGTTGTACGGGCTGCGTAGTTCCTAATAAATTTTGCTGTGTTGCTTGATTAACGACGTTCGTGTTCTGAGGGAAGTAATGAACATATTTGTAGTTCATTTGATTTACCTGTGTGTTTTGAGTTGGATGAATCATCGGTACGTAAACATCTTGCTGGTTAAATTGTAATTGTTGATTAGTAGGGCTGACTTGAGCTGGCAGAACTTGTGGAGGATAATACTGTGATGGTAGTGTTTGAGGGAAACCCCAAGAAGGCTGCTGCATTTGTGCCATTTGCGCTGCCTGTACAGCTTGCATTTGCTGCATCTGCTGCATTTGTGCCATCTGAGCCATTTGTGCTGCTTGAACAGGTGATCCCATCCCTTTCTTAGGGAATAAAGGGCGTTTAAACAAAAATAGTTCTCCTTTCAAAAAAACTTAAATACTTATTTCTCTATATTTTATGTGAGACAACTTAAAAAGTTCGTCCAAATTTCACACAAAAAATCCTTCTTGGAAAACCAAGAAGGATGTATGTACGTTTATGGTGACCCGAGAGGGGTTCGAACCCCCGACCTCTACCCTGTCAAGGTAGCGCTCTCCCAGCTGAGCTATCGGATCTTAATTTTTTCGGACAATTTAAAATATACGATACAGACCGATTTCTGTCAATAAAAAATTACTCAAGTGAAGCTCCCCTCTTGTTTGTTGGACTGCGACCTTCGTTTGTTGGACTAAGCCCTTCGTTTGTTGGATTTGGACCTTCGTTTGTGGGACTTTGCCCTTCATTTGTTGGATTAAGCTTTTCGTTGGTAGGATTGAGCCTTAGTTTAGTAGGATTACACCTTAATTGGGTTGGATTGTACTCTGAAATGGTTGAACCAAAGAATTTTTGCGCTGCATTGCACTCTTCGTTTGTTGATTAGGGGATTCACCTGCTAAAAAACGACTCTAATCCAAAATGATTGGAGGAAATTTCAATAAATGACCCAAAAGCGATACTTCTATCAACTTTCGGGTCTTCAGCAATTATTATTTATCCTATTTTCTCTTCTTCATCCCGCATCTGGATTTCTTCACTGTCGAGCCGTTCTTGTTTGTCTCGCAGTCTATGCGCGAGTCTGCTCGACGCGTTTGCAGCGATACTGGCAACGAGGTCATCTAAAAAAGTATGAACTTTCCCGTTTGCTATTTTCGTATCCAGTTTTTGAATGATACCCATCTTAAATTTGTCTAAGTGACCAAATGTCGTTACCGCGATGCTTCCGTAGCCAAATACCGCTCCGAGTGCGATCGTCTCATCTACGCCAAAAAGTCCTTCGTCCATTTCGACAATACTTTGTAAAGGTTCTGACAGCATTTTTTTCTCTGCTAATATATCCAATTCAACACCCACTAAAATGGCATGCTGAATCTCTCGTTTAGTTAAAACTGCATCAACACTCTCAATGCAATCTTCTAAAGTAAGACCTGGTGAAAACGGAATTTGCATTTCATAGACGATTTCAGCAATTTCAGGAATGGTGACGCCTCTTTCCATAAGCAGTTTTCTGGCGGCTGCTTCAACTTCTCGACTGTGCACTCTTTTTTTCAACAGACTTCACCTCTTCTATTTCTTTCAATATAAAGCTTAATCTTATTGATATTTTCATTATATCATTGTGTGTTACAATAATACGAGTTGTATGAAAACGCTTTTTTAATTATAGCTCTTTTCTAAAATTTATTGCATTTAGCTCGTATTGTTCATTATCATCATTGACAAGTTGATTGGAGTGCAAGTTGCGAGACTCCTGCGGGATCAGCGGGACAGTCCGAAAAGTGAATGCGGTTTGATCAGCCCCGACAAGCAAAAGGGGAATGGGCTAAGAAGGCGCTTTTTTGCCTTCATGACCATTAAACTTTTGACCTCGAGGGGCTAACCGCTGCAGCTAGACAGGTGAGACACTTAAAGGTCGTAACGCCAAGGTGGCTCACCGCACGCCCCGCGGAAAGCGAGCATCAAGAAACGGAGATTAACTTCTTTCAAAAACATCAATGATTGAGTAAACTGCCATTGTTATTATCAACTTGAAACAAGGAGGTCTTCTCATGGCCATTCTAAAAGGATCCATAACAGACGATAAAATTTATAGTAAATACCTAGATGAAACAATAGATCTTTTAATCTACCTCCCTTCCAGATTTACACCGCTATTAAAATATCCCATTCTAATCGCTCAGGATGGCAGAGATTATTTTCAATTAGGAAAACTTGCAAAAACAGCCGATCGGCTTATGGAAGAACGAGAAATTCAGGATTGCATTATCATTGGTGTCAACCATAAAGGGATAGAAGATCGAAAATCAAAATACGACCCAACCGGTGAAAAACACGAAGATTATATTCGATTTATGGCCATTGAGCTAACAGCTTATTTAAATGGCAAATTTAACACGCTTCAACTCGGTGCAGGTTTAGGCTTAATTGGTGATTCTCTTGGCGGATATGTAGCATTAAAACTAAGCCTTCTCTATCCGCACACTTTTGGAAAATGTATTCTTCAGTCTCCATATGTCCCTGAAGAAATGATTCAAACCGTTGAAGACATTGAACAAATGCAGACGCTCACAATTTATCATTCAATCGGCGACGAAGAACATAGCTTTACAAACCCCGAAGGAATCACGCGTGATTTCCTGGACCCGAATCGCCGAATAAATCAGCTTTTAAGTAACCTTGCACTTGATTATGAATACCATGAATTTCAGGGAAATCACCTTTGGAAAAACTGGCAAAATGACTTGGTGCCAGCTTTAATGTTTCTTTACAACGATCACTAAAAGTGGGAAATAGAAAGAATATTTGGTATACTATTTCAAAAGATGAGGGAGGAAGAATCATGAAATATGGCATTGCTATTTTTCCATCAAAAAATTTACAAGATAAAGTTAATTCTTATCGGAAAAGGTACGATCCCCATTATGCCCTTATCGCACCTCATATCACATTAAAAGAACCATTCGAAGCTACTGAAGAAGAACTTCAAGAACAAATTGCATTTATTTCTTCTATAGCAAACGAGACAGAACCTTTTTCAATTTTCATTAATAAAGTGGGATCATTCCATCCCGTAAATAATGTTATTTACTTAAAAGTGAATGATTCAGAACAATTAAAATCGTTGCATGATCAACTATATACAGGTCCTCTCGATCACCAGCAGCCTTACAATTTTGTACCTCATTTAACAATGGGGCAAAAACTTTCAGATGAAGAACATTCCGATGTGCTGGAAAGACTGCGTATGATAGACATTGAACATGAAGAAACGATTGACCGATTTCAATTACTTTATCAATTAGAAAATGGTTCTTGGACTGTTTATGAAACATTTCGGTTTGGAAAGGGTGTTTAACAAGATTGATTAAGAAGTACTCAACTGAAGACAAAGGCTACAAAGATGCATTACATGTTAGAAGAGACGTGTTCGTGCATGAGCAGCAAATAGATGAAAGTGAAGAAATCGATGATTATGAAGATTCTTCTCTCCATTTCGTATTATATGATGAAGAAAAGCCTGTTGGTGCCAGCCGGCTTCGACAAGTAAATAAAGATGGCAAAGTTGAACGAGTTTGTATTCTGTCTTCTCATCGAAAAAAAGGGCTTGGCGAAAAATTGATGCGTGCTATGGAACAAACAGCTATTGATCAATCCTTTTCCAGCCTTATATTATATGCACAAATTCAAGCTGAAGACTTTTACAAAAAACTTGGGTATGAAACTACTTCAACAGAACCTTTCTTAGATGCCAACATTCCACATGTAGCGATGAAAAAAGTATTGAAATCGTCTTAATGGCGAAATCAATACTTTTTTTAGTTTACAAATGATTGTTCTCGTCAAAACTGATAAGGAAAATCGGCTGACATCTAGCCCTTAAGTTAGCCTTAGTTGCACCTATACTATAGGCTTTCATTTGTTTCAGCATCGAAAACATCTAGCGAATAAGTACTTTCTGTTCGTGTAAGAATAACGTGGCTGAAAGCAAACCTTAAGAATAAAAATACATTCATTTTGAGGAGACATGGCTGGAATGGAATTTCACGTTGGTCATTTAACAATTGAATTAATTGTAGGATTTATTTCACTTTTTTTATTGACTAAAATTTTAGGGAAAACTCAAATTTCGCAAATCACACCTTTTGATTTTATTTCATCTATCTTTTTAGGTGAACTGGTAGGAAATGCGATGTATGATGATAAAATCTCTATTTTTATAATTCTTTATGCAATCTTAATCTGGGGAACTCTCGTCTACGTCGTGGAGATCATCACACAAAAATTCAAAAAAACAAGAAAACTTTTAGAGGGCGCACCCTCTATTGTTATTCGTAAAGGTATGATAGATAGAGAGCAATTAAAAAAGAATAAGCTGGATATCAATCAGCTTCAAAATTTGGTAAGACAAAAAGGCTACTTTGGGCTTAGGGAAGTAGAATACGCTATATTGGAAACAAATGGTGCACTTAGCATTTTACCTAAATATCAATACGGTGCTCCTACTCGACAGGACATGAGGTTATTTAGTCAACAGCAGCCTGAGCTTCCTATTACCCTTATTCTAGACGGAGAGCTCAATCATGATAATTTATCAACCGCAGAAATCTCAGAAAAACAGCTGTGGGAAATGCTGCATGAGAAGGGCTATAAATCATATTCTGAAATTGTTTATGCTGAAATGTCTGAGGGAAAATTGCTTATTATGCCGATGATTGACCCGAATAAATAACTGGGCGGCCTTCTTTAATTGTATAGACCGCTCTTTTCTCATGAATAAGATGAATGAGATAGGCCGTAATTGTAGTTCGGAATAAAGAATAGGATCCTAAATTATTAGGTTTGATTTCTTGTTTATTAAGCATTTCTGCGACTAAATCTTCTAGGGATAATCCTCGATCCCTCTTTGTTAATATGATATTCAGTATTTGGCTCTCAACCATTGAATGAATCTCTAAGTTAGCGAGTATTATGTCTTTATAACTCTCAGAATATGAGCCATGGCCAGGTATCATTCCTTCAACTTTCAAATCAAACAAATATTCTAATGTCATCCTATTCGTCTCTGAATCCACAATAAAAGGAATTTTATGTTTTAAAAGTGCTTCATCTCCTAGAAAAGCATCTGCTGCATAACAGATGTCATTATAGATCATTCCGAACTGATTATAGCTATGCCCTGGAAGAGGAATGAATTCAACATTAAGGTTAGAATCATTCCATTTTCCTTTTTGGCATATTTCATCAATCCTTATTGCCGGAGCTTCCAAGAACTTGTTTCTCATCTCATTTAATGGAATGCTTCCATGTAATAGATAGATTGGTTCTAATATAGGATATTTCATGATTGCTTCTTCTAATGAGGGAGCAATTGTATGAACATCATATTTCTTTTGAATATACTGTGCCCCACCAAAATGATCGGCATGGGCATGTGTAATAAATAAATGTGTTAACGGCAACTTATTTTCTTCAAGAACTCTCAGTACTTTCTTCGCTGATGCAGCTTCTAGACCTGCATCTATCAGCATCCCGCTTCTTTGGTCTTCACTCGTAATATAACCCATATTAACAGCACTGCTGAAATAGTAGCAATTCTCTTTTATTGTGATAAATTCCATTATGAACACTCCCGTATATCATATAATCCATGTATTATAATCAGGTTAACTTTTCAAAAAAAAGAAACCCTATTAAATGGTTTCGTTAATGATTAACCCCTTTCCTTCAATACGGCTCAAAACTTGCTGAAAACTTATTTTTTTATGTTCTTGGCTGGTTTTATGATGCGCAGAAAAACTATTTTGAATATCGTTTTGTATAATCGGAACGCTAGAAACAACCGGGATTCCTTGTTCCCCTTTTTCCATTCGATTTGCATATTGCATGCTTTGAATAGGTATATAAGGTAATATGTAACCCATCTTGTCTCTCTCCTTTTACTTAAGGTTTATTTATCATTTTATATTCCCATAAAAAAGAAAGAGTACTCCTCTATTTGGAGCACTCTGCTGGAAAACATGAAAATCTTTTACTCCCAAGGATCGTAAAAGTTGCTGTGACTAGAACTTGAGCTTGAGCTTGAACTTGAGCTTGAAGAAAGTGTATCCTTGCTAGCGGCAGGATCCTTCATAGAGGATTTTGGTTTATCCTGACTTGATGAAGGCTTTTGCTTGCTAGAACTGCTGCTGATGCTCGAACTGCTTGAACTTGAAGATTCAGACTTGCAAAAGCCGCAAGAACTGCTGGAGCTTGAGGATTCACACATACAAAAACCGAAACAGCTCGAGATGCTAGAGCTTGAGGATTCCCTTTGCTTCATTTTCACGTTCTTGTTCTTCGTATTCTTGTTCTGATTGCTGTTCTTCTTCTTCATTTTAATGAAAAAAAAGTCTTCCATGTTTCAACCTCCTCGAATAGTACATCTTATGCATGTCTAACGAGTTGGTTATAGGCTGTCTTACTAAAAATTGATTGCAATATGGTTTACTGCCTTTGCTCGAAAATTTTGTTTGTGACAATAAACGAATGCCTCTACTGTAATATTTTCATCAATTTTGCTTTTTATCGGAATTTGAAAATCATCTAACGATATTCGCTCTCCGCTCTTTAATTTTGTTTCGCGCAGCGGGCAAATCCAGATTTCCCCTCTTTCTTTTGCTTTTTCCGCCCATTCGTTATCGTCCATATATATCCAGAGGGATTGCGACATTTCTTCTTGTGTCGGTGAAGCAATTAAAGAAATGATCTTTCCTTTTAAAGCTAATGTCTCAGCTGGCTGGAACCGAAAACATATATACGGATTATCTAATGGTTTTGCACCTGTGTTTTCAATATAAAATGTCCCTCTGACAAAACCGGTTCTTTCTTTGGTAAAGATAACCGAGTAGTCAAAATAGCTCATGCAGTTGTATTCTTCTTTTTTCCTTGGTGCTGAATCTGCATTTCCTAGATTGGCTACCTCAAATACAGGTTCAGATGTACGGTTAATATTTATCCGTTTCTCCATACTTTTCATTCGCTGCTGATATAAGTCGATCTGCTGGTCTTTATCATTTAATTCTTCTTGAATACTGCTAAGTAACTCCTCATAACTCTTTATTCTTTTTTCAAGTTCATGTTCCTCTAATTTTTGCACTTTATTTGTAAGGTTTTTCATTTCTGCTCTTAAAGCAACCAGTTCTCTTTCCTTCTCTTCAATGATTTGAAGTGAATCACTCGAGTTCACTTCACTTTCTAATCGTTCAATGGTCTCTTCTGCAAATACTAGCTTTTTCTCGAGGTCGAGTGCTTTTTCCTTATAGTATTCAACCCGTGATATGAGCCGTTCGTAGCTTAATTTATCTTTCGTACCCATCCAACTTCCCCCTTGCTAAAATAGGCTCTTTTTTTATTGTATGTATGCCCTATCCATTCGTTCACTCTTTTTTAGTAAACAAAAAAGAACCAGCTGGATTTTATAACCAGCGGTCCTTTTTCATATCTTTTTTTACTGGTGCAGCAGGCAATTTTCTACAGCGATTAGACCTGCGTTGGCAGCAACTGTTCCTGTTGAGAATTCTCTTGTACCTGAAGAATTGATAAGCTCCGCTTCAAAAAGATTGCCATCTGCTGTTTGTACTAGAGCTAGATTAAAATTAAATTGTTCTCCAGTTTTATCTACAATACCTCTTCCAGAAACCGTTAGCTTTAAGCCTCCATCATAATCATCACAGCATAAAGTGTTTTGAGTAAATTCGGTAGCAGTGAAAGTAAACGCTCTATCACCATCTGATGTATCAGAGTCAGTAAAGCTTAACCGGAAACTACTGTTTACCAGTTGATCATTTGGACAAATATCAACTAAAACTACGGCACTGCCGGTTTCTGTTGCTCCTTCTAACTTGCTTGTTAATCCGCTTGATTCTCCTGTGGCCCTGCATCTACACCCTGGCCTGGGATATATGTCCGGGCATCTTTGTGGGTACGATACCGCTGGACACAATTCACCTTCACTTTCGGGTGCGACTAAGTCATTTCCACGAGGTGAACAGAATTTAGCAAGGACCTCGAGTCTTACTTCTGCTTCAACCTGGATATCTACACAGAAAGTAATATCCACTACAAAACCTGTTGGTGCCGGACTGTTTAACATGACTGTACCTGACGGAACTCGGGAAAAGATTTTAGAAATACGGGCATAAAGTTCTGTTCCGTCTGGATAACAAAGTACAAAGGATTCAAATACAGAAGCATTTACCAACAATTCAGTAACGACATCGCCGTTTCTGTCTACAATTTGAACAAGAGTATCTGCTGTAAACAAAAGTTCGACAAGCTGGGCTTCTGCACGCCCTCCATTTAGCACTACTGTTACGTCTCTCTTATCTCCTACTTGTTCAGTTAGATAATGTTCAGTAGTATCTTCTTGCGGTTCGACGGCTGCTGTTGTTGGTGGTGTTGCTGTTGTTTTAGGTACTTTTGCTACGATCCTTAACGGGCGCAGAGAAGGATCTTCCAGAGCTTTTTCGATTGCTTCGACTTGTTCTTCAGTAAAAGATACTGTTTTTCTTACATTTAGTGTATCGGTCACCCAGTCGTAAACTTTCTGTACGCGGATACACTCATCCTGCAAGTGGTTATGATTGTTTCCCATTGTTTCCCTTCCTTTCCTCATCATGATCTCAAGATTCCATACATACTATGGGAATAGAGTGGGTTATGACACAAGAACGAAAGCCTATTTTTATAGAGAAAAGCGCTTAAGGAGGAAGAACATCAATGAAATCAGTTTGGTATAACAATCAAAAAGTGTGTGACTTAACACCATTGGAATATGAAGCTATCTGCCTTTTAATGCCTTATTGGGGATTACAGATTGAAGAAGACGGCGAATCGATTTCCGGTGCTCTCTCTACTTTTATGTTAGGGATTCAAGGTCTAACCCCACAAAAAGTAAAAGAGCTAAATCAACTTTTACGTCATACTGGCATTTCAATAACAACAGATGATCATGTTAAATGTGATCAAAGATTCTATGTAGATTTTCATTCAAATCATCCTATGCCTTTAGCACTGAATACACCTAACAAAAAGCTTTATTATATAAACCCTGCCACATCGTTTCAACTGCCGGTACAATCCGGCATTCATAAAGGGATCACATTAAAAAGAAAAGATGGCCCTCTCTTTTTAGCTGTACAGCCATCTTATGAAAAACAAATTGCGGAATGGATAAGTTATTTAGTGATCCAATCGTTTATGCGTTTCTCATTTGAATCACTCTCCTCCATATCCGAATCAACCTTTCTTTCATGTGCTGAAAAAGTTTTAAATCCTATTAATAATAGTTTTGCTGCTGTTCAAGTTCCTGATATAAATAATAGTTCCGCTATCAAGCCGAAAGCTGAAAAGAAAACTCAGCCAAACAAAAAACCATATGTTGAAAAAGCTGAAAAAGTGAATAATGACGTCTTTTATGAAAAAGAGAAACTATCCAAATCTAAAATACTTTCAGGTCCAAAATCAAATGTGCCACAAATACGGCCGTTTTCTGCAAAAGGTACATTAATAACAAATAGTGTTCCTAAACTGCGAGATGAAAGTCAATTTATACCACCAAATGCGCAGCCCATTAATCCATTTAAATCAAAAGCAGCTAAACATCAGCCCATACGGCCATTCCATACTAATTCACAAAATACTCAAGAAAAACACGTTATGCGTCCATTTCAGAAAAATCAAAACACTCCGTCCTCTGATAAAGAATATACTGACAATGAATCTACGATATTTAATAATCAGAGGAGAGATGGCAAGTGACTAAGGACGATGTGCAAAAGCTATATGCAGAAATAAAAGCAAATAGATCAAAAGTTTCTGCTTCTAATAATACTCTCTTTAAACCCGCAGTAAAAAAGGGATGCGGTTCATGCGGAAAGGTAACATGGAAACCAAATAAGACGAACTAATCAAAAATGCAGCAGCACTTTAATTTATGAAGTGCTGCTGCATTAAATATTGAATAATATGATTTGTACACTCATCTATATTGTTCTTTTCTGTATCGATGACGATCTCAGACGAATCTGGGATTTCATACGGCGTAGCAATACCCGTGAAGTTTTGAATCAGGCCGTTCCTTACCTTTTTATAAAGACCTTTTGGATCACGCTTTTCACATTCAGTAATACTGCAATTTACATAAATCTCAATATATTCATTTGAACTAAATTTTTTTCGCACCTCTTGCCTTATTTGTTCCATGGGTGAAATAGCCGCTACGATTACAATAATTCCGCTATCCACAAATAACTTAGCCACTTCCCCTATTCTTCTTATGTTTTCCTTTCGATCAGCATCACTAAATGAAAGATCTTCGTTTAGTCCATGGCGGATATTATCTCCATCCAGCATATAGGTTGATAGACCTCTTTTATATAAAAAATGTTCCAATTCTGACGCGATTGTTGATTTTCCTGAACCCGATAAACCAGTAAACCACAGGACAAAGCTCTTATGACCATGCAGTTTCTGTCTCATTTCTTTTGTTATATTTGTTTTTTGCCATTTAATATTTTTCTGCGAATCATCCATTACTTTTCCTCCACGTTGCTTATTAATCTGCGTAATAGTTCCTTAATATGGAAACAACCTCTGGTCTGCTATAGTGATAGGGAATGGGTTCTTGATTACGCAGCATTTCTCTCACTTTTGTCCCTGATAAGATGAGCTTATCGCTCTCTTCATGGGGGCAGGTTTTTACCGTAGCCATGGATTGGCACTTATTACAATAAAAACTATTTTCAAAGAATAGTGGTGTAATCCCTATTTCTTGTTCTTGAAATTCTCCAAAAATTTTATGCGCATCATAAGGACCGTAAAAATTCCCTACCCCTGCATGATCTCTTCCGATAATCATATGTGTACATCCGTAATTTTTTCTTATAAGTGTATGGAACAGCGCCTCTCGCGGACCGGCATACCTCATTGAACCAGGAAAAACGCCTAAAATTACTCGATCCTTTGGATAATAATTTTCAAGCAGGGTTTCATAGGATTTTATTCTGACTGCAGCTGGAATGTCATCCTGTTTCGTTTCACCTACAAGCGGCTGCAAAAAAAGGCCGTCCATGTTTTCAAGTGCTGTCTTTTGAATATATTCGTGTGCCCTGTGAACGGGGTTTCTCGTTTGAAAGGCAACGATTTTCTTCCAGTCTTTTGAAGTAAATAATTCTCTCGTCTTCTCTGGTTCTAAATAATAGTGAGAAGCAATTATTCTTCTTGGCTGATTTACCATTGTTATTCGTCCGCCTACATACCAATTTCCACGTTCCCTTAATTTTTTTACTCCGGGGTGTGTCTCATCTATTGTTCCATATACAAGCTTTGATTCTAGGTCATGATCAGCTTGATATATTTCTTCAATTTCAATTTTGCCAAATAAGCTACTTTCATAAAGCAAGGCTGCTTCTTTCACATGAAAAAGCCCCTTAGCCTTTTTATATGACACGGGCAGCGTAATGGGTAAAGACCAAGGAATACCGTTATTTAATCGCATATGTTGAATAACTGATAAATAATCAGTCTGATTCATAAAAGATTCTAATGGGCTAAATGCCCCAATTGCTAAACATTCTAAATCTGACAGTGAAATTGCATCTAACTCAATTTGTACTTTCATATTTTGAAAATCATCATTTAACTTCATACGGTTTACTAACTTTCCGCCATGAGGAGGAATTGGCATATGTTTCACCTCAAAAATGATTCATTTTAAAAACTAACCATATTCAAGGTATGTATGATAAAAACGTTCTGTGAAGAAAGATTAAGATTTAATATTTATTACCGAAATAACCATGTCCATTTTCAATTGCAAGAATAAAATACTTGTAACGTATTATGAAGTTTCATAGAGCAACTGAATTTAGGAGGAACATGAGTGAAATTAGGCGTAGTACTCCCTGTTTATCATCAAGAGAGGGATTATATTTTTGAATGTATAGAATCAATTGAAAAACAAACTTTCCGAGACTTTAAGCTCATTATCGTGCTTGATGGACCAAATGAAGAAACGGTTAAAGCCATAAAAGAGGCTAGTAAAAGATTAACTATTCCCTATCAAATCATTGACCGAAAAGTAAATAAAGGCATCTCCCCAACCTTAAATGAAGGATTTCAACTCCTGCAAGATTGTCCTTATTTCACCTGGATATCGAGTGATAATAGACATGATCCCATTTTTTTAGAACGGTTGGTTACAGCAATGGACAATGCTTCACCTGAGACAGTATTAGTTTATTCTTTTTACAGACGTATTGATCAGCATGGCATTCCTATTACGTATACGAAAGCCTGGTATGAATACGTGGAACAATTTATGACGAGAAAGAAAGAAGATATCTTTCAAAACTGTTTTATCGGGGCTTCCTTTCTATTTAAAAGGGATGCATTCAATAAAGCAGGTGGATATCGTGAAAATTTTCCGAATGTACAGGACCACGATTTTTGGATTCGCCTATTACAGCATGGTGATTTCTTTTTACTGCGTGAATATATTATGGAATATCGTTTTAACGGGCGGTATGCCTTAACAACGAATATTCCGCCAGAACAGCTGACATTAGAAAGCATGGCAAGCAGTATAGATGTTCAAAAACAGATTGGCAAAAAACCAAAAGTGAGTGTAGTTCTATTCACTCACAACCAAGTGAAAACCATTAAGCAAGCTTTAAACAGTGTATTACAGCAATCGTTTAAAGATTTTCAGCTTGTTATATTGGATGATGGGTCTAAAGATCACACAGCTGATGCCATTCATTTAACCCACGATTCCCGAATGATTCCTTTATTGCTAAGTCATCGAGGCAAGGTAAAATCATTAGAAATCGCCCTTGATTATTGTATTGGTGAATTTGTTCTTTTTATGAGCGGAGAAGATTGGCTCGACCCTCAAGCTCTTGAAATGATGGTTCATCAATTGAATCAATCACCTGCTGAAATCGATATGCTTCTATCTAATCATAAGGTTTGGCATGATCGACGCAGAAGATTGATCCCAGGTGCCATTGTTTCTGGGCAAAACTATGGAAAATTACCCTTTAACGATTTTAATAAGCCCTATGCAGTCCTCTATAGAGCATCTGTTCTTAATAGAAATCTAACGGCAAGTACAAGCCAATCAATCGAGTTTGATCTTTTTAAACAAAACAAAAAAGAAGCGAACACTTTTTGGCTGAATATGGCTCTTTACCATAAACGGGTAAAATAGAAAATGGCGTCCCCAATCAAAGGGACGCCTTTTATTTTTGTTACTTATTAAACCGACTGATTTAGCTTTTTAGACCTGATTTCTAAAATAAGTAAGGATATCGGTTATCGAACTTTTCAATGGAATTTTCGGCTGCCAATTTAAATCCTTCAATTTTTTAGAATTCATTAATGGTGGAGGGCAATCTGGTAAGGAACTGGAATTTGCGAAGGTGAGCTTGATTGATGTTAAAGTTTGATAGGTATTCGTAATATCTGATAATGAAATTAACCGGCTTGAACCCATTTCGTAAGTGGTGTTTACGCTGCCTTTGTTCAGCAAGATATCATAAGCTGATACCGCATCTCTGACATCTAAAAATTCACGAACATTTTCTAAATGACTAATAGTAATAGGCTTTGAAACATTGATTTTTTCCAATTCTGCTATTTGTCTAGCTAAAATCGAAACAATCCCTGCTGATTGGCCTGGCCCTATTAAGTTACTTGGTTTAGCCACGATAATCGGCAGCTGAAACAACCGTGACCATTCTAAAGCAAGATTTTCTTGAAAAAGTTTACTTACTGCATACGGATGATTGCCGCCTGACAGTGCTGATCCTGCAATAACCGTTCTGCACTCCTCTTTTATTTGTCTGATTGCTTCAAGAAGATGAAGTGTTCCCATGACATTACTTTCGATAGCTGACATCGGATTTGTCCATGAGTGCACAACAGAATTATTACCAGCAAGGTGTAAACAATAATCTGGCTTATATTTTTTTATGACATGAAGAATCTGTGACTTATCCAGTAAGTCACATCCTGCCATTTCCCATTTTTGAGAAGCTAGCTCATTGCGTGATGTACCTATTACTTGATATCCATTTTCATAAAAGTAGCTGCATGCATGTGTTCCTGTAAAACCTGCAGCCCCAGTTATTAAAATTCGTTTATTCATGCCAACCATTCTTTTAATTCTTGAAGCTGTTTTTCGTAAGCAGAAACTTTGTACGGATAATCGAGTCTGGAGTTAAAAAGTGTGCGGTCGATCCTGAGATCAGTATGGGGAATAAGATCGATATGATCTACTTGAAAAACTTGTTTGATTAAGGAGAGCAATTCATATTTTGATACGATTTCTGGTGCAGTTAAATGAAATAAACCTGTAACAGGATGCTCGATAGCATGATGAATGAATTTCGCTAACTCTAATGTTGTTACGCCGTTCCACTTCACATGGGTAAAACCTTTTATGGTACCTTTTTGTTTCATAAACCAATGAAACAGTCCAATTCCATCTTTTAATTCAGGACCTATTATCGAAGTTCTAATCGTTAAATGCTGTCCTGATTTCACTTCACCGAGTTCCTTTGTTTTGGCGTACATCGTAATCCCGTCTGGAACTGACTCTTCGTTGTAATTTCCTTTATTGCCGCTGAATACACAGTCTGTACTAATATGAATTAATTTCCCGCCATATGCATTCAGATGCTTCGTTAATTCATGCGGAAGCAGACTATTTACTAATATGGCTTCCCTTTGATTGAAGGCAGCATGTTCGTTTAACAGTCCGATACAATTAATGATAATATCGGGTTTATAGCGCTCGATGACTTCTTTAATCTGATTAAGATCAGTAGCATCCAGCATAATTTGACCTGCAACTTCGTCTCTGGATGTTACATACAGCTTATAAGTAGTGTTTTTTCTAAAATAGGAAGCAATCATATGACCTGCCATCCCATTCGCCCCTAATATCATTACATTCAAGTTAAGAACCCGCCTTCAACGAGCATTTGGTGAATTTCTTCTTTTGTCATTAAATTTTTTTCTGAACTGTAGCTTTCAAGCTCTACCTTTTCAAAAGCTGCATAATGCTCATTTAAGCCTTCAATCTCGATCGTAGGAAGAATAACAAAATATTCACTGTCGAAATAAACGGTTGTTGCACTCTCATATTCGGATAACAAAATCTCATGGAGTTTTTCACCAGGGCGTTTCCCTAATTCAACCATTGTCACTCCTTTTTTTCCTGATGAATCGATCAGCACTTGGGCTAAATCTGTAATTTTGCAAGTCGGCATCTTCATAACGAATATCTCTCCGCCCACGCTTTCGAACGTAGCTTTAAATAATAAACTGATCGCCTCTTCTAGTGTTAAAAAGAATCGAGTCATTTCAAAATCGGTAATACCAACTTGTCCTTTATTGGCAATCTGGTTTTTAAAGACGTGTATAACACTCCCGTTCGTCCCTAATACATTACCGCCTCGCACACAAACAAACTTTGTATGTTTCGTTAAAAGGTTGGCATGGATAATTAATTTTTCACCAATGGCTTTTGTCATACCATATAGATTAGATGGATTGGCAGCTTTATCTGTTGAGATATAGATTACTTTCTTTACTTTATGATGGATGGCGGATTCGATCACATTTTGAGTTCCGGCGATATTGCTCTTCATTGCTTCATAAGGCTGTAATTCACATATAGGAACATGTTTTAATGCAGCGAGATGATAGAGATAATCAACACCCTCACATGCTTTCATGAGAGAATCTTTATCTCTTATATCACCAATCAAAAAGGTTAGTTTATTATTATAATCAAATTGACGCTGCATAGCCACTTGACTAGCTTCATTTCGTGAAAGAATAATAATTTCTTTTGGATTTTTGGGTAAAAGCTGTTTGACAAGCTCATGTCCCCAGGAGCCTGTACCTCCCGTAATTAATATTTTTTTATTATGCAACAAAATTTCCTCCTAAAATAAACTTTACCACCCTGTCCGATACATCCAGATCGTCATAACCGTCAGGGATCGACCATGTTTTGGGCTGATTCGCCATCACTTTTACAGATGATAAAATCTGTTCAGCTTTAACACCTGATACACAGTTGCTGCCGCATTCAACGGTTTCTGGACGCTCTGTACTGTTTCTCATCGTTACAGTAGGTACGTGGAATAAGCAGCATTCTTCCTGAACAGTTCCACTGTCTGTAAGCGCACAGAACGCATTTTTTTCTAATTTCACAAAATCAAAGAAACCGAATGGTTCATGAAATTGTACGAGTTGATGCATTTTGATGTCTGCCATACTATCAATTTTTGATTTCGTCCGTGGATGAATAGAGCATATAATCGGCATTTGAAAAAATTCTGCTACTAGATTTAATCCAGATAAAATTTCATTCAAATGGTGAGGTTGATCTACATTCTCTGCTCTATGTGCTGTAACGATCATATAATTTCGAGGATGAATCTCCAATTGATCTAATATCTGGCTCTTATCGATTGCGTCCTTAAAATGATTCAGCACCTCATAGATGGGGTTACCCGATATCATAATTCGATTTGATGGTACACCTTCTCTTATTAAATTCTCCCTGCTGATTTTCGTATATGGCAAATTGAAGGTTGAAATGGCATCAATGACTTTTCGGTTTTTTTCTTCTGGAACGCTTAGGTCAAAACACCTGTTCCCCGCTTCCATATGAACTACGGGTATACTTAACCGTTCCGTAACAATGGATGATAGTGCACTATTTGTGTCCCCTAGAACCAGTACTTTATCTGGCTTTTCGTGAAGCAATATCTTTTCCAGTTCTGAAAATAAATGTGCGATCTGGTTTCCGAAAGAGTATTGCTTGCTCATTAATATATAATCGGGTTCTCTCAGTTGAAACTCTTGAAAAAATACATTGTTCAAAGAATGTGTAAAATTTTGTCCGGTATGAATCAAGATGTGCTTATCTGCTAATTGATCCAGCTTTTTTATGATTAAACTTAGACGGATTATTTCAGGTCTTGTACCAATAATGGTTACAATCTTCAATGAAACTCCCCTTTCTATCATTGATTTTACTTCATATACTAAACTATGATTAATGATTAAAATTGGACTAGACCCCTACCCTTTAATCCAAAAAAAGGCGTGTTTCAATTTTTCTCTGTATTGAACATCTTTTTCATATATTCATACTATGGCATATAAGAATTAAAGGAGCTGTAGTATGGCTAAAGCAAAAATTTTATTAGTATTTTATTTGCCTAGCGGCGGTATGGAAACACTAAACAGGCAGCGCTGCAAAGCACTGCAATCACAAGGAATTGAATGTCATCTGCTATACTTGCAGAATGGTACTGGTATGCAAAACATCTCCCAAATCCCAACGTATATTACAAATAAAGACGAGGAAATCAAACAGATTTTATTAAATCATTTTGATACGATAATTGTCAGCTCAGACTTTCCGATGCTTCAACGAATAAGGAAACTTGGGTATAAAGGTAAAGTTATTTATGAGATCCAAGGGTTAGGAAGTTTTACAAATGCTGAGAGAATTCTAACTCAAGCTAAATCTAATGTATTGACGTATTCAAATGGTATTTTGTATCCAAAAACTCAGCATTTAATAGGTTTGATTGAATCCCTTTATCCCGCTCATCCAAAATATTGTTTCCATAATTGCTTTGACACATCAGAATTCTCATATCGACGCACTCATCAATTGGATTATCCAGTAGTCGGATGGGTCGGACGATTGGAACAAAATAAAAACTGGTATGACTTTGTAATGTTTGCAATCCGTTTTATTAAACATAAACCGAGCTCAAAATTTTGGATGTTTATTGATGATACGCTTAGTAACCCGGTTGAAAAAAAGAGATTTACACAAATGTTAATTCGATATAATTTAACAAAACATGTGGAAATCCTTTCAAATATTCCTCATAAGACGATGTCAGATTATTTTTCTATAATAGGAGATTCTGGGGGATTCTTATTATCTACTTCAAAAGTTGAAGGGTTTGGGTATGCAGTGATTGAAGCGATGAGCTGCAGGTGCCCAGTCCTTTCATCTGATTCAGATGGTGTAAAGGCATTTATTACTCATAATGATACAGGTAAATTTTATCAAAATGGCAATATTGGTTCAGCTGTTAACCAGGCCTTGGATCTCATTAACAATCTAGAATTACGAAATCAAATCATTTCAAATGCATTAAATCATCTTTCTATTTTTAGTTTAGAAGCCTACGCAAAGGAATTTATGAAAATATTGGATTAAAAAAAAGAAAAAGTCTGTTGGCTTTTTCTTTTTTAATGAATACATCATATTATTTACATGTTTGAATAAGCTCATTAATTTTTCCTTTATGCCTATTGATCGTTTCTAGTGTTTCCAATCGTATCGCAGCTTTATATTTTTTGGTACCCATGTTCGAATGAATTCGATAGTTTACTAATGGTTCGTTGTAATTCGAAATATCATACTTCTTTAGTATTCTTAACCAGAAATCATAATCTTGTGTATATTTTAATGTTTCGTCAAATAAACCAAACTCATTAAATATGTTCATTTTCAACATAACAGTGCAGCCATTGATAATGCATTTCCGCTTCATTATTTTTAGAAATTGAAGTTTAGTAGTTATATTGATTCCTTGAGGCGGTGATATAACACTTCCTTTCTCATTAATTAAATAATAGTTCGTGTAACTCGCAGAAAAATTATTTGATTGCAAAAAGTAAAGTTGATTTTGAGTTTTTTGAGGATGATAGATATCATCTGAGCTGAGCCACGCAAAATATTCCCCTGTAGCATTTTGAATTCCCATATTTAATGCAGATGCAGTTCCACCGTTAACTTTTTCAAGATATTTAATCTGTTTCAAAAATGGTTTGATTTTTTCAATATATTTTGTTGAACCATCATTTACAACGATAACTTCTATATTTTTATAGGTTTGATTTAAAGCACTTTGTATCGCCTGATCAATATAAGGACAATTGTAAAATGGAATAATAATGCTTACTTTCAATACAATGTTCTCCTTTTTTTCTAAATTACTTGTTTTCACAATCTTTGTTGTTCGCAAATGTTGATTTCCTCTATAGAATGCTCGCTTTCCGCGGAGTGCTGCTCCTGCTTCTATAAACAAAAAACATTGAAGGAAGCTTCCTCGTTGCCTTACGAGAAGAATACTCAGGTGGCATCACGTCGGTCCTAGCCATAGTCTCGCACTTTGTGCACTCCAATCACTTTATTAATGGTTAGAATGAACCAAACGAGCCAATATCAACACCTTTTTAGATAATAGCCTTGATTTTTTGTAAAAGCTCTCCTACTCGAACCTCGATAGTATGAAAGTTCATCACCATTTGATGTCCTTGATATGCAATTTTTTTACGAATAGTTTCATTTGAATTATAGTATCTAGCTTTTTCGATGACATCTGAAGGATCAGCTGCAATATATGTTACACCATCCACAAAGCCCAAATCGGCAAGTTCCTTTGAGGCTGAAGCTATTAGTAGAGTATTGCACGCCAATACTTCAAAATATTTTAATACGGGATAACCATAATTTGAATCACATGTAAAAAACATCTTTGCACGGTTAATTTCCATCGCATAATTAACGCCCTGCATTCCCGAACTTGTTGTTACCAGGCCATAACCAGGGTGATGATAACTTACAAATCCAGGTTCTTTGATTAATTGCTGCATAAAGTTATTTCTTACGGGATATAAGTGAGGAAAAGCTGCACCTATCATTAAATAATTAATCGTTTTTGGTGCACCATAATCTTTAAATATTTCGGGGTGAATAAAATGAGGAAACCATACCATTCTGGCAGCAAGCTCAGGGTACCATTTTAAAAATGCATCGCGATAATGAGTAAATACTAGCTGTATATTTTCATTTTCAATAAATTTTTTTCTATGGAATTTTTTATAATGTATTTCATGCATAATCATTCCTTTTGGAATTGAAACTGAGTGGAGTCCGTAAATCCTTGGTGAATATTCAGGATGATAATCATTGATTAGTATAAAATCTGGGCTAAAAGGAATATTTGCTAATATATCATGTATTGAACCATTAGCTGACCAAGTTACTAAATTAGTTCTCTTTGATAATTCTTCCGCTAAATACCATGTGCTGCGTTCAAGATGATTTGAACGATTTTTTGTAATAAATAATAAATTTATTTTTTCCAATCTATCACCAACTTACATTTGTTTTTTCCATATTTTTAAATGAAAAGACCCCTTAGAAAAGGGGCCACATTCATTAAGTCGCTAAGTCAATTGCTACAATTTTGTCAATAACTACTACGATGTCACCAAGAATGGTTCCAGAAGATGCTTGGTTAAACGTTACAAAGTTACCATCGACACGTTTAACGGTTACACCTGTTAAATCCGGTTCTCCCGGGATTTGAGTTCCTAAAACATAAACTTCATTAATTAATTGCCCAGAAGCTGCTAATAATGCAAGCTGAGCACGTAATGCATAACGAGATACAATCGGCATTCTAAAAAAATCCCCTTCCTTTTTAAAAAACCTAGTAAATAATACTAGTTCTAAATGTATATGCAATAAGGGGACAGGTTGTTTGGACGGATATAACATAATAAAAAAATGTTTTGCGTTAAAATATTGCAGTTTTAAACTTTGGGTATTTATATAGGACAGGCTTTAGGCTTTTGCATATTTTCATATAAGATAGGTGATTTCCATGTAACGCTTGTACTTTTTTTGTATATAGTATATTAATCCTGATCGAGAAACTGGAATCAGGTACATGTATCTCATTCAATAAAGGAGGCAACATTTAAAATGAGCCTATTAAATAACTCTTGTTGCGGAAATGGTCAAGCAGGAGCTCAAAGACTAAACGGATGTGTTAGCGAACTTTTAAATCAGCTAGCAAACGCAAATACTAACCTTTGTTCACTTGGACAAATGAACCGTGTTTTAATCATTCCTAGAGGAGTAGCAGTTCCACTAGATTTAGGAGGAGCAACTACACCAACTGAATTTACACTAGTTCGTTATGACGCAATTACACATTGTGCTGTCTTCACGTATGCAGATGTAGATGGAACTGGTGCTGCGATTACTAGAACATATGTAACAGATGCCCGCGGTATCGTCGGAATCGTTTGCTTAAGTGCTTAATCACCATACTGCGTATTAATATCTAATCCAGACTTCCCCCAATGTGTGCGGAAGCTGGATGCAAAGAAAAAACCCCGAATCCCAATGTGAGCTTTCGGGGTTTTTGCATTTAATTCATCTTATCTTGCAATGATATTATAACCACTGTCTACATGAAGAATTTCTCCAGTAATTCCTCGAGCCAAGTCACTCATCAAGAACAATGCAGCATCTCCTACTTCTTCTTGCGTGTTTGCTTTACGTAGAGGTGATCTTTCTTCAATTTCTTTAAGAACAGAGTTGAAGTCACCGATCCCTTTTGCAGCCAGTGTACGGATTGGTCCAGCCGAAATTGCGTTTACACGGATACCATCTTTACCTACATCGCTTGCCAAGTATTTCACGCTTGCATCTAAAGAAGCTTTTGCAACTCCCATTACATTGTAATTAGACACAACTCTTTCTCCACCAAGGTAAGTTAAGGTTACAATACTCCCTCCTTCTGTCATTAACGGACGCGCTTCCTTAACAACTGCTGTTAAAGAATAAGCAGAAATGTTATGAGCGAGTAAGAAACCTTCACGCGTTGTATTTAAATATTCGCCTTTTAATTCTTCTGTATTAGCAAATGCAATACAATGTGCCAGACCATGAATCACACCTACTTGTTCTTTAATGTCAGCAAATGTTTTCTTGATTTCTTCATCATTTGTGATATCACATGGAAGAACTATTGAGTCATTACGATCTAAAGATTCAGCAAGATCTCGAACATTCTTTTCAAGTCTTTCGCCTGCATATGTAAAGATTAAACGGGCACCTGCATTTGATAAAGATTGTGCAATCCCCCATGCAATACTTCGCTTATTGGCAACTCCCATGACTACAAACGTTTTATCTTTTAGTGATAATTGATACATATTAAATGCCTCCCTCAATATCTGTTCATCTTTGTCTTTGATTTTAGTATTAGTAATTGTTGTTAGTACCAAGTCCTAATTAGTATAACAGATAGAGAGAAATAAATCATTACTTAACCTTTGCTTGTCTGAATATTTTTCACTTCAAAGCCACATGAATGGCAGCGGAATATCACATTTTGATTAGATTGAGCGATTAAAACTTCTTCATTTAATTCATGTTCTCTCTCACAATTAGGGCAATATACAACTGGAACCATAGAAATCCACCTTTCATTCGTTTGTATAATTAGCATGCTCAAATCTCAGAAAAAAATGGGGGTCTGACCCCTTACAAATTATTTCCCTTCGTGTTTATGAGAATTTCGTTAGGACGGTATGCTCATGATTCTCCATCGTTTAAATCAGTTTTCAAATTAAAGTATAGCTTTTCCATATACCTTATAATTTATTGCTTTTTCCTCAATGTAAAAGAGACAAAAGGCTGCGGTTAGCAGCCATTTGTCTCTTTTGACCTTATTGTATTTTGTTTTTTATGACAAAGCTTCTTTCATTTGCTGAATCTGCTCCTTGCTTCCTGTTACGACTAGCTTATCCCCTACTAGCAGTTCGGTATCCCCATGAGGCATTATGGATTCTTTCCCGCGGTAGATCCGGACAATAATACTGTCCCCTAAGAACGGGAAATTCCTAAGTGCTGTACGATTATAGAAACTGTTTGCAATGCGGATCTCGTTCAAGCTATTATCCTGTGCAGTTAAGATATCTACAACCGATGGGTTTTCTATTAAGGCTTTCAAAAGAACTTGGGAAGAGAAATAAACAGAATATACTTCTATCCCCTCGTTCTTTAGCGTATCTCGTTTTTCGGGGTTTTCAATACGCGCGATAATTCTCTCTACTCCTTCACCTTTTGCAAACAGTGCCAGCTCCTGGTTTGTTTCATCTTTGCCAGTGGCACATATGAGAACGTCTGCTGAAAATACATCCGATGATTGTAATGTTTTGAGATCATAATTTTCAAGTTCCTGAATGTTAAAGCTTTCGAGCTGTTTTTGGTCTTTTTCATCTTGTTTCGTATGATAAATTCTTAAATCGAATCGTGTTTGATCTAACTCCGCTGTTATCGGGAGAGTGTATTGATTGGCCCCTACAATAACAAGCTGCTTTTTTTCTGTCTCCCCTTCTTTTTTCTTCGGGAACAGTTTTTTAAAGAAAATCGGCGTAATAATCGCACTGATAACAGCCGTCAATATTAAAGCGGAAGATGTTCGGCTGTCAATCACATTTATACGTTCACCAATTTTAGCAGCTGCGATAACGAGTGATAAAGTTGAAGTTAATAAAAAGCCAGCGGCAGTGACCGTTTTCCAGTCATACCATTTTCTTAAAATCAATATCGGTAAAAACTTCGAAATAAGCAGTCCTATTAGCAATAATGGTATAAGAACCAGTGCTTTGGAATCTGTAAAAATAGAACGGATATCCAGTTCTACCCCTACCATAACGAAAAAAATAGGAATTAAAAATCCATACCCAAATGAATCCAGTTTGTGTACTAAATGCTTATTCGGTGACAACAAGGAAACGAGTACACCTGCTAAGAAAGCACCGAGAATGTTTTCAGCACCAACCGTTTCAGATAATCCGACTAAAACGATAATGAGTGTGAACACAGCTCGAGTATCTAGTTGAATTGTTCCTTTTGACATCGTATCGATAAAGGATTGATGTCTGATTTTTTTCCCAATAAAGTAGAGAATTACACCAGCTCCAAAAAGAATTAGCAGCAGCCACATTCTGCTGGAATCTCCTGATTGTAAAGAAACAAACAGTGTAAGCAATATCATTGTTACAAGATCTGCGATTACAGCTACCAATAAAATGATTTGACCGATTGTGGTTCTTGATAGCTTTTCTTCTTTTAACGTGGGCACGACTACACCGAGTGAAATCGTTGAAATGATTAATGTCATAAAGAAGGCGCTTTGTGCAAATCCACCCCAAACAAAAAGCAGTGACAATCCGTAAGAAAGGATGAGAATAAAAAGAAAAATTACTGATGCGACAAATATCCGGTTTGGCTCTTTCTTTTTCTTACTATTTTTCTTTTGTGACGGGCCTCCGGCAAAGATACTAAAATCAATTTCTAGCCCGCTTAGAAACATGAGGAAAATAAAGCCAAGCACCGATAAAATTTCTAGCCATGCGTCAGAATGAACAACATCAAAACCACTTTTTCCTAGAATAATTCCTGCAATAATCTCTGCCACAACTACAGGTATCACACGCAAACGCAGCTTGTTGAGCAGAATCGGTATGACAAAAGCTGTTAAAATGACTAATACTAATGAAGTAAACGATGCATGTTCTTCCATAAGCCCTCCGTATTTTTTTCAAATGATTTATTGGTTACTATAGTAAGAAAGAAAAAGAAATGTCAAACGATTGTGTGTAAATTCATTTGCAAACGTCTTATTTTTAGGTAAGATAATACATGTTATTGTTTTACTTAAGGAGTCGGTCCAATATGCAAAATAACCATAAATCACCATGGCAGCAAATCGATTACAATTTAGTATTTATTTTATTTCTCATGGTCATCACGAGCTGTATTGCTATCTATAGTGCACAAATGATGGACCAGTACGGAAGCAACTTTGTTATTAAGCAGCTTGCTTGGTACTTTGTAGGCGGAATCGCTATTATAGGCGTGATGTTCTTGGACTTTGACCAGTTCAGAAAATTATCTTGGCATCTTTATGGCCTTGGAATTCTGTTATTGATAGGTATCATTATTGCACCAGAAAGCATTGTACCAAATATTAACGGTGCCCAAGCTTGGTACAGATTTGGACCTTTTGCTCTTCAACCGTCAGAACTCGTAAAAGTGGCACTCGTTATCTCGCTTGCCAACACGATTACGACTCATAATGAAAAGTATATTATAAGAACGATGCATGAAGACCTATTACTTCTTGGTAAAATTGCACTGATTGCTGGGGTTCCGACATTGCTGGTTCTCATGCAGCCCGATTTAGGTACGACCCTCGTGTTCATGGCGATTACGATCAGCCTTTTACTCGTATCGGGAATTAGATGGAGAATCATCTTTGTTCTTATTCTTTCCTTTATTTTGTTCATCTCAATCTTAGTTTGGATTTATTTCACTTTTCCACACTTTTTCGTTGAACATATACTGGATCAATATCAATTAAATCGTTTTTATGCTTGGCTCGATCCATATGGACATAAAGATGCCGGCTATCATACGCGAAATGCATTACTGGCTATCGGCAGCGGAATGTTATTTGGAAAAGGATTTACAGAAGGAACCGTTTATTTACCAGAAGCCCAAACCGATTTTATCTTTTCAATCATTGGTGAAGAGTGGGGATTTTTAGGCTCCAGCATCATCATCTCATTGTTCTTTTTGATGATTTATAGAATGATTAATACAGCACTCGAAAGTAATGAACCTTTCGGAAGCTACCTATGTGCGGGTGTTATCGGGATGTTAACCTTCCAAGTATTCCAAAACATAGGAATGAACATACAAGTTATGCCGATTACAGGGATACCTCTTCCCTTTATCAGCTATGGTGGAAGTTCTATTCTCGCCTATATGATCGCGTTCGGTCTTGTTCTGAATGTCCGCTCACGAACGGTTAAGTACATGTTTGAATAACACCTGCATAGCAGGTGTTTTTCTTTTGCAATTGAGTTATCCTAATGAAGAACGAGGTGAGTAATTTGAAATACGATATCATCGGTGATATTCATGGCTGTTTTGATGAATATCAGCAACTTGCAGAAAAATTGGGATATGATTGGAACAATGGTTTACCTCGGCATAAGGATGCAAGAAAACTTGTCTTTTTAGGAGACTTAACAGACAGAGGACCCGCTTCCATTCAAGTTATGGAGCATGTCTATCATCTTGTCCAAAATAATTTAGCTCTTTATACGCCTGGCAACCATTGTGACAAGCTTTATCGTTATTTTTTAGGCAGAAAAGTTCAAATTAGACATGGACTGGAAACGACTGTCGCTGAACTTGAAGAGCTTGATTCAAATAAAAGATCAGCAGTAAAGGAACACTTTTGTTTCCTCTATGAAAATGCACCTCTCTATCTTGAGTTGGACGAAGGGAAACTAGTCATAGCACATGCAGGCATCCGAGCTGATTTCATAGGTCAATCAGGGAATAAAGTAAAGACATTTGTATTGTACGGAGATATTACCGGTGAAACAAATCCTGATGGCACTCCTGTCCGTAGAGACTGGGCTAAGAAACATGAAGGCCCTCAGACAATCGTTTACGGTCACACACCTGTAGAAAGTGTGCGGCATGTCCAAAACACTTGGAACATTGACACAGGATGCGTTTTTGGCGGGAAACTAAGCGCACTTCGATATCCTGAAATGGATGCGGTGAGTGTACCATCCTCTATGCCGTTCTTATCAGAGAAATTCCGTTCTTTCGAAGATTAATAAATAGCAGTTTTCGTAAGCTTTGTTATATAAGGTTAATTTCCGTTGCAGTGGCTCACTTCCCACTGTCAAGAAAGCCGAGGGCAACAATATTTCGTCCGAGTAAATATGCTTCTCATTTTTCGGGGATTCTCGCCCCGCTGCGGTTGGACAGGTGAGACACCTAAAAGTGAAACGTCCGAATGTGGCTCACCGCCTGCCCGCTGAAAGCGAGCATCCTGAAACGGAAATCAACCACTTTCAAAGGCAATAATGAACACGAAAAGAGCCAATAAAAAAGGAGCAGCAGTTATGTAACTACTCTCCTTTCCTTCATTACTTTACAAATGATTCAGATCATATCCAAACATAATAAAGTCATTTCTGTAAATTTTTTGGACTAAACGTTTTGTAACGGCATCATAAAAATTCTGATAAGGCGGAAGTTGACTGTTTTTCATAATACTAGGAAACATATTAACATCTGCAAATAAGCTTTTTAAGTTTTGGTTCATATTATGAGAAACATGATGATGCGACTTACTAATCTCTTCTAATGGCGATGCTGAAAGCCTATACTTTTTTTCAAAATTTCTTATCTCTGCGTTAAACTCTTCTAGTTTAATGTAATTTTTGATAAACAATTCTTCCCCCTCTATATATTGCATCGCAATATGCGAATTAACTTCCTCTCGATTAACGCCAATGGCTCTCAATCTATAAAGAAACTGTCTGAAAGATAATCCGTTTTTTACCCCCGGTGCAATTTGATTCATGATTTCAGGAACAGCCAACACTGCAAAATAAGAACTGACTGCCCTTTTAAATGGGTTACGGACAAGCTTATACATATCTTTGTTCCCATGTGTAATTTCGTTTTTTATAGAAAGCTGGTAATCAGACTGTGCTTCAAAAATTTGCTCTCTATAATGGTGAATCCATTCAGAAAATTCGTTAGCTTCTTGCAAAAGGCCGACCTGAAAATAAAACCACTTGATTAAAGAGGTGCATCCACACTTAGGGTTCCAAAATAGGATAATGGGAAAATCCTTATGATATAAAGGCAACGGTGCAGTAATTAAGTTTGAAAGAATATGATCTTTATCAGGATTGTTATTAGGCAAGGTTTTCACCCCCGTTCTTCTATTAGTATTAAATGAATGGGGGTGTTTTTTTGATTGTATTTTCTACCATTATTTCGTTCTTCATTTCCATAACATTTTCATGTCTAGGGGAAGAGGTACAGACAGTTGTACAACCTGTTCTGTAAAAGGATGGATAAACATGGTTTTTTCACTATGCAGAGCCTGACGTTTAATTAACGATTCACTTCCGCCATATAAATCATCTCCCAGTAAAGGATGACCAATCGATGCCATATGTACCCTGATTTGATGTGTTCTTCCGGTTTCCAGTTGGAGTCTTACAGCTGAAAAATCACATTTTTCGTTATAGTTTAACTTTACATAATGTGTTATTGAAGGCTGTCCGTCTTCTCTTACCATCCTTTCAATAATACTTTCTGGATTTCTGCCGATTGGGCTATTTATTGTTCCTTTATCACCACATACGTTGCCATGAACAAAAGCGACATACTCTCTCTTTATCGTCTTATCCTTTTGCTGATTAGACATCAGGGAATGGGCAAAACGGTGTTTCGCAACTAGCACGATCCCTGAAGTATCTTTGTCCAAACGATTTACAGCATGAAAAGTAGCCGGAATGCCATTTTTTTTATAATAAAATAAAACAGCTGCAGCTAGTGAACCCTTTGGCTGGTAGAGAGACGGAATCGTAGGCATGCCAGGCGGCTTGTTTATGACAAGAAAATGCTCATCCTCATAGACGATATCTAATGAAAGATCTTCCGCTTCCATTGAATCACTTCTAACTTCAGGGGGAAAGCAAACATGAACTACATCACCTTTTTGAAGCATTTTTCGAACTGTGGACTCTTCTCCATTTACAAAAAGAGCGCCGCCGTGGAACTTTATATCGGTCAGCGCAGCTTTTGATATTTGTTTTTGTTTTAAAAGATCACGTAATAAAATGGGAGCTTCAGTATCTGAAACTTCCCATTTGATTGAAAAAAATTTATTCATTCTATTCCACCAATAAAGGAATCTTTTACCCTTTTCCAAAACGGGAAAGGACGGAATCTCGCAAATCGTATTTTCTCTTCTGCTACCCTGTATTGAATCGACTTTACTTTTTTCTGTACTAAAAATAAATGGTCGATCGTAATATGAAAATCAACATCATTCACTGGCTTTAATATACATGTGTGATGCTGCGGCAATACGAGCGGCGATCCAATCGTACGGAATACACGATTGTTGATTGAAGCCATTTCAGATAGCTGAATCGAAGCAAGCGATGGATGAATGATTGCTCCGCCTAAAGCCTTGTTATACGCAGTACTTCCAGATGGAGTCGAAATGCAAAGACCATCACCACGGAATGTTTCAAATCGGTCTCCTTTTATCTCAACATCCATTACTAATGATCCTTCTACACTTTTCACGGTACATTCATTAACAGCTAAGTATCTTTTCTCATCTAAACCATCGATATATCGTACTGTAACTTCTAATAATGGATATTCAACAATCTGAAAAGGTGTTTTTGCAATATGTATGACTAATTTTTCTACTTCTTCAGGGAGCCAGTCAGCAAAAAAACCAAGATGTCCTGTATGAACACCTACGAAAGCGGTCTGATCAATTCGATGCACGTAATGATGGAAAGCATGCAATAGCGTCCCGTCACCGCCTACCGTAATAACGATATCAGGTTCTTTTTCTTCATATACCAATTCGAACTCTTCTAAATAAGACCTGATCTTCTCCGTGAGTGTGTTCGATTTGTTGTCTCCTTTAGATATGACGGCAAATTTCATTTCGTATCCACCCTTTATGAATCAAGATTCGTTTCGCTGGATTGATCGTTTCTCTCTAGAAACACGAGCTGAGCATCCTGTATCTCGCCCCTGATTTGAGACATTTCTTCATCAAGACGGTTTGCAGCCTCAGCTGCTCTTTGAAGACGTTCCCGAATATCTTCAGGGATCTGACCCTGATACTTATAATTAATGGAGTGCTCGATCGTTGCCCAAAAATTCATAGCAAGCGTACGAATTTGAATTTCAGCTAAAATTTTCTTTTCGCCTTCCAGTACTTGAACTGGATATTCAATGACAACGTGATAGGATCTGTACCCGCTTGGTTTTTTATGTGTGATATAATCACGTTCTTCCAAAATGGTAAAATCATTGCGCTGACGAAGCAAATTAATGACTGTTTCAATATCGTTCGTAAACTGGCACATAATCCGTATGCCAGCCAAATCCTGGAGTTCGTTCTCTAACCGGTCTTCTGTGATATTTTTCTGATACGCTTTGTTGATTATTGATTTTACCGGTTTCACTCTGCCTGTTACGAACTCGATCGGACAAGACTGACTTGATTTTTCAAATTGTTCCCTTATTCCCCGGAACTTAATTTTCAGTTCATCTACAGCTTGCTTATAAGGAACTAACAGAGTTTCCCAGTCCATATTCATCCGGCGTTCTCCTCTGTGCCAAATATTTTCATCACTTCATCTTCCATTTGCTGCCCATAGTTTGCGTTACCTTTAATATTCTCAGTCAAATATTCCATTTCCTTGTTAAAGGAGCTTAATTTCAGCTTTTCACCTGTATCGTTTTGTATCCATACATCTGAACTGTTAGAAATCGCTTCTCTTAAATCTTCCCAGTGATTGTTATCAATTGCTATATAAATAAATCCTTCGCTGTTTTCTAATACATAGATAAAAGATAGACCATCAGAATCTACTAACATTCTCTCACTATCTTTCCATTCCATGATTCCTTTACTTTCTTGAAGTGGTACGTTTAATACAAGTGTGTTGTTTTCCCATGCAGTTGACTGCACATTCAATCGTAGTGGCATCATCATAAAAACCTCCTGTTTCTTCACTAATAGTGTAACATAAAATGCGATAAAATTATGAAATTGAGAAGCTTGTTTGACTGTGAGATAATGGTTTTACTTTCTTAATACAACTGGAGGAAACACAGTGGCACAAGAAATCGAGATTGAATTTAAAAATATCCTGACATATGAAGAATATTCACGTCTCCTACATGCGTTTTCTGTTCAAAAGACCGCACTTAAGGAACAAACCAACTATTATTTTGATACTGCCGATTTTCAATTAAAGACTCATAAAAGTGCATTGCGAATTCGATTAAAACACAATACATATACGCTAACCCTTAAACAGCAAAAGGAGGAGCATATACTTGAAACCCATCAACAGCTGAGTGAAGAAATGTTTTCTAACGTAATAAATGGGCATACGCTTCCAGCTGGTGAGGTCACAACAATACTTGAAAACTTACATATTCCACTAGATAAAATCCACCACTTGGGCGAATTGACGACCCATCGGGCAGAAATTCCTTATGAAAACGGGTTACTCGTTTTTGATGAAAATCATTATTTAGGTAAAATCGACTATGAACTTGAATACGAATCAGCCGATTATATAAAAGGGAAAGAAATTTTCCTTTCGCTTTTACAAGAAAAAAACATCCCAATCCGTGATACAGAAAGTAAAATTTACCGATTTTTTCTGGAAAAACATAATCGAGGTGGACAATCTTGAACATTCAATCTTGGAAAGCCTTAATGGAAATCCAAGCTTTACAGCAAATTAATATAAATACTCCCTCTTCAAATACTCGAGAAGACAGTGAGAATTCTTTTTCATCACTATTACAAGAAGCTTATGCTAAGACAGGATTGCCTGCTTCATCAGGAACCGGGCTCGATTTTAATCAAAGCGTTCAGCTACAAATGCCTAGCCAAACATCGTTGTTAAATACTAACTTTTTGAGTCCTTCATTTCCCGTTGGTGAGATGACCTCAGCTAATATGAGCATCCCTTCCAAGGATCTTGATGAACTTATTACTCGTACGGCTTCAAAATTTGGTGTTGATCCACAATTGATTCGCTCGGTCATCAAGCACGAATCTAACTTTAAGACTACTGCCATCAGCCATGCTGGTGCTCAAGGTCTTATGCAGCTCATGCCTGCTACGGCAAAATCACTTGGGGTTACGAATGCACTCGATCCTGTTCAAAACGTTGAAGCAGGGACCAAATACTTAAAAATGATGCTTGAAAAATATGATGGCAATGAGCAGCTCGCCCTTGCCGCATATAACGCCGGACCGGGAAACGTAGATAAATATAATGGAATCCCGCCTTTTAAAGAAACGATCGCTTATGTCAATAAAATCATGAATACGTACAAAACAAGTATCTGAACTCTCCTTCTGGAGGGTTTTTATTTTGAGCTTAAAGGTTCTTATTGTTTGCTTACAATTGAGGAACCTTGCTACAATAAAATTACAAATTAACGCAAGGAGCTTTTGCACCATGTTTGACGAAAAAAAAACACCCTATGAACTGATTGGACAAAGACACGGAATTGAGAAGCTTGTCACTTCCTTTTATGCATTAGTAAGTAAAGATCCTGTTCTGTCTCCTCTTTTTCCTGAAGACTTAACAGAAACAGCTTATAAGCAGACACTATTTTTAACTCAGTTTTTGGGTGGACCACCTTTATATACAGAAGAATTCGGACATCCTATGCTAAGAGCACGCCATATGCCTTTCCCGATTACTGATGTACATGCCGAGAGATGGCTTAGCTGCATGGAACGGGCGATGACAGGACAAAAGCTCGAATCACATCTTCAGGAATTTTTATTAAGCCGATTGAAAATGACAGCCTATCATATGGTTAATACAGAAAGGAGCGAGAACGCTGACACATAATAAGTCCAATTTTTTGTACGACGATCATGAGAAGTTTATCCGTCAAGTTAATCAAAAGCCATTGGAAATCTATTCTGTCATCGATCCGCTTTGTCCAGAATGTTGGTCATTGGAACCTGTTTTAAAGAAGCTGCAAGTTCATTATGGCCATTATTTTACACTGCGCCACTTTGTAAGTGGTAGTTTGGAATCATTAAATACGTATGTACCCAAAAATAGAAAAGGGTTAAAAACTGCAGAACAAATTGCTGACAAGTGGAAGAAAACAGCTTCTTTGACTGGCATGAGCTGTGATGGTGATGTATGGTTAGAAAATCCCGTTTCATCCCCCATTAAAGCTACTTTGGCGATAAAAGCTGCAGAACTTCAAGGGAAACAGCAAGGCATGAAGTTTCTCAGAAAACTGCAGGAAAATTTATTTTTAAATAAACGGGATATCGGAAATGAAGAAGTTCTCTGTGATATTGCACGCTCAGTCGGTCTTGATGAAGAGGAATTTTTAAAAGACTTATCATCGGCTGCCGCGATAAAAGCGCTGCATTGTGATTTGAAATTTTCAAAAGAGATGGATGTTACACAAATCCCAACATTGATTGTATTTAATGATAAAACGGACGATGATGGCATAAAAATATCTGGCCGCTATTCCTATGATGTTTATGTAGAAATTTTACGGGAGATGCTCGGTTTTCCTATCGAACCTGCTCCGCTTCCAGATCTCGAAGAGTTCCTTTCAATCTATACATTTGTTGCAACGAAAGAAGTATCTGTCGTATATCAAATCAGCAATGAAGAAGCTGAAAAACAGTTAAAACGACTCGTGTTGAAACAAAAAGTAGAACGTGTTCCATTTAAATACGGAACCTTTTGGAGATATGTTCAAAATCGCTAATTTGAAAAGAGGCCGATCCAGTAGTAGTTATACTTTGGATTCGCCTCTTTTTCGTTTTTGCTTGATTTTATTTGTTTGATTGCCTCAGCCATCACCTTTTGTCCATGGCAGTGTTATTGCTTCAGCATTCGTTGATAAAAATGCACATCCTGCCACTCATTAAATTTAAAACCTACCTCTTTAAAGCAGCCTACAAATTCAAACCCGAACTTTTTATGAAGGTAGACACTTCCTTCGTTACCGCCTGTAATGCCGCCGATTACCGTGTGATAGCCCAGTGTGTCTGCTCTATGCAGAATCTCTTTCATCAGCTTGTTACCAATTCCCTTACCTTGATGATTCCAATGCATGTATATGGATAATTCTGTACTTTTCGCATAAGCTGGCTTATCTCGAAATGGACTTAAACAGCTATAACCAATTACTTTATTTTCTTCGATAGCTACGATCAGCGGATACTTTTCGTTAAATTTAGTAAACCAGCTTAGTCTTTCATCTAATGTTTGTTCGTTTAAATCAAAAGTCGCTGTTAAATGCTTTATCGCATAATTATAAATCTCTAATATCTCGGGCAAATCGTGCTGCACTGCTTCTCTAATGTGTATCATCCTTGGTGACCCTCTTTCTAAACGATAGTTATCCATTTCATATAAGCATCTTTTGGACGTGCTTGCATATCCTCATTTTATCAGAATAAATATGTACAAAGGAGGAGTCACAATGTATTTAATACTTTTTCTCATCAGCTTAATTTCATTAGGGGGAAGTTTTTATTTCTTTGTCCTCTCCCTGTTAAATATGGCACCTAAAATCTTAGCGATCCCGCTGTTGTTTGTTGCAATTCTGTTTACTACGGTTTGCTATAATTATCGGTCTAAATTGAAAAAAATCGGATAAATAACATGAACAATTAGTTGGGTAATATCAGCAAAAAAGAAGCCTTTCTAGGGCTTCTTTTTTTGAATAAGCGTCTTCTTTGAAGTAATCTCGCTAAAATAGGCCATAATCTCGAGAGTCAACTCGATTCAGTTAAACCAAACTTACTGTTATGATACAAAAAAACCACTGACCTTAAGTTCCGTCAGTGGTTTTACCGATTTTACTTTTCAAAAAGCAATTCTTCCATTTCATCCAAAATAGATTCGAATACTTTAAGCGCGTTTTCAATCGGCTCTGGAGTTGTCATATCAACGCCAGCTTTTTTCAATACTTCGATCGGATAATCCGAGCTTCCCGCTTTTAAGAAATCAAGGTAACGTTCAACAGCTGGTTTTCCTTCTTCAAGGATTTGTTTAGATAAAGAAGCAGCTGCGCTGAATCCTGTTGCATATTGATATACATAGAAGTTGTAGTAGAAGTGAGGAATTCTAGCCCACTCCAATCCAATTTCCTCGTCGATCACAAGATCTTCACCAAAATATTTCACGTTAAGATCATAATAGATCTTCGTTAACAATTCGGGTGTAAGCGGTTCTCCATTTGCTGCACGAACATGGATTTCCTGTTCGAATTCAGCAAACATAGTCTGACGGAAAACTGTACCTCTAAAACCTTCTAAGTGATGGTTCAGCAAGTATAGTTTTTCTTTTTTGTCAGATGTTTTCTGCAGCATATAGTGATTAAGAAGTGCTTCGTTGCATGTAGATGCTACTTCTGCAACAAAGATGGAGTAATCAGCATAAGGATATGGCTGATTTTCACGTGTATAATGGCTGTGAACCGAGTGACCGATTTCGTGCGTCAATGTAAAAAGGTTATTAACGTTATCTTGCCAGTTCATTAAAATATATGGCATAGTCCCATAAGCACCAGAAGAATAAGCACCGCTTCGTTTGCCAGCATTTTCATGAACGTCAATCCAGCGTTTTTCATAACCTTCTTTTACAATCGCTTTGTACTCATCACCCATTGGATCCAAGCTATCTAGTACAAGCTGCTGTGCTTCTTTAAAGCTGACTTCCATCTTTGCATCTTTAACGAGCGGCGTATAAAGATCATACATGTGAAGTTCTTCTAGACCAAGCGCTTTTTTACGCAGACGTACATAACGGTGCAGGAGATGAAGGTTATCGTTTACTGTCTTAACCAAGTTATCATAAACAGCTTCCGGGATGTTGTTATTGTTCAGTGCAGCCTCACGCGCTGAATTAAAATGACGGACTTTGGCAAAGAAGTTATCACGCTTTACAGTACCAGCGAGGGTGCTTGAAAACGTATTTTTATAAGAGTCATATGTTCCATAAACGGCTTTAAAAGCTTCTTCTCTTACGCTGCGGTCAGAGCTTTCTAAGAAACGGATATAACGGCCATGGGTGATTTCAATCTCTTCACCATTCTCGTCTTTAATAACCGGAAACTTTAAATCAGCATTGTTCAGCATGCCAAAAGTATTGCTTGATGTATTGGCTACTTCTCTAAAATCAGCTAATAGTGCCTCCTCTTCTTTTGAAAGAACGTGAGGACGCTGGCGGTTAATTTCATCTAAAGCATGTTTATAAAGTTTTAACGGTTCATAGCTTTTTAAATACTCTGTAAGAGTATCTTCTGAGAGTGATAAAATTTCAGGAACAGCAAAAGATACTGTGCTGCTAACTTGTGTGGCTAGATTTGAAGCTCGATCGTTCAATCCTTGGTATAAAGAATTTGTAGTGTCCTGGTCATATCTCATATGAGCATATGTATATAGCTTACCAAGCTTTTTCGTAACTTCATCCTGCTTTTGAAAATAGGAGTAAAGCGTTTCAGCAGATTCGCCTAATTTTCCTTGATAGGATTTCAATTCAGGAAGAAGCTCTTTTGTTTCTGTAAATTCCTTTTCCCATACGTCATCCGTCGAATAAATCGCTTCTAAATCCCATGTATCAGCTACAGGAACTTCATTACGTTTCGGTAATGATTTGGTTTTTGTTTGAGACATACCCACACCTCCAAGTAAATTCAAAGAAAAATGCTAACATTCTCCTTATGTATATCTACATTTTACCAGAAAATGCTTATACAAAGTCAAAAAATCCGCCTTTTAAACTGAAAATTTTGTCTTGTTGAAAAGCTTCGTCCAAAGTTGCAGGGTATGGTGCTGTTGCTGACTTCTTATATAAGTTTTCATGAATTTGAATGATGAATTTTTCTTTTTCTAAATAGGTCAAATAAGCTTGCAGTGCTGCCGTATAGCTCTCTTTTAAATACGGAAAACTTCTGACAGAAAAAATACCTTTAGAAATCAATCTCATAAATTCTGTTTCGATCTGTGAAAAAGAAAATGGGCCAGGGAGTCTTTCTACATAATAAAGGAGATAAGACTGCCAAATAAAAGCGGCTGTTTCAAAGTGGTAAAAGTTTCGAGTAGGCATTCCTGCTAATGGTGAGTACAATGTTAGCGATTTATGGTGGAAATAAAGTATTTTTTTCAGATACATACTTGCTGGACTTTTGTTTTTAAATGCTGATTTTCTCCAGATGTACTTTTGGTTTATCCATTGATTTAAAACGTAATTATAATCCGCTGTTTTCTTATTTAATTGATCTAAATCGATTATCTCTTTTAATGAATATGATATTCCTTTACCTAAAATTTTGCTTGAAGTCACCGGCACAATATTCTCCACGACTAAAAATTGCAGCTGTAAAGGGCAAAAATAATAAAGATATAGTCTTCCTTGTGGATCTTTCTTGGCTGCTGTTAAGTCACGGTTCTGAATGGAAAAAAACTGATTGGATAACTTCTTTAAACGCCTTTTTCCGAAAATCCAATCTGATTGAATATGAAGAGATTGATATCCTTCAATTCTGCTATGCAATATATCTTTATTCATAGAAGCGCACTGAAATTCTAACGCATGATTTTTTTGTGGAAGATAGATATCGGGGCGCTGTTCAATCTCACGTAAGTAATGCTCTAAGATGGGAGCTCGTTTATTCATTTGCAGCCAATTAAATAATTGTTTTTTACCAAGTAAATGATATTCTGTTTCCTTTTCATGAAATGCCAGGCAGTTTGAATCAGCGGAATGAGCAAAATGCCAAACCTTTTTGTTCCCGCACTTTGGTATAACTTTCTTTTGACAAACGGGACACACCAGCAGAGCCGCTTTCATCTTTTCTTTCCATTCTTCTTTCGTAATTCTTCCGAGCATGTTTACCAACTGGTCTTTAAATAAAGCTACTAACAAATGAGATCCCTTCCTTCTTTTCATTCATTATTATGAAGGAACAAACCTCTTAGTACATGTTATGTAATTCTTAATAAATGGTAGTAGAATTCAGGAATTGCAGAATATTAGAAAGAAAAAAAACAAAAACCGATTTCAATTTTAGTTGAAATCGGCTATTTCTTATAATTTAAAATATTGTTGTACGTGATCTAATGCATTTTCGGAAACGATACTTTTTCCATACTCCTGAATCCGATAAATAGAAAGATCAGAGTCGTTACCGTATTCGAGAAGCTGTGCCAGTAAATCATCTTGCTCTCTGTCAGTTGCTTCTGCATTAAACGTCACGTAAAGAAAATATTTTCCTTCGAAATGATACAAAGAGTTTTCGAAGGATGAAGAATCAATCGTATGACTTAATAAAATAACATCTTCAAAGTCATTAAAAACAAACAAGAAGGATAGATAATCTTCATCTGTTTCTTCTAATTCATCATATTCTTCCTCTTCAACTTGAAATTGCTGATCTAGCAGCTTCTCAATATGCTGATCCACTGGGAGATCCAGCTTATCATCGCCGATAGGAAGTTCAATCTTTTTACCATCCTTAGACATTTGGGCTCTTGTAACGATTATTTCCAATCCCTTATCTAAAGCTTGGACTTGTATCCATAGAGGACCTTCTAAAGGAAATTGTTCTTGCTGATGCGCTTCATCCATCATTTCCCAAAAAAGTTCTTCTCCTCTTTCTCGATCAGACCAAATTTCTTCACGGTCAAAACCACGAGCTTCTATGTCACGGTACGTAATAAAAAATTTTATGGTGAACTCATTCACTCTTTCAATTTCCATGTCTGCTTCTCTCCCTTCTCTCCGGTTTGTTCGTGAAGGGATAAATACCCCTAGAAAAAAGCATTTTAAAGTTCCTTTAAGTTCTCATCCAATAACACGTCAATCACTATAAACCTCTTGTACCTTATTCTATGACAAATCAGCTAATATGGAAATAAAAAAGGCGTAAAATAACTGCCCTTTTTTCCACTCATAAAATGAAGGTTAATCCGGCTTCAAACTTGACGCAAAGTACAAGCTAGACTATAATTCATTAGGTCTTAAAGGTTAACATATTGTACCATAACTCACATGAAATTTCATTAATCACGGGGGGCTTAAGCTTGGAAACTGATTTTCTCATATCCCTTTTACAAATCATCGCAATTGATATACTGCTTGGTGGTGATAATGCCATTGTCATTGCACTGGCAAGCCGAAACTTACCTGAAACTCAAAGAAATAAAGCTATCTTTTTAGGAACTGGACTTGCAATCATTGTTCGTATCATCTTAACAGTCCTTGCTGTTTATTTACTTAATATTCCTTACTTGTACTTAGTGGGCGGCATTTTGCTAGTTATCATCGCTTATAAGCTTATCCTTGAAGAAGATGAAGACCTTAATGTAAAAGCTGGCAAAAGCTTATCTGACGCCGTGAAAACAATTGTCTTTGCCGATATCGCAATGGGACTTGATAATGTACTGGCAGTTGCTGGAGCTGCTCATGGAAATATTATTTTAGTCATGATCGGACTTTTAGTTTCTGTACCTATAATTATATGGGGCAGTAAAATAATATTACACTTTATGGAGCGTTTTCCATTATTAATTTATTTGGGAGCAGGCGTACTTGCCTTTACAGCAGCTGGTATGATTACAGAGGAAAAAATGATTCATTCTGTATTTGCGGATAATCCAATGCTTGAATACGGAGTATATATCTTCTTAATACTTGGTGTAATTTTTGGTGGTATTTTTACGAATAAGTTAAAAGGAAAAACAACAAAATAATTATTAAATCCTGCTCAATTCAATGGGCAGGATTTTTATTTTCTTTTAAGTTGAATTTACTAGCCCGTTCTTTCTATAAGGAAAGAACTTTTTTATAAATTTCACTTTAGGATGTTCGTTTTTATTAACGTATTCTAGCCTATCCCAAATAACGATAAATTACCCTAAATAAAAAACTTCCGTTGAAACTAACGGAAGTTTGTTTATTATTCATTTACAAGACGCTGTGCTTCCATGAGCTGGAATGTACGAACTTTTCTTGGTAAGAAACGGCGGATTTCATCTTCGTTATATCCGACTTGCAAACGTTTTTCATCCAAGATAATAGGACGTCGCAATAACCCAGGGTGGTCTGCAATGAGCTGATATAAATCCTGCAAAGGCATGGATTCAAGATTAATGTTTAATTCTTGGAACGTCTTGGAACGAGTAGAAATAATCTCATCAGTACCGTCCTCAGTCATTCGCAAGATTTGCTTTACCTCTTCAATTGAGAGTGGTTCTGAAAATATATTTCTTTCTTGATATGGAATTTCATTTTCTTTTAACCATGCTTTTGCTTTTCGGCATGATGTACAGCTCGGCGAAGTAAATAGTGTGACCATAATCGGATCTCTCCTTCCCCATCTTTTGATTTAGGTACTTTAAAAAAGTTATTAAATCATCATTCATAGTATACTACACTTTTTATCATTTAGGTAGGGGTTATACAAGCATTTATACAATTTCACGAATTTGACATACAAATGTAATACAACTTCGCTCATACCCGTATATACACAAACTGCAATTTACTATGTACATATATATAGACGTATTACCCAATAAAAAGTTTCATAAAACCTAAAAAATAAAAAAGAGTGGACAAAAGCCACCCGTTTATCATTATGCAATTGTTTTTTTCACCTGAGAAGCTGGACCTTTTCTTGGTATAGACGGATTTAGTTTCTTCAAGTTTTTCTTAAGCATTTCTTTCCAAAGTTCTCTTTTCGTTTTTTTCTTTTTGTCTTTTTGTTTCATAACACCTGATCCTCCTTAAAAGGAAAATGATCTAGACTACTCAGAAGCGGGCTCGCGTTGTGTATCATCCTTTATCAGCACTTCAGGCTCAGCTACTGCGGCTGCGTCCTCATCTTCAAGAACGAGCACTTCACCGGCTGGCTGATAAGACTTCCCATACAATTCACTATCTTTGTATGTGTGTATCTCATTATACGTCTTTTTCATGTTTTCATAAATAGTTTCCTCGGATTCTTTACCAGGCGCCCAATATAATATTTCCATTTCATTTATTTTATTCGTAGCAAGTGATCTTCTTCGATAACCAATGCTTGCTGCATGTTTGAAACCTTCTCGTTTATAGAAACGCTGTCTTTTTTCCGTATCCGTATCTTCATAATCAACAGGTTCTACTTCCAGAAGGATTGGTTTTCCTTTTTCCTTTAATTTCTCGATTAGTTTATGTCCTAACCCTTGTCCTCTCGATTCTTTTGACACAAATAAATAATCTATAAATACAAAATTAGGGAGTTCAACATACATCAATACATGATGCTTTCCTTCATCTTTGTGATAAATATCGCTTTTCTCATCGAGTAACAATTCCATGTGTTCCTTTGACTTCATTTCTTCAATCGGAAAATATTGATTTAATTTTTCATACCAATTCATCGTTTCCCCATCATCTCCTTATTTTTGTGAATAAATATAGTTTTCCCTCTTTCTTCCTTTGTTATCATTCGTTACAATAGAAGTTAGAAATAAATGAACCATTCTGGTAAAAAGGAGGAATCCTATTGGTTGCATTTTTTACCGATTTAATCCTTTTGGCTTTGTGCGTGGTTGGAATTACAGCAATGATGGGTACCATTTCCCAAGTAATCGCTGTCAAATTGTTTGGCGGCAAAAAAGTTTATCATTTCGTGGATAAATCGAAGTCCATTCAGCAAAATTGGAATCCAATTAAAAGAAGAACGTGATAAAACGACCCAAAATGGGTTGTTTTTTTACATTTACATAGTAAAGTGCCTTATAATAAATAGGGTAACATACGAAACCCGAGGTGTACAAATGCATAAAAACTTGAGAACATTCATTGATCAATTAAGAAAAGAAAAAGAAATTATAGAAATTAACGCAGAGGTAGACCCTTATCTCGAAATTCCAGAAATACATAGACGCGTTATTGCAGAGGAAGGTCCTGCCCTTTTATTTACAAACATTAAAGGAAAGAATATTCCCGTTGTAACGAATTTATTTGGAACGATTAAACGTGTTGATATGGCTTTTGGTCCAAAACCAGAAGCACTGGTAAAGGATTTGGTATCATCCTTAGATGAACTCATGCCTCCATCCCCATCAATACTTTGGAAGAAAAAAGGGATGATAAAAGATGTATTGTCCCTTGGTACAAAAAAGGTAAATAAAAACAAAGCGCCGTTGCTTGAAACATATACGACTAATGTCAATATGACAGACCTCCCTGCATTAACAGGCTGGCATCTAGACAGTAATCCTTTTGTAACATTGCCTCTTGTTTATACCGAGCATCCTGACAAGCATGAACATAATCTAGGAATGTACCGGATTGAAATAAAAGAAAAGAACAAAACGGGGATCCATTGGCAAATACATAAAGGCGGAGGATTCCACCATTATGAAGCTGAAAAGAAAAAGGAAGCACTGCCAGTAACTTTATTTTTAGGCGGTCCCCCTTCGTTGATGATCAGCGCGATTGCTCCTCTTCCAGAAGCTGTGCCTGAACTTATGTTTTCTTCGATGCTAATGGGTGAAAAGCTCAGCTTAACACATGTTGATGGTCATCCCCATCCGTTAATTGCAGAGGCAGAATTTGCATTTGGAGGTATTGTACCTCCAAATGTACGTGAACCTGAAGGACCGTTCGGCGATCATTATGGTTATTATTCTTGGGCACATGACTTCCCTGTCTTTAATGTTGAAAAAATGTGGAAACGAAAAGACGCTATTTATCCCGCCACAGTTGTCGGAAAACCAAAGCAGGAAGATTATTTTATCGGTGAGTACTTGCAGCGCTTAATGAGTCCGCTGTTTCCTGTAGTTATGAACGGTGTTCGTGATTTATGGACATATGCTGAAACTGGTTTCCATGCGCTTGCAGGCGCAGTAGTTCGAGAATCTTATTATAAAGAAGGACTTGCTCATGCCTTCCGAATCATGGGGGAAGGACAGCTTACATTAACGAAGTTTTTAATGGTAACAAACAAACCGGTAAATCTTCAGAACTTTGCCGAGTTGGCTGAAGGTGTATTAGAAAGATTTTTGCCAGAACGTGATTTATTAATTATTCATGATACTTCAATGGATACGTTGGATTATACTGGCCGTAAGTTTAATACAGGTTCTAAGGCTATTATGACAGGTCTTGGTGAACCCGTTCGAGAACTAAAACGTACGTATGAAGGAGGTACAATCTCCGGTATTGATCAAGTTGAAGTATTTTGCGGTGGATGTTTAACGGTGAGCGGACCTTCTTTTGATGAAGCTCCTGATTTTGCGGAACATTTATTAAAAAACAGCCATGAATCTTTTCACGATTGGCCGCTTGTTTTCTTAGTAGATGATGCTTCAATCGCATCTACTCAATCTGAATTTTTATGGACAACCTTCACGCGTTTTGATCCTGCATATGATGTTTATGCAAAGAGTACGATCGACCGAAACCGCATTAAGTATGAAGGAACAATTATTATTGATGCCAGAATGAAACCATTTTATCCGGATGTTGTTGAAACTAGGGAGGATATCGACCAGTTGGTTACAAACCGGTGGAATGAATACTTTCCAAGATAAAAAAGAAGCGGCTACTCGCTTCTTTTTTGTATTTTTAAGTTGATAACTTGTCTATAAGGTGGTATTGTATATAACAATATACATTTTTATAGAAAGGAGAAACCTTATGCGAAAAATAACCTTATTAGACTTATATAATCATCCGAATGTACAAAAATATGTGAAACGTTCAGGGATGGTCCATGCTATTTCTACTGCGTATCACGCTTATCATTTGGCGATTAAACTTGGAGTAAATCCTGACTTAGCGACTAAGGCAGCATTTCTTCATGATATCGGTCATTATACATGGTATAAAAACGGTCACTGGGACTATGATATGTATAAAGAAAACGATATACATGCCATTAAAGGGGCTGAACGTGCTCACAGAATACTCGTTTCCCTTGGAGAAGATCGAAGTAAGGCTAAAGAAATTGCCCTGGCAATCTTACTTCATACAGACTCTTATTTACCCGAAGGCACACTGGAATTAAATCCTTTACAAAAAGTTGTGGCACTAGCGGATGAAAAGGATGAAGAACCAGGTGGAAGCCATCATTACCGCACTATTACTGATCTAAAAGCACGTACAATGATCAAAAAATTAGATGAAATGGTAGATGAATATCATGCTGAAGAAAAAATAAAACACTCTGTTTCCTAATGGAAAAGAGTGTTTTTGTCAAATCAATATACCACAAACCCGATTGCTTTTTCGCTTGCATATGTTCCGATCGTACTCCCAAAACGAGTGTAAACTACTTTAGGAAAACTTGAAAATTCAAAAATGTCCTCAAACTCATTTTTTACTTCTTCAGTCGATGAAAGGCTATGAATAATATATAGTGCTTTTCCTGGGTTAGCCTTCTTCCATTCCAGAATCATTTCTTTCATTTTTGCGATTCCTTTTTTTGAGCCTCTAAATTTCCCAATCGTTTCGACTATGCCATTTTGAATGGAAATCATAGGCTTTATATTCAGCATCCCAGCAATAGCGCCCTGAACTGCTGATATTCTGCCGCCTTTTTTTAAATTCTCAATCGTTTCTATTAATAAATTCCCTTTTATTCTTGGTTTTATTTCCTCTATTTTGTTCAAAATATCTTGCAGTGAAGCATTATTTTGCAGCATATCATTTGCTTCATGCAGTAATATCTTTACACCGGCAGAAGCGATACCCGAATCAATAATGGTTACTTGTTCTTGTTCTTTCTCTGTTAACATTCCTTTTGCAATTGCTGCGCTTTGTACGGTCCCACTCAAATTTGATGATAAACCGATGTATAAAACGTGGTTACCATTGTCAACTTCCTTTTTGAATGTATCAAAAAAAGATTGTGGTGAGGGCTGACTTGTTTTCGGAAGTTCTGATTCTATAGCCATTCTGCTGTAAAATTCATCATCTGTAATTGTAACACCATCCAAATAGTGATCTTCACCAAACTGAACATTTAGTGGAACGACGATTAAAGGAACGGCTATTTGTTCTTCATCTATTTTAATGTCACTTGCACTGTCGACAACAAAACTTAGCTTCAATATCGCAACCTCATTTCTGCTTCTTACCTTTTCGTTTAAGACTAAAAATTTTTACAGCCTCATTTGTATCCGCTTTACATACATAAATAAGTTTAACATAAAAAACGATCTCCTGTAATCAGGAGACCGCTTGAAATGTTTAATTATTTTGTTTCATTGCTTCTTCATCATATAAGTGACAAGCCACCCAATGACCTTCGCGTGCTTCTTGCCATTTAGGGCTAACAGCAGCACATACATCCATCGCATGAGGACAGCGAGTACGGAACTTACATCCACTTGGAGGGTTAATAGGACTTGGTACATCACCTTCCAGGATAATACGTTCACGGCTGCGCTCTAATTCTGGATCTGGTACAGGAATTGCAGACAATAAAGCTTGTGTGTAAGGATGCAGCGGCTCTTCATACAGTTCATCACTGTTCGTAAGCTCTACAATATTACCTAAATACATAACACCGACACGATCAGAAATATGTTTAACCATAGATAGATCATGGGCAATAAATAGATAAGTAAGACCGCGTTCTTCTTGAAGCTTCATCATCAAGTTAACAACTTGTGCTTGAATCGAAACGTCAAGAGCAGAGATTGGCTCATCGGCAATGATAAAATCAGGATCTACTGCTAGTGCACGGGCGATACCGATACGCTGACGCTGCCCGCCCGAGAATTCATGCGGATAACGGTTTGCGTGTTCGCGGTTCAAACCAACAGTTTCAAGCAATTCAACTACACGCTCATTACGCTCTTTGCTCGTTTTTGCAAGACCGTGGATATCAATACCTTCTGCGATGATATCTTTAACAGTCATACGAGGATTAAGTGAAGCGTAAGGATCTTGGAAAATCATCTGCATTTTACGATTGAATTTCTTCAGCTCCGAACGTGATTTACTTTCGTGAACATCTTCACCTTCGTAGCGTACTTCGCCATCAGTAGCTTCATATAAACGGATAATTGTACGTCCAGTTGTAGATTTTCCACAACCAGATTCTCCAACAAGCCCTAATGTTTCACCTTTATATATGTCAAAGGATACACCATCAACTGCTTTTAGTACGGCCTTTTTTCCAGCTGGAAAATGTTTTTTTAAATTTTTTACTTCAAGTAATTTTTCTCTTTCAACTACTGCCATTATTGCGCACCTCCAACAACTGCAGCTTCAGGCGGTTCTACTTTTGGAGCACGCTCATCTAACAACCAGCAAGCGGCTTTATGTGAAGAAGAAACATCTTTTGCTTCAGGCATATGCTCTAAACAAACTTCCATTGCATAAGGACAACGCGCTGCAAATGGACAACCTTTAGGCGGGTTCATTAAATCAGGCGGTGTTCCCGGAATTGCGATCAGTTCTTTCGATTCAGCATTCAGTTTAGGCATGGAAGCCAAAAGTCCCCATGTATATGGATGCTTCGGTTTATAGAAGATTTCATCTACTGTTCCCGTTTCAACAATGATTCCGCCATACATAACGGCTACTCGCTGAGCTAAGTTAGCAACAACCCCAAGGTCATGTGTAATTAGAATAATTGCTGTACCTGTCTTATCTTGCAGATCTCGCATCAAGTCAAGAATCTGTGCTTGAATCGTAACATCAAGAGCGGTTGTTGGCTCATCAGCAATCAATACTTTCGGATTACAAGCAAGTGCAATTGCGATTACAACACGCTGACGCATTCCACCAGAAAATTGATGCGGATATTCTGTAACACGAATTTCAGGGTTCGGAATACCAACAAGTTTTAAAAGATTAACAGCACGTTCTTTCGCTTCACTTTTAGACATGTTTTGGTGTTTGCGAAGACCTTCCATGATCTGCTTACCAATTGTCATCGTCGGATTCAAGGATGTCATCGGGTCCTGGAAAATCATTGAGATTTCAGCACCGCGAATTTTTTCCATTTCACGTTCTGAAGCTTTAGCTAGATCTTTTCCTTCAAAACGGATTGAACCTTCTTTAATAGAACCAATTTTATTTGGCAATAAGCGCATAATCGCTTTAGAAGTTACAGATTTTCCAGAACCTGATTCACCAACGATTGCAAGGGACTCGCCTTTTTCTAAACTAAAGTTAACACCACGAACGGCTTTAACTTCTCCCCCATATGTCTGGAAGGAGACATGCAGGTTATCTAATTCTAATAGTTTTTCCATAATATAAAATCCCCTTCCTATCGTCTCATCTTCGGATCTAGTGCATCACGCAATCCATCCCCGATCAGGTTAAAGCTGATCATTAGAATACACATAACGGCTGCAGGATATAATGCCAGATGCGGGAAAATACGCAATGATTTGAACCCATCACTGATCAATGAACCTAGTGAAGCGGTCGGTGGCTGAATACCTAGTCCGATAAAGCTAAGGAAAGATTCAAAGAAAATTGCGCCTGGAATTGTAAATGTTGCCGAAACAATAATTGCAGCAAGCGTGTTTGGCAATAAGTGTTTTGTAATTAAACGTCCATTTGGCGCCCCTAATGTTTTAGAAGCAAGGACAAACTCTTGATGCTTTAATTTTAGTACTTGAGCACGTACGATACGTGACATCCCAATCCATCCAGTAATACAAATGGCAAGCGTAATGGATAATATACCTGGATCTAATATGATAATAAACAAAATGATTACGACCAGATTTGGAATACCGTATAATACTTCAACTAAACGCTGCATCAAATCATCTGTTCTTCCGCCATAAAAAGCAGAAATACCGCCGTACGTAACTCCTACGATTATATCGATTGCAGCAGCAAGAAAGGCGATGTAAAGAGAGATTTGCGTCCCTTTCCAAACACGAACCCATTGATCACGTCCTAAACCATCTGTACCGAACCAGAAGTATTGATCTTTTGGAACGTTTTTCAGTTCATATGGGTTTGTGCCGCGAATATCTACGCCATTTACACCTAAAAATTCAATTTTTTCTAACCCTTGAATTTTAGGCGGTAAATTGGATCGCATTAATTCTTGATCATCAATACCATATTTACTGAATAATGGTGCAATAAAAGAGAAGGCGATGATAAAAATGATAGCGAATAACGCAATCATAGCTCCTCTGTTTTTTCTTAATCGACGCAGCGCATCTTGCCAAAAACTTATACTAGGTTTCGTAATTTCATCGCTTTTTTCAGTGCCTTGTTCTGCAGGGCGGAATAAATCAGGTGTTAATTGTTTTTCTGTTACATTCATTATGATTTACCTCCTGCTACACGGATTCGTGGATCAATGATTCCGTATAAAATATCTACGATTAAAATAATTACTACGATTAGGAAGCTGTAGAACAGCGTAGTTCCCATAATCATAGGGTAGTCATTTACTTGAATGGCTTTTACGAATTGTTCACCAATCCCAGGGATTGCAAAAATGTTTTCGATTACAAGTGCCCCAGTAATCAAGTTGATCGCCATCGGTCCTAAGATTGTAACAATTGGTATTAAACTGTTACGTACACTATGTTTAATGATAACGGACATTCTGCTTGCGCCTTTAGCACGCGCCATTAAAATGTAATCGGTTCCTAAAATCTCCAGCATTTCTGTTCTCATAAAACGAGCTATTGTAGCAATAACGAATACGGATAGCGAAAACGCCGGCATAATGTGATATTCCGGTCCGTTCCAAAAAGCAACTGGCAGCCATTGAAGCTTAACACCTACGTAGTATTGCAAAAGTCCCGCAAAAACGAAAGAAGGTATCGCAATACCAAAAACTGCAATGATCATGGCGCCGTAATCAATGAATGTATTGTGTTTTAAAGCAGCGGCTATACCAAAAATCAAACCAACGAGTGTACCAAAAATCAGTGCTTCGACCCCAATTGTGGCTGATGGCCCCATACCATTTACGATCATGCTATTAACGGTACGACCATTAAACTGGAATGTTAATCCTAAATCACCCTGTGCCAATTTACCTAAATAATTAATGTATTGAACAGGCACCGGGTCATTTAACCCGTATTTTTCGTTAAGAGCATACTTTTGGGCTTCCGTTAACTTATCTTGATTCTTAAATGGAGAACCCGGTAAAAGCTTCATTAAAAAGAATGTAATAGTTGCAATGATCAAGAGTGTTAAAAGCATAGCGAACACTCGTTTAGTTATATAACGCAACATTACAAACACCTCCCCCAATGTTTCAAACTAGAATGTCTTTGAAATCTTTCTGTAATATTTATTCTAAGGGACAAAATATTTTATATCAATAGAAAATATTCTTTTTTCGACATTTTCTGATTTCTTTCATCATATAAATATTTCCATCGGTAAATTCATGGCAAAAAAGAGAGCACATGTCAGGAACACATGTACTCTCCTGAGAACTTCTATTTACCGTTTTTCAAAAAACTTACTTTTGCTTACCGTCGATATAGATCCACTTGTAAGAAGTATCAGCTCCGAATAAGTGGTTAACTACACCTTTAACGTAAGGCTTACGTAGTCCAACTACACCTTTTTGGTACATTGGAGAGATCGCTTGGTCTTCGAAAAGAACTTTCTCAGCGTCAAGCATCATTTTCCAACGCTTATCTTGGTCAGCTTCTTTCTTAGCATCGTTGATCAATTGATCATACTTAGGATTTGAGTACTCCATTTGGTTATGAGATCCTTTTGTTACGAACATATCAAGGAACGTCATTGGATCTTGATAGTCAGGTCCCCAACCAGCGAATGAGAAGTCATAATCCCCAGCTGATTCAAGGTCAAGCTTTTGTGCGAAAGGCTGTGCTTTAATGCTAACCTTCATACCAGGTAGGTTCTTTTCTAATTGGTTCTTGATGAACTCACCGATCTTCTTAGAAGACTCAGAGTCATAGTTCAATAGTTCAAGTGAAACTTCTTTCTTGCCAATTTCTTTTAGACCTTCTTCAAAAAGCTTCTTAGCGCCTTCTGGATCGAATTTACCGAAGTTACCGTTTGTTTTACGGAAATCTTCTCCGTCTTTGCTAAACGTGAAATCTTTTGGTACTAAGTAGTAAGCTTCTGTTGAACCGTTGTTATTGATAACATCGTTCATAGATTTCTTATCGTAAGCCATGTCAAGCGCTTTACGGATTTTTACGTTTTTAAGAGCTGGGTTCTTTTCGTTTAAACGCAGGAAGTATACAGCTGCGTCACCGCGTTTGTACATATCAGGGTTATCTTTGTATTGATCTACGAATTCAGCATTTAGGCCAGTAGTATCAACTGCACCAGTTTCGTAAAGGTTAACACCTGTAGCTACGTCTTTAACAATCTTAACGTTGATTTCATCTAATTTTACTGTTTTAGCATCCCAGTATTTATCGTTCTTTTTAAACTGCCATCCTTCGTTGTGCTTCCAATCAGAAAGTACGAAAGGACCGTTGTAAAGAAGGTTTGAAGCTTCTAAAGCGTACTTGTCGCCTTGAGATTTAACATACTCTTCTTTTTGCGGGTAGAAAGTTGCGAATCCAGTTAATCCTAAGAAATAAGGAGCTGGAGCTTCAAGCGTTACTTTAAGAGTTGCATCATCAACTGCTTCAACACCTAATTGATCAACTTTTCCGTATAATGGGTCACCATCAGTTTGGATTGCGTTAGCATTCTTAACTGGCCCCATGATATAAGCGTACTCAGAAAGTGTTTTTGGATCTAACGCTTTTCTCCAAGAGTAAACGAAATCTTTTGCTGTTACTTGAGACCCGTCACTCCATTTAGCGTTTGGATTTAAGTGGAACGTGTAAACCAAACCGTCATCACTTAGGTCGTACTTTTCAGCAACACCTGGAGTTGGCTGGTTATCTTTATCTAGACGATATAGACCTTCCATAACGTTGTTCATAACTTCAAATGATACTTGGTCTGTTGCTTGTGAAGAATCCATTGAAGGAATCTCAGAACCATCTGTTAAGTTAAGTACTTGCGGCTCACTTGGTTTTGCGGCTGCTTTGTCACCATCTCCATTACCGTTATCCTTAGTTTTTCCACCGTCTTTACCGCTACACGCAGCAAGGAACATGCTCAAAACTAGGACTAGAGTAAGAAGTAATGACCATTTTGACTTCTTCATGAGTCGACCTCCCCTTTTTATCCCATTAATTTGTTAGCAGATAAAAGCATCAAGAATTATCAGATATTTTCATCTACAAGTTCGATTATACAAGTTTTCAAAAAATTGTGCATTTGTTTTTTTTAAGACTTTTACAAAAATCCCACTATATTTACTTTTCCTTAACAAAAAATAGGAATAAAGACCTATATATAACTAGTGTGTTTTTTCTGATTATTCTACAAATTTTACCAATAAAAGGGGATAAATAGCATGAATATTACATTCTCGATGAAGTCTTTAAACTTACAGGTCATGATTCTCTGTTAAAATTCGTCATTTTTATATTTCATTTGTTACAATAGGCGTAAAGTCGGACGGTATACTTTCAATAATGTGTTACATTGAAAGTAGTTTTGATGTAATTTTTACTAGTTGGAGGATTTATATATGAAAGATGAGTTAAAAAAGTCCCTTATCATTTCGGGAATTGCTATATTGAGTGCTGCTGTTATTACGTTAATAACCGGTAATGAATCCAAATCCTTTCTGGAAGCTTTCATCACGATGCTATTTTATATCTCACTTCCAATTGCCATGCTTGGGGTTGCTTTGTATGTAGGAAAAAGCGGATTTTTTGATTTTTTCGCATACAGTTTCAAAAAAATGACGAAAGTATTATCCAGAAACCCTGATTACGATGAACAAACACAGTTTGCTACTAATTTCAGAATTTCTGAGCGGATCAAAGGAAATTACATGAGACCCTTTCTTTTCTCAGGAATCATCTTAACTATTTTCTCTATTACCGTTGCATATACGCTTTGATTTGTGTATACTACTAAAAAATAAATGTTAATGTGATGATAAAGAAGAGTACATAAAGAGAAGCTTTTAGAGAGCCTGTGGCTGGTGAAAACAGGCAGTAGATCTTTATGGAATGGGCTTTGGAGCATTCTGACCGAACACTTATTAAAGTAGGCTCAGACGTGTAATGTCCGCACGATATAAATGGACACCGTATCGGATGATTCCTGTACGTTTTGAGTGATTTTCATTTTTTCTGAGAATTATAAGGGTGGCACCGCGGTCCATTCGTCCCTTGCATAAGGCGACGAGTGGGCCTTTTTGTATTGATTTTATTCATAAAGGAGAGATGTATCATGTCTGTAATCTTTTCAGGCATACAGCCGAGCGGAAACATTACAATCGGCAATTATATTGGAGCATTAAGGCACTTTGTGGAGCTCCAGGATGAGCATGAATGTTATTTCTGTGTTGTAAACCAGCATGCTATTACAGTTGCACAAGACCCTGCTGCATTAAAAAAGAACAGCCGAAACTTAGCAGCTCTTTACTTAGCAGCTGGAATCGACCCAGAGAAGTCAACACTTTTCATTCAATCAGATGTCCCGGCGCACACGAAAATGGGCTGGATGCTGCAATGTGTGACATATATCGGTGAATTGGAACGCATGACACAATTTAAAGACAAATCAACTGGCAAAGAAGCAGTTTCAGCCGGCTTGTTAACGTATCCCCCGCTTATGGCAGCAGACATCTTGCTCTATAACACGGGAATCGTACCTGTAGGTGATGACCAAAAGCAGCATCTAGAGCTTACTCGTGATATTGCAGAACGTTTCAATAAAAAATACCGTGATATTTTTGTTATTCCTGAGCCTCGCATCGCTACAGAAGGTGCTCGAATTATGTCACTAGTGGATCCAGAAAAGAAAATGAGCAAATCGGATCCAAACCAAAATTCATTTATATCTATGCTCGATGATGAAGCTGTTATTTTGAAGAAAATCAAGCGCGCTACTACTGATTCTGATGGTGTTGTAGCATATGATAAAGAAAATAAGCCTGGTATTTCTAACCTGCTCACGATTTACTCACAACTAACCGGAGAAAGTATTTCTTCAATCGTCGAAAAATATGAAGGCAGAGGGTATGGAGATTTCAAACAAGGTGTTGCAGACGTTATTATTAACACATTAAAACCGATTCAAGAACGGTATCACGAATTTGTATCGTCTACAGAGTTAGATGACATTCTTGATCGCGGCGCTGAAAAGGCAAACCGCGTAGCGAATAAAACGTTAAACAAAGCAGAACGTGCTATGGGCTTGGCTCGTAAACGAGTTTAGTCTAAAAACAAGAAATACACTTAAACCAGCTGGCTCATGATGTACTGAATTTTACATCATTTGAGACCAGCTTTTTTGATGCCGGCTACGGTAACAGGATGTCGTTTTTTTGTCGGCTCGGGAGTATGTAAAACATTCTCGGTGGATTACTGGTAAAAGTCGGTGTAATATGGGTAATTCTCGGTGGATTATTGCCAAAACCCGGTGGATTAATCTCATTAAAGAGCAACAAAAAATCCAGCGGAAATCTTCTCCGCTGGTTTTTTAGTTTACATGTGTTCCGTTTTCAAGTTCCCAAATTTTTTCGAAATAAGGCTGTCCTTTTACAAGACGTTCGCACATATCCAAATGCTGTTTGGACCAGCCGCTTTTCAGTTCACCATACAGAGCTTCCCATGCTTCATCAAAATCCATTCTTTGGATTTTCCCATAGGCTTCAGGCATCCATTCTGTACACCAATAACGCATTTCCGCGGCATTTTTTGTAGAATGAAGCTGATCGAGTGCCATGAATAATAGCTGCTTTAATTGCCTTTCTTTTCTCGTTAAGCCTCTCATGCTATCAGGATTAGGAGATAGGATGTGATATTCCTTGTCTAGCTGCCTTTGACTGAATGTGAACACTTTTGTATCCGTTTGTTCTGCCATTTCAAATACAAGCTGCTCTTGTCTAGGAATAAGTCTGCTTTTTCGAATCGGAATTCGGTAGCCCATCGTATCAACGATAAGAGATTTTTTCATATCTGTGATGATGAAACAATGCTCCAGCTGTACGCGTTGATTATTTTTTCTGACATACGCTTTTTGATGTACTTCTTCTAATAAGGCATCAGGGAGGTCGTTTAAATCATTTTCAATATAATGAAAAAGTGTTGATTCTATTTTTAAGATTGGCACTTGATCCAACAACTCAATATAGTCGTCTTTTCGCCATTCATGAAACTCACAAACGTTATAACCGTTTTCCTCTCCTTCAAACCAGTTGACCCAAACATCACGCAAGTATAACATTTGTACCCCTCACTTTTTTACCGATTTGTATTTAAAATCAGTATAGTCAGAGGTTGTCCTTTTTATTCTAAAACATGGCAATTAACAAACGAAAATAAAACCCCGCTGCTGGATCCAGCAAACGGGGTTATGCATGAATTATTCTACAATTTTCTTAAATACGAGCGATGCATTATGCCCGCCAAACCCTAGTGAATTACTAAGAACAGCGATTACTTCAGCACGGCGAGCCTCGTTTGGTACATAGTCCAGATCACACTCTTCATCTGGAGTTTCATAATTGATGGTCGGAGGGAGAATGCCCTCTTGAATTGCTTTTACAGAAAAGATCGCTTCAATTCCGCCAGCAGCGCCCAGTAAATGACCAGTCATTGATTTTGTTGAGCTGACAGGAATTTTATAGGCTTGCTCTTTAAACAGCTCTTTAATCGCAGCAGTTTCAAATTTATCGTTGTAATCTGTACTTGTTCCGTGTGCATTAATATAGGAAATCTCATTTAATGCCAACCCGCTGTCTTCTACAGCTTGTTTCATCGCGCGAACGCCGCCTTCTCCGCCAGGAGCAGGCTGTGTAATGTGATAAGCATCACCTGTAGCACCATAACCAACAATTTCAGCTAAAATTTTTGCTCCGCGCTTTTTAGCAAATTCATATTCTTCGAGGACTAAAATCCCAGCACCTTCACCAATGATAAAACCAGTACGGTTCTTATCAAATGGACGGCTTGCAGTTTTTGGATCTGGATTTGTAGATAATGCTCCTGCCTGGCAGAAACCAGCTAATGCCATATCAGTAATGGGTGCTTCTGTACCGCCTGTTATCATTGCATCTGCGTCACCGCGCTGGATGACTTTAAACGCATCACCAATCGAGTTTGCACCTGATGCACAAGCTGTTACTGTACAAGAGTTTATTCCTTTTGCACCGATTGCAATCGATACTTGACCAGAAGCCATGTCAGGAATCATCATTGGTACGAAGAACGGGCTTACACGTCTTACACCCTTAGCTTCAAAAATACGAAACTGTTCTTCATGCGTATCCATTCCGCCAATTCCAGAACCAATCCATACACCAACTCGAGGTGCGATTTCATCCGTAATCTCTAAATTCGCATCTTTTACAGCCATAAGAGAAGCGGCTACTGCGAATTGAGTAAAACGGTCCATTCGTCTTGCGTCACGCTTATCCATAAAGTCTTCTGGATTGAAATCCGTTGCTTCTGCCGCAACTTTGACAGGGAATTTATCTGGATTTCTTCTTGTGAGGGGACCAACACCGCTTTGTCCTTCTACGATTTTCTTCCATGTTTCATCCACATTATTTCCAAGGGGAGTAACTGCTCCCATACCCGTTACTACTACTCTTTTTTTCATCGTAAATCAACTCTCCTTTATGCTGCGTAAGTTCGTTTAGGGATTATCTTCCCCACTTCATGGCTAGAGCACCCCAAGTGAGTCCCCCGCCGAATCCAACAAGTACGATTGTGTGATCATCTTTTATTTTACCATCTTTTAGGGCTTCTTTTAATGCCATCGGTATAGAGGCAGAAGAAGTGTTGCCAAATCGGTCAATGGTCATAATCATTTTTTCTTTAGGCAGCTCTAATCTTTCTCTAGAAGCTTCCATAATTCTTATATTCGCTTGGTGCGGAATCAAGAAATCAACATCTTCCTTCGTTAATCCAGCTTTGTGAACTACGTTTAAAGATGATTCTCCCATTTGTCTTACCGCAAATTTAAATACTTCTCTTCCATTCATATGGATAAATTCATTTTGATAAAGATGCTTTGCGCCGGTACCGTCTGATCCAAGTTCAAAAGATAAGATACCTCTTCCTTCACTTACAGTAGAAAGTACTGCCGCTCCAGCTCCATCACCGAATAATACAGCAGTGTTTCGGTCTTTCCAGTCTGTGATTCTTGAAAGTTTTTCAACGCCTACTACTAATACATTTTTATAAGTCCCAGATTCAATAAATTGTTTGGCTACTACTGTTGCATAAATGAAACCAGCACAAGCTGCACTTACATCCATTGCAACGGCCTTTTTTGCTCCTAAATAATCTTGAAGTTGACAAGCTACTGATGGGAACGGATTGTCTGGTGTTACGGTAGCAACAACGATTAAATCGATATCTTCTCCCTTAATGCCTGCATCTTCTAATGCTTCTTCTGCTGCATGTCTTGCCATATGTGATGTATTTACTGATTCGTCTGCTATTCTTCTTTCTACAATACCTGTTCGAGTTCTGATCCACTCATCACTTGTATCTACCATTTTTTCCAGGTCTGAGTTCGCCAAAATTTTCTCTGGGATGTAGCTGCCCATCCCAATGATTCCTGCTTTCATATTATTACCCCTTTGGCTAAAGTATTTTAAAGAGTATTCGCTATCCTTGTTGCTTTCAAAAGCTTGTTAATTTCCGTTTCAGAGGCTCGCTTTCCGCAGGGCGTGCGGTGAACCCGCTTGTCACCTTGTGACATAAGTGGTCTCACATGTTCCGCTAATCCTACAGGAGTCACGACCTTCCACTCCAATTAACTTTTCAATGAAGGACTTCTCCAAAAACTTTTAAATAAAGAATTCAAAGATTTTATATCAAATATTATGACCTGGTACTAATTTTATGTGAAATTTATGATTTTGTCTAGTTAAAAGTGGTATTCTTTCACCAACAAACGCTTGAAGGCATATCCTGTAAGGAAGAAAAATGTAAGTTTAGTGAAATTGACTATAGGAGTGGTTCAACATGTACAATTCTCAGTATCGACAGCAGCCAATGTATCCTCCACAGTTTCCTGGACGATTTCAGATGGGCCCTGGCCAGCAGCCAATGCAACCGGGTATGCATCCTCAAAATTTCGGAAACCCGATGTTTCGCCAGATGCCGCCAATGCCTTTTCAGCAGCCGTTCCCCCGTCCATTTTTACACTCTTTCAGAACGCAGGAAGGATCACTGGATTACAATAAAATCTTTTCAGTAATTGATCAATCCGTAAAAGTCGCTCAACAAATATCACCTATTTTTTCTGCGTTTAAAAAGAAGTAGAAAAAGCCAACCGGGTAAGGTTGGCTTTTTTGCTTTGGCTCTTTTCTGAAAGATTGTTGCTTTTAGGGCACTTTCATAATGAACCTTCATTGATGAGTTTATTGAAGTTTAATGTGCGAGACAGGTTAGACACTTAAAAGTGAAACGTACAAATGCGCCTCACTGCCTGCCCCGCGGAAAACGAGCAACCTGGAACGTAAATCAACCACTTCTTAGAGCTTTGGCTTTTTACTTATTCTCTTCTTTTCCAAGTTTATACGCATCGTTCATTACATTCATTAACAGCTGCATCATTGGCTGTATGTCTTCCATCCCAAGTTCAATCCCTTTATTCTCTAAAAAAGCTTTGGCTTCTGGAAGATGTGACATCGCAATCTGCATAAGTTTCATATTACGTTCGTTATCCATTAGAAGGTCCTCCTGTAATTAAATCTAAGCACCCTCTAATTATAAAGAAAATGGAACGAATACGAAATCATTTTAACTCCAACTATTTTTTTGAATCAGATTTTCTGCTCATAAAATCAAAGATTTGTTTTTGAATTCCTTCTTTAATCTTTGTTTTAGCTCTGAATCCTAATTCGTTTTCTGCTTTTTCCCCTTTGATCCGCATTTTTCTTTTTTCGGTAAAGCTTATTTTCTCAGCTTTTAATTCTTTAAGACCTTCCTGCCAGTGATCCGGATTGCCGCTTGAAATATTATAGATTTCATTTACAGACGCAGATTTTCCAGCAAGGAATAACGCCTCTGCAGCATCATCAACAAATAGGAGATCCTCCGTAACGGAATCCTTTGTTATCTTTTCTTTTCGTTCGGTGGAATGAGTTGAAGAAATAACCTGATGATACGTATTGTGTTCAGGCTGCCCTGGCCCATAAACAGTAGGAAGCCTCATTATGATAAATGGAAAGGAATGTTTTTCAGCAAGCTGCTGAATCATATTTTCCTCGGTTAATTTTATTAGACCGAAAAGGGACTCTGGGTTTTTCGGTGACTTTTCAACAACATCTCCAGATCTCTTACCATAAACATCATACGAAGATACGTAGATGATTTTTCTATTTTCACCTGCGTATGACAGCAATTTTTTTAAAACAGAAACATGGCGTTGTACTTCATCCTCTATATTCGCCCATTGAGCAGTAGGTTTAACGGAACATGCTAGGTGGAAGATAACATCGCAGCCATGCATATATGGTTTTAAATCAACATCGTTGATATCAGAAGCAACATATTGAAATCCAGCATGGCGTGCAATAAAATCAATGCGGTCTGGTGACTCTGCCATGTCTATACCGATAACATCAATTTCTTCATTTAACAACCGGCTGCATAAATGAAAGCCGATAAATCCTGCCGCTCCGGTCACAAATGCTTTTTTCATATATGGGCCTCCAGTATCTTTTTTCTCTTCTTATTATCCTATGGGGTTAAGTGTGAGATTACGATACTTTTTTACATAATAAAACCTCATTACATCACTTTCATGTAATGAGGTCATAGTACTTTTTCGTGTTCTTTAAAATATTCGCTGAATGCATAGGCAGGATTAAACGTTCGTTCAGGAACATGAAGGGATAAAGAAATGGCAGCATTGATTTCTAATCTTCTTTTTTCATATACTCTGCTATGTTCCCTAAAACCGAAAAAAACACCTCTTGCCGCATGAAATATTTTAACTGGCGTTCTAGCCTGCCATTCACTAATATCTGTTATTGTATCTATAAATGCAGGAACTTCTATTTCGGTTATTTTGTAAGCAAAACTTAGTTCTCGGACGAGCCTCTTAAAAAATAGCCGGTTTTGTTTTTCATGATTAAAATGGTATTTCAAGTCAATACACGGATTAATAAAAAGCGCTGAACGAATCTGCCCTTCCATCTCTTCCATTAATTGAAGAGCTACAAGTGCTCCCATACCTTCGGCGATCACATGAATATTCGGATTTAGAATTTCATGCTTCATCACATAATGATAAAGCCGTTTTGCTAAAATGACGGCTTGAGGACTTCCCCAATGCCGGCCGTAAAGGTTTGAATAAAAAATGGTATAGCCTTGCTCTTTCAAGGATTGAATGAGATGGGCGCGCTCGGTGTTTTGTTTCCAAAGACTTGTATGTTCATCAACATAATGGCTGCAATCGCCAATGATCATAACAGCAAAACCATTTGGCCGATATGGCAGATGGATGATGTTCCATTGATTGTCTATTTGGAAGCAGCGTTTATCGATACTCACAGTTCTCCCCTCTCATTAGCGGTTCTTAACTAATGTATGCAGGGGAAAATTTTTAGCTAAAGTTATTTGCCTAGGTTGCTAAGAATTTAGTTCTTTTTTTAATTGATCCAGTGTTTCTTTTCCCTGTGGAGTAAGATTTTTTTCATCTTGTTCTTCCAGCGCTTTTAGTTCTTCCCATTTTTGATCCATGTGAAAACCCCCATGTTTTCAAATTAAAATGGTGCTGTTATGTATCACATTCTTTATATGAAGTTTACTTTCCTGTTAAGCTTGAACATTTTATGAAATTTCATAACTAATATGCTTGTTTTTCTGTATAATTCCTTAAAGCTTCTTTTCCTTTTCCCAATCTTTTGTTACTATACAGATGGGAAGTAAAGAATTCGTTTACATAAAGAGGTGAATGTGGACATGCGTTACATTTGGACGTTTATCTGGTCATTATTGTTAAGTAATATGATGTATTATGTTTTAGTATCCATGCAAGGCGGTACTTATGATCTTGTTAAAGCTTCGATTTTCGGTGTGATATTTGCAGTTGTTATTTCCATTCTTGGAGAAATTTTACCTTCACAAACTGAAGAAGTCTAAAATAAGAAACATGAAAAACCCGGGTTTTTAGATCCGGGTTTTTTTCGTTAAGGTTTTCTTTTATATGTCCAAACCCGATTATGGTTGGTTGTTTCCGGAAACCGGTCACCTGCTGATAAATGAATTTCTTGTGGATCATTTACCATGCTTCCTGTTTCACCAATCTCCACATACATACCATTATTCGGTGCTTTTTGTCCGTGCTTAAAATGCTTGTGCTGACCCATTCGGTATGCCTCCTTTCTTTTATAGGTTACCCGTCGATTGTCTGATAACACTTGCTAAAAAAAAGAAAAGATGCATTTTACTCATGAATCGAATTAAAACGCTGGATTAACCCCTGCAACAGCATGCAGCGGAATCATACACCGGTGTATCTGATAACCAGTAACATTGTATTGAGCTTCTGAATCACGCATGTTATTCAATTGATTTTGCATATAGGGTATTGCAAAATAAACATTTTGCTGATCAACATACTCAATAAATCCGTTATATGAGATACCGTCGATTAACATAATCTGTACGTGCTGATCTTTATTTTTCAAACACGTTTTATACATTTTTTTAAACGGTGATTTGCTGCTCCCGAAACCAAACTGTCCCCCAGATGATTGTCCTTGAAAATTCCCCATTTGATATGGATACATAGCACACCCTCCTTTTAACCTATCCTATTCACTGAGAAAAGAGTTGGTTCAATTGTCTAGATCATGAAGACAGAAGGGAATGAAAGCTGATTGTAGAAAACATATGTATGAGAAGGCTTGTGCACGGGTGAAGAACACTACGCTCTTATGAGAAAAGGGGACATAAAAATGATGGAATTAGCAGGGCATTGTTTCCACTGTCAAAAAGAAGTTTTTTGCATGAATGGTTTTTTCCAAGGAGAAGTCAGTGACTCAGGGGAAACGCTCTGTTTTATTTGTGCAGAAAAAAAGGAAAAGGAATCCAACGATGAAACAGCGTCAAATTCCGAAGATGGTATTAACCTCCGCTAACTGGCGGAATAAATGCTAGCGTATCTCCTGCCTTAACCATTGATGATTCATTGGCATATTCCTCGTTTATAGCTGTAAGGCAATTATCCAATCCATTTAAATGACCGAATTTTTCTTGAAGCTTTTTTTTCATTTCAATGATGCTAATAGGAGTATTTACATTTATTGATATGTCTTGGGTTCCCGCTTGCTGTGCAAGACCTGCAAATAGTAAAATACGTACCATTATTTATTCTCAATCCCTTCCGGATAACCAGACAAATACTGCTTCGTCCCCTTTTGATTCCCAACCCATTCTTCCCCGTCTATATAATGCTCTTTTTTCCAAATCGGCACTATTTCCTTAATTCGTTCAATTGCATAACGGCTCGCTTCGAACGCATCTTGCCGGTGTGGAGTTGACACAGCAATCGTTACGGCAACATCTGAAATTTGGAGGGTTCCGATTCGATGGGTGATAGCTGTTTTTGCGTTCGGCCATCTATCGCTAATCTCTTCCCCAATCTTTTCAAGCTGTTTTTCTGCCATGGGAATATATGCTTCATATTCTAGGTACTTTGTTTGTTTGTCCCCTGTCATTTCTCTGACAGTCCCTATAAAAACGGAAACCGCACCAGCATTATGATGAATGACTTGGTCAATCACTCGTTGATTATCAATGGGTTCTTTACAAATGTTAAAGTATTTCATAATTACCCCTTTTCCCTTTACTTATTCCCTTTTCAATATGATCCACTAAAAAGTTCATCCATTTGTTTTGATCTTGATATAAAAAGCTGGGAAGATGATATTTTTCTCGCACATTTTCTTCACTTATAATCGCCACGGGGTTGACTGCATGCTCAATTAAAAATTCGTCTTCCTTATTTCTGCAAAGTATAACCCTCGGATATTGAATTTCTTTATATCCTTCGATCAAAATACAATCAGTATCTAATAATTTGTACAATTCAATTGTTTTTTCAAGTGATAAGGCACTGCCCATGGACAAGATCGTATTTCCAGCTGATGATACAGTTGTAACAATCGCTCCTGCATTTCTGTGACGCTCTGTATCTTTTCCCGAGTCATTGAAAGGAAGGCTGGCTTCATGTCCATGATGCTTGATAACACCTGAACGAATCCCCATCTTTGTTAAAGATTCCAATAATGTATTTATTACCGTAGTTTTTCCGCTGTTTTGATAGCCGATGATTTGGAGAATAACGGGGAATCCCAAGGCCACTCACTCCCTTCTCCATCCCATGAGAGAACGCCAACCTGACTGCCTTTCTCCCATCCTCTCGTTCCGCCTGGCAAGACGATTAAAGCATTGGCGGCCAAGAGCGATGAAACAGAACTTGATTTATCCAATCCTGCCGGTATAACAACGTTTTCATCGAGACCAATGGATAATGAAGCACGAACAAACCGGGTAAAAGGATTCGCCTTTGAAAAATCAGCACCTAATGTCGCTTTATACAATGTACAATGCGGTTTTTTATCATTCATGCCTCCCAAAATAACTGGACGTACAAAAAGCTCACAGCCTACAAAGCAGGCTGAAGGGTTTCCAGACAGTCCGAAAAGCCATTTCCCTTTGTATGATGCGACAGTCGTAACACTTCCTGGACGCATGGCAATTTTATTGAATAATACAGCTGCACCTAATTTTTTGTAGATTGCAGGAAGATAATCATAATCGCCAACTGAAACGCCACCTGTTGTAATAACAAGATCAGATTCGTTGAGAATAGCTGTAATTGACTCATACAAGGATTCAAAATCATCTTCACGGTGCTGATATAGCTTAACTTTTGCGCCCATTGCCTTTACTTGAGCCGCTGCCATATAGGCATTGCTGTTTCTAATTTTACCAGGCACTAATTCTTCATGTACATCTAATAGTTCTGTTCCAGTGGATAAAATTCCAACGACCGGTTTTTTGAAAACAGAAACGGAATGATAACCGAAAGTTGCCAGCAATGCGACAATTCCTGGTGAAATCACCGTTCCTTTTTCTGCCAGCAGCTCGCCTTCTGTTGTATCCTCGCCTTGAAATGAAATATTGTCATTTTTTTTGACTTTTCTCTTGATCTCGATGTAGGGTTGTCCATTCTCGGTTGTTTCTTTTACTAATTCGAGCATAATTACAGCATCAGCACCGACTGGAATTTGTGCTCCCGTCATAATTCTGACTGCTGTTCCGCTCTTCACTTTTTGCTGTGCCACTTGTCCTGCACCAATTGTTTCTAAAACAAGTAATTTGATTGGCTTATTTTCCGATGCCCCGTTTGTATCATCCGAAAAGATCGCAAATCCATCATATGGCGAACGGTTAAAAGGAGGCACATCATTTGTTGCTATAAGGTTTTCTGCTAATATCCGCTGATCACAATCTGTAATTGCAACATTTTCAGTTCCCCAAGTTTTAGTCTGCTGCACGATTTTTTTTACCGCTTCCTCAACGGGAATGGGCGTTCTTTTCTCAACAGGCATATGAATCCTCCTTTAAATAGTCAGAATATATTTACTTTTCTGATTATATTTGATATGATTTATTTAATTCAATAGAAAGGATGTTGTTTTTATGAAAGTTTCTTACGAGTATTACCATCGAAGCGGCAATAAAATAACCATTACCGACATCCCTGAAGAGTTTAACGAATACGGAGTCTGGACATTACGAATCATGCACTCCCTGCAAAAGCAAATTGATGAAATTGACCATATGTATCAACCAAAAAAAACATACCGGCTTAAACTGGAAGAAACGGGGTAATGACTACACCGTTTCTTTTGTTTTTTTTATATTTTCCGAGACCCACTCTACAGCATTTAAGTAAGCAGGGCGTGAAACTTTATGACCTGAAGTTTTGTCGTTCATATAAACGGACTTCTTGTTTTGTTCAATCAAGCTCTCAATAAATGGTTTTGCAAAATCATAAGGAACAACTTGATCTACTTCACTGTGCCAAATAAACAAAGGACGTTTGTTCAATTTCTCGTAATTCTGTGTAAGATCGAAGCTTCTTAAAAACTCATAAGTCTTAGTCAATTCTTCATCAGAAAATGGCAGCTTATAGCCCGCTTTTTTGATACTTTCAATTTGCCATTTCGCAAAAGCTTCATGAGCAGGCGTGCCCATTAATGCTACAGCAGCGTTGATCTCAGGATATTTCACGAGTGAACCATAAGTGATAATCGCACCCATCGATGTCCCGCCTAATGCAATCTCTTCATTATAAACAAGTTTGTTTTCCTTCGCCCAATTAACAAGGACTCCTACGTCTTGTATCCCTTGAGCAACAATATTCCAAAAATCGTAATCATTTCTTTTCCCTGAATGTGCATCTAATCTTTCCCCATGATGCATCATATCTGGCAGTAAAACACGCATGCCTAATTCGGCGAGTGTATAAGCAAAATGAAGGTTATGTTCTTTAGCGCTCGTATACCCATGTATAAAAATGAAAAGCGGTAAAGGTTTCCCGGCGTTTTCATCTTTTTCAGCCATTAAAAAGGGAATATTCTCAACTGCTTCTTTTTTAATCGAAATCACTTGTATCTCCTTCTCTCTTTCTCATTTTTTCCATCTTATCATGCCACCGGTTCTTTTTCATGAAAGACGTTTTATATCATTAGACTTTTTTCAGGGAAAATATTACACTTTATGTATTCATATATAAAAGGCAGGTACTTTCGTGACACAACCATACTTAATTGCACTAGACCTTGATGGAACTTTATTAACGGATAATAAGAAAATTTCGAAAAAGACAAAAAAAGTATTATTTAAACTGATGGAAAAAGGGCATCATGTTTGTATTTCCACTGGCAGACCTTACCGCTCTTCTACGATGTACTATGAGGAACTGAAATTAAATTCTCCGATCGTAAATTTTAATGGTGCTTTTGTACACCATCCCCATGATGCGAAATTCGGTATTCATCATGAACCGCTTGAACTGGATGTAGCCAAGAGAATCATTAAAGCGTGTGAGTCGTTTCATGTTAAAAACATCATGGTTGAAGTTTTAGATGATGTCTATTTAAAGAAACATGATGAAGTGATTGTAAACACCTTTATTATGGATGAAAATCCTCTTCATATCGGTGATCTTCACAAAACGTTAACGGAAAATCCGACCGCCATTCTCGTTCACCCAGAAGATCACCATATAAGTGACTTAAGATCCATGCTGGAAAAAGAGCATGCTGAAGTCATCGACCAGAGGGTATGGGCTGCTCCATGGAATATTATTGAGGTCATTCGCTCAGGCATTAATAAAGCAAGAGGTCTTGAAAAAGTAGCCGCTTATTACAACATCCCTCAAGATCGAATTATTGCTTTTGGTGACGAAGACAATGATTTCGAAATGATTGAATACGCTGGACATGGTGTTGCAATGGGGAATGCGATCGACGAATTAAAAGAACGTGCGAATTATGTCACTTTAACAAATGAAGAAGACGGGGTCGCTCATTATTTAACAGAAGTTTTGGCACTTCTTTAATTTCGGAACTGTATTCTTCTTAAAGAATTTGCTATAGCACGAGTTTTAATACTCATCATTATTAATGAGTATCCGCAGCGGAAAGCAACTACATGCAAGAGCAATATTATATGGGAATCTTCGGTAAACATTACCGGAGATTTTTTTATTTTATCCCAGCCGTTCCAATTACTTATCTTACATAATGTCTTTTTATCGGTAAAAACTAAGGACACGGGAGAAAAGGAGGTATTTTCACATGAGCAAAAAAAGCCGTTCAAAACGTTCGGTCAAGCAAGGTGCTGATATGGTAAGCCAAGAAACGACGATGGCGTTCAGCAAAGATGAGCAAGAAGATAGAAAACGTGAAAAAGAAGAAAAAAACTCTTTAGGAGGTATATAAAAATGGCAAACCGATTATTTCAAATGGCTAGAAGTGCCGTACAAAATGCAGTAGGAAAATTTCAAGGTTCTTCTCATGAAGAGAAATCACATTCAGAAACGAGCTCTAGCTTTTCAGGTCATGATATGGAGATTGCACAAAACGCACTTTCCTCTGCAATGGCCAATTCTTCAGATGCGGAACGTGCTCAGCTTGCAGAACTTCAGCAAGAACTAGATGCACACTCTGGTACATCACAAGCAGGTACTGCTGCAGCTTCGATGATGCAAGATGAAGCTGGAACGAATTCAGTAGAAGATCTTTTTGAAAATAATCAGCAATAAATGTAAAACAGCTTTCTCTGTTAAGGAGAAAGCTGTTTTTTAGGATTGGCTATACCAGTTAATAACAGTATTTTCCGTAATACAAGTTCGTAGAGTTCTTCATATCCGAACTTATTAAAATGCAATCCATCCTCGACTAAATAATGATGGATATCTTTTGTGTGCATTGTTTCAAATAGTGGTACATATGCAGTGCCTTCATGCTTAGCAACCTTTTTAACAATTTGAGCATAGCTTTTCATGCGCTTATTATTTCTGGCTTTTTGTTTCTCTTCATATACTGGCGCTGGGCTAATTAAAATAACTTTTTGAGGACCAATTTTATTCACCATATACGTTAAGTTTTTTTCGAATTCTTTTAGCGGTATGAGCCGGTGATCACTGGAATCGTTTGCACCAAACAATATAGTTACGTAATCAGGCTCGTGACGTAATACGTCGTCTTGCAGCCGGACAAGTGCAGCTCTCGTCGTTTCAGCTGGAATGCCTGCGTTCATTACTACCCATTCTGATAGCTTTTGTCTTAAACGAGATGTTAGCCTTAAAGAGCCATCTTCACTCTTTTCTTTTGATGTTATACTATCTCCAAAACAGACCAGTGTCTTCATACCCACACATCTCCTCTTTTGTTATCCTTTTTACAGTATTCGAAAGAAAATTCCATTTCTCAAACGTCATAGGGTGAATAAATTTGATATAATGACTAAGGTATGTTTTTGTAGAAGTATATTTCATGTTTTAAGCAATTTGGGGGCATTGTATGAAAATTTATCGTGTTACGAATGACGTAGAATCGAATCACATAGAGGAAATTGCACAGCTCTTTTTGCAGCAGCGTACCATGAATGGTGAACCTGAGGAATATTCTCGAACCATTACTGGGATCAAGCTGGCGTTGGAAAACCCAGACAAAAGCGGCATCATAGTAGCTGAAGATGAAGGTTCCATTATCGGCTTAGCCTTTTTTAACTTAGGTGTAAGCATACGAATCGTCGGACCCTATCTATGGCTAAATGATCTTTTTGTTCATGAAGAGCACCGTAATAGAGGTATTGCCCGCAAGCTTCTTCTTCATCTGATCTACTGGGCTGAGAGAGACGGCATAAAATCTATCGAGCTGGAAACAGGTATTAATAATTCAGTTACTAAGCATTTGTATAATTCTCTTGATTTTCATGATATCATCTCAAAAAGGTATGCATTTCATTTTTAATAATAGAAGGAGTGTTAATTATGGCAGTTGAATTTTCAATCCAGCCAACACCAAATCCAAACGCAATTAAGTTTGATGCATCTGAAAAGTTTTTAGAAGGGCGATTATCTGCGCGTGTTGGCGATGATTCCGATTCCCCTTTGGCAAAGGCTTTGTTGTCAATTGATGGAGTAGAATCTATCTTCGGTTTCGAGAACTTTATTACCGTTAACAAAACGAACGACAGCGATTGGAACGAACTAATGCCAGAGATTCAAAAAGCTCTAGAAGAAAATGCGTAAGAAAAAGCATCCCTTTTGAATTTACTCAAGAGGGATGCTTTTTTTGATGAATTAATCGAAGGGGCTCGTATTTCTGGAATTGGGCTCGTATTTCGTTTTATTATTTAAAGGTCTGCAGCGGAACAGCTAAAACATCTGTTTTTGTTCCGTCTTTTGGACTGAAATAGTACAATTCCAACATTAATGTTCCATTAATCGGCAAATCACCTTTTGATATATGAACATCAAATGTAAAAGGTGCCCATGCTGGTGCGCCTGCAGAAGCCATTTCGCTCTGTTCCTCAAAAACATGATGACCATCAGTCACGGTATACGCAAAAGCAGCTTCAAATACCCTTGCCTCCCCAGAAACCTTATACTTTCCATCAGATCCTGTGAGATGAATATGTCTAAACGAATTGTTCTCTAGTTTTCCTGATGGTGATTGAAGTGTTAAGGTATCCTCCATCGTTAATTTTTCTGTTTTTAAAGAACCAGGAGAAACTTTGCTAGGTGTAATCGTTGCATTTACTCTATAAATCCCGCCTTTTCGGCCAGGCGATAGTTTCCAGTCCGATGTCCATAAATGACTGTCTCCAGCTTTAATTTCAACTTTTTCGGGACTTTTATTATATTGCTTATTACTCGAATGCCTAAACTGTTCCTTGCCGTTTGCATCTGTTACAGTAATATCAAACATTTTTGCGGTCGGAAACGTTAAGGTAACAGTATGATTGCTCTTGTTTTCAATAGCAATTAAAAAAGATATTTCTTGATTTTTTTGCTGAATTGAAAGTACTGGACTTAGCTGTGAAATAACTTGTTGTTTGTGGCTTGATTTCTTTTCTTTATCCTTGTTTACACATCCAGAAAAAATAGTAAACAGTACAACTAATAGAAGGATTGGAATGATCCTCTCTAAGCTTCCCCAACGCTTCATACAAATCACCGCCTTTATATTCATTTTTACCTTTATATGGCCATTTTAACGAAAAGATTCATAAAGAAAACTTGTCTGACGCCAAACCTTATCCTTCAGCCATAGTTGCACGTATACTTCAAACCGTAACTTGTTACTGAATCACACAATTCATCCTGCTAAAAAGTGATACTTTCTTAAAGTAAAAGAAATACGTGGCACGGACCTTTTGTCCGTGCCACGTGTACATATGCGGGATTTGTATTTGTATGGGGTCTGTCCCCTAGCCGTCATTGCGGAAGAAGCCGAAGATGCCTGTGGTGTGAACGATGTTTGTGAAGGCATTAGGATCCACTTCTTTTAAGACTTGCTCCAAATCATACAATTCATAGCGAGTAATGACGATGATGAGCATTTCTTTCTCTTGTTTCGAAAAAGCACCTTTTGCCGGGATTATCGTAATACCACGAACCATTTGTCCATGAATGGCTTCTTGAAGTTCCTTCCCTTTCTTCGTCACGATCATTGCTGTTAATTTCTCATGACGGGTATGGACGGTATCTATCACCCTGGAAGAAACATAAAGTGCAACAAGTGTATATAGCGCTTTTTCCCAACCAAATAAATAACCTGCTGCTAAAATGATCAACCCGTTTAAAATGAAAAAGTAGCCACCGATCGGCTTGTTTTTCATACGCGATAAGACCATTGCGATAATATCCAATCCGCCAGTTGAAGCACCATATTTTAAAGTGAGACCCACGCCTAACGCAGCAATAACACCGCCAAATACGGCGTTTAATAATATGTCTGTTGATACTTCGGTAATCGGTATAACTTGCAGGAAAAATGTAATCATAAGTACACTGAAAAAACTATAAACCGTAAAAGACTTTCCAACCTTAAACCATCCCAAGATTGAAACTGGAATGTTAAAAATAAAATATAAAATACCTGTTGTTATCGGAAAACTTGTATTCTCCAATAAAGATGAAATGAGCTGGGCTATCCCTGTAAATCCGCTTGCGTAAACTTTTGCAGGAATTAAAAATATGTTTAATGATATTGCATTCAACAATGCCCCAACGATTATAAAAAAGATTTTCTTCATTTCAGTGATTCCAAGTTCAGAAATACGAAAACGATCTCTTATCATATGGGTCCTCCTTTCGACATCCAAGATTCATTTTTACCAGATAAACAAGAAGCTCGTCAATAGCCAGATTGCCTATTTTAAAAACATGAACATTGCCTTTTCATTCCAACACAAGGTAAACTATAAAAAAAGCCAAATAAGCAGGTGAAAATGAAAATGATACATATTATTACCGATACTGGTTCTGATCTTCCAAAACAGGTCATGGACGACCTCGATATTATCATGCTTCCTTTAGTGGTGCAGGTCAATGATGAAGAGTATTTCGATCGTTCAACCATCGAACCAAAACAGCTTTATACATATATGAAAGAAGGAGCCGCCCCTAAAACTGCACAGGTCCCTCCATCTTTAATTAAAGAAACACTGGAATCTATTGCAAAAAAAGGTGAATCAGCGATATACATCACCTTATCTTCCGGAATAAGCGGTACTTACCAGACAGCTGTCTTGATGAAAAATGAAGTTCTTGAAGATTATCCTGATGCTAAAATCGAAATCTTTGATAGTCAAGCTGCGTCTCTGGGATACGGATTAATGGTTTATGAAGCAGCTAAACAAGCAAAAGATGGAAAGACGCTTGATGAAATTATACATACGCTTAAACATTACGTAGAGCATCTGGAACTTATTTTTACCGTTGATGACCTTGAATATTTATTACGCGGTGGAAGAATAAGCAAAACTGCAGCAGTCATGGGGACCCTTCTGAAAATCAAACCTGTATTGCATATGGAAGACGGTAAGCTCTTCCCACTTGAGAAGTTACGAGGCAAGAAAAAAGTGCTTGGCCGCATGGTTGAAATCATGAAAGAACGAATAAAAACATCCGATCCTATTTCAACGATCGGAATCAGCCATGCTGATGATGTTGAAACGGCTCAGGCACTTAAAGAACTGATCATTGAAGAGACGGGCAATAAAAATATTTTGATTACGATGATCGGATGCGCAATAGGTGCACATGCCGGACCTGGCACAATTGCATTATTCTTTTTAAATACACCATTAAAAGAATCTTAAAACATATGTATAAACGATTTCCTTCTGACAGATGTTATTGACAGGAGGGATTCAAACTATGACACATCGAAATACGAAAGACAATAATAAAAGGCCCGATGACAACCAGGCTATGAACCAGCTGAAAAATGAAGCTGAGATGGCGATCAAACAAAAAGGCAAACAGCCTTATTCTAAAAAACCTGACCATTTATAATGTTTCGGGGGATACTTAAAAAAGAGCTCCCAACAGCGGGAGCCCTTTTTCGTTTATTCAGCAATCGGAAATGTAATCGTAAAGCACGTAAATTCTTCTTTTGATTTAACCTCAATGGTACCGTTATGTTTTTCGACAATTTGTTTGCAAACAGACAGCCCTAGCCCCGTACCAAGCGATTTGGTTGTTACAAAAGGCTGGAACACATTTTCTAATAAATACTCTGGAATCGGGTTTCCGTTATTGCAAATCGAAAGTTCCACATGGCTGTTTTTCTCGATTAAAGATACTTCGATCTTTCTTTCACCCTTCCACTCGCTTAACTCTTCTACTGCATTCACTAATATATTAAGAAGGACTTGCTTGATTTGTGAACTGTCTCCCTCAATATATACGTCTTCTTTTATTTTCAGCTGAACGATAATATTTGCTTCCGTAAAACGCGGATACATAAATTCAAACATCTTTTTAATCAGCGCTGTAAAAGGGACTTTAACAAGGTTATCTTCAAGACCTCTCATTTTGGATAAATATAAAAACTGGCTGATTTTTTCTTCGAGACTTAACATCTCATTTTGAATGATTTCAAAATAATACTCGGACTGCTCAGTCTTTTCCAATTCTCTTTGCAGTAAATAAATGAAACCTTTCACTGATGTGAGCGGATTCCGAAACTCATGAGCAAAGCTTGCTGCGATCTGGCCAAGCATCGTGAGTCGATCGTGATGCATCTCTTGTATAAACTGATTTTTATTTTCAATGATGGAATCCTTTAAAGCCGTGTAATGTTCAACACTTAACAATAATAAATGGTCGAAATAGCGCTGCATGAGAAGAACGCCTTCCCCTTTTTCTTGCTCGTTCAATAATGAACACATCAAGAGCTCATATACAATGCTTCTGCCGATATTTATGTTATGTACAAAGTCCCCTATGTTGGCTTTCGCCTCTATACGTTCTTTAGCTATTTTAGTCGTCAGCTTTACTACATGTTCCAGAGATCCGCTTTCTAAAAAATAAATCAGTTCATCAATGGTTTGATAGCCGTTCAATTTTACTTCTGTATAAAAAGGGTCATTCTGCGGCAGCAATACGTGGCCGATCCACATGTCAACGATGTTGGATTTCTGCTCTTCCAAAAACTGAGCAAGCTTCTTATTCCCTTTTATTTGAGTACTGATCTCTGCCAATGCATTCACCCTCTAACCATACAATCTCTCATCCATTATGAAGGATTTTTACAAATTCTACAACGAATTGTCGAAATATGTATACACATGGAAAAATATACATGAGAAGTAAATTCCATATTTTCAAACACTATGTAATAAAAGACCGAGAAAGGATGAACGACATGCACACAATGTGGAAAGGCGCAATAAGCTTTGGTTTAGTCAATATTCCGATTAAGCTATTTGCAGCTACTGAAAATAAAGACATTAAGATGAGATATTTGCATGAAAAATGCCATACACCTGTTCAATATGAAAAAATTTGCCCTTCTTGCGAGGAAACAGTGGATTCGAAGGAAATCGTAAAAGGATATGAATATGAACCAGGCAAATTTGTTGTTGTAGAAAAAGAGGAACTCGAGGAACTGGCTGGTGTTTCGGACAAATCAATTGAGATTATCGATTTTATTCAATTAGAGGAAATCGATCCTATCTTTTATAACCGTTCCTATTTTATCGGTCCTGGGGAAAACGGAACAAAGTCCTTCGCACTTCTCAAAAAAGCGATGGAGGATACCAATAAGATCGGGTTGGCCAAGTTCACGCTTCGTTCTAAAGAGCATTTGGCAGCGGTTCGTGTATACAAAAACGGCTTAGTTCTTGAAACGATTTTTTATCCAGATGAGGTTCGAAATGTGGATCATGTGCCAGGGTTAACAGACGAAGTTTCGCTCAATGACAAGGAATTAGAGATGGCGAAACAGCTTATTGAGCAATTAACCGCTCCATTTGAACCCGAAAAATATGAAGATGAATATCGGGAAGCTGTACTCGAATTAATCAACACAAAAATTTCTGGCAACGAAGTGAAGATCGCAAAAGAAAAACCGAAAACAAATGTAGTTGATTTGATGGAAGCTCTACAAGCTTCAATTAATGAAAATAAAGGGAAAGAAAAAGAAACAAATAAGAAAGAAACGAAAACAAATGAAGCAAAAGAACAAAAAGAAACTTCAGAAAAGAACACAAAAAAGAAAAAATCTGCGAACAAAAAGAAAGCATCTAGCTCTTGATGAACCAGCATTTTTTAAAACCAATGCTCCCCACCTTATCAGAAAACCTGCCAGAGGGCGATAATTGGGTTTACGAGGTGAAATATGATGGTTTTCGGTGCCTGCTGTATTGGGATGCAGAATCCATCATCATGACATCTAGAAACGGACATCCCTTACATCATATCTTTCCGGAAATAGCCACATTCCTTATGAATCATAAAAATAACGTATCACCTTACTTTCCTTTATTAATGGATGGGGAATTGTGCGTATTGGACAATCCGTTCAAAGCAAGTTTCGAAAACATTCAAAAAAGAGGAAGGCTTAAATCTTCCGAAAAGATTAAACAAGCTTCTTCTGCTTTCCCTTCTTCCTTTTGTGCGTTTGACCTTCTTAAGGTAAACGGGAAAAGCATTTGCAATGAACCTTTTTTAAAAAGAAAACAAGTACTCAATAAGGTATGTAAAGAAATAGGAATTCCCATACAAAACGTATCCCTTAATTCACCATTCAATTATATTCCTTTCACTCATGATCTAAATCACATACAGGAAACAGTTGTTCACCATCTTAGTGAAGGAATAGTAGCAAAAAAAACTACGAGTAAATGGTCAGCTTCCATCCGAACGTCTAATTGGATCAAAGTAAAAAACCTTATGATCGGAACGTTCTTTCTCCTTGGGGTCGATACGGAAAATGGATTCTTTCATGTAGGTGTTTTAAAAGAAAATAGCGTTACTTTTATCGGATTGTTTGCACATGGAATCAGTGATCAAGAAAAAGAAGCTTTAATTCAGATCGTGAAGAATAACCAGAGCGGACAAAAAGGGTCTTTGATAACGATAGCTCCCTCCATATGTGTAGAACTTTCTTATCTGGAAATGTATAAGAACCAACTCAGACAGCCACGCTTTTTAAGGTTCCGTTTTGATGTAAAATGGGAGGATTGTACATGGGAAAACCTGCAAAAGAACAATTAAATGTTCAAGTGAATGGTGATGTCGTTACCATTACGAGTCCCGATAAACCATTATGGCCAACAGTCGGTGTAAACAAAATTGAATATATCAATTACCTTTCTAAGATGGCTTCCTATATTCTTCCGTTCTTAAGAGACAGAGCTTTAACTGTAATCCGTTATCCGCATGGAGTCGGAGAGGAACGATTTTATCAAAAAAATTGTCCGGATTACGCACCTGAATATGTACGAACGGTTCGTGAAGAAGACATTGATTATATTGTTTGTAATAACCTTCAGACTTTATTATGGCTAGGAAACCAGCTAGCTTTCGAATTTCATATTCCGTTCCGTTTCACACATAACACTTATCCATCAGAAATCGTTATGGATCTCGATCCACCTTCCCGAAATGATTTTATTTTATCTGTTGAAGCTGCTCTTATGATTAAAGAAGTTTGCGACAATCTTCACCTGAAGAGTTTTGTCAAAACGAGCGGCAATAAAGGGATGCAAATCTACATTCCGCTCCCTGACAATCAGATTTCGTTTGAGGAATCACGGCTATTCACAGAATTTTTAGCTCACTACCTAATTGAACGCGAGCCTCGGTGGTTTACGATTGAACGATTAAAGAAAAATCGTGGCAACAAATGTTATATTGACTATATTCAGCATGCAGAGGGAAAAACCATCATAGCCCCCTACTCTGTTAGAGGAAATGATGATGCACTAGTTGCAGCACCATTGCATTGGCAAGAAGTTTCTCAATCTTTAAAGCCAGAATTTTTCCCGTTGCCCGTTATGGAACAAAGAATGAAGGAAAAAGGAAACCCTTTTGAAACCTTTTTCACTTCAAAACACTCCCAGCCTATCACCGCTGTAATCTCAGCTCTTAAAGAAAAAAGCCTTTAGCCATTTGGTATGCGTAAAACAAGGCTAAGGGCTTTTCATTTATACTGTTCTGCATGATTGCCGTTCTACTAGCTTATACGGTACGGTAACACGCTTTGGATTATGTTTAGGACTTTGAATGCAATCTAGCAATCCTTTTGCAGCTTCATATCCTAATTGAAAAATATTGATATCTACTGAAGTTAAGGATGGGGAGGATAACTCCGATAACATAACATTGTTAAAACTTACGATTGAAATATCATCTGGCACACTTAACCCAAGCTCATTTAACGTGTGCAAAATGCCAAATGACATTAGATCATCCATAACAATTAATGCTGAAGGTGGGTTTTCCAGCGCAAGAAGTTCTTTGATCGCTTCTTGTCCGCCCTCTTTTAAGAACTCTTCATGCACGATATATTCATCTTTTAATGGCAGTTTTGCTTTTCGGATCGCTTTTTCATAGCCTAACAATCTGTCAATGGTTACGACTAAATTCAAATTCCCTCCGACAAAACCAATTCGTTCATGCCCCTTTGATAGCAAATACTCTGTCATTTCCTGTGCCGCTTTAAAATTATCATTATCGATATGTGTTATTTTTTCAGCGTTCTTAAACGGTTTTCCAATTACCGTAAACGGGAAGTTTTGTTCTTGCAAGTATGCCATGATATTGTCGTCCACACGAGAGTAGAGCATGACAATTCCATCTACACGCCGGCCTTGGACCATGCGTACAACACCTTCGAAGATTTCTTCCTCTGTATTACCTGTAGACATGTATAAGGCATATTCCTGTTCATGAGCCATTGTGCTGATTCCACGTATGACTTCTGGAAAAAAAGGATTCTGCATCGTCTTATCCGCTGAGCTTGGCATAACAAGTCCAATGGCTTGTGTAGACCGGTTTGCAAGGCTCCGTGCGTTAAAGTTCGGATGGTATCCGAGATAGTCCATTGCCTCTTTCACTTTTCTCTTTGTTTTTTCTGAAATGCGCGGATTGTTGGCAATAACCCGCGAAACAGTTGAAGGAGCAACATCTGCTAATTTTGCTACGTCTTTAATGGTAACTGACATTTATGAGACCCCCTTTCGAAATGCTTAAAAACACTCATAAACCCCATTGTATCCGCTTTCTAAATCCATTCATTATTGTTTAGAATCAAAACCAAAAAAGAAATGGTTTTTGGGAAGTTTTGTAAAACATTATTACTTTTTCTTTTTCCGTTTAAAAAAGAGAAACAAGAGGCTAACAAAAATAAGTCCTATACCGATTTCAGCATACAGGCTCAAGTTCATTTTGTTTTCTTTCAAAATATAAACCTGAGCTGTTTCACCCTTCATCTCTACCGAAACTTTGTTGTCTTTCGCTTTAATCTCTTCATCTTGTAAAAGGTTAACAAGTTTATGCTTCTTCAAATCCTGTCCCGAAAATTTTATCATATGCTTCTTTTTATCGTTGTTGTAGACAATATAGATGGTTTCATTTTTATATTTTCTTTTAAATACAGCTTTCGGACCATCATCAATTATCATCTGCTGTTCTCCTCGTCTGAGTGCGATGTGCTTTTGACGAAGATTTGCCAGTTTTGCCGTGAATGTTTCGATCTTTTTATTTTGATTAAAGTCCATCATTCTTCGGTTATCCGGGTCCTGTGCACCATCCATCATATGTTCAGTTCCTTGATACAAAATGGGGATTCCCGGTGCTGTATACAAATATGTGAGTGCTAGTTTGAGTCTTTTTTCAGGATCTTCTTGTTTAAGCAGCGCTTCTCGAACAAATCGAATATTATCATGATTATCAATAAAGTTTCCCAATGTGTAAGGATCTTTGTAATAATATTTGTTCCGCTCCCAAACCGCTTGAAGCTCTGATAGGGATTGTCCGCTTTCCCTAAATGTACGTACCATTTCATTGTACAAAGGATAGTCTACAAACGATTGAATACCTGCTTTGTTATACTCCGCTATATATCGGGGATCATTGTGCCATACCTCACCGATCAAATAGAAATCCTTCTTGGTCTCATGCACTTTTTGTGAAAATTCTTTCCAGAAGTCTTTGGGCACATGCTTTACCGTATCCAGTCTGTAGCCATCAATATCTGTTTCCTTAATCCAATATTGCGCAGCATCCAGGAGGTACTTTCTCGTTTCGGGATTTTCTGTATTCAGATCCGGTAAACCTGCCAGCCAGCCGTTCTCCACATTTTGCTGATCATCCCAGTTTGTGATTTCCATATAAGGATGAAACCAGTTCTTTTTGCTCGGGTCTTGCAGCCACGGATGATGATAGCCTGTATGGTTCACAACGAGATCCAAAATGATTTTAATATGACGGTCATGAGCTTCTTTCACGAGCTGCTTCAGTTCATCCTTCGTCCCAAAGTGCTCTTCAGTCTTATAAAAGTCCTCTGTCCAATATCCATGATAGCCTTTAGGTTCATTTTTAACGACAGGTGTCATCCAAATAGCGGTAACACCTAAAGTTTTTAAATAATCCAGCTTTTCCATGATTCCTTTGAAATCCCCGCCTTGATAGGCGGAAGGATCGCTTGGATCTGCTTCAAAGTCATTGCTTTTATCTCCATTATTAAAACGGTCAATCATTAAAAAATAAATGTTTTCATCTTTCCAGTTCCGTTCTTCCTTTTTCTCTGCAAGCGCTTTATTTTGTACAGATAAAAAAAGAAGAAACGAGACAGCCAAGAGAATCATTCTTTTGCCCATCACATTTCCTCCTATATGACTTCTTACCCTTTTGTTCCTCCAGCTGTCAGACCAGAGATAAAGAAGCGCTGCAGTGACAGGAAGAGTAGTCCGATTGGAATGGCTACTAAAACTGAACCTGCGGCAAAAAGTGTAAAATTATTACCAAATTTGTTAGAGATCATATTAAACAATCCAACGGCAAGCGTTTGTTTTTCATCTGAACTGATCAGAATAGAGGCTAAGATAAAATCTCCGAACGGTCCGATAAAAGTAAATAGTGCGATTACAGCTAGTATTGGTTTAGACAGCGGCAAAATGATCTGCCAAAAAATACGGAAGTGTCCTGCACCATCGATGCGGGCTGACTCATCCAACTCTTTCGGGATCGTATCATAATAACCTTTAGCCAGCCATGTGTTCATCGGAATACTTCCGCCTACATATACAAGAATCAATGCAAGATGAGTATCAAGAAGACCAACTTGATTAGCTAGAATATAGATGGCTAGAATCGCAACGAATTGTGGAATCATTTGCAAAATCAAGAATGTCATTAAACCGTTTTTACGGCCAATAAATCTGTATCTTGAAAAAGCATAACCAGTAAGTCCAATAAAGATAACTGACAAGACCATCGTGCAGAAACAGATTTTTAAAGTATTCCAATACCACGTTAAATACTCGGTTTCAGCAAATAATTTTTTATAGTGATCCAGTGTTGCATTTGTAGGAATAATTGTTGAACTTGATAAACTGTTACCGGGGTTGAGCGATGAGCCTACTACCCAAAGAACTGGATAAACGACAATAGCAATCGCAACCATAAGAACCAGATAGGATAAAGTTAAGCGGATATATTTTGCTCTTTTAATACTCATATTAAACCATCCCTTCATCCTTAAATGATTTCGTCTTTCTAAATTGCCATAACGCAATGATAATAATGATTACTGACATCATTACGGTTACTGCTGCAGCTTTACTATATTGAGCAGATGTCATCGTTAAATTATAGATCCATGAAATTAAAATATCTGTACCGCCTGCATTTTGATCAGGAACTGCAGGACCACCATTGTTGAACAAGTAAATAACGTTAAAGTTATTAAAGTTGAACGTATATTGCGTAATCAAGATTGGTGCAATTGCAAACAGAATCATAGGAAGTGTAATTTTTCTGAATTTATCAAACGTTGAAGCACCATCAACAGTCGCTGCTTCGTATAATTCACCTGGTATGGATTGGAGTACGCCTGTCGTCATGGCCATTATAAACGGAAACCCTAGCCAAGACTGAATCATGATCAATGCAATCTTAGTAAAGAATGGATCTGTCATCCAAGGTATGGGATCGATTCCAAACGTTCCTAAAATATCCGTATTAATTGCTCCGAACGTATCATTGAACAATCCACTGAAAATCAAGATTGAAACGAACGCTGGCACAGCCCAAGGAAGAATTAATAGTGTTCTTATAATTCCTTTAAAGCGTAGATCTTTTTGATTAATGATCACCGCAAGAAGAATACCGATTGAAACTTGCAAAGTAGTTGCTGTAAACGTCCAGATTACCGTCCATGCAAAAACGGAGACAAAAGTTTCACGCCAAATATCCAGCGAGAAGATCGAAGTAAATGTATCAAAACCTACCCAGTCTACTAATTTAGCAGGCGGTGAATGATATAAGTCATAGTTTGTAAAGGCTAAAAGGAGCATAAATAAGATTGGAAAAATAACGACGAATATTAATAATAAGAATCCTGGTCCAATCATTAAATAGGGAAAACCTTTATCTATTACATTGTGATATTGTTCTCTTAACGTATTTAACGATAAGCCCATATCACGCTTCTTTCCATTTTGGTACGCATCATAAATGTTTAGGGCATAAAATCCAATACCAAGTGCAACCACTAGTAATGAAATAACACCTTGCACAAGAAGAAAAATGGAGTGATCGCGCGGAACTTCAGTACCTAATGTAACGATTCCCCAAAGACCCATATTTAGAAAATCAGAAAACGCAATGACATAGCATGCTGCCAAAAATAAAAACGCTATTCCTTTAACCCATTGTTTATTAAAAAACTGACCAATGCCTGGAATGATAGACAGAATACCTGCCGTCTTTCGATATGTCATTTCAGGTTTCTCCTTTCTATACCTCACATAAGTTTTGGTGCTTTGTTCGAAAGATTTCAGGACCCTTACCAGCAAAATCTTTCCAACAAACACCATAAGTGAGAGAAAGCAGTACCCGGGCGACGATTGGGTACCGCTTTCCTGCCATTACTTTATTATTTGCTGTGGTTAGCTTTAATGTTATCGTTAATTGTTTTTACTGCGCCTTCTAATGCAGCTTGTGGCTTAGATTTTCCTGTTGCAGATAATTGAAGTGCGTTTGCAGCTGGAGCCCAAACTTCTGCCATCTCAGGGATGTTAGGCATTGGTACACCGCGCTCAGATTGAACAGCTACTGCTTTTGCAGCTTCGTTGTCAGCAATAATTGGATCCTTCATTAGAGATACAACTGGAGGAATTTCTGCTGTTTTTTCGAAACGAGTTTTAGCACTTTCTTCGTTCGTGATATACTCAACAAGTTTAGTAGCCCATTCTTTGTTTGCAGAGAATGCACTTACGTTATAACCTTTAACTCCGATGAATGTTTTAATATATTCACCATTTGGAAGTTTAGGCATTGGTGCTACACCGATGTCGATACCAGCATCTTTATACCCTTGGAAAGACCAAGGTCCATTCATTACAGATGCAGCCTTACCTTCAGTGAACAAGCCATCGATTGTAGAACCAGCTTTTTCACCGATGATTCCTTTAGGGAACAAACCATCTTTGTACCAGCTAGTGATGTATTCTAATCCTTTTACAGCACCTTCGTTAGCTAGTCCAACATCTTTAGGATCTAAAGTACCGTTGTCATCTTTAAATACATATCCGCCAAAACCAGAAAGGATTCCGTGAGCGAAGTAAAAATCAGTCCAGTTCGCTAAGTAACCGTATTGAGCTCCGCCTTTATCACCTTTAGAGAAAGCTAGCAAGTCATCAAGAGACTCAGGCGCTTTATCCATCATCTTTTTGTTATAGATGAATACTGGTGTTTCAGTCGATTTTGGAAGACCGTAAAGTTTTCCGTCGTATGTTAATGCATTAATAGAAGATTCAGTGTAAAGTTTTGTTGTATCGCCAGCCACTTCGATTGGCGCAATCAATCCTTCAATCGCTAATGGTCCAATACGATCGTGTGGAGTCGTAATAATATCTGGTCCTTTTTTAGCCGGTCCGTCTAGACGAAGCTTTTCTTGCTGATCAAGCATCGGAATTTCTTTAAGTTCAACTTTGATGCCGTATTTCTCTTCAAACTTTTTGATAGCATCTTGCGTTCCAACACCTTTTTCTTGGTCTTCCCAAATAACCAGCTTGTCCGGCTTGTCACCAGCAGCTTCTTTTTTCCCGCCAGTTGACTTGTTGTCATCTTGTGGTCCGCAAGCAGCTAGAGCACTTGCAGCAAGAGCAAAAGTTAAAGGCAAAGCTAATAACTTTTTCATGATTGTACCCCCCATAGAATATAAAAAATCAAAAGCATACAAACGTTTGCACAATGATTCAAAAAAATAGATTTCAAACTGAAATATGTACTTTTTTGTCGTTTATGAAAACGATTGCATTGGTTGCTCAATTTCATTATACATCGCTGTTGAATTTTTACAATAGTTTTTTATTTTTTTTTGAATTCGCTTTCATCACTCTTGATTTACACGATGGAACTGTTTATACTACAACCATTAACAATTTGAAGGCAATGTACACTTTTGTGGGGGTACAACCTAAGTTCGATTAGGTTGTGCCCTCTTTTTATTTGAAAGGAGAGTTATCCGATGTTAAAAGAAGCGATTTATCACAGACCAGGCAACAGTTTTGCCTATGCATATGACGAAGAGACATTGCATATCCGCTTACGAACAAAAAAAGGTGATGTACAAAAAGTTTCCTTATTATATGGTGACCCTTATAACTGGACTAAAGACGGCTGGCAGACTTCAACTGCTTCAATGGTGTTAAGCGGAAGCGATGAATGGTTTGATTATTATTTTATTGAAATAAAACCTCCTTACCGCCGTTTACGCTATGGCTTTGTCCTAGAAAGCCAAAGTGAAACCATTTGCTACACTGAAAAAGGCTTTTATGATGAAGCACCTTTAGATGATACCGGTTATTATTTTTGTTTCCCTTTTCTAAATGCTATTGATGTATTCCGCGCTCCATCTTGGGTAAAAGACACGGTTTGGTATCAAATTTTCCCTGAGCGTTTCGCGAATGGCGATGCAAGTATAGATCCTGCAGGCACGCTTCCATGGGGCAGCGAAGAACCTAAGCCGGCTAACTTCTTTGGAGGAGATTTCCAAGGAGTCATCGATCACATCGATTACCTAGTTAAACTTGGGATAACAGGAATTTACTTCACTCCTATTTTTAAGGCTAAATCAAATCACAAATATGACACGATTGATTATTTGGAGATTGATCCTCAGTTTGGTGATAAAGAAACATTTAAAAAACTCGTAAAAATCTGTCATGAAAACGGCATTAAAGTAATGCTGGATGCCGTATTTAACCATAGCGGCTTTTATTTTGAACCTTTTCAAGATGTCCTGGAAAATCAAGAAACTTCCCGTTATAAAAACTGGTTCCATCTGCATGAATACCCTATCGTAACAGAACCACGTCCAAATTATGATACATTCGCTTTTGAAAAATCGATGCCTAAATTGAACACGGAGAACCCTGAAGTTCGAGAATATTTACTGAAAGTCGCACGATACTGGATTGAAGAGTTTGATATTGACGGCTGGAGACTTGATGTAGCGAATGAAGTGGATCATTCATTCTGGAGAGATTTCAGAAAAACAGTTAAATCTGTGAAACCAGATGCTTATATACTTGGTGAGATCTGGCATGATTCCATTGGATGGCTTCAAGGAGATCAATTTGATGCAGTCATGAACTATCCATTTACAGATGCTGTTCTTGATTTCGTTGCAAAAGAGAAGATTGATGCAAAAACATTTACCGAAAAAATTACAGCTGTAATCAACATGTATCCCGAAAATGTGAATGAGGTGGCGTTCAATCTGCTTGGTTCACATGATACCGCACGCCCATTAACATTTTGCGATGACAATAAAGATAAGTTAAAACTGCTCTTTTTAATAATGCTAACTTTCAAAGGCACACCATGCATTTATTATGGTGATGAAATCGGTATGAGCGGTGTAAGAGATCCAGGATGCAGGGCATGTATGGAATGGGATGAGGAAAAGCAAGACCTTGTTTTGTTTGATCACGTTCAAACCTTGCTATCACTTCGAAAGGAATATCCTGTTTTAGCAAATGAAGGGGCATTAAATTTCTTATTTGCTGATGGTCAATCGGTTGCGTATGAGCGGACGTCTAACGAAGAGAGCTTGCTCATAGTATTAAATGCAGGAGCAGAATCAGCTATTCCGTTCGGAATTCCAGTAGACTATAAATTAATTTATGGTATGGATTGTTCGGAATCATTGCCGGCTTATGGATTTAGCATCTATAAAAAATAATCTTTACTCCCCTTACCAAATAAGTAAGGGGTTTTCCTTTCACAGCACCCAATTTATTGTACAATAGGAAAATAAATTCGAAATTATAGATGGAGAGGGATTTACATGAAAGGAAACAAAGCAGTCAAGCTTTCCCTTTTTGCCATTACGTGGCCCATTTTCATAGACATTATGCTTCACATGCTGATGGGCAATGCAGATACACTCATGCTCAGTCAGTACTCGGACCATTCCGTTGCTGCTGTAGGTCTTACCAATCAGCTTTTATCAATCGTTATTGTTATGTTTGGATTTGTTGCAACAGGGGCTACAGTCGTTATCGCCCAATCTCTTGGTGCCAAACTTCAGAAAACAGCTGCAGAAGTGGCTGTTGTCGCAATACTGGGAAATTTGATATTCGGTTTAATCATTAGTGGTGTATTAGTGATCTGGGGTGACGTATTTTTAAAATGGATGAATACTCCCCCGGAACTGATGGATGAAGCCACTAGTTACTTAATGATTGTAGGCGGTTTTGCTTTTATTGAATCAGTCATCATGTCAGCGGGAGCTGCTATCCGCAGCAATGGATTTACAAAAGACGCCATGTTTGTAACGATCGGAATGAACATATTAAACGTAGTTGGAAATTACCTCTTTATTTTTGGCGCATTTGGCTTTCCTGTTTTAGGTGTAGAAGGGGTAGCTATCTCCACTTCTTTCAGCCGTTTTTTAGGACTGATCGTTATCTTGTTTTTGCTGTTTAAACGTTCGCCGTTTCCATTACCTTTTAAGCAATCATTCAAATTATTCCCGACTCATATTAAGAGTGTACTTAAAATCGGACTGCCTTCTGCTGGCGAGCACCTTTCTTACAGCGGTTCGCAAATGATCGTTACGTTATTTATCACGATGCTGGGTACAACCGCTCTTACGACAAAAGTGTATACATTCAATATTATGATGTTTATTTTTCTGTTTGCAGTTGCCATTGGTCAAGGTACTCAGATCATCATCGGTCACTTAATCGGTGCAAAATCTTATGACAAAGCGTATAAAACCTGTTTGCGCAGTCAGACATATGCCATGATCATCAGTTTCTTGATGGCTGGTGTGGCATCCTTATTTGCGAGACCTCTATTGTCCATTTTTACGGATAACCCGGAAATTTTACACGAAGGAACGAAGCTTCTATATTTAACGCTGTTGCTTGAGCCTGGCCGTTCTTTTAATCTGGTCATTATTTCAAGCTTAAGAGCGGCGGGTGACGTAAAGTTCCCTATCATGATGGGAATTATCTCCATGTGGGGAGTGAGTGTACCGCTAGCATACTTACTTGGGATTGTGTTCGATCTCGGTTTAGCTGGAATCTGGATTGCCTTTGCAGCTGATGAATGGCTGCGCGGTCTCTTCATGCTCTGGAGATGGAAGAAACGCGGCTGGGAGAGGAAGTTTTTGATTAAAAGAGAAGCTACCGCTTGAAGATCGTTTCAGAGCTGACTTAAAGCTGTGCCTGCCGCCATGAGTCAGTTCTTTTTTTGCTGTTTTATAAAAGCGTGGAGATCACCCCCTTACAAGACCGACAAAGTATGCGAAAACATTTTTCTCTTTGTGAACAATAATAAAGACCCAAAACTAAGTTTTAGAAACTTTTTTGGGTCATTTCCTACCTATTAATCTATGATGTTCACATTATAATCGGTCAGCCAGCTGTCGATCTGAGCTAAGTGTGCCATGAGCTGCGGCCCCGTCATTAACTGGCCAAACCATGGCTCTTTAAACGCTTCTCCATTTGTATCAATAATCTCTTGCACTTTATTACGATTCAGCACTTCAAACAACGGAGAGCTTTTTTTGTTTACAATGTTTTGTAGCCATTCTTTTACGCCGTTTGTATATTCAGGATGAAATGTTTTTGGATAAGGACTTTTCTTACGATACAAAACATCATCGGGCAGAATCCCTGTTAATGCTTTGCGAAGAATCCCCTTTTCCCTGCCCCCGAGCATTTTCATTTCCCACGGGATGTTCCATGCATACTCTACAATTCTATGATCTGCAAAAGGTACACGCACTTCCAAGCTTGCGCCCATACTCATGCGGTCTTTACGGTCTAATAGCGTGGTCATGAACCAAAGCATATTTAAATAGAAGATTTCACGTCTTCGTGCTTCTACCTTCGTTTCTCCATCTAACACAGGTGTTTCGTTCACTGTTTCTTCATATCTCTGCTGAACGTATGATGATAGATTCAATTTTTTAGCCCATGAATCGTGTATTAGGTTTTGTCTTGCTTCAGTCGATCGCATCCAAGGAAACATTGCCCGGTTCATAAGCTCTTCTTTATGAAACCATGGGTATCCTCCAAAAATTTCATCCGCACATTCTCCTGATAACGCTACGGTAGACTGCGGTTTAATCTGCCTGCAAAACCAAAGCAATGAAGAGTCCACGTCTGCCATGCCAGGAAGATCTCTAACGGTTACAGCTTCACGAAGATGATTGATTAACAGCTCATTATCTATAACACATCGGTGGTGTACAGAACCCGTTGCGGCTACCATTTTTTCAATCCATGGTGCGTCTGAGTTCGGCTGATAATCACTCGCTTTAAAGTATTTTTCATTATCGACATAGTCAACGCTGAACGTATGAAGTTCACCTTTATTTTCTTCTTGAAAATATTTAGCTGCTATTGCGGTTATCGCACTTGAATCGACTCCGCCAGATAAAAATGTACAAACCGGAACATCCGCGACAAGCTGACGTGTTACCGCATCGTTTACAAGAAACCTCACTTTATCAATGGTATCTTCTAAAGAATCTTGATGAGGCTTGCTTTCAACGTTCCAATAGCGCCATATTTTTAAACCGTTTTTCGTATACGTTGCGGCATGTGCAGGACGCAATTCCTTTATACCTTTATAGATGCCCTTGCCAGGTGTTCTTGATGGACCTAGCCCGAACACCTCTTGTAACCCTTCGCGATCCACTTCAGCTTTAACATCAGGGTGTGAAAGAATAGCTTTCATTTCAGAACCAAAAAGCAGCATTCCCCCTCCTTCGTAATAAAAGAAAGGTTTTACCCCTAGACGATCACGTGCTAAAAACATCTTCTCTTTTTCTTCATCCCAGATAGCGAAAGCAAAGATTCCATTAAACCTTTCTATACATGCTTCTCCCCATTCGATATAAGAAACAAGCAGCACTTCTGTATCTGAATGACCTTCAAATGCATACCCTCGCTGCAGCAGTTCTTTTCTGATGTCTTCAGTGTTATACAACTCCCCGTTATAGCAAAGCGTGTAAGTCTTCCCGTTCTTTTGTCTGGTCATCGGCTGAACTCCGCCTTCAATATCAACGACCGCAAGACGTGCATGGCCAAATCCTGCATGAATCGTACTCCAAACATTTAATGCATCCGGACCTCTTTTAGATAAAGGTGTTGCCATTTTAATTAATATGTTTTTTTCTCCATTGAGATTTCGATTCCAATCTGCCCAACCGGTTATTCCGCACATTGGTTTCATCCTTTCTCTTCAAGCTGCAAGTTAATTACTTTTGCCCATTACTTAACATATGCTTTCCTTCTTGTACCAGTGTGCAACTAATATTTGTGCAAGTTCTTCTATCCTGTGTATAATGTATCTATATTTTGTGAATACAAGGGGTTTTGGGATGCCACAGTCAAAGTTTTTTCGAATTTGTTACGGATTGCTGCTCATATTTCTAGTCATTTTAGTTGGAACAAAAATTGATTTTATTTTCCGGCCCGTAGTTGTTCTAGTGCAAACATTGTTTTTCCCTTTTTTATTAGGCGGAGTTTTGTACTATCTGTTCCGTCCAATCGTACAATTTCTCCATAAAAGAAGAGTCCCTAAAGTGATTTCGATTCTTCTGATTTACATGCTTGCTATCGGATTGTTCGTATTACTGTTTTATTCCATCGGTCCGATTCTACAAAGGCAAATAAGTAATCTAGTTGAAAACACGCCTGCTTTAATCGATTCTATCCGCGGAAAAGTAAATGATCTTCAGCAGAACGAATGGGTTAATCGTTTTCAGCAAAGCGATCAATTTGATGTAAAACAAATCTCTGATAAAATATCTTCTTACTTGTCGCACAGTGTACAGACAATTGGAACAAACATTGCTAATTTCATTGGAATCATTACGAATATAATTATGATTTTTGTTACGGTACCGTTCATTTTGTACTACATGTTAAAAGAAGGCGAAAAGGCACCGCAGATGGTGCTGCAAACATTGCCTGAAAGACAGCGCAACAATGGATGGAAAATTTTAAAAGACATGGACATTGCGTTAAGTTCATACATCCAAGGCCAGATTCTTGTTAGTGTATGTGTAGGAACGATGCTCTATATCGGTTACTTAGTTATCGGTATTGAATATTCTTTAATCCTAGCGATTATTGCTATGTTTACGAACGTTATTCCTTTTTTAGGACCGATTATCGGTGTCGTACCCGCTCTTATTGTAGCTGTCGTCGACTCTCCTGCAATGGTCATTAAAGTACTGATCATCATGGTCATTGCCCAGCAGATTGAAGGAAACTTAATTTCACCGCAAGTTATGGGGAAAAAGCTTGATATTCACCCGCTTACGATCATCTCGATCTTGCTCGTTGCCGGAAGTCTTGGCGGTTTACTCGGATTGATACTTGCAGTGCCAGTTTACGCAGTTTTAAAAGTTATCGTACTGCATACGTACAGATTGATTAAACTAAGAAAAGGACAGCAGCAATAAAGAAAACACCGGGCAGCCGGTGTTTTTAGTTTTGTATTTTGTATGGCGCTTGTTTTTCTTATGGCGCGCATATTTCCCGTATGGCGCGCATAATTTCCGTATGGCGCGCATAATTTCCGTATGGCGCGCATAATTTCCGTATGGCGCGCATAATTTCCGTATGGCGCGCATATTTTTCTGATTCCGCTCGTATTTTTCTGATTCCGCTCGTATTTTTCTGATTCCGCTCGTATTTTTCTGATTCCGCTCGTATTTTTCTGATTCCGCTCGTAAAAACAGCCCTGCTGAAGTTTCCAGCGGGCTGTTTTTACTTTTCAGCTATTTTACTTGCTGCGGTTCTTTATCATAAATCGGAACCCAGCCTTCTTTTGCTTTAAAAATACGGACAGCTACAACTTTTCTGTCTTCTTGCAGTGTAAAATAGTGACGGTAATTTTCTGGTACGGAGATAAGATCACCGGGCTCCAGCTCTACATCAAAAAATCTTCCGTTCGTTCCTTCAATCGCAAAAATTCCGTGCCCCGATACGATAAAACGTACTTCATCGTCCGTATGATGATGTTCTGCCAAAAAGTTTTTCAATAGTTCATCCAGGTTAGGCGTAGCATCAGATAAGGAGATTACATCTTCCGTTACATATCCTCTACGTTTAGAGATGTCATCGATTTCACTGCGGAATGTTTGGATTACTTCTGCTTTTTCTTCGTCTGTTAAACTGTAGTTTTCACGAAGATTCTCAGGCAGTTTTTCAATGTCCCACTTTTCGTAGATAACTCCTTGGCTGTTTAAATAAGACTCTACCTCATTTTGTACTTCAATTCTTTCATTGTTATCATGAAATCTTAAATGTGCCATATTTTACCCCTCCAAATGAATTGAACTTATGTTTTTTATTAAGTAAGGCAAGTGACTGTAGCTTGATCATATATGAAAATAAGAATTCAAAAGCCTCGAGATGTTTTTTCGCTTCAAACGCATTTTTTCCCCACACCGTGATACCATGGTTTCGAATCAATACCGCTTTCGTTTCTGGCGTGATTACTTCTGCAACTGCTTGTGACAATTTCTCTAAATCTGCATGATTTTTCACGATCGGAACTGTTATGCTTCCGTCTTCTTCCCAGATTCCAAAAGCTTTGATCAGTTCTTGTTCTTTAAACGTAATTTTTCCTGCATCTCCATATAACTCAGAAATAAGATTGTTGTCGACGGTGTGTACATGAAGACAACAGCCCGCATCCGTTAATTTATAAACCTCGCAGTGAATACCAGTCTCAGCTGAAGCTTTAAGTGACGTTTGTTCCACAGCTTTACCTTCTTCATCTACAAGTAAAAAATCCTCTGCTGTTCGTTTTGTTTTGTCCTTTCCACTGGCTGAAACGTAAAACCTCAATGGATCATCAGAAACTTTAATCGATACGTTACCGCTCGTTCCAGGAAACCAGTTCCTTGCAGCAAGTTCATCCTTCACATCAGCAAGTTCATTCCATCGTTCTTCATGTATCGTCAACTTCTTACCTCCTTTTTCTCTAAAGCATGAATCACATCAAAAAATGTTTCAAAAGGTGTATATGGAATTGAATTTTCTTCACATTTTTCAATTAAGTAATCTCTTGCAAACACGACATCTGCACGCTTAGATGCTTGAAGATCTGTAATCGAATCCCCGATTACAATTTTTTGCGAATGAGGATACTTTTGCTCCAGCCTTCTAATCACCGATGGTTTGCAGCAGCCGCAATCATTCGTGCATTTGTCATCACACGCATTCGGCCAGGTAATTTCAATAAATTCTTTTGAAAAATCACTTCCGTTACAAATGATCTGTTCTGCCTCTATTTTGTTTTCCAATACGGGATGAACAAAGAAATCAATCCCGCCGCTCACAATATAAAGCGGTATGTTTTCTTTTTTTGTAAAATCAATAAATTCCTGAAAGCCATCCCTAATTTTTGAACGGGTTAAAACAAACTGGATAATTTCATCACGCTTATCAGATGAAATTCTGGAAAACAACTTCCCTACCCCTTCTCTTATCGAGATCGACTCATTCAAGATATCTTTTACAATCGGCTGCCAACCATCTGGTGCAAACTCCTCCATAATGGCGACAATATTATCTTTTTCTGTGACTGTTCCATCAAAATCACAAAAGATCACTGGATGACTCGTCATGTAACAGGCACTCCTCCCCAAAGCTCTAAAGCTTTTTGAAGTTCAGGATGTTGTTCACCATACTTTTCGAAGTCTTGCCCTTTTACAACTGCATCAATAGCTTGACGAAAAGCCCGTGCCCCGCCTGCTGCTCCATCTGGGTGACCGTGTATTCCGCCACCCGCATTAATCACACTATCGATGCCAAAGTCTTTATACAAAACTGGTGCCAGCCCTGGATGAATACCTGCAGACGGTACTGGAAATGCCTTTTTTAGTGCGATGCCGTCCGTTGTCAAAGCCTCGCTTATACTGATTGCTTCGCTGCGCTCTAGCGCTACACTTCCATAAGGACTTGGGAATAAGACGAGATCAGCACCCGCATATCTCAAAAGTTTTCCTAAAAGGACGGAGTAACCAATTCCGTAAAGAGAAGAGGAACCGATTGCGCCTGATAAAGCTGGATGTGCCATAATCGGGAGCTGAATCTCTTTATCCTCTGCCAGTTCTTGAAGAACATCTGGTCCATACGATAAGACATTGAAAAGCAGTGCATTTGCTCCTAGCTCTGCAGCCCGTTTTGCTTTATCTTTCAGTTCACCCGTGCGTCCCGTTAAGTTCACTGCATACAGTGTCTTTTCACCTGTTCGTTCTTGTACTTTCTGAAGTACTTTTTTTGCCGTTTTAACTCGGTCTTCAAATGGGGTGAGTGGATTATCAAATAAAATCTCGTCATCTTTTACAAGATCAACACCACCTAAAGCTTGTTCGTAAAGTTGCTGTTCAAAAAAAGATAAGTCTTTTCCTAAAACACCTTTAAAAATACTCATGACGAGCGGCCGATCATGGACACCTAATATTTTTCGAATACCCTCAATACCATATTTCGGCCCAGGAAAACGTGATTCCAGCTGTTTATCAAACTCTAAATCTACGAGTTTTATTTCACCGTCCAGTGAAAGCTTTCCGAAGACTGTCGTTAAGATGGCCGGAATATCTGGTGAAAAATTGGCTGCAGGATATGAAATTTTAATTATGCCTTTCGTGCGTTCGCTTCCTAAAAATTGATTCGTTTTATGATCGTCATCCAATACCTCGACACTTTCTACAATGCCTTTATGCTTTTCCAGCTGTTGTTTTTCTAATTGCGGAAGATCTGTCCACGAGCCTACGGTTAAACCAAGTGCGATCCCCTCCGCCTTCTTTTCCAAATTTCCATTTTTGTCATGTACTAAATATGTCGCTGTTACTTTACTCATCGTTGTTAAACCCCTTTCAAACACAAAACTTGCTATGAACTTTTCATCCTTTGACCAATTAAAAGCAAGAAAGTCTAGGAATCATTTATTTGCTCCTACATGACGACGAGATTCGCCGCTAATCAATGAACTTCCAATCGTTTATCATTCAGAAGCAAGAAGGTCGAGGAAGCAAAGGTTCGAGAATCGGACGCGTATTCAACATACGTAAGTATCGCAGAAACGAAGCTGACGACGAGATTCGATGCTTATCAATAATCAAACACAATAAAAAGCCCCTTCCAAAAAGGAAGGGGCGCCAATTATCTCAGTTCCGCTTCCTCTCATCTCTCAGTCCATTAATAGACTGCAAGAATTAGCACCGTTTTCAGCTAAATAAAATAACTGAATGGTTGCCGGGTTTCATCGGGCTAGTCCCTCCACCTGCTCTTAATAAGAGTGCAAATTGTTTGAATATAATGTTAAATGTGATTATGACAGGGTAGAAACGTTCTGTCAACAAAAAAAATTATAATAGCTTTGCAATACGGTCTGCCGCTTCTAGTAATCTCTCTTCAGAAGTAAGTAGACCTGCACGAACGTATTTGTCACCTTCTTTTCCAAAACCAATTCCCGGGGCTACAACAACATGGGCTTTATCTAACAGATGATCGGCGAATGATTCTGACGTGAACCCTTCTGGAACTGGAAGCCAGCAAAAAAAGGATCCTTTTGGCGCATCAACATCCCATCCGTGTTCTTTTAACCTGCCGATAAATGCATTTCGTCTGTTTTCGTAGGTATGAACAAGATCATCCACACAGTCTTGCGGTCCGTTAAGAGCTTCTGCTGCAGCATGCTGTACGGCACCAAACAAACTGACATAAAAATGATCCTGCAATAAGTTAATGGACTCAATGACTTGTTCATTTCCGACTGCAAAACCAACACGCCACCCTGCCATGTTGTACGTCTTAGATAATGTATAAATTTCAATTCCTACTTCCTTCGCACCATCAACTTGAAGGAAACTTACCGGTTTTTGACCATCAAACCCAATCGCACCATAGGCAAAATCGTGGCAGACTAAAATATCATGCTTTTTAGCGATTTCCACGGTTTCTTCAAAAAAGGCTTCCGTCGCAACTCCTGCAGTCGGGTTGTTTGGATAGTTTAAAAACATGAGTTTTGCTTCATCGAGTACACCATCGTCTAAACGAGTATAATCAGGTAGAAATTCATTTTCTTTTTTGAGTGGCATCGTTTCCATTCTTGCCCCGGCCATTGCGATGCCTGACCAGTAATCCGGATAGCCTGGATCTGGAACAAGTGCAATGTCACCGCCGTTTAAATAGCATTGTGAAAGCTCAACAAGACCGACTTTCCCCCCAAAAAGAACAGCCACCTCTTTTTCAGGGTCGAGGTCAACTCCATATTCCCGCTTATAAAAATCAGCAGCTGCCTGTTTTAAAAAGGGATAACCGCGAAAAGGAGAGTACTTGTGATACCCTGAATGGTCAGCACCTTCTTTTAGTGCTTCAACAATATGACTTGGCGTAGGAAGATCTGGATTTCCTTGTCCAAGATTGATAACATCATAGCCTTGATCCACATAGCTTGTCACCTTTTTTACTAGCTTCGCGAAGAATTGTTCTGGCAGCTTGCCTAAAACATCTGCCTGCTCAAATCGTTTCAATCGATCACTTCCAGTCTAAATTGAATATTCTTGAAATTCTAATGAGTTATGTTATACGCTTAAGGAAATTCTGTAAAGACTTTTTTTACCTTTTCTCATCTGACAGGTGTTTATCGCATTTTAATTAGGGGGTTACAAAAATGAAAGTTGCATGTATACAAGTGGATGTTCAATTCGGCAAACCGGAGTTGAACTATGAACATATTGAAAAAAAGATTCGTGAAGCTGTACTTCATCACAAACCAGATACCATTATACTTCCAGAACTGTGGGATACAGGCTATGACCTGACACGATTAGATGTGATAAGTGATGTTAACGGTGAAAAGGCAAAGAGGATCTTAAGCACACTTGCTAATGAGTTATCCGTTAACATTATCGGCGGTTCTGTTGCAATGCGAACAGGCGGTTCGGTATATAATACAATGCTCAGCTTTAACCGGAATGGCGAACATATTGGGACGTATTCTAAAGCTCACCTTATTACACTGATGGATGAAGAAAAATTTATTTCACCAGGAAATAAAACAGGCATGTTTACCATTGATGCCACTCCTTCTGCAGGGGTGATCTGCTACGATATCCGCTTTCCTGAATGGATTCGAAAACCTTTTCTTGAAGGAGCTAAATTACTTTTCGTTCCTGCTCAATGGCCGATTCAAAGGGAAATACATTGGCGTGCTTTACTCATTGCCCGTGCGATTGAAAACCAAAGTTACGTGATAGCGTGCAACCGCATTGGAAGTGATCCGAATAATACGTTTGCCGGACAGTCGCTGATCATTGATCCATGGGGTGAAATCGTTGCAGAAGCTTCTAAAACAGAGGAAGAAATTCTAGTTGCAGAACTTTCACCATCACTCGTCGACGAAGTGCGCGCCAAAGTACCAGCACTGAACGACCGCCGAAAGGATTTATATTAAAAAATAATCCTCTACCAAAAATAGGGTTGACAACCTCTTTTTATCGATGTAGTATAACGATTATGAATTGCGCGAATATTAATTCGCTTTGAATTATTAATTGAATAACAGGTCTCTTATCAAGAGCAGGTGGAGGGAATGGCCCGATGAAACCCAGCAACCGACCGTAATTCCATTGTGAAATGGGGCGCCCGCAATTTAGGGGAGCCGCTGAATGAACGTATTCAGCGTATGGCACGGTGCTAATTCCAGCAGAACATTTTGTTTTGCTAAGATAAGAGGCACGGGACTATACCTTTCCGAGCCTCTTTTCTTATATAGAAAAGGGGCTTTTTATATTTCATTAACCTAATAAGGGGGAAACAGCAATGAGTATCCAATTGGAGCGTACATACGAACCGCTAACTGAATTAAACGTGATAGAAGTCATCCGTGAGTTAAACTATTTTCTTCTCGAACAAGAAAATGAATTAGTTGTAAATGAAATTGGGGACGGAAATTTAAATCTTGTTTTTCATATTGAACATCCTGCCACAAAAAGAGCATTGATTGTAAAACAGGCACTTCCTTATGCGAAGGTTGTAGGCGAAAGCTGGCCGCTTACACTCGACAGAGCAAGAATCGAAAGTGAAGCCTTACTCACAGAAGCGGAATCTGTCCCTCACCTTGTCCCCAAGGTATTCAAAACGGATAGAACACTCGCTGTAACTGTTATGGAAGATTTGTCAGACCACACCATATTAAGAAAAGCACTCATTGAAGGCAGCACTTATCCAAAGCTAGCTGAAGATATTGGCACATTTTCTGCCAGTACAGCCTTTTATTCCAGTGATTTTCACCTCCATCCTTTTGAGAAAAAAGAGCAGGTCGCTAAATTTACGAATCCAGAGCTATGCAAGATCACAGAAGATCTCGTATTTACAGATCCTTTCTTTGATCATGATACGAACGATTTTCCTGAAGAACTAATAGACTCTGTAGAAAAGCTTTGGAATGATGAGGAGCTTTTGAGGAACGCAGCACAATTGAAGTATTCCTTTTTAACCCGCGCTGAAGTTCTGCTTCATGGCGATCTTCATACCGGAAGTATTTTTATCACTGAGAATTCAACAAAGGTGATCGATCCGGAATTCGCATTTTACGGACCTGCTGGATTTGACCTTGGTCATTTTTTTGCTAATTTAGCACTGAATCATCTTTCTCAGAACGCCCATGCAAAAGAGCCGTTTAACCGTGAGTCTCTGCAAAATTATTTACTCGAAACGATCTCAAATACATGGGATACCTTTGAAAATACGTTTTCTGATTTATGGCACGAAAAAGCTGCTGGTCCCTTTTCAAAAACGAACGGCGTGTTAAAGGATTTTCTTCAGCAAACATTTCAGGACAGCATTGGTTTTGCAGGCTGTGAAATCATTAGACGAACAATCGGCCTTGCACATGTTGCTGACTTAGATTCGATTGAAAATAAAGAAGTCCAATTGTATTACAAAAAGAAAGCACTGGAGCTTGGAAGCAAGCTGATTAAGAAACGATCATCTTTTACAACCATTACACAACTAACAGATACGATCAGAGGTGCATAAGAAATGACAGTTACAGATAAATGGGTTGCTTCGGTTCGTTATCGGAGCAATCACCTGCTTTTATTAGATCAGCAGCAGCTACCGCACAACACCGTTTACTTAAACGTAACCACGATCGAGCATGTGTGGGACGCTATTTCCAAACTTAAAGTCCGCGGGGCTCCTGCAATCGGAATTGCAGCTGCATACGGACTTACTCTCTGGAGTAACGCTGAAAAAGAAACAGATTTGAATACTTTTTTAGAAAAATTGAAGAAACAGCGCGATTATCTTGCCTCTTCCCGTCCAACAGCCGTTAATCTTTTCTGGGCAATTGATCGTGTTACTGCTGCCGCTCAATCGGCATCATCTGTTGCAGAAGCAAAATTACGAATTGAGCAAGAAGCACAAAACATTCAAGCAGAAGATGAGGAAATTTGCCGAAAAATCGGAGAATACGCCTTATCACTCCTTCAGGACGGTGATTCTGTAATGACGATCTGTAATGCGGGAGCGATTGCAACAAGTAAATACGGAACAGCACTTGCTCCCTTTCATCTTGCAAAGGAAAAAGGCTGGAATCTCAGCGTTTATGCGAACGAAACAAGACCTGTCTTGCAAGGATCCCGGCTAACTGCATGGGAACTACAATCTAATGATATAGACGTGACGCTGATTACGGACAATATGGCCGCTCATACGCTGAAAACGAAGAACATTAAAGCAGTGATCGTAGGCTGTGACCGAGTGGCGGCTAATGGAGATACCGCCAATAAAATCGGTACGTTTGGTCTTGCATTGCAAGCTAAAGCACTTAATATCCCTTTTTACGTAGCTTGCCCACTCTCCACATTAGACCTGAATACAAAAAGCGGTGACGATATTCCGATCGAGGAACGTCCTGAAGAAGAAGTCACCCATATAAACGGTGTTCGTATTGCACCAAAAGGAATTAAAGTGTTTAATCCAGCCTTTGACGTCACTCCCGCTGATTACATCTCAGCAATCATTACAGAAAAAGGCGTTGTCGAAGGAAACTATATCGAGTCCCTATCACAATTAAAGGAGGAGGAAACGAATTGAAATCATGGAAAGTGGCGTCTGCTGGTATCCTAACCGCATCAATACTCCTTACAGGCTGCACGAGTGAACAAGATGCTGTCGCACAAAAAACAGAAACGAAAACGGTACATGCTGAGAAATCTACAGATAAAACAAAAATAACATCATCGAAAAAAATTCCTTCTCAGCTCCAGAAACCACTAAAAATTGCGTCTATCAATCAGTTTTCAATTGGGACCTTCTCTTCCCAATATGTGAGCGGTGTCAAGAAACAAGTGGAAGAATTCGGTGGTTCTGTCCAAGTCTATAACGCGGATAACGATTTATCAAAAATGGCCGCCTATGTAGAGACTGCCATCAACCAGCAAGTCGATGGAATCTTAATTGACCATGGCCGTGCCGATGCGATTGCTCCTAGTGTAAAAAAAGCAGTTGCACAAGGAATTCCTGTCGTTGCATTCGATAGTGATATTAACATTCCAGGTGTAACTGTCATTGACCAGGATGACTATAGTCTTGCTTGGAACTCCTTAAGAACGATGGCACAGGACTTAAACGGCAAAGGCAAAATCGTGTATGTGTGGGTTGGCGGTTTTACACCGATGGAACGGCGAAACGTGATGTATGAAGCGTTTAAGAAGCGTTATCCAAATATAAAAGAGGTCGCCCGTTTTGGGAATGCGAGCCAAAATACAGCATTAGACACCCAGTCTCAGATGGAAGCTCTTTTACAAAAATATCCGAACAAAGGTGATATCGATGCTGTTTTCGCTCCATGGGATGAGTTTGCGAAAGGTGCAACAAGAGCGATTCAGCAGGCTGGCCGAGACGAGATTAAAGTATATGGAATCGACCTTAGTGATGAAGACCTGCAGTTGATGCAGGCTGACGAAAGTCCATGGAAAGCTACAGCAGCTACTGATCCTGCTGATGTTGGAAAAATGCAGGTTCGATTCCTCTATCAAAAAGCAGCTGGAGAAGAAACACCGCAAGTATATAGCGTACAGCCTCATTTAGTAGAAAAAGAGGTTCTTCCCTCTTCAAAAATTTCAATGAGCGAAATGGGTAAATACGTTGAGGGCTGGGGTAAATCTGATGCAGCTGAATCACCGTGGATGAAAACATTAAAAGAGGCTAGTAAATGATGAGTGAACTTTATTTAAAAAAAATCACAAAATCATTTGGTGATCAGAACGTGTTAAAAGGAGTGGATTTTACAGTCAAAAGTGGTGAGGTCCATGCCCTCCTTGGAGCAAATGGCGCCGGTAAAAGTACGCTCATGAAAATTCTTTCCGGCGACTATAAAAAAGATGAAGGAACACTTTTCCTGGATGGCATCGAGCAAAATTTCCAAACGCCGATTGATGCTAAAGAAGCGGGAATTGAAATGGTCGTGCAAGAAGTGGATACAGCTCTCGTCTCTTCTTTAAGCATCGCTGAGAACGTTATGATGAACGCCATCATTAATGGTCCTTCCTTTTTTTCTTGGAGGCAGCGTAATAAAAAAGCTTCTGATCTTTTGAAACGTGTTGGTCTGAACTTGGATCCCTCTCTTTTAGTCTCTCAATGTACGTTAGCAGAAAAACAATTAATTTTGATCGCTAAAGCTCTTTCTCGCGACTTATCTTTTATTATTCTTGATGAGCCTACTGCTCCATTAAGTTTGAGAGAAGCAGAGCGATTGTTCGATGTCCTTCGTGGATTACAGCGTGAAGGAGTAGGAATTATATACATTTCCCACCGGCTTCCAGAAGTGTTGGAGCTCTCTACAAAGGTAACCGTATTGAAAGATGGATATGTCTCTCTTCATAAAGAAACGAATCTTTGCGATAAAGAAGAAATTATATCTGCAATGCTTGGAAATGTTCTTGAAGAAATTTCGAACAAAGATGAAGACCGCGAACATGGTGACATTATTTTCGAAGTGAAGAACTTCAGAGTTTCTTCTACTGGAGAATCGGTCTCCCTTTCCGTCAGACAAGGGGAAGTCGTTGGAGTAGCTGGTCTTGTTGGTGCTGGTAAAACTGAGACGGCTAGAGCGCTATTTGGCGCTGACCGTTCGTTAGACCCCGTCTATGTGCATAAAAAAAAATGGAGATTGACGAGTACCGCTAAAGCAATTTCTGCAGGTATTTCGTTCATTCCAGAAGAGAGAAGAAAAGAAGGAGTTTTAGTAGATTTCAATGTAATCGAGAACTTAACACTCCCTGTGTTAAATAAGTTTACGAGATTCGGTCTCATCCAGAAAAAGAAAGAAATAATAGAAGCGGAGAAATGGATTAAAACACTTGGAATTAAAACTCAATCCCCCTCTTCCCGGCTGAATCATTTAAGCGGCGGAAATCAGCAGAAAGCTTCTATCGGCAAGTGGCTGTTAAATGATGGTGAGGTTTTTATTTTCGATGAGCCGACAAAAGGTATCGACGTAGGTGCCAAGCAAGATGTGTTTCAATGTATCCAAAACCTTGCTTTAAAAGGCAAAGGCATTCTTTATTTCACGAGTGAAATTAGTGAACTCCTAGCCTTTTGTGATCGGATTCTCGTTATGTATGATGGAAAAATTGCAGGTGAACTAAGCAAAGAAGAAGCAACGACAGATAAAATTATGTATTACGCGACAGGAGGTCACTATGGCTCAGTACGTTCATGAAGAACAGGTAAAAAATACGAAACTGCCCTTTACTGAAAAACTATTTCCTTTTTTATACCGTTACGGAACACTGCTGGTTATATTGTTAACGGTTATAATATTCAGCCTTATCAACGATAAATTTTTGAGTTATCACAACTTCACAGACATATTGCGCTCGATCTCCATCATTACCTTGCTGGCAATCGGAGTGACGATTTCACTGATCGTTGGCGGCTTTGATCTGTCGGTAGGTTCGACAGCCAGTCTTGCTACGGTTACGAGTGCTGCTGCATTAGTTCTTTACCGGCAAGAAACGATTGTAGCGATTTTAATTCCGATCATCATCGGTTTGCTCGTGGGTTTATTAAATTCATTTTTCGTTATTAAAGTGCGTTTGCCAGACCTTCTTGCCACACTTGCAGTGATGTACATTATTAACGGGCTGCACCTGACATTTACTAAAGGATTTTCCATTTATAACAACATGCCTTTAGCAGAAGGAGGAACAGCTCCGGGGGTATTTCTTCCCTCTTTTCTGTTTATCGGACAGGGTGAGATTTTTTCAGTCCCATTCCCTGTTATTATCATGCTTGCTGCTGTAGTCATTGTTCATTTCATTTTACAGCAGACGCGTTTTGGGAGACTGCTATATATCACTGGCGGGAACGAAGAAGCTGCACGCCTTTCTGGCGTTCGTGTTAAACGCTATAAAATGTACGCTTATCTTCTTTCCTCGTTTTTTGCGACACTTGCAGGTATCCTGCTCGCCGCCAGAATCGGGACAGGTCAAGTCTCTGCAGGTGCACCTCTTTTAATGGACGGTGTTGCTGCTTCCTTTATCGGTTTTTCTGTATTTGGCGCAGGCAAGCCCAATGTCATTGGAACATTCGTCGGTGCAGTATTGATCGGTATTTTATTAAATGGTCTTACGATGCTGAATGTTCCTTATTACGCTCAAGATATTGTGAAAGGTACTATTTTAATCGGGGCTCTTGCATTTATGTATTATGAAAAGAAACACGCTTAGTGCTAAATCAGAAAAAAACAGCCTTGCCTAATAATTAGGTCTGGCTGTTTTTTGTAAGGGAATAAAATTTAAGAAATACGTCAGCTTCGATTGATGGCATTGGTTTGGAAATGATATACCCTTGTGCATGATGACAGCCGTATTCTTGCAATAGCTTTAATTGCTCAAATGTTTCTACGCCTTCAGCTACCGTTGTTAAAGACAATCCTTCACACATCATGATAATCGCTTTTATAATGGCTGCATCACTCGTATTAAAGTAATCCTCACTTAAGTGACGAATAAAGCTCTGATCAATTTTTAACGAGTCGACTGGCAGATCTTTTAAATAACTTAAAGAGCTGTAACCTGTTCCAAAATCATCGATCGACAGTTTTACGCCAAGTTCTCGAAGTTCCTCCATGATGCTGATGCTGTACTCTACATTATGAATCATTGTACTCTCAGTTAATTCAAGGTTTAAACAATGCGCTGGTATTCCCGTCAATTCCAGTACTTCTTTTACTTCATATACGAAGGATAGCCGCTGAAATTGTCTGCTTGATACATTTACAGAAATCGATAAATGATCTTTATCTTCATCATGCCATTGTTTAAGCTGTTTACAGGATTCAAAGAGAACAAATCGTCCAATTTCATCAATGAGCCCAATCTCCTCTGCAAGCGGAATAAACTGCATAGGCGAAATAAGACCAAGTTCCGGGTGCTGCCAGCGAATCAGCGCTTCAAATCCAATGATCTTTTCGGTTTTCATACAGATTTGCGGCTGAAAAAAAGGAAGCAATTCACCTTTTTGAATCGCTTTGCGAAGAAAACCTTCTAATCTTAAACGCTCTAGACTGAAAGCGTTCATTTCACCTGTAAAGAATTCTCTTTTCCCAAATCCCTTTTCTTTAGCTTTATGTACGGCGATATCTGCGTTTTTTAATAAAACATCTGTATTCAAGGTGTCATCCGGATAAATGCTGATTCCGATCGATGCACTTACGGTATACTCTTCTCCATCTAAATAGATCGGCATTTTTAATGCTTCTGTTATCCGTTCTGTCGTTTCTATGATTTCACCTGGTTTATTCAGTGAAGGTAAGATGAGCGCGAATACATCTCCGGTAAATCGGCATAACAAATCGTGGTTTTTCGTTGCCTTTCTTAATTGCTTGCTCACATGCTTCAGCACAACATCACCAATATGGTGGCCGAGACTTTCATTTATAATTTTAAAACGGTCCAGATCGATAAACATAACGGCGAGCTTCTGATTGTTTCGGTCGCTTTCTTCCAGCAGTTCATGAAGTCTTTTTTCAAACAAACTTCTATTAGGCAATCCGGTAAGCGAATCATGAAAAGCTAGTCGTTCCATCTTTTCTTCCGCTTTTTTCTGCCACGTAATATTTTTTCCGATTCCATAAATCCCTACTACTTTTTGGTTAACAACAATCGGTATATTCGTTATGCTGCAAACTACATTTTTGCCATCTTTTTTAAGAATGGTCATTACAAAAGTTTGAGGTTTTTCATGAATTGCCAGCTTGAAGTGTTCAATAACCTGTTTATGATTTTCTGGACAAACAAACTTTAATGCATGCGATTTCATCATTTCTTCTTGAGAGTATCCGAGTGTTTGAACGAGTGCTGGATTGACACTGGTGATATAGCCGTTAAGATCCATCGAATAGATTAAATCAGGGTTATGCTCAAATAACGATTTGTATCTCTGTTCACTTTCTAAAAGATTGTCATTAAGCTGCTTCATCTCTTCTGTGCTTGTTTGAATTAAGTGGGATAATGCAAGCAGTTCATCGATATCCTTTGATTTTTCAGGCTTTTTTGAACTGATTCTTTTTTCGAATGTAGCATCTGCCGTTTCACTTAAAATCAACAGCGTTAAAGCATGTGATAGCAGATGAACCTGTTTGCCATCATGAAAATACTCTCCATATGTAAAGAAACCTGTAGTAGGCACAAATTGATCAATGGCAAAAAACTCTTCTTCTAACGTGCTTTTTAAAAATCTTCTTCTCGCCATGCAAGAATACATAAAAATGGATTCAGCTGGTTTATTTTGAAGATCTTTTGTTACGATATCTATCGTATTTATTAATAAACTTGCATCTCTATAACCAATTTGAAGCTGATTTCCACGCTTAACTGTTTGATGGTATGAAAAACCATTTCCATCTTCGGAAACTTTTATGGATAACGGAAAATAACTCTTGTCCTTTTTTACGATTAGAGGATATTCTGCTGCAGACTCAGGAAGGCTTTCAGCAATCTCTTTTCCTAAATATTGTGCATATAATTCATAGATAGACAACCCGTCGACTTCTAATTCTCCCCGTTCAGATACATCTGTAACAGAAAACACCTTGCCTGCTGGTTTCCACTCTGTATAAGACATCGTATTTACATATAATTCTTCACTATCAATGGCAGCAGCAACAACGCCTTTATCAAAAACACCTGTTTCCGTAAACAGGCAGATGTTTTTGAATAGCCCATTATCCCCAGCATTTCCACCTGACACAATCACTTTCGGTGCAACAGAATGAATGCCTTGCAGGAAAGAAGAACTTTCCATATACATTCCATTTCCAAAGATTAAAAGAAGCTTCGTTTTTTCGTTTATAAAGTTTTGCGCCAGGTGTTTTCCTAACTCTTCACTGTTGTTGTCTTCTAATAGCGGTATGTAAGAAGTTCGAGGAAGAGACTTTTCGAATATCGAAATTGAAATAACCGTTTCCTTGGTTGTCACACGGCCTTTTAAAACTTCCCCATCCGTTGTGACACCAATTATTTTGGCGTTCGGCAAATGAACGGTAAGCTTTTCTCTTAATCGATTTATCCATGTCTTATCAAGTCTTCCTGTGAAAACTTGTACTAACACATATTTTTGTTGTTTAAAATCATTTTCTTTAATCCATTTTTTAAACTGAATTTCATTTTTATATAAAAAGTTAAAGGTTTTCATGCTACCACCTCATTTAACAAGAACGTTCGAATATTATACTTCTATTATTATCGGTGGTCTCAGTTATTTTTTAACAGTTTAATCAGTGGTATTTTTTTACAATAAATTGTTTGGGGGGCCAGACCCCAAACAATTTATTTCCCTCTTCATTTTCCTTGATTTGTTCTGGTAGTTTCATGGATTTTAATATATGAATAAGATCCATTTGAAATTTCATTCATTTTCCACAGTATGATTTCCTTTTCTGTTAAGAAGGGAATCTTTTAAATCAAGCTCAATTTCATTGAAACAAAAAAAGACCCAAAAAGTGCGCGATCCGGCACTTTTTTGAGTCTTCGTTATCATTCTAGTTTTTAACCGCCAATTACAACGTATCCATAAAACAAGACTAATAAAAAAGTAATAAAGAAGAATACCCAATTCATGATTCGAACTTCTCCTCGTTTTCTTTGAACAAGGATGATTTCCATCAAGCCAATTAAAGTAATCCCTAGAATTCCTTTAATAATAATTGGTCCTTTATTCACAATACCTGCGTCCATTAAATAGTTTGCAAACATATGACCACCTGTTGCAAGAATCACTAAATACAAAACGCGTGTAATCATGTGAAAAATTTTCGCTTTTTTTCCTGCATTCTTTTTGTATAGCATATACGTTACAACAAAAAAGACTAATCCTAGAAACCAGGATGTTACGTGTACATGAATCATAAATATATCCTCCTATGTATAATTCTCCATAATACTATACCATGAACTGATATGAACTAGACAACTAAAAGAGATTCCCCTATAAAGAAAGCCTTTTCATTGGTATAATAGGGTTGTGAGAAATCTTGCGAATAGAGGTGTTTCCATGAAACAGACAGAAACGAAGAATACGGAAAAAGTTATTTCTAAAACGGAACAATATGGAGCTCAAAACTACCATCCGCTGCCGATCGTTATTTCGAAGGCTGAGGGTGTTTGGGTAACCGATCCTGAAGGAAACCGCTATATGGACATGTTAAGTGCATATTCAGCAGTAAACCAAGGACACCGCCACCCCAAAATCATTCAAGCTTTAAAAGATCAAGCAGACAAAGTCACGCTCACATCGCGTGCTTTCCATAACGATCAGCTTGGTGATTTTTATGAAAAAGTATCAAGTTTAACAAAAAAAGACATGGTACTGCCGATGAACACTGGTGCTGAAGCCGTTGAAACTGCGATTAAAGCCGTCCGCCGCTGGGCTTATGATGTAAAAGGTGTTGCTGAAAACCAGGCAGAAGTTATCGTGTGTGAAGGAAACTTCCACGGTCGTACAATGACAGCTGTTTCAATGTCATCTGATCCTGATTATCAGCGTGGCTTTGGTCCAATGCTTCCTGGTATTAAAGTAATTCCATATGGTGATTTAGAAGCACTAAAAGCTGCAATCACTCAAAATACAGCTGCGTTCGTTCTTGAACCGATTCAAGGGGAAGCTGGTATTGTAATTCCTCGGGATGGATTCTTAAAAGAAGCACTTGACGTATGTAAACAAGAAAACGTTCTTTTTGTAGCCGATGAAATCCAATCAGGTCTTGGACGTTCTGGAAAAATGTTCGCATGCGATTGGGAAGAAATCGAGCCAGATATGTACATTTTAGGGAAAGCACTTGGAGGCGGAGTGATGCCGATTTCTTGTGTTGCAGCTAATCGTGAAATCCTTGGCGTATTCAATCCTGGTTCACATGGTTCTACTTTCGGAGGAAACCCTCTAGCATGTGCGGTTTCAGTCGCTTCTGTTGACGTTCTAGTAGAAGAGAACTTAGTAGATCGTTCCTTAAAGCTTGGTGAATATTTCATAAACGAGCTTAAAAAGATCAACAATCCAGCGATTAAAGAAGTGCGCGGTAAGGGATTGTTTATCGGTGTCGAACTAAACGAACCAGCCCGTTCTTACTGTGAACGTTTAAAAGAACAAGGATTGCTCTGTAAAGAAACACACGAAAACGTAATCCGTTTCGCACCTCCTTTAATCATTTCAGAAGAAGATCTAGACTGGGCAATTGAGCGTATTAAGAACGTATTATCTGTTTAATGATAGGTTAAGCCGACTCGTAATTGAGCCGGCTTTTTTGTTTAGTGCAAGAGATACAAAAGAAGCAGTCATTATTGCTCCTGAGTCTGCAAGAAAGTTCTGCCGATGTGAGCTTCCTCGTAGCATGCATTAAGAAAAGAATACTCAGGTGGCTGGCGCGCTGTTCCTTCCGACATCAACACCTTATAATGCTTTCACCATACCGCCGTCGATCAACAGAGATTGACCAGTAATGTATGAATTAGCTCCTGAGCATAGGAAGACGACCATCCTCGCAAACTCTTCTGGTGTTCCATAGCGTCCGAGCGGTATTCCACTCACCACGCTTGCCTTCACATCTTCTGTAGAAACACCTTTTTTATCAGCTGCCATTTGATCCAGTTCTCCTACACGATCTGTACCGATCCGGCCAGGTCCGATCGTGTTAATCAAAATGTTGTCTTTCCCTAATTCTTGAGACAAACTTTTTGAGAGGCCATTGATCGCCGTCCGGAACGTATTTGATAAAATAAGTCCATCGATCGGCTGCTTGAATGATGATGATGCGATATTTACAATCCTGCCGCCCCCATTTTTCATCATGTTCGGCGTAACGGCACGTACTGTTCGAACGAGACTTAACAGCGTTAATTCGAACGCTCCCTGCCAATGTTCATCTTCAAAATCGTTAAACCCGCCTGCTGGAGGTCCGCCTGCATTGTTAACCAATACATCGATACTGCCAAATGTTTCAACCGTTTCTGCAACGAGCTCATCAATCTCATTTCGCTGAGTGATGTCACACTTTTTATAACGAACATTTGCACCTGTTTCGATGTTGATCGCTTCAGCTGTTTCTGAAAGCAGCTCTTCATCGCGGCTTGTCAGCATCACGTTTGCTCCTTCTTTCGCAAACTGCAAAGCACAAGCTTTTCCGAGTCCTTTGCTTGATGCAAGAACTAATACGTTTTTCCCCTTTAATCCCAAATCCATAGATGCTCACCCGATTCTATTCATATTTTTTATAAAGCTTGGTGTCAGCTGGTTTTAAAAAGATTTTCGCATATTTGTTGCTCTTGTAAGTGGTTGATTTCTGTTACAGGATGCCCGCTTTCCGCGGGGTGTTCGGTGAGCCTCCCTAGCGTCTTGCGCCTGCGGGGTCTCACCTGTCTAGCTACAGCGGCAAGCCCCTCGAGGTCAAAAGTTAAATGGTCCTGAAGCAAAAAGCGCCTTCTTAGCCCATTCCCCTTTTGCTAGTCGTGGCTGAACAAACCGCCTCCGCTTTTCGGACTGTCTAGCTACAGCGGCAATCCCCTCGAGGTCAAAAGTTTAATGGTCCTGAAGGCAAAAAGCGCCTTCTTAGCCCATTCCCCTTTTGCTTGTCGGGGCTGAACAAACCTCTTACACTTTTCGTACTGTCCCACTGATCACGCTGGAGTCTCACACCTTGCACTCTAATCAACTTTTCAATGAGGTCTCTAGAAAAAGAAGCTTTTATAAAACATAACTTACGTATTTTGTTTCTAAGTAAGCTTCCATTCCTTCAATTCCGCCTTCACGGCCAAGTCCGCTTTCTTTCATTCCGCCAAACGGTGCCTGTGCAGCTGATGGAACACCATCATTCCACCCGATGATTCCATAATCAAGACCTTCTACTACCTGTGTTCCTTTGGACAAGCTTTCCGTATATACGTAAGCTGCTAGCCCAAATGGACTTTTGTTTCCAAGCTGAATGCCTTCTTCGATCGAAGTGATCTTATGAATCGGTATGACTGGACCAAACGTTTCTTCGTTCATGATCAGCATATCTTGGTTCACGTTTTTCAGAACAGTCGGCTCATAATAATAAGCTCCGTTTTCAGCTGTGCCTTTTCCGCCAATCACACATTCTGCACCATTTGAAACGGCATTTTCAACATGTTCTGCGATTTTTTCGAATCCATCTTTGTTGATAATTGGCCCGATATCGGTTCCTTCTTCTAATCCGTTTCCGACTTTTAATTTTTTTGCTTCAGCAGCAACAAGTTCCACAAATTCGTCGTATACATTTTCTTGCACATAAACACGGTTGATACAAATACACGTCTGCCCCGCGTTACGAAACTTTGAAGCTACGACACCGGCAACTGCTTTCTTGAGATCAGCGTCATCGAGTACAATGGCCGGTGCGTGACCGCCTAGCTCCATAGATACATTTTTTACAGTTGCTGCACTTTGTTCAATCAGTTTTTTTCCAATTTCAGTGGAACCGGTAAACGTTACTTTTCTTACTTTTTCACTGTCCATGATCGCTTTTCCGATGATAGAAGAAGCGCCTGTTACGAGGTTGATAACCCCTTTAGGAAATCCTGCTTTATCGGCAAGTTCCACGAGTTTAATGGCTGTTAAAGGTGTTTCTTTAGGTGGTTTTACGATAAACGTACACCCCGCTGCCAGTGCCGGTCCTAGTTTTCTTGTAATCATAGCTGCAGGGAAGTTCCATGGTGTAATCGCTGCAACAACCCCTACCGGCTGTTTCAACACTTGCATTCTTTTATTTTGACCGCTAGAAGGAATCGTTCTTCCGTAAACGCGTTTCCCTTCTTCTGCGTACCATTTTATGAAGGAAGCAGCATATACGACTTCTCCAGCAGATTCTTTTAAAGGTTTACCCATCTCTAATGTCATCAGTTCTGCAAGTTCGTCTTTTTCTTCCATCATTAAATCATACAGCTTCATCAAATAATCAGCCCGCTCATAAGCTGTTAATTTGGACCACTGTGAAAATGCATCGTGAGCCGCATCGATCGCCGCATTCGTTTCGTCTTTTCCACATGAAGGCACAGTTCCAACTACTTCACCATTTGCAGGGTTATATACCTCTATTTTTTCAAGATCGTTTCCTGTCCAAGAACCATTAATATAAAGCAGTTTATCCATGTGAATTCCTCCTCTATGTATCTTGTAAGTTCGACTTCATTCTACTATTTCATTACGAAGTGTCCCGATTCCTTCTATTGAGATTTCAATCGTGTCCCCTCGTTTTAAAAACACGGGCGGTTTCATGCCTTTTCCTACTCCTGCAGGTGTACCTGTTGCGATAATATCTCCTGCTTCAAGTGTCATACCTTTCGACAGTTCCGCTATCATGGTAGGGATATCAAAAATAAAATCAGACGTTTTTCCGTTCTGTCTCACTTCACCATTTACTTTCGTCTGAATCGATAATTTCTCTGGATTTGGCACTTCAGAATGATGAACGATCCATGGACCCATCGGACATGTACCATCCAGACTTTTACCGATTAAAAATTGTTTGTGTCTTTGCTGCAGGTCACGAGCGGTAATGTCATTGATGATCGTGTATCCAAAAATATGATCAAAGGCATCCTCCTTAGAAATATGAATACCCTTTTTACCAATGATTAAGGCAAGTTCACCTTCATAATCTAACTGATTTGTCAGCTTATCATGACTTGGAATACCTGTATCGTGTCCGATCACAGCAGTCGGCGCTTTAGAGAACACCATAATATCCTCAGGAATATCAGCCTCGCTGCCCATTTCAATCGCATGATCGCGATAATTTTTCCCGATACAAAAAACATTCTTAGACGGCCGAGGAATCGGAGCTAATAGTTCTACTTCGTCAATTGGGTATGTAAAATCAGATGTACCATGCGTATTCAGTAAATCTTCCACGACCTTAATAAAATGCTCAGCCTGCTCAATCCCTTTTAAAAGTGTTTCTGGAAACGTTTTTTGGCTAAGTCTTGCAAGAGCGGTAAGGTTAATGATACTTTCTTCTTTTATAACACCAATAAACAAATCATCCTTATAAATAGCAGTTGCAAATTTCATTGAAATGTTAACCTCCTGTTTTTACTAGTCGTATTTATTTCTACTATAAAGTGTAGATCTTTTAGGCGTAAAGCAATATGCAATAGTGTTTTGGATAAAACTGATTTTTTACTTCTTTTTAAAATATGGTAAAATAGTGTGTCATCTAAATAACCCGAATTTTGGGTAATGGTAATGAGGTTATAAATCATGAAAACAGTACTAAGTACATTAAATGCAAAATATATACACACATGTCTGGCACTTCGCTATTTAAAAGCATACAGTCAGCCGGAATTCCCTGTCACGATCCGCGAGTTTACGATAAAAGATCCGTCTTTGAACATCGTCACTGACCTGTTTAATCAAGAGCCTGATGTTCTCGGATTCAGCTGCTACATCTGGAACATTGAAGAAACGATTAAAATCATTCAAATGTTCAAGAAAATTAAGCCTGAGACGAAGATCGTTCTTGGCGGTCCGGAAGTTTCTTATGATGTTGCTTACTGGCTTGACCGGATACATGAAGTCGATTTTATCGTCGTAAATGAAGGTGAAGAAACGTTCAAGCATTTGTTAAATGAGATTCAAAATGATGGACAGTTTAACAAAGTGGCAGGTTTAGCCTACCGTATGGAAGGTAAACCAAAAATCAACGGCCCACGTGAAAAACTGGACTTAAAAAAGGTTACCTCTCCCTTCCGCTTTGAAGAAGATGTAAAAGATCTATCTAAAAGAATCACTTATTTTGAAACGAGCCGCGGATGTCCTTACTCTTGTGCGTTCTGTTTATCTTCTATAGAAGTAGGTGTACGCTATTTTGACCCTGATGCCGTAAAAGAAGACCTGATCTTTTTAATGGATAATGGGGCAAGAATCATTAAATTCGTTGACCGCACCTTTAACATTCGACGAGATTATGCTCTCGACATGTTTTCTTTTTTGATCGAGAACCGGCGGCCAGGAGTCGTGTTCCAGTTCGAGATTACAGCAGATATCATGCGTCCTGAGGTCATTGATTATTTAAATGAACACGCACCAAAAGGACTTTTCCGGTTTGAGATCGGCGTTCAATCAACAAACGATGCTGTAAATCTTCTTGTAGAACGCAGACAAAACTTCGAGAAGCTTACCCGTACAGTTACGAACGTTCGCGACGGCGGCAAAATTGTTCAGCATTTAGATTTGATCGCTGGATTGCCTAAGGAAGATTACACGTCGTTCCGAAAAACGTTCAATGATGTTTTCGCATTCGGCATCGAAGAAGTTCAGCTTGGTTTCTTAAAGATGCTGCGTGGAACAGGGCTGCGGCTAACTGCAGAACAGCATGATTATGTTTATATGGATCATTCTCCATATGAGATTTTAGGAAATAATGTTTTATCGTTTGAGGAGATTATTCGAATTAAACAAGTAGAAGATGTACTGGAGAAATATTGGAATGATCATCGCATGGATCACACCGTAAAATATTTAATCAACCATGTGTTTGAATCACCGTTCGATTTCTTCCAAGAGTTTGGAACGTATTGGGAAACGAGAGGCTGGTCTCGAATCGGCCATCAGCTTGAAGATTTATTTAAACGACTAATTGCGTTTTTGACGGAAGCGGCGCCACATTGCCTCCCTGTTGCTGAGAGTTTAATGAAGCTAGACTATTTAGAGCGTCAGCAATTTAAACCACGTAAGCCTTGGTGGGAAAACACACAAAACAAAGAAGAGGCTTCAAAAGTGCTTACTGTTCTAGCAAATGAGCCAAATTTAATGGATGGTTTCCCCGTAATGACGGAGAAAGATCTGCATAAGCATGGATTTGTTGCTGAGACAGCAATCGATCCATTAGCAGATCAACTGAATTCAAGCGATGAGAATTCGTATTTATTAATTGCTTTATTTGATCCTAAACTGGAGAAAACGCAAATCTTCACATTAGCAAAATCTGCTCTACAAATAAAAAAGGATGCGTAACCCGCATCCTTTTTTTAATGACTGTTTTCGTATTGTTGTTTTTTATATTTTTTTCCTCTTCATTGATAAGTTGATTGGAGTGTAAGGTGCGAGACTCCTGCGGGAGAAGCGGGACAGGTGAGACACAGCAGGTGCAAAGCGCCAAGGTGGCTCACCGCACGCCCCGCGGAAAGTGAGCATCCTGTAACGGAAATCAACCACTTCCAAGTGCAACAATTTTCCGAAAACAGCTTTTTTTATTTTAATTGAAAAGCAGGTTCACCCGAAACAAATACTTTAGATGGGTTCATAACAACTGCTTCCCCTTTTTTTAGTCCTTTTTTAATCTCGACAACACCATTTTGCTTTAACCCTGTTGAAACTTCTACTTTATATAGTTTATTCTTATCAATCGTATATACATATTGCTTGCCATCATTATTAATCACTGCCTTTTGTGAAACACTCACAGCATTTGCTGATAACATTTCAGGAATGACGATATTTGCTTTCTGACCTTCCGTTAAAGCCGATTGATCTTGGGCAATTATTGAAATGATAAATTGCTGATCTTTTTTAGATGGCATTACACTTTGAACAGTACCCGTTAGTTTCTTTTTGGCAGCTGGTGTTGTAAATTGAACCTCATCCCCTGTTTTTACGATACCCGCGATAGTTCCGTTCACTTCTGCCAAGATTTCATAGTTGCCTTGACCGACAATTTCTACAATTGGTTTACCACTGTCGCTGCCATTCACTTCAGTGACTACACCATCTACTGGACTTTTAATAGAAAGCTCGTCCAGCTTTTTTTCCACCTCAAGAATTTCATCAAACAAAACCGAACTTTCTTTTTCTGCCAAGTCTACTTCAAGCTCAGCATCTGCTAATTGTTTTTGAATCATGACTTTTGTATCTGCTGAATCTTTATCTTCATCAAAACTAGAAAGTTCACTTTGCCAATTTGTGATTTCACTTGAATAATGATTTGATTTAACATCTGCAGCTTCCTTGTCTCTCTTTAAGCTTCGAAGCTCTTTTTCTATATCATTATTTTCATAACTTGCGATCGTTTGACCAGAAGTAACCGTTTCACCTTCACTTACCTGTATCTCTTTAATCGCGCCCAGTGTCGGATTATAATGAACATCAAACGTGTTCTTGGATTGAGCAAAACCTGTTACGTTCCACTCTTTAATGAAATTACGTTCTAGTGATCCAGCCGTTTTAAGTCTCGGTGCTTCTACTGCGGTTGTCTCTTCTCGACCAAACAACATAATATTCATCGTTAAAAGGAGAGCAGCGATCACTCCAGCTGAAGCCCATTTCCATTTACTCATATGTACGCTCCCCCTTACACCAGTTGTCCGCTGACAAGTGCAGCATATAGAGAAAATAAAACGGTCCAAAAAACACATGTTCCGAGTGTAATGATTAAGCAATACGATTTTGATTTAAAGGATAATTGCCTAAGTGCATAATAGGTCACAGCCGTACCCCATACGGTAAACACATTCACAAAGTTTAGAAATTCCTGCCAAAACCCATGCTTAAAGATCAGAACTCCTAAAAATCCTAACCCTAACGGCTGGACCACTTCTTCTCCACCAGATGTAAACTGAAATGGAAGTTCAAACGCCATTCCTGCTAAACACAATATATAAATAACACTCATTACATAAAAGAGTGTTTTATAGCCAACATCACGGAAAAAGAAATATAAAAATAGCGTGCCTGCTTGTATGACTAAAAAAGGAGCAAGGATTCCCCATACGAACCCAGCTAAGGCAAGTAAATATCTTAAAAGCTCTAATTCAGGTGCAGAAAGCTTTGCTGATACCACAAAATGAATCACTTTAAATGAAGGAAATGCAGCAAAAAAAGACAAAGCATGTAGTAATCCGCTAACTGCTAAAATAGCAGCAAATCGCAGCCAAAAACCTTCATTGTCCTTTGATTCTTTAAAAAATGAAAAATATGTATAAGGCTTAGTCAGTGCAGGAATAAACTGTGCGTTTCCTATCATACGGCCTCCCCCTTCTCTCTCTTTATCTCTACATCCTATCACAGATTCACTTCAGTGAATGACAATTTTTGACGTTTTCATCAAAAAATAGTCATATCTCCGCATAATTACATTTCTATAACAAAAACTAAGTCAAACTCTGCAGATCGGGATGAGGTTTATGACTTTCTTTAAGAAACCGAAAAAATTAACACAAGTCTTGCAAGAAAATCAAGAAATAAAAGAACAAAATGCTCAAAATAATACAAATCAAAGTAGCTCTCAAATTACTGCTCAAAACCATATTCAAAACGAAGAAGACGAGATTGTTGTTGAGGAGCAAATGACGATTGAAGAATTAATAGCAGAAGTTAAGAAACCTTTTTCGAATACGCAAGACATGGTGACACACTGGATTAACCTACCATCAGATGATTCCAAAATTGTGTTTCTATTTCTAGATTCAATTATTGATAAAAGTATATTGAAGCTTCACATCCTAAATCCTTTTTTTGAGTTAAAAAAAGACATTGACCTATTATCATTTGAACAAATCGCTGGTCTTGAATTAAAAAAACAAACAGATTTTACTCTAGTACCCCAACTGCTTCTTCAATCGAATGCGCTTGTTTTTACTCAAGATACTTCTTGCTATTATTCTATATTAGCTCCTTTAAATACACAAAGAGATATAAAGGAGCCAGATAACGAAGCGATCATCAGAGGTTCTCATGAAGGATTCATTGAAAGTATGACAATGAATCTTGCACTTATCCGAAAACAGCTAAAAACGCCAAAGCTGACGATCAAATATTTCAAACTTGGGAGCGAAACACATACAAATGTCGCATTAGTTTATGTAGAAAATATTGCAAATCCAGATCTTGTAAGAGAAGTGGAAAGAAGAATTACATCCATTGATGCTGAAGCAGTATACACACTTGGTAACGTTGAGGAAAGTATCGAGGACAAACCGTTTAGTTTTTTTCCGCAAATGTTAAGTACTGAACGGCCAGATCGTGTTGCAGCCAATATGATGGAAGGCAGAGTCGCACTCGTATACGATACTTCTCCTACTGCACATGTTTTACCGGTAAACTTTTTTACTTTTTATCAGTCTGTAGACGATTATAATAAACGCTGGCATATTGGATCATTCTTTCGTGCAATAAGACTTTTTAGTTTTTTTATTGCCATTGGACTTCCTGCAGTTTATATCGCAACCGTTTCTTTTCATTTTGAAATTATACCCTTTAACCTGATTTTGCTAGTTAAAGGGTCACTGGAAGATATCCCTTATCCACCTTTATTCGAGGCGATGCTAATGGAATTAACGATTGAATTAATTCGTGAAGCTTCCATAAGGCTTCCTACCCGAATAGGTACGACCATTGCCATCGTAGGTGGTTTGGTTATCGGTGATGCTGTCGTTAAAGCTGGACTCGTGTCTAACTTAATGATTATTGTTGTGGCGATTACCGCAATCGCGGCTTATATCGTTCCTTCAAACGAAATGAGTGCAGCAGTGAGAATTTTGCGTTTCCCTTTCATGCTGGCAGCCGCAACCTTAGGATTTCTTGGAATTGTATTTGGCTTTATCGTTTTACTATTTCATTTATGTAAACTGTATACATTTGGCTCCCCCTATTTTGCACCTTTAGCTCCATTTAAGATCGATGACATGAAAGATGCAATCATCAGACTTCCATTCTGGAAACAAAATAAACGGCCGAATGATGCAAGTCCTTTGAAAAGAGATCAAGCAAATCGAACAAGAAAGTGGGATAGGAATTGAATAAACATACAATCACACATAGACAGTTATTTTTCTTGATCTTACAAACGCAAATCGGAGTGGGTATTCTCTCTCTTCCTTATTCACTGTTTCAAAAAGCAAAAATTGATGGCTGGATTTCACTCTTTATTGCTGGGGTAATCATCCAATTTTCATTGCTTGCGATTTGGAAGCTTTGTGACCGTTTCCCACAAAAAACATTGTTTGATTTTCAGCCAAAAATATTAGGGAAAAATTTAGGTTTCATTTTCAATGTCATTTATACACTCCATTTTCTTTTCATTTCAGTCCTAATATTAATTTTGTACAACAGTATTGTGTCAAAATGGATATTATTTGAAACCCCAAGCTGGGTCATTATTTTGATTATGGCTTCTACCGGCGCTTATTTTATTACAAGTTCGCCTAGAGAAATGGCGAGGTTCTATACAATCGTGACACCCCTATTATTAATCCTGTTGGGTTTCATTTTGTACGCCTATACAGGGGTTCACCCACTCTATATCCTCCCTATAGGTGAAATGGGTATGAGGACCATCCTAAAAAGTTCTCAAGACGCTGTAGTCGCTTTATTAGGGTTCGATGTTGCACTTGTTTTTTTAGCGTATACAGAAGGGGAGAGATCTAAAAAAATCAAAGTAATATCATATGCATCACTATGTGTAACAATCCTTTATGGATTTGTGGTTTTGACAACCTTTATATATTTTAATCCTGAAGAGATTAAAATCGTGCCAGAGCCTGTACTCTATATGTTAAAAGCTTTTTCATTCAGTATCATTGAGCGGACGGATTTAATTTTCCTTTCCATATGGATGATATCTGTAGCTACTTCCTTTATTTGTTATTTTTTTCTAGCTGCCAAAGGTGTACAAAAACTTTTCGGATTGAAAAACAACAAAAAATCGGCTCCTTATTTAGCGATTATCTGTACGTTGATCGCAGTTATTCCAAACGATAAACTCGAAGTCGCAGCTTGGAATAAATATATTAGTTTTACTTCTTTACTATTTTCTGCTTTATTTCCAATTCTTCTATTGATCATTGCTGTATTAAGAAAAAAGGAAGATAAAGGAGCTGCTTCTTCATGAAAAAAAGATGGTGCTGCTTACCAGCACTTTTTCTCTTAACTGGCTGCTGGGATACACAAGCACTACATAAAACAAAACTAATTACTGCAGGTGGATTTGACTACACGAAAAATGGAAATGTAACCATCACAGCATCGATTCCGCAATCTATAGCTCCTGCAGCTGGAGGACAAACTCTCATAAATCAAGCTTATTCCGCAACTGGACATACAGCACGTCAAAGCCGTGTATTACTTGACAGAAAAGTTTCTGAACAGTTAGATGTGTCAAAGAATCAAATTATTATTTTTGGAGAAGATTCTGCCAAAAAAGACATCTATCAGCTGTTGGATGTTTTTTACCGTGATCCTAAATCTGCACTAAATGCTAAAATAGCCGTTACAAAAGGCAGTGCCAAAGATGTAATTAGCAACAAGTACATGGAAACAGAAAGTGGGTCAACAGGAATAGGAGAATATTTAAGGGATGTCATTAAAAGTTCTGAAGAATCAGCTACTGTTACGAAAGAAACGATTCAATCCGTCTGCCCCATCATGTTTGATCCAGGGCAAGATTTCACCTTGCCCTATATCATCCCTCTAAAACATACCGCAAAAGTGGATGGTGTTGCCGTTTTTCATGGTGAAAAAATGGTAGGAACGATTACAGGACCAACCTCAGTATTGTACGTTATGCTTACAGGGCAGCATTACACGAAAGCAATGTCAACTACTAGAAAAATTTCAAGTGACAAAAAAGTAAAACTCAATAATTTTACTTCATTTAAAGTAAAAAAGAACAAACGGATATTAGATGTAACTGTTTCTGCAACTGGGCAGATATCAGTCGATCTACAATTAAAAACAAGAGTCATTATCATTGAATATCCACACAATAACTTGAATACATCTGGGGAAGTTGAAAAAGTTGAAAAAGAATTGTCAGCCACGTTAACGAAAGAGTCTCAAAAAATTGTAGCGAAACTTCAAAAAATGAATGCAGATACGTTTGGAATTGGAAGAGAATTGATGGCCTTTCATTATCCTTTTTGGAAAAAGTTAGATTGGGAAAAAGAATATCCGAAAATCCCTATTCATACTAAAGTTGATATTACCGTAATCGGGCATGGAATCATTGAATAAAAAAGGCTGTTTTAATAAACTCACGGTTTTTAGTCATAATCTAACGAATTTTTCAATAAATTCACAGATTTCGGCTATAATCTCGCGGATTTTTCAATAAACTCACGAACCGAAATGACATAATTGAAAACTCTCCTAACCAGATTAATTAGAAAAAAGAGGCATGAACTCAAAAGTTTAACACTTTTGAGTCAGCCTCTTTTCCTGCTTATAACTGATCGAGCCTCACTCTCGTTCCTTTTCCTGAATGTTCAGCTGGCTCTACAATTAATCTTTTTGTTAATCTTGCTTTTAGTTCTGGCACATGCGATATAACTCCAATCGCAAAGTTCTCCATTTGTACTTTTTCCAGTGCTGTTACTACCGTATCAAGCAACCCTTGATCTAGTGTTCCGAATCCTTCATCAAGGAAGAAAAATTGCAGCGGATACTTTCCTCGCAACTGAATTTGTGCGGATAATGAAAGTGCTAATGCTAGAGAAGTTAAAAACGTCTCCCCGCCGGATAATGAGCTTACTGGGCGTTTAATACCACCGTTTGCATCATCGCGAATGACAAATCCACTGTTGGAATCTACTTCTATCGCGTACCGGCCTCGTGTAAGTTTAGACAAACGGCTGGAAGCATCACGTGTAACGTGAATCAGCTGTTCTTCTGCCATAAATTCCACGAATGTATTTCCCCTGAAAACCGTTTGAAGTTTGCCGATCTGTTCAAGTAATGTCGATACCTTTGTCTTCTCACTGCTGAGCTCATTATACCGAATATGATTCCTTTCAATCGTTAACCAATTCTGTCTGGATTGTCCAACGGCTTCCCGCGCTTCATTAGTTTCCGACTTTATCGCCTTTAACTGTGCCTCTGCATCTGTTAATTGTTCTTCTGTCAAACGTTCAGAAGAAAGCTTGTTTTTCAAAGAATCGATAGATGTTTGAACAGCTTTACATTGGTCATCATAGTGAGTTAATTCGTTCTCCCATTTCTTCTGCTCCTCTTCTTCAGTTAAGCAGCTTTCGTATTCCTCAAAAGAAGAAAACATCGATTTCCCTAGCTGAACCTGCCATTCTTTCTCAGATTTTATTTTTCTCTTTTGAACATCTTCAAAACGCTGCAAAATGGAATGGTATGCTTTGTCACGATCTAAAAATTTCACCCGAGCTGCTTCGAAGTTTTCTTCTGCTATTTTAAAGTGCTTCAGAAGATCTTCCAGCTGTTCTTCAACGATTAATAATAGGTCTTGTGCACTGTTATCGCCAACCCGTTTTTGAAGTTTTTCTTGAAGAATTTCAATATCTTTTTGCAAGAGTTTTTGCTTATTGGATGATGTATTCAGTTCTAGTTCAAGCTTACCTTTCTCATCTTTTGCTTTTTCAATTTTAGCTGTTTGTTCTTCTAAAAACCTGACAGCTACTTCAAGGCTTTTTTGAATCTCAGCTTGGCGTTCTTCCCTTTTTTCGAAATCCTGTTTCTTTTCCTTGAGCTGTTTTCGATCGAATGGAATATTTGTCTCATCCCATTCAATTTGAAATTGTTCGATTTTAGTCTGAATGCCGGAAAGGTTTTCTTTCAGTTTTTGCAGCTGTTTTTCTGAATTCTCGTTTTCAAACGAAATACGCTCCAGCTTTTTTTGAAGATCATCCATTTGATGCAGTGCTGATTCAAATCTATCTTCAATTGAAAGCCGGTCTTGCATAATTCCTTTAACCCGCACAGAAAGTGAACCTATTTTCTCGTGATCGATGTTTGAAGTTACTTCAGCCGTCCCGGCAGTTAAGAATTCTCTGGCTGCCGCAATTTCCTTGTTTGCTGATCCTAATTTGTTCCAGATCTTTTCTGAAACTTTTTCTAGTGATTCACGAACATGGCTGAGATTATGATTCATTTGTTTTAGTGATTCATTTGCAGATTCTAATTCGTCTGTTTTCTCCTGAAGATCATCTATTGGTTCCATATCATTAATAGGAGATGGATGCACAGTTGATCCACACACGGCACATGGTTCATTATCCTTTAATTGGGAAGAAAGCTGGGCAGCCAGATACTTGATTCTGTTTTGTTCTTGAGCAGTTTTGACAGCTTTAAGCTCTTGCTGCAGCAAACTGATGAGCTGCTCATTTTCTCTTTCTGCTTCGCATGCTTCTCCGTACAACTGCTCCACATCATTGGACAAACTCTTCCATTTCTCCATACCATTTGTTAAAAGGATTTGAGCATCTTTTTTATTTTGAAGGATGACACTGGCACTTTTTTCAGTTTGAGCCAGCTCATTTTGAATTTTAGCTTCTTCAGTTTCAGCATTTTGAAATTGCTGAAATAACAATAAAGCTTGCTGAAACATGGTTCTCTCTTTTTGAGAAATTTCTATGGACGACAATTCTGTTTTTAACTTCGTTTGTTTGTCCTTGCCTCTTTCAAGCATTTGTGCTGCATTTTCTTCTGTTTTTTTACTCTGATTAAACGCATTTAACAATTGATTTTGTATTTCTTCTTCTTGCTTTAAGTAATTACGTTTTTCTTTCAGCTCTTTTTCCCATTCAAACGCATCTTTTAACCCGCTTCGTTTATCGATAAGTACAGGTTCTTGTTTATTTTTTTTTGTTTTAACAGCATCAAACTCTTTTTGAAATTCTTCAAACGCCGTTTTTAATTCTTGTGTAAGCTGTTGAAGTTCATCCTTTTCCTTACTAAGTTTACGTTCAGTTAGAATAGAATCCTGCCATTCTTTTGCATATGGAGACACTCTATCAGCAGAGATTGCCTGTTTTAGTCTCTTTTTAAGCTGCTCCATAACCGGTTTTTGGAGATTTAGTTCTTTCAGTGTTTTTAGCAGTGTTTCGTTTTCAGTCTGAACTTCCCAATAGGATTTTAAAGTTGTGAACTTTTCTTCGTCATGCTTTAACCGCTCAGAAACGGATTTAAGTTTTTGTTCGTTTTCTTTTAAAATCTTAGCTGCTTCATTTAAAGCTTCACTTGTAGCATCGCCTAAACCTGCTTGCTCGGCATTGATTTCGTTCAGTCTGTTCCTTTGCTCATCAGATTTTCTTTTTAGCTTTTGGTTGAGTACATCACCATACTTTTCAAGCTGAAAAAGACGCTGCAGCATCTGCCTTCTGTCAGCACCCTTCAAGGAAAGAAATTCAGCAAATTTTCCTTGGGGAAGCACAACAGCACGAGTGAAATCTTCAATCGTAAGCCCGAGCAGCTCCTGAACGAGACGGGTTACATCTCTTTCCTTATCTGCATGAACGACAGTATCCTCACCAATTGCTTCAATTAGTCTGGAAGTACTTGTCCGAATCGTATGCTCTCCAGATCTTTTGTAAGACCGCTCGACTGTATAAAGCTTTTCGGCAGCTCCTTGACCAATTTGAAACGTGAAAGAAACAGATAGCTTCTCTTCCGCTTGATTCAAAATTCCGTGTGTTCCGCTTGCTGCGCGTTCTACTTTGCCATATAAAGCAAGTGTGACTGCATCTAGAATGGTTGATTTACCGCTTCCGGTTGGTCCAAAAATACCAAAAACGCCACCTGAGCAAAGTTCACTGAAGGGGATCGTTTGAGCTTCACGAAAGCTTTGCAATCCGGATACGGTTAAGGATACGGGTCTCATATAACAGCCTCTCCTTCGGTATCTTCTTCACCGACAAGTTCTAAGAAAAGGGATATCAATGCTTCATCAGGCTGTGCTCCGCCTGTCTGCCGTTTATAAAAAGAGGTAAAAAGTTCGTCTATCGGCATTTTTTGAGCAGAAACAGAAGCTTTCTCTAAGCTATTTTCAGTGAATACTGGTTTGATGTGTATAATTCCTTCATGTGCCTTTCTAAGCCTTTGGATTTCTTCCATCGACAAAGCGTCTTTTACATGGATGGAAAGATCGATCCAGCAGTTGCGGTGTATCCCGTCTTCGATGCCTTGCAGAACTTCTTGTATCCCATTTTTCGCTTCCCAGGCCACGAGAGGTTTGCCGCTCTTAAGATAAATTTCTTTCACTTGAGCATGCTGATTCGGTTCCACATCTATTATGAAAACAGATTTCGCTTGCCCGCTCTCTGAAAAACTATACGATAAGGGTGATCCGGAATATCTTGCATCTGTTTTCGCTCGCTTAACTGCTTGCGGTCTATGAAGATGACCTAGTGCCACGTATTGTGCAGCCGCTGGCAGACTTTCAGCTGCCACCGTATAGGCCCCGCCAATGTGAACCGGTCGCTCGGAGTCAGATTCTTTGCTTCCCGCCACATATAAATGACTCATCGCAATGTGTACATTTCCTGGCTGAAACAGCTTGGATACTTCTTGAAAATATGAATCTACCCATAGATCATACTTATTACGAACATCAAGCTCTTCGGCTGATTCACTTAAAAGCATCTTTAATCTTGATTCAGACGGATACGGCAAAGCAGCAATCTCCAGTATCTCTCCAGTGCGCTCTATCGGCACCCTGCATAATTCTAACGAAGGAAGTCCGACTAACGTGATACCGAGCTCTTTTGAAAGAGGAAATGATGCTGCAAGCCTGTCTGGCTGATCATGATTTCCGGCTATTGCAATAAAAGGGCACATTCCTTTTCGGCTAATTTTCGCAAGCGTTTCGTAAAACATCTGCTCGGCTGCTGCAGGCGGGTTTACCGTATCGAACACATCTCCTGCCATTAAGACGGCGTCTACTTTTTCTCGTATGACGATATCTACTAATTCATCTAGAAATGCTTGCTGTTCTTCCAAGCGGCTGCGCCCCTCTAATGCTCGGCCTAAATGCCAATCTGCTGTATGAAGCAATCGCATCAAAAAACCTCCTATTTCACTTGTAAAATATGTCCGCCGTCAAAAAAGTACAGATAGCTTTCTTTTACAGGCTTCTTTAAAATCCGTTCAATCGCTTTCGCATATAGTGTTAGCTGAACTTCATAACGATCAAGTAATACTTGTTTTGCTCCTTCAAAACCGTTAGTGAAACGGTTTGATATTTTGTCTGTTTTATAATCGACCAAGATGAAACCATCGTCTTCCTCTACTAAACAATCAATAACACCTTGAACAAGTACGTGCTCATCTTCTTTACTTCTCCAGCTTGCCTGTACTTCTGACAAAGGAAGAGCCATACTAAACGGCAGCTCCCGCTGAATATTCCCAATCTCTATGATTCTTCTTCCAAGTGGCCCTTCTAAAAAGGCTTTAATTTGCGGAAGCTGGATATAACGTGCTTGTTCTTCTGTAATTAGTTCTTTTGCAATCATCGCTGCCAGCTGCTTCTGCAGATCCTCTAATGTAATAGATTGTTTGAAGTGAATATGCTGCATCACCATATGCATAGCTGTCCCTGCTTCTGCTGCATTCAGCTGCGATTCCTGCATAAACCGAGGACGTTCGTGAATGACCGGCTGTGCCACTTTTACGAGGTCCGTACTGCTATATTCATCATTGCTTTGAAACTGCTTTTTTATTTCAGTAACAGATTGCTTTGATCGGGTAACAGACAACTGTGAATGTTCATATTTCCACTCAAGCCGCCGCTTGATTTCTTCTTTTAAATCACTCGTAAGTTCGACAGTTTCACCTTTTTGCAGGGACATTATCAATTCTTGATGATCTTGTTTTTGTTCGATATTTTGCTCTTCATATTCACTCGCTGGCAGAATCGTAATTTTCCAGTCTGTCTGATCGATGAACACTTCTCCCCTGCCCTGCTCACTTGTTTTCAAGTGCTCTAAAATAGGACCCGCATTTTTATGGCGGATAACGGCAGGACCAACCCAATCCAGATAACTCTTTACTTGGGCTCGATCAAAATCAGGCAGAAGCCAGTTATCCTCATAAAGTGAATCGCTCCATTTATCTGCAGCTTTCTCGATATCATTTACGGTTCCAACCAGATACAATTTTTCTTTAGCACGCGTTAATGCCACATAAAGAACACGCATCTCCTCTGCGATAAGCTCCAGCTTTTTCCGCCCAGTTATCGCAAGCTTAGGAAGGGTCGGATACATCACGCGATACTGTGGATTAATATATTGCGTTCCAAGGCCAAGCTCTTTATGAAGAAGCACCTTTTCTTTTAAATCCCGAGTATTGAACTGTTTGTTCAAGCCTCCGACAAATACAATCGGAAACTCCAGACCTTTACTTTTATGAATCGTCATGATGCGAACCACATCTTCCTGTTCACCTAATGCTCTGGCTGCTCCAAGATCTTTTCCTCGCTCCTGCATTCTTTCGATAAAGCGAAGAAAGCGGAAAAGTCCTCGGAATGATGTGCTTTCATACATTTTTGCCCGGTCATATAACGCTTTTAGATTAGCTTGCCTTTGTTTCCCTCCAGGAAGGCCTCCAACATAATCAAAATAGCCAGTTTCTCTATAAATATCCCAGATCAAATCTGCAAGTGATCCTTGCCTTGCCTGGTCTCTCCATGAATTCAGCTTTCCTAAAAAGAACGATGCTTTTTCACGGATTTCAGATTTTTCACCTTCTGCTGCGTACTGTTCAACAGCTCCGAGATAGTTTTCCTTTTTTTGAATCAGCCTGACGATCGCAAGCTCTTCGCCAGACATACCGACAATCGGCGAACGCAGCACCGCTGCAAGCGGAATATCCTGAAGCGGATTATCGATCACTTTTAAAAGAGACATCATGACATGAATTTCGGTAGCATTAAAATATCCTGTAGATAATTCAGCGTACGCAGGAATTCCCTGCTGCTTGAACTCCTCTAAAATGACAGGAGCCCATACTGAAGTTGCGCGGAAAAGCATAACGATATCCTTATACTTTGCGGGACGCATCGTCTTCGTATATTTATCAAAAACAAGGTGAGGAGATCCGCCGTTCGTCCCGATCAATTCTTTTATTTTTTCAGCAATTACTCTTGCCTCAAGCTGAACTGTTTCCAGCTCAGACTTTTCCATCTCACCTGTATCTATTCCTTCTTCATCAACAACTGGTTCACTTTTGTTGATCAAAATCAATTCCGGTTCATTGTTTTCAGATTCAGGATAATAAGCTGCCCCATGCTTAAGTTCAGCATCTTCACTATACTCGATCTCACCAACGGTCTCATTCATAATTTGTCGAAATAGATAGTTAGTGGCATGCAGCACACCATCACGGCTTCTGAAGTTTTTTGCTAGATCAATTCTGAGACCCGCTCCGCCTTCTTTTGTGAACTGTTTATATTTGGATAAAAAGAGCAGTGGTTCTGCTAATCGGAAGCGATAGATCGACTGCTTCACATCACCAACCATGAACATATTGCCTTGATCTCCGTCTTTAGCAACAAGCCTTACGATTGATTCTTGTACAAAGTTTGTGTCTTGATATTCATCTACTAAAACTTCTACAAAACGTTCACGGTATTCCTTTGCTGCATCTGAAGGTACAGGCTGATCCATTGTTGACCCTTCACCTTTTAATATGTGAAGACAATAATGTTCCAGATCTCCGAAATCAACGAGTGACTTTTCGCGTTTTGCCTGCGAATACCTGCGTCCGAATTCTTTAACCAATGAAGTCAGCTCCATGACGATCGGAGCCATTTCCTCGATATGTGTCACATATGACTCGGGGTGACGCTCAAAGAACTCTTCTTTCATCATTCCTAGCCGCTTTTTAACGGTATCCCTCATACCTTTTACTTTCTCTTTTAACATTTCATCGACATCTTGTCCGCGAACGGCTTTCAACTTCGCAGGCTCGTAGTTTTGAAAGATTTCGTATAATGAGCTCCAGCTGTTCTTTGCCTGATTCAGTTCGTTCAAAAATTGCAAGTCCTCTTGTAAGGCTGATGTATATGCCGCAGGTCCACCAGGAGATTCTGCCAGTTCGTTTGCGCGTATTGTAAAATGCTGGAGACCTTCTATTTGCAAACCAATGTCAAAGAGCAGCTCTTTTGTCCAAGATAATTCGTCGATAGACATATGGCTTACTTGATAGTTTTGAGCCATTTGATCAAGCCAGCTTTCAGGGGCGGGGTGACTCCTCGCAAAATCATAAAGTGAAAGTACAAGGGTTTGCAAATCAATGTCGTTCCGGTCTGAACTATAGGCATCCACTACTTGATAAAAAGTGTTGTCTTCGCCTTTGCTGTATTCTTCTTCAAACAGATCCTCGATTACTTCCTGGCGGATTAATTCTGCTTCAGTTTCTTCTGCCACACGGAAGCCTGGGTCTAAATCTGTTTCGTAATAATATTTTCTTAGCACCTCGATACAGAACGAATGAAGGGTTGAGATTGAAGCTTTATTCAGTAAGTTCAGCTGTCTTCTTAAATGAAGCGAAGAAGGATGCTGTGACAGTTCTTTATCGATCGCTTCTCCAATTCGCTTTCTCATTTCGGCAGCTGCAGCATTCGTAAACGTTACGATAAGCAGTCTGTCGACATCTGCAGACTGTTCCCGGATCATCGTAATAATTCGTTCAACAAGAACAGCAGTCTTTCCAGATCCTGCGGCGGCAGCTACGAGAATATTCTCTCCTCTAGCTTGTATCGCCTGCCACTGTTCATCTGTCCATGTTGAACCTTCAGGTTTAGGAATTAACGTTTTCAAAGCAAGTCCCCTCCTTCCTGCATCATTTTTTCTAAAATAATTTCGTCTTTTTCAGATCTCAGCTGACGGTACTGATTTTCCTCTAGTGTCTGGTCAAATTGACAGACAGGTTTATACGAACAATACGTACATGGGGTCTTCTTACTCATCTCATATGGGGAGATATCAATGACTCCATTCGTTATTCCTGCGCCACTGTCTAACGCCTTCTTGCGCACATGGCTTCTCATCGTCTGAAAATGAGGGCTCGTCGCGACAGAAGACTGTGTTTTATGAAATCCTTTTGCCGTCAGGGCAACTGGAATAATGTTTGAACGTTTCTCCATCGTGCTATCCATTAGGTTTACCGCTTCTTCCTCTGCTAGAACAAGACCCTTCATTTTGAACTTTTTCAAAATTTCCTGCTCAATCTCTTCAACAGATAAAAGCTTCTTCTTATTCAGCAGCGGGTTATGAACATGAAAATATAAAACACCTGCCGGAATCGATTCTTTTCCCAGCCATTTTTGTGAATGGGTAACTGCTACGTCAAGATAAGTTAACATCTGAAGCGCAATTCCATGATAGAGCTCTGACAAGCTTAATCCTGTAGAGCTGGATTTATAATCGATAATACGCATTAAAAGACCATTTGAACTTTCAGCAGTATCCACCCTGTCAATACGTCCAACCACTTCCATCGATGTCCCGTTCGGAAGTTTGTACATGAGCGGAGGAAGCGTTCCGCCAGTCCCAAATGCCAGTTCAAGTCCAGCAGGAGTAAATCCGCTTGCTTTTGCATGTTCACTTAGTACATGGGACGCTTTCCCGACCACTTCTTTCAGTTTCTTTTTGATATAAAGGTGCCGATTTGAGCTCAGTAAGATCTCATGCTGAAGCTGTGGTGCAAGTAATTCTACGATATCCCCTGCCATACGGTAACAATCCCCTTTGGAGAGATCACTCCAAGACACTCTTCGCTGCAGCAGTGCATCGTTCATCTGTTTTAAGGCAGCATGGAAAAGCTGTCCAATATCAGGGGCTTCAAGCTTGTACATCTGCCGTTCTTTCAGCTTCAATCCATATGATGCAAATTGAGAAAATGGGCAAGACTGGAAAAGTTCCATGCGTGAAATACTCGTTAAGATTGTTTCGCCGTACAATTCTCTCGAAACTTCTTCGCTTAAATTCGCTTCTCGATTTAAATAAAACAAACTGGATATCGATTTGGCTGCATATGGTCTATATTTGTGATTTGTGATGGACCAGTTGTACACATCCCACCAAACAGGTGAAACCGGATAACCTTTTTTCCATTCACGAAGCTGAGCGCTTAAATAGGAGACACTTTTTAAAGGATGCTGAATAAAGTCCATACTTCCTTCTAAAGAAGGCTCATTTTGGTATAATTCTTCTTTTAAATTCGAAAAAAGATCATGCAGCCGGCCAATAACCATTGAAGGCTGCAGCGTTTTGCCTTCTTCATCGGCAAGAGCATACGACACATATAGCCGGTCACTTGCATTTGTTAAAGCCAAATAAATCATAAACTGTTCATCAAGCAGTTTACGTCGTGATGAAGGCGCAAGCTCAACACCATTTTTGGACAGCGCATCTCTTTCATCTTCAGATAATAAGCCATCATCTTTTGGTTTCGCGGGAATAATTCCATCATTAACGCCTAAGATAAAATTGACTTTTACATCCGTAAATCTGGATCGTTCAAGGGTTCCTGCTAGAACTTGATCCAATGACGGGGGAACCAATGCAAATTTCATGCTTTCCAAACCTGTATCCAACATCTGCAGCCATGTATCTTTTGAAAGCTCTTCTCCACCAGTCAATTCAACCATCTCATCCAACAAGTTCAGAACAGCATTCCATACTTGACCGTGCTCTCGTGCTGCCCGGAGCTTCCCGGCCGATTCTGCTTTGAATCTCATTTTTTCCAGTTTTAATGGGATGCTGAGCTCCTCTAAAAATGTATAGAGTGCACTGCAATAATCTGTAACTGTCTTGCTGGAATTCAGCCTTCTTGACAGGCGTTTTAATGGTGAAACAATCATTTCACGAAGATCATTGAATAGTTGTTCTTTTTCATCATCACGGGTTGTTTTTCCAAAATCCTCGGCTTCGAATCCTCGGAATCTTTTATACTTCCACGGCTTAGAGTCGATCCACCTATTTCCTTGTATACCGAGTGCAAGTACGTAATTTTCAAGCTCGTCCATTCCCCGTCTTATCTCAGATGTCGTTTTACTGATCTCATCTGCTGGGTAGAGCAATTCTGTTTTTACCGCACGGAAAACAGCTTCGTATCTCCAATTTTTCAAAACAATATCTAAAGAAGAACGAATTAGTTCAATGAGAGGGTGATGAAGCATCGATTTTTTTTGATCTAAAAACACAGGAATATCATAATCAGCAAAAACCGTTTCGATCAATGGCTGATAACTGCCCGAGTGACGGACAGTTACAGCGATATCCCTATATCTGTAACCTTGATCACGCACGAGTTCAATAATTTTTCGTGCAGCTCCTTCTACTTCAGATCTTAAATTAACCCCAGCTCCAACGTGTATTCCATCTGTTTCTTCAATGGAAATGGCTGGTCTTGTATCATAATGTTTTTCAATATGTGAAATTGACTGCGAACGGAATTTAGGAGTTTCATAGCGTAAAATGGGCTCCAACAGTTCCACACCAAGCTCTTGTGCTTTTTGTGTTAATAGTTGTGCCGTTCTTTTCGTCATATAAAACAGATCTAACTCATGGGGATCAGAACCATTTTCTTGGGACGGATCTGTCGTAAGTGCGATCGTTACTTTTTTCGCATGCTTCATCAATGCTGCTGTTACTTCTAGCTCCTGAGGAGTAAACGAATGAAAACCGTCTATGTAAATTTCACAGTTCTTGACCATATCAGAAAAAGCTGTTTTTTCCTGCAGCAGTCTCAAGTAATCTTCTGAATCTAGATATTTTCCAGCTAACGCTTTCTCTAATGCACCTGATATCACACTTAAATCAGATAGTTTATCCATCAGTACTTTTTTGTTATTTGCTTTTTGCCCGAGGCTCAAGAGCGTTTCCGCATTATATGATAAATGTTCTGAAGATACACAATATCGCTTCAGTTCTGTCATCATCACTTCAAGTAATTCATAAAAGCCGTTCTGCTCTGATGCTTTTTTGAAAATCTTAAGTTCTTCTTTTTTGTTCTCGATAATCTTTCTGAGCATCATACGTACCCCAGAACTTGTAATGTGGAGCCGCGTCATGCCTCCCGTTTCACCGAGAACGCGCCATGCAAGCCTTGAGAAACTGTAGACTTGCGCTCTCATCATCCCGTTCAAACCAGGTGTACTTGCAAGTTTGTATTCTGACTGAAATGTCATTTGATCTGGTACTAGATAGATAATGGGACTTCCAGTTGGATCCTCTGCTAGTTTTTGTTGAATGTCCTGAAAGACAGAGTGGGACTTTCCGCTGCCGGATCGTCCCAAAATAAATTGCAAATTCATATTTTCATCCCCTGTTCCGTACACAATTTCTATTCTTATTATCTCATAATCTCCTATGAGAACAAAGGTTAGCATTCTCAAAAACAAGTGAATCAAGCTGGTATTTACAGGATATCTCTTAATAAAATGCTCGATTTAATATTGTTTCGTCTCTTTTCTTTAGGGTTTATGGTATTCAGTGTTGTTTTGGAGGTAGTCGATTTCCGTTACAGGCTGTTCGATTTCCACAGGGCAGGAGTCTCGCCCTTTCGGCTCCAATTAACTTTTCCATGAAGAATTTCTTAAAACCCACTTAATTGCAACAATCTTTCAGAAATAGAGACTAATAAAAAAAGAAAACCAGCCTCTATTTCAGCTGATTTCCTTATTATGATCTGCCCTGTATGTATTTCTTCCGGCTGTTTTCGCCTCGTAAAGAAGTGCATCCGCTCTTTTTATAAGACTTGCTGGCTTTTCACCAGGATGATAGACCGCAATTCCATAGCTTAATGTTACAGGCAGAACGCCATGATGTAATCGGTAAGGGTATTTTTTTAAATGGTCATTCACTTGGTCAATAATTCTTTTAACGGTGGTTTCTTTATCTGTATGTATGATCCAAGCGAACTCTTCTCCCCCATAGCGGTATGCAGTCCCGTCTTTCATCGGTAAATACCGTGTAAAAACCGAGGAAACTAGCTTTAGCACTTCATCACCAACAACATGTCCATGAGCATCGTTCACTTTTTTAAAATGATCAATGTCACAAAACACCAGTACAAAGGGGGATTCTTCTTTTGTCTTCTCTAATACATCCTCTTGAAATTTACGATGATTGAAAAGACCCGTTAAATAATCCTGAACAGATTGCAGCTGGTACATGTTTTTCTCAAAATAGTTCTGCCTTTCCTTTGAGGCAAGTACTCCGCCATATAAAGCAATCAGCCACAAAAATGTACTGTTTACAAAGAAGTTAAATAATGTCGTCGTCTCTTCATATCCCGCATCATATAAAAATAACGCAACAAATTCTGTAAATATTGCAGCAGCTAAAACGATAGAACCTTTTAGCCTCCAGTAAATCGCTGCATGGATGACAATCAAATATCCTACAGGAATGAACGGACTTTCTGAGTTGCCTGTAAGCAGCAGAAGCCACGTGTAAACAATAAAATCAAAAACAATGCCTCCACGCGTAAATATTCGATAATAATAGGATTTCTCATGAAAACGCCAAAGAACAACTTGTGTTGCTGTCATATAAGCAATTCCGATCGTTAAAAGCAAAGGAAATGACTCTTTATTAAAGTTCAATATGTTTGCAACTGGATTGTAATAGAATAAAGGTACACAAACGATTACAAAAAACCATCTTAATAGTGACGAAATGGTCTCTGAACGATGATCCGTTATTACAAATAAGTCTTTCATTGCTGCCATCTTCTTTCATATTTATGTTCCTAATTCTAGAAATTATAGCATATGGGCATACTTCCCTGATAAGACTTTTCCTTACATATCAGTAAAATGGTTCAATCGGCACAGGAATTATGTCTTAATTTCTCGTTTATTGCTATACATTCGTTCATCAGCTAATTGAAGGTAATAATCGATATTCTCATAAGCATCACTTAAAAGCTCGATTGCACCATATGCGAGCGATATCGCCTTATTCCAATTCATGAGCTGGCTCTCCATTTTTTCAACGAGGTGATACGCTTCTTCTTCGTTTAAACCAGGCAATAAGAATACAAACTCATCGCCTCCAAATCTAAACCCGGATGAGAGTTTTAATCGTTTAGCCAATTCGGCAATTTGCTGCAAAAGTTCATCACCTGCATGATGACCGTATTCATCGTTTATTTGTTTAAAGTGATTAATATCAAACATAACAAGCGTGATCGGAACATTCATTTTTTGGGCATTTTTTATTTCACTTTCCAGGCAATCATAAAAATAACGGCGATTGTATAGATTCGTTAAAGGATCTCTAATACTTATCTCTTTTAAATCTTTAAATTGCTGTGAAGAAAATCCGCTTAAAAACCCTGTAATTGAACGATGCGCTGCATGGTTCCAGCGATCGAGCATTACCAGCTGAATAATGACCTCTTCATCTCTTGTGACTATTTTCATCTCTTGAAGTACTGCGTCTCTTATACTTGTTGAAAAACAAGCGAGAGCACGATGTGGAATACGCTGATGTTTTAAAAAGTGTATGCCAGATCGAAAAGCCTTTTCCTCGGCGTGTTTTAAGAAGTCTTGAAAACGATCTTCATTTAAAAACACAGCATGTACGATTCCACGAAGAAATTTTTCCAGCACTTTTTCATATTGTTCAACAAAACCACTTAGAAAAATACTAAAGTCCTCATATAAACGCAGTTCTTTTTTATGCGTGTCTATCATGGACGGGATGGATCTAATGAATCTTTTATACAAATCTTTTTTGAGTGTGCGCAGGTCTAGTTGGGTTTCTTCCATATTAGCAACCCTCAAATCTCCAAAAATTTACATACTAAAAGCCATTTCCCCAAAAATTGAAAGGGAAATGGCTTATCCGTTCCCCTTTGGCAACCGGCTGCCATTGTATGCACACACACACTTTAGGCCCATAGCTTTGCGTCCCAGCCTTTCAACTGGTTTGCCCTTATAACAAAGGTTTTTAAATTTATAGTTATTATATCCTATAAAGGAAAATTACGCCAATATTATTTATAGGTAATATTAACTATTCCTCATTCGTTTTTAAAATTATATTTAAGCTTACGATAATACCTATACCCTATTCGAACTAGATTTAAAACAAAATATGGAATACGTAAAGGAAAACGGTATAGTGTTTTTTTGTAAAATTTGAAATAAGCTTTCCTTAGATCCGTCCATTTTCTGCACTCTACCTGTTTATAAAAGTCAGATACATCCACAATGACTCCTCTGCCCTTACTGATCATGACATTCTTCCCATGAACATCGACGGGATATAGCCCCTTTTTCTTAGCGTAATCCAGAGCTTCATCAATGTCATAAATAACTTTTTCCGGAATTTTAACTCCTTTATGAACACAATCATAAAGAGTGATCCCTTCAATTCTTTTTAATATGAGGAATCTGTCCTCTGTATAGTAGCAAACGGAATAGCCGGGATGTTCCCCCAGTCTTTCATATACCTTTTTTTCTTGAATAAGGCCATCGGCTTCTCTTCCGTAAACTTTAACGACATGACCTGGAAAGTCTGGGTGAAGGAATACAGCAGCATAATTTCCGCAGCCGATTAATTTCCAAGGATGAGGAGTGTTTATCGGACATACCGGATCAAACGGACTGGGGGTTTCGATTATTATTTCTCTATTTAACTGTCTTGTAAGCTGGATAAAGTGTTCCATACATTTCCTCTTTTTCGGTGATATACCTTGAGATATAGCATCTAGCAATACGTTCATTGTATACACAACCAGATAAAAAGGAAACCGATTTGCAGGAAAGAAATTTTTACTGTGAAGCCCCGCGAAGATAAGACATCATGAGGGTTTCAGCTTTATTTTTTAAATGGACATTCGGAAATCTCATAATTTCACGATAGCCTCTGATGAATATCTCATATTCGGTAACATCGTTGTCTTTTTGGCCATCCATCACCTTGATTTTTCTTTTTCTTAGTTCGACGCGAACATCGTACAAGTCTTTGCTGATCTGGTTCATAATTTGCTCCAGCAAAGCAATGTAAGGCTGCTTTAACTTAAAAGGAGAACGATTCACAACTTGCAGATCACGGTGGAAAACCGTTAATAAAATCGGATACATAACAAATTTATCAATGAGCGAACGTTCCTCTTCATTACCATACTGCATGATGAATCCCCCTCTTAAGAAGGCAAAAATTTAAATTCAAAAGATAAAATATTGCTGATTTCAAATGTTCTTATTTGTTTCCGCTCAGAGCAGAAAGCCGTAACAAGCTTACCGTCACAAGCATAAGGCGTGATAAGCCGCTGTGTGATTGCACCGCTTTTAGAAAGGTAGATTACCTCGATTGGCGCCCTTTCTTGGATGCATCTCATAAACATACTTGTCATGTTAGAGACCTCCTTTTTTTTAGTATATACGAACAGGTGTTCTTTTAACACTAGAAAAAAATACCTGCCCTTTATTTGGACAGGTACCTTTAAGTTATTTGGATGTTGATTCAAAGCCCATCGCTTCAAGCTGCTGATACAAATTTCCCGCAATAGAGATGCCCTCAAAGCTGATTCCCAACGAAACTACTGTTTGAGCAAGTTCAGGACGCATACCGCTTAATGTCACTTCAACACCTAATAATTTTAAGGAGTTGATTACTTTAAATAAATTGTGTGCAACCATCGTATCAATAACCGGAACCCCTGATAAGTCGATAAAAAGATGTTCTACCTGCAACTCGGTGCATCTTTCCAACGCGGTTTCCATAATTAGCTTTGAACGATGAGTATCAATTGTACCAACAAGCGGAAGTACTGCGATAGATCGTGTAAGCCGGACAACAGGTACCGATAATTCTTCGATTGCCTCACGAGCAAGGCCCAATACTTTATTGTTGTTTTCAACATAGGCAACACTAAATGCATGAACGGCTTCATCCAGAAGCGGATCTATAATGGAGGCAGCTTTTAACACCGTTTCTGCAGAAGACGTCTGTTTTTTTATTTCGTCTCGAATAAAATCCCATAATACAATTCTGTAAAAGCGAGTACTGTACAATGCCAGATCAAGAGGAACTTCATACTGCACAGCAAGTTCTCCATTCCTTTTTCCCCATTCGATGAATCCTTTTTCGACTTCTTTTAAATTTTCATATAATGCTTCTCCAAAATAAGAAAAAAGTTCTCCACGTAATTGAAGCACTTGTTCTGTAAGCTCCGGTGGATTTTGACCATGCTGGATTCTTACTTCATCAATTTTTCTTGCCAAATCGTATTTATGTTCTACGATTTTTTTCCCTAACAGCTGCAAATGACCTTCCATCTCTATATGATCCCCCTAAAAATATATAAAAGTATTGCATAGCTCCTATCTATATACCATTATTATACATGAGATAAACATTTTAATGAGATAAACAAGAAATTTGTCGAAAATCTGAACACAGGGGAATACATATGAAAATTTGGCTAGGCTTTATTTTTGGACTTTTCGCAATGTCTCATTGGTCGACTTATGCTTTTGCATTTGAATTAAAAGCTGAAACCGCTGCAGAAAGAATTGGCGCAGTTTCTATTGGCGTTGCTATATTAATCATTTTATTAATGTTAATCTACAAACGGTATGACGCCTCGTTTTTTCACGGGTTCTTGGCTGCTATCGGATTATTTTTAACAGTAGACAATATTTTATTTCATTGGGTATTTAAGCTGCATCGGATTACTAGTGGTCCGGAAGCAAATATCCTTGAGCCATTATTTGTAGTTGCAGGAATCGGCCTTGTTTATTATGCGTGGAAAAAAGAGCAGCCACAAACTTATGAATGATCAATAAGGACTGCAAACCCTGCCGCTTTTGCTTTAGATGCCAGTTTTTGAGCGTTCTCTCTCGACGAAAAAGCACCGATTTGAACTTTATAAAGAGTATTGGATGCCACAACAGTATCTTTAAACGCTTCATCTTGAACAACCATTTTTTTCAATTCATATTTTACATCCTCGAGAAAAAAGGGAAATGATTTATCATATTGATGCATGCTATTGAGCGGATCCGTTCTGCGTTTTGGATCCAGCTGAAAGTGTCCTTTTATATGAGTTTCAGGATCCCAGCCATACTTTTCACACAAAAAAGCAAAGAACCAGACATAACGATTGTATGCCTCCGTAAAGTGAATCGACGGACCGTAACATAACTCAACTCCCACTGCCCACTCATTTGCATCCGATACGTTTGACCTCACATGCCATGCTTTTTCTTCCAGGGGAATGATGACTAGTATCTGTTTATCATCAATAAAAACATGTGCGGATGCTTCAAGTTGTCTACTGTTGAAATAATGGTAATTTTGTTGTGCTGTAGAATCCGGGTTACCTGTATCATGTGCAACAGCATAGCGTGGAACTCTATTACCCCCTGGCCGCTGCTGCAGCTCCTTTTTTATGTATTGATAGGTGATCGGATATTTTCCTTCCATTTCATCAGCTCCTAATATTTTTTTGCTTTCATCTATAAGTAGCTGAAGAAATGAAAAAAGAGCCATCGAAAAGGCTCTTTTTTTATGAAATAAATGATGTAATTATACCGCCTATAACTGCTGCAGCTACAATCATCCAAGGCGGCAGTTTCCAGATTACGAGTGCTGTAAACGCAATAGCAGATAAAACAAAATCTAAAGGTGCTTTTATCGTGCTCGTCCATAGAGGATCGTAAAATGCCGCAAGAAGCAATCCTACTACGGCAGCGTTCACGCCTGTTAAAGCTGCGGAGAATTTTACATTGTTTCGAAACGAATTCCAATATGGAAGTGCTCCATACACTAGTAAAAAGGAGGGCAGGAAAATTGCAATTACTGCTATTATTCCGCCGCTAATTCCAGCTGTCATCGTCCCCAGGTATGCAGCAAACGTAAAAAGAGGACCCGGAACTGCTTGTGCTGCTCCGTATCCGGCAAAAAATTCCGAACTGCTCACCCAGTGTGAAGGCACGACTTCTCTTTCTAACATTGGAAGCACAACATGACCTCCGCCAAACACCAATGACCCTACTCTGTAAAACGTATCCATCATCGCGATTTCAATTCCGAAAAACTGTGACCGAAGAAAAGGCAAAATGGCGAGTACCCCTGAAAACAGCACTAACCAAACCCAGCCTCTTCCTCTTTTAACATTTGGTTCAGAGTGTTCATGATTATAATCATTACTACTTTCACGATATAAAAAATAACCAATCATTGCAGCTATTAGAATAACTCCAAGCTGGGCGATTGCCGATGGCATTAAAAGAACGGCTGCCGCTGCAAGTACAGCAAGTCCGGCTTTGCTGTTCGTGTTCGCCAGATTTTTTCCCATTCCAACCAGCGCTTGAGCAACTACTGCTACCGCAACGATTTTTAGCGCATGAATCAAACCATCCAAATCATACGAGGTTCCCTTTAAAAAATAAGCAAATAATATAAGTGCAATAACAGATGGCATCGTGAAGCCGAGCCATGCAAAAAAGCCGCCTAGAAGACCGCCTCGCATCGCTCCGATACCAATACCGACCTGACTGCTCGCCGGTCCTGGCAGGAACTGACACAGAGCTACTAAGTCTGCATATGTACGATCATCCAGCCATTTTCTTTTTTGGACATACTCATCCCTAAAATAACCTAAATGTGCGATCGGACCTCCAAATGATGTCAGACCCAATCGTAAAGCTGTAAAAAATATTTCTAGTAATGTGTGCCTATTTCTTTTCGCTTGCTTCAAGGAAAACATCTTCCTTTCTACATCCCGCCTCCAGGTGGTGATTGTGTAACGATTGCCCACACCCAGTAAGCAATTCCGACTAAAAAACCAAAACCTAAAAGCAACAAAAACAAAGTTGAATTTTTCATCATTTTTTCCCCTTAAACTATTTACTTTCTTTTTATCTATAAACTATCATATACTATTAGAAGAAACAAAAAACAAGGGTGTTTATATGAAAAATGTTGAACAGGGACGCAAAGAGATTGAACATGAGCTTGAGATGAGCATACGCAGGCTTTTTAGAACGCTGCGAAAAGGACTTAACGAACTCTACACGGATTATATTCCAAGTAATGAATTTGCTGTTTTGCAAACACTGAGTAATCACAGTCCACTAATGGCTTCCGAAATAGCTAATGAACTTAAAGTTTCTTCCAGCCACATTACAGCCGTGACTGACCGGCTTGTAAAAAAAGGATACATTCGACGTGTACGATCTGATTCAGACCGTAGAATCGTCTACTTGGAAATTACAGATGAAGGAAGAAAAATTGCTGGTGAGATGGACGAAATCAAAAACGAATATTTTGGAAACAAATTCAATCACCTATCAGATGAAGAAATGAAGACTATGATAAGATTTTTCACAAAACTGCTGGATTAATTGCGGCAGTTTTATTTTTGGAAGGTACTTCACTTTGTGAATTATTTACTATATGAATAGGGGGGCAACAAAAATATGGAACATCTCGAAATGAGACGTAAAGTTATTATTATGATTTCCATTATGGCAGCAATGCTGTTTGCAGCATTAAACCAGACGATTGTAGGGACGTCGCTGCCGAGGATTATTGCAGATATTGGTGGTATCGAGTACTACAGCTGGATCTTCACGATTTTTATGCTAGCATCCAGTGTTACCGCCATTTTAGTAGGTAAGCTTTCCGATATTTACGGGCGCAAGCCTTTTATTCTTCTAGGGATTGCCGTTTTTTCTGTAGGATCACTACTTTGCGGTGTATCTCATAGTATTATTCAACTCATTTTATGCCGTGGTATACAAGGATTTGGCGGCGGTATGATCATGTCGACAGCATTTACAGCGGTGGGGGATTTATTTCCTCCCCGTGAACGTGGTAAATGGCAAGGAATCATGAGCAGTGTGTTCGGATTAGCGAGTGTATTCGGTCCCACACTTGGCGGATATATCGTCGATCACTTCCATTGGCACTGGGTCTTCTGGATTTTCCTGCCGTTTGGTTTAGTTGCATTTGCAGCCATCTATTTCTTATTCCCATCGGTAGACCGCAAGAAAAAAGAATCAATCGATTATGCTGGTTCTATATTCCTTACAATAACAATGGTACCTCTTCTGCTTTCCTTTACTTGGGCAGGAAACCAATATGACTGGGTATCACCACAAATCATCGGTCTATTCGCAGTAGCGATTGTAGCATTCTTTCTATTTATTTTTACCGAAAAGCGCGTATCAAGTCCTGTACTTCCATTAGAAATGTTTAACAATAGGGTGTTTACGGTCTCTAATATCATTGGATTCTTTTTAGGAGCAGGTATGTTCGGCTCCATCATGTATATGCCGTTTTTTATCCAGGGAGTTATGGGTACATCAGCAACGAAATCAGGCTTTGTTATGATGCCTCTGACGTTATCCATGGTTGCCGGAAGTACCATTTCCGGCCAGATTGTAACGAAGACAGGCAAGTATAAAAAGTTAGCAATGCTCGGACTCTTTATTATGGTATGCGGTATGTCAAGCATGCACTTTATGGACACTGAAACAACAAACATGACAGCGATCTTGAATATGATTTTAGTTGGTGCTGGTCTAGGTATTGCGTTCCCGATTTTTACACTTACCGTTCAAAATGCTACGGAACATAAATATTTAGGTGTTGCTACTTCTTCTGTTCAGTTGTTCAGACAGCTTGGCGGGACGATTGGCGTATCCATTATGGGTAGCGTAATGAATAACCAGCTTGCTGATCGTTTTAATGAAAAATTACAAAAATTGATTGCGGCTACTCCTAACTTTCCAAAAAGCATGACGGGAAAAATTCACGAACTTGCTAACCCGCAAGTATTGTTAAATCAAGGAGCAGTCATGAAGAAATTCAGCAGCTTACCGCCTGAGTCCGTCATGTTCCTTAAAAAAGTGCTAGGGATATTACGGGAATCTTTAAGTCATGCACTAAACGGGGTATTCCTGACTGGAGCCGTTGTTATTGGATTAGGTTTAGTTATTACTTTCTTCTTCCTGCAAGAAATACCGCTAAGAACGTCTAATCATGAAAAAACAGAAGCAGCATCGAAATCAGAAACTGCATAAGAAAAACAAAGAAGAGGCTGACTCAAACGTGTAAAACGTTTGAGTTCATGCCTCTTTTTCCTAGACTGTTTTCGCATACTTTGTTGTTCTAATAAGTAGTTGATCTCCGTTGCAGGATGCTCGCTTTCCGCAGGGCAGGCGGTGAGCCACATTCGTACGTTTCACTTTTAAGTGTCTCTCCTGCCCACCTGTCCTGCAGGAGTCTCGCACCTTCCACTCCAATCAACTTGCCAATGATGAAAAAGATTAATTCGTTCCAAAAGCAGCAATCATTAAGAAAATAGCACCTTCCTAACTTACCTAGCTCAAGGATTATCCTTTTTGTCATTTTTGATCTGTTCGCAAGTTTATAAAAAACCCGCGAGATTATGAGAAAAGAGTAGTATTACTATACCGTTCCAATAAAGTTGAATAAGGTCACTATGAAATATATTGCAAGCACAAATGAAACAAGTGATATATATTTAATGACGCCTTTTTCTTTCTTAACAATTGCTGCGATTGACAATACAAATCCTATTATATAAATAATTGCACCTATTAATACCCCATACCAATTAGTGATTATCGGTAAATTAAGTGGAGAAAATGGCTCAATAGATAAAAACAAACCTACAACCACCAAAATAATTGACCACAAACCATAATTTTTCACCAATTTGTTCCTTTTTAAATTTTCATTATGATACCAAATTTATGAAACTAAAAGAAAATCACAATTAAGAATGATTTTGGACTGCATTATCCACTGGTTCTTCTTTCCTTATCCGTGAAGGATAGTTCATGCTCCAAAAACCGATATCTTTGAATCCTAATCTTTTATAGATTGAGCCTGCCTTCGGATTATCATAGAACAAGCAAAGCGTTTTTCCTTCTGCAAGCACATCCAGGCATAATGCATTCATACATATTGATGCAAGTCCTTGGTTTCTTTTTTCAGGATGTGAACAAACCCCTACGATCATAGCGGACAATGAGTTTTCTGCAGTCGTTGATGCACAAGAAACAATGTTTTCTCCTTCTATCATGAAGTAAGTTCTTCCTGTCTTCGTCGTAATCGATTGTTCTAAACTTTGTCGAGCAGTTGGACCAATTTGGAATTCTTTAATCATGCTTTTAAGATGCATCAGTTTATCAACATCTCCAAGCTCTGCTATTTGAATTTTTTCTCTGTTTGTTTGCTTATTTAATAAACGATCGTCCTTCAATTCAGCAAAATACGTTTCCTTTGTACGTTCAAAATGAACATATGGAAAAAACTGTTCTGTAATTTCCTTTTTGCCGGAAAGCATCTCATAATCAGTATCACTGTTGATAATCACTGAAAATGCTTCAGCATTAATTGTCCCTTTCGCATATGGAAGATAGTTGCCTAAATAACGCAAAAGAATTCCTTGAATATTTCCCTCTTCATCCACATCCGCCCATATATCTTGAAAGTCTGTTTCGTACCCAAAATTTTCGATATCAGAGAGGATAAAAAGGTTTAATGCTGGTTCGTCACTAAGATATTCCATCACCTTTTCGTGCCAAGTTTGATCTGTTTTTATAATCATCATCCAGATTCTCCCACCCTATGTTTTTATCTATTTTATAGGTAATTTGTAAAAAAGCAATACGAAAACAGCCTTATTAAAAGAATCCTGCCAAAAAAAAAACACTCAAAAGAGTGCTTTAAAGGATTTACATGGATACAAGCTGATTCTGAACCGCATAGATTACAGCTTGAGAACGGCTTTTCACTTCTAGTTTTTTAAAGATTTTACTTACATGGATCTTAACCGTTTTATCACTTATGAAAAGTTTTTCTGCGATCTCTTTATTGCTCAATCCTTCAACGAGGCCGATCAGGACCTCTTGCTCACGTTCAGTAAGGTTTGAATCTTCCCTTTTCACCTGTGTCTGCTGCAAGTGAATATTGACAAGCTTCTTTGTCATACGGGGTGTAATCATTGATTCTCCGCGATATACCGCTTTAATTGCGTCGACAACATGTTCAGATGGGGCATCTTTTAGTAAATATCCATCTGCTCCTGCCTTCAATGAAGCTAGCAAATACTCATCATGTGTATACATCGTTAAAACTAAAATCCTCGCGTTAGGTTTTTTCGCTTTAATAATGGATGTCGTCTCGACTCCGTTAATACCAGGCAGATTGATATCCATGATGATCACATCTGGGGACAGTTGCTCTGACAAGACTAGTGCCTCTTCTCCAGAAGTCGCTTCACCTACTACATGCATATCCTCTTCAAATGATATGATGTTTTTTAATCCATCTCTTAAAATAGCGTGGTCGTCTACAAGTAAAATATTAATCAACTGAATGCGCCTCCTTTGGTTCTAGGTTTGGTATTTGCAACCTGATTTCTGTTCCTTTTCCTTTAGCTGATTTAATATGAAGTGCTGCTCCTAAACTCTCTGCAAGTTCATTCATGTTCAAAATTCCATAGTGCGGTTCATTTTTAGCTTTCATCATACTTTCATATAATGAGAAACCTATTCCATCATCTTTTATTTTAAAGAGTACTTGTTCATTTGAATAACTTAAAAGTATATCAACTTTGCTGGCTTCTGCATGTTTAATTGTGTTTTGAAGACTTTCTTGAAATATATCAAAGATTACTTTCTCGACCATCGTACTGAGCTGATTGCTTTCTCCTCGGACTTGAAAACGAATCTGAAAAGTATGATTTTCCTCTTCTACACCATTAATTTTAGCTTGAATCGCTTGAAGAAGTCCAACTCGTTCAGTAGGATATGGTCTTAATGCGTAAATCGATTCTCTGAGTTCTTTTAAACTCCCGCGCAGCTTTTCTGTGCTGGTTGCTACTAAATCTTTTGTTCGATCGGGTTTTGTTGTGAAGAGACGTTCTGCAGTTTCAAGCTGCATGACTGAACCTGCTAATGTTTGTGCAATTCCATCATGAATTTCACGGGCAATGCGGTTTCTTTCTTCTAATAATACCCGCTTTTCTCTTTCTGAGATTAACAATTTTGTTTTCCACACAACTGTCAGCTGGTTAACAAGGGTTGCCATCGATTGTGAATCAATACTTCTAAAAGAATTTGTCCTCGTTCTCCCCGTAATGAGAACACCCGTCACTTCATCTTCCGTTATTAAAGGCGATACCATCACTGATTTGATGCTTGGTTGAAAGAAAATAAAAGCCCACTCATTATCTGACATTTTTTGATTAAATAAATGCTGAACCTTATCCTTTTCAAATCTCTTAATCATGGCTTCCGTTAATTGGTAACCGGGCAATACTTCTCCGTTTTCATAAATCATTCTCCACGTTTGACCGTCATTTAAAAACAGCAGTACGGCATCGGTTCCCAAAAACTCTAAGAAAGGCAGCTCTACTTTTTCCAGCCAGTCTTTAGAGGGAAGGTGTTCGTTAAAATTTGTGCTAATATCATACAGTGCCTTGAACCGGTTCCTCTCCTGCTGCAATCTGGCAATGAACGATGAGATCAATGCAATGGCAACTAATGGAGAAAAGAAAAAAACAAAGGAGAAAACATCAACGACACCTCGATTTTGGTTGCCCAACGTGACCATTAAGGTTACGTACAGAATCGAAAACAAAGTTACAATTGATTCGGATATGGCCTTTGTCTTCCAAACTTGAAGCGGATATGGTGCCGGTCTGATCCATAATAAAACATCTATGATGAGATTATTAAATAGGTAATATAGCAGAGCAATCAGAATCATGTGTAATTCTGCGTGCCACAAAGGTGCTAACTCGTTAGCAAACGTTTCCATAACAAATTGTGTTACATGGATCGCCACAAAGAAACTGATAACGAGCTGTGCGGGAGTAAAAAAAACAACTCGCAGCGGCCGCTTGTTTAGGGCATTAACGGCTAAAACTACAGCACCAAAAATAAAAATTGCCATTCCCCAGCCATACAAAAGCTCAAATGTATAAACAAGAGGAAAACTTAAAGAACTAAATCCTTTCCAAACTGGAATGGGAAAATATTCGGTGATCAGCAGCATTAATAAAAGTGCCGAAAAAATAAAGAGGTCTGGGACTGGCTTTAAGAAAAAAGAACTAAAGAGCCAAGTTATTAGTCCTGCTGCAATAATTGACGAAATAAAACGGATTGCTGCCGCTTCGCGATTAAGTCCCACAACGTTCACCTCTTTTAAAAAATTCTGTTAATTTATTATAACATAGGATAAAACCAACAATTTCAATCCAAAATGTGGGTTTTAGATGCGTAAAAAAACCGAAATTGACAAAAGGCACCTGCCTTTAACCAATTTCGGAAACACATTACTTTTAAACAATAATGGGTCATAAAAGATGAGATAAGAACATTGTTGCTGTACCAAAATATACAAGCAAAGAAAAAATATCATTTAAGGTTGTAATGAGCGGTCCGGAAGCTACTGCCGGATCGACTTTGAAGCGGTATAACAGTAAAGGAATCAACGTTCCTGCTAATGTGCCTATAATTAATGTGAAGAATAAGGAGCTGCCCACAACTATACCTAGTATGAGGTTTCCTTTCCACAAATAAGCAACAAGAGCGATTAAAATACCACACGTTATACCAATGATAAACCCAACACCAAATTCCCGAAGAATCAATTTAATGATGGTCGCACGGTCGATATCGTTTGATACGAGCCCACGAACAACGACCGCAAGCGATTGGGTTCCAGTATTTCCTGTCATACCTGCAATCATTGGCATAAAGTATGTGAGTGCAACTACCCGGTGTATAGTACTTTCAAAGTTGCTGATAATGCTTCCAGATAATATTCCGATAAAAAGTAATAAAATAAGCCATGGCAATCTTCTATAGGATGCAACGATTGCACTCGTTTGAAAGTCGATGGATTTACCTGTTGCTGATAATTTTTCAATGTCCTCGTTCGCCTCTTCAATCAAAACATCCAGGACATCATCTACCGTTACAATACCGATTAAACGTTCTTGCTCGTCAAGTACCGGAACCGCGATAAAGTCATAACGCTCAATTGTACGCGCAACTTCTTCCTGGTCCATATCCGCAGGGACGGCAATAACCCTGCTGTACATGATTTCTTCAATTTTTTCATCCATTTCAGCTAATAAAAGGTCTCTATAAGAGACAACCCCAACCAGCTTTTTTTCATCATTAATGACATATAGGTAATAAATGTTTTCTGCAAATCCGGCAAACGTCTTCAGTTTTTCAACCGCATCACGAACGGTAAATATTTGAGGAATCCATACAAATCGATTCGTCATGATCCCACCGGCAGTATCTGAGTCAAACTGCATCAAACTTTGAACACTTTTGGATTCGTCAGCCTTCATTGAACCTAAGAAATCTTGAAGTTCGTTTACATCAAGATTTGCCAGCAAATCGGCAAGGTCATCATTTTCCATCAAGTTCATAATATGAGATGAACGTTCAATGCCTAATTTATGCAGGATCTCCATCTGCAGGTCACTGTCTAATTCTTGAATCAACGATGCAATCTGTCTTGTTGTTAAGAAAGTGACAAATTTATGCCTGTGTTTCTCCGGCAGATTTTTATAAACGATAGCAATATCATAAGGATGAAGTTCGTCCATTAACAACTGAAATTCTTTTTTTCGAAGCTCTTTTAAGTTTTTTATGACATATAATAAGATCTCGTTTTCTGACATTTCTTTAAACAAGGAACGTCACCTCCCTTACAAAATACCTATTCATTATAAGTGATTTTTTTATATGTGACTATGATTGTGAATAGATTAATACCCTTATTTTTCGTTTTTTTTCATAGAAAAAACCATCTTAATAGGAAGATTAAGATGGTTTTTGCTTTTCTATTCGCTTTGTACTTTATTAAAACCAGTAATGATCAAGTGAATAATTACCTGCGCCAATTAATGCAACACCAATTACAACTGCGATTAGAACGAGGTTAAATTCATATCCATTCGCCGTTACCCAAAAGCCGTTCTGCAAGTGTACTTTGTAGATCGCTACTACCATTGTTGCAGCGATTAAAATGGCTCCTACCGTTGTAAATAAGCCTGAAGCAAACAACAAGCCTCCGAAAAATTCCGCTAACCCAGCTAACAATGCCATTGTATAACCTGGCTTGATACCGATTGATTCCATCCAGCCGCCTGTTCCTTTTAAGCCGTAGCCTCCGAACCAGCCAAACAATTTTTGTGCGCCATGGCCAATAAGGGCCAAACCGACAACAAGACGAATAATTAGTAATCCTAAAGATAACATAAAATAATTCCCACTTTCTTTTTTTATTTTTTATTACTTAACTTACTTTATGTTAGTATATTACGATATGTTGCTTATTTATGTCAAGTAACTTTAAAAAAATAAAAAATAGGATAAAAAAAATTCCGCATCCCTTATTTAAAGTTATGCGGCTAGTTGATATTTAAGCCTGTTCCGTTAAAATAATGGGTCCATCTTTTGTAATAGCAACCGTATGCTCATATTGAGCCGATAGACTTCCGTCAAACGTTAATGCTGCCCAGCCATCACTAGCCATTGATAAAAAGGGAAGTCCTTGATTTAAGATTGGTTCGATTGTAATAACCATACCTTCTTTCAGCTTCACACCTGTATTCCGTTCACCAACATGGTGTACTTGAGGTTCTTCATGTATCGCCTGCCCGATTCCATGTCCGATAAATTCTCTAACGATAGAGTATCCCTTTTTTTCAGCATACGATTGGATTGCATATCCAATATCACCAATGCGATTGCCGATTTGTGCTTTTTCAATTCCTTTATAAAGAGCTTTTCTTGTTGTATTCATTAACTTTTCTGCATCGGGAGATATGCGTCCTACTCCATAAGACCATGCAGAATCAGCAAGCCAGCCATCTAGGTCAACGACAAAGTCAATCGTAACAATATCACCATCCTGCAGCGGTGTTGTATTGGGAAAACCATGACAGACAACATTGTTTACGGAAGCACATGTAGCAAATGGAAAACCCCTATACCCCTTTTGGGCAGGTCTTGCTCCATGACTTTGCAGGTACCGGTCTACAAATTGATCAATCTCCCACGTAGTAATCCCTTTTTGTATCTTATTCGCCAAGGATTTATGACAAGCAGCAAGCAGCTGGCCAGCGCGGTGCATCTTTTCAATCTGTTCATCTGTTTTCAACTGAATCAATCCAGCACCCCCTTCTCTTATTTAAAAACTATATTCCAGCAAAAATCTTTGTGTGCCTGGTTAAGAAGGGGGACTGACCCCAAACAATTTATTTCCATTTATGATTTTGAGAATCTTTATAAAGAAGGCTGCTCGTTTTTGTAGGTGAATTTTACTTTCTTTTGATTTTGGAGCCATATGATATGAGATATTTCCTATGTTACTTTTCCTTCCTCACTTTTTCTTTTTGCCAAACAAAAAAGACTTGGATAGGCAGCTATCACAGCGCCTTTCCAAGTCTTTTTATCTGCCTATTCAAATGTCAGAGTTGGAGTTTATGCCTGACGTTCAGAGGATTTCAATCGGGATTCCACTACTTTTCCACCCAGCCATAAAACAAAAATACCAAAAGCAATCAGCCCTAATTTCAAAGGACTCTTTAGCACATCTACAAAATCATACCCAATAAAGGACACGATCGCGATCATCACAAGTTTTCCGAGTGTCAGAGCTAACAGGAACGTGCGTGTGTTTATTCGCGACAATCCCCCGACTACATTTATTAGTGCTGACGGTGAAAACGGAAAACAATAAATGAGAAATAGCATGCCAAATCCGTGGCGCTCCACCCAATTTAACAAACGGGTTGTATTTGCATGTCGGTTTAAAAAATCCAAAAACTTTTTTTGTCCGAATCTCCGTACTAACAAAAATACTAATATAGATCCTAAACAAACCCCGATCCAGGAATATAAAAAACCAAGCCAAAATCCGTAAGCGGCTGCATTACCAGCTACTACAATGAATAACGGCAAGATTGGCAGGAATGACTCAAGCATTGGAAGTAATATACCTGGCAAAAAACCAAGATCACGATATTGTTCAAGTAAATTTAATATGTTTTTTTCTGTAAAATATTGCTGCAAGTTTCTCCAGTCCATCGGTCGCTCACCCATTTCTTCCTCATACCCTCATCGTTGCCATTGTTCATTCATTTAAAACCGATTAAAGGAAAAACAAGGAGTTCTTTCAATTTATTTTATCATATTTTTTTTCGAGTTTAATACCAAGAATATATAAACAAAAAAGGGCGATAAGAACCTGTGGAATCAAAAAAAGAATAATCGTATGTTCTATTGCTGATGTTTCAGGACTATTCGGAAAGAGCAGCCAATAAAAAGATACCGAGCCATGCAAAAAAATTCCGATTGCCGCTATCCCTTTTATTAACGATGCAATACCAAAGCGATTAAGTGAGACCAATATTACAGCGATCCCCCAGAATAAAAGAAGATAACCCCAGGTGGTAAACCCTTTCGATTTATCTTCAAGAAAGCTCGTAATATAAAGGATACCAATTAAAACAGAAAACAAACCCGCAAATAAAAACAATCGCCATGGAGCCATTTCTTTACTCCTTTCCAAACAGTAAAAGAAAACCGCCGCAACACATGATGTCAGACGATTTTCTGCGATGAAACGATATATAGTTTAGGCCATTAAAGCTTTGTAAACTTTTTCGTCGAGTTCTTTTGCTTTCTTTTCATTGTAGGTTTTTTCGTATACAGGTTCCTGAACAACCTTTGCGCCCCAGAACATACTTTCAAATACGTGCTCGATAATTACTTCAATTTTTGAAAGTTTCAACGGAACATCTTGCATCGTGTCTTCAAGAATGTTCGCTTTTCCATTTATGGAATAGACGGTTTCTAGTGCCACAACCGTTAGAACAACATTGGGGTTTTCTTTAATATTTGTTACGATCCTTGAATTGTTCGTAACGGTAAAACGAATCTTTTCTTCTGACAAACTCTTCACCCACGAGATTGCATTAACAGATGGTGCCTTCGATTCTGCATCAACCGTTCCGAGCAGTACGAGCTGCTCACCCTGCAGGTAATCAAACAATTCCGGACTTAACGTTGTTGGTATTTCCTGTTTCGCCATTGGGGTCGCCACCTTACATTTTTTGTATTATGTATGGTGTTTATTTTATCACAATTTTCTAATTTTAAATAGAAAAAGGAGTTGTCATGTCCTCGTTATTCCTCAAAGGTTCCTTTTACAATAGCCTTGCCTTCTCGAACCATAACTTGACCGAGTGCAATCACTGTATCGATGTTAAGATTCTCTTTATTTAAAAGCACAAGGTCAGCATCGAGCCCTGTAAGCAGCTGGCCTTTATTTTTCAATTTTAAGATTCTCGCTGGGTTGGAAGTAATGGTCTGTAATGCTGTTTCCAGCGATATTCCCTCTGATTGAACTGCATCTCTCACTTCCTTATATAGAGAATTCACTTTTCCGATGCGAAGCCCGATAAACTCTCCACGATCATTAAAAGCTGGTAAACTCCCTTGTGCATCAGAAGTGAAAGTGATTTGCTCAACAGGAACACCTGCGTCAATCATACGTTTTAAGCCGACACTAGACTTTACTTCGCCTTCTTCAATAAATTGCTTAGTCGTGCTTGTTGTAAAATCAACAATTCCGCCCTTCTTGGCGTATTGGATCCCCGCTTCAAAAATGTAAGAGTTACGGTTAATGTGCGTAGGATAAAATTGTGAAACAGGCAGATCTGTCGTTTCAATCACTTCTTCGATTAATGACAGCATGCTTCTGCTGTCACCAAGATGAATGTTCACAACTCCAGCTTTTCCAGATAACATGCCAGCAACTCGAGCTTGTGCTGCAAGTCTTGCAAGCTCATGCGCTGTCGGCTGGCTGGAGCGATGATCCGCTATCGCTATTTCACCGACACCGATGATTTCTTCAACCATCATGATGTCTGTCTGTATATTGTCAGTCAATGTGCGAACAGGGACTTGGTAGGACCCAGTGTGAGCGTAGCAGGAAATCCCCTCTTCTTTCAGACCTTTTGCTTTTGCTATCAAGTTAGTCATAGTGCGAGCAGTTCCATCCGTTCCAATCACACCAACAACCGTTGTAATCCCTGCAGTCGTAATGTCCGTTAAATAGATTTCTGGCGTTCTTGTTTTGTACCCGCCTTCTCCGCCTCCGCCTGTGATATGAACGTGGCCGTCTATAAATCCAGGCGTGATAATCATTCCTGAAGCATCAATCACTTTAACGTCTATTGAAGAAGACCATTCTATGCGCTCTGAGATGCTGGCGATTTTCCCGGCAGCTAATAGGATATCCTTTTTACCAAGATAATGAGGTGCATATACCTCACCGCCCTTAATGAGAGTAAACATGTAAATATCAGTCCTTAATAAATAATGTAGTATTCCAATTATACCTTCAACAATGAAAATCGTAAAAAAAAAGACTGCAGCTTTATAAAATGAAAAAAAGCTGACTCGAAATTAACATCAGAGTCAGCTTTCTATTTATAATCAAATCACGTTACAAAGTCCGGCTTGCGCTGTGCGAGGGTCGGGCTTTTTTGATTTACTGGTTCTCCCTTTTCCAGGTCCAAAAAGGAAGTTGCTTCGTTAAACCAGCTGTCAGGTGCTTTATGACCCCAAAACGTTTGTCTTCGAGGATCGTTTATATCCCATTTTACAGGTTTGAAATCAGGATCACTCGTTAAGTAATCTCCGTTGTAAAGTTCAATTCGATTGCCATCAGGATCTCGTACATATAGGAAAAAGGCGTTTGATAACCCGTGGCGGCCAGGTCCACGCTCAATGTTATCCGCATATCCCATACTCGCCATCACGTCACAGCAATGAATAAGACTCATCGGATCAGAAAGCCAAAAACCGATATGATGCAATCTTGGTCCTTCTCCATTCATAAATGCTACGTCATGTACGGTTGGTTTTCTATGCAGCCATGCCGCCCATGTCCGATCATCTTCTGTTGCTGTATATTCCGAAACTCGAAAGCCCAGTTCCTTCGTGTAGAAGGAAACGGCAGCCTCCACATCGGGCACCATACAATTAATGTGATCAATTCGCTGAACACGTGCACCACGGTACAAATCATACTTTTGAATGCAGCGTTCAACACCTTTCATCTCCGCAAAAAATTCTAACGGTATGCCTGATGGATCTTCCACGCGTAATGTTTTACCGATCCCAGTTGCATCATCAGCTTCATACCAGTTCGCTTTTGAACCTTTTCCTTTAAAGAAAGCTTCTAAGGCTGTGAGGTGGCTGTCTTCCCATACTTTGTAGCTGACGAGGTGAACACCTGGCTTTTCTGCTTTTTTCAATAGAAGACTATGATGACAATGCTCTTCCAGCCCTCTTAAAGCAATCCATTCTGAACTAGAATCCGTTTCAATAAAACCTAAAGCATTTACATAAAAATCTCTTGAAGCGTTCAAGTCTGTTACATTCATAACGACTCGGGCAATCCGGATAATGTTAAAGTCCATTTGATTCATCCCTTCCTATACCCGCGTGTAATTATGACTGCTGGAATTCACACGTTTTAAAAAGTCCTGAACCCTCACTTTATAAGGTTCCTTATTGAATTGATCGTAATAAACATTAGACATGCGCGCAGGATCTCCAAAGAAGTAATATTCATAAAGCGCCTGACGTCCGCCAAAAGAACTTACTGAAATATCCCAAGCTAGACGGAACAGCTGAACGCGCTCATAGCCATCAATGTTTGCTCCTTGCGTATAACGGTGTACAAGTTCTCCGATATCATCTGCCTTAAAGTCTGCTTCAGTCGGAATTCCCATCAAACCTGAAGCTCCCAAAATCCTCACGATTTCAACAATGCGCTGATACATTTTCGGATACCAGTTGCGTGCAGCATTCAAAGGTGCAAAATCAGGTGTCATATTTCCATACTTATCAATCGATGCATTGTGTTCAGCACGGTAAAGATGTGAACGCATCGTCTCTAAGATCAGCATGACTTCTGACGCTTTTTCTTTAACATGCGGAAACACATCGATACCGATCGATTCCATCATATTTAAAATAACACCAAGGACAAACTCTGTTTTGACCGTGTTTTTCGCGATAACTTGATGTGCCATATGAACGATCGCATTCGTCTCGACATATGTGCGGTTGCATATGTCAGAATTTCCGCTGACAAAGACGCGCTCCCAGGGAACGAGTACGTTATCAAAAACGACGATCGCGTCGCTCTCTTCAAATCGTGAACTTAGCGGGTGATCCCACTGGCTTCTTCCTGTATCAAATGATTCACGGCATAAGAACTTTAACCCTTCCGTGTTGTTTGGAATAGCGAATGCCATTGCGTACGGATCATCTTCAGCTGAAGCTTTGTTCAACGTGGACGGAAACACAACAATCTCATCCGTCACCCCGCCAAGAGTCGCAAGGAGACGCGCTCCCTTGATGACAATTCCGTCTTTGTTCTTTTCAACAATTCGAGCTGAAAGGTACGGATCTTTTTGTTCAGACTGCTTTTTTGAACGGTTCGTTTGCGGGTGAATGAGGGTATGCGTTAAACTGACGTCATTTTCACGGCAATAGTCATAATACTTTTTTGCATTTTCAGCGAACATCGGGTCATCTTGTGCAAAAAAACTTCCAGATGTACCAAACGCCATCACGCTTGTATTTAAATAATCTGGTGTACGCCCCATCATTCCGCCTGTATACCCTGCCCATTCGGATATCATTTCACGGCGGCGGATAAGATCTTCTACGGTTTTTGGTGCGATAAATGAAAGACCTACTTGATCACCAGTCTGTTCAGAGGTATAGAGCATCTTGTCTGCTTTTTCGTGTTGGAGGTCGTACAAATTGGCAATGGATCTTACCGTATTACGGAATGCGGGGTGTGAAGCCACATCATCCACTTTTTCACCGTGAATCCATACGTTGTTTTTCGCTTTCTGAATTCCTTGAATATATTGTTCCCCCGTGCGTGCAGGCAAAGAAATCCCTCCTAGTGGTTGGCTTCAGTTTGAAGCTTTTGTTTTTTCTTACCAAACTGCTGAATATGATGATCAGCGAGTGCAACATGCACCACTTTCATTTCTGTGTAAAATTCAAAAGCGTAATGACCGCCTTCACGCCCGATTCCTGAGTTTTTAGAACCCCCGAACGGAATACGAAGATCACGGACATTTTGTGAATTCAGCCAAAGCATACCTGCTTCCACGCTGTTTGCGACACGCAGACCTTTTTTCATGTCGTTCGTCCAAACATAACCGGCAAGACCATAATTGATGTCATTCGCATACGCAATGACTTCTTCTTCATCTTTAAACGTCAAAACAGATAAAACAGGGCCAAAAATCTCCTCTTGAGCTACCGTCATGTCGTTTTTCACATTTAATAAAAGAGTAGGTGCAACAAAGTTTCCTTTTTTATGAGATTCAGAGAGTGGTTGTGAGTAAATCTCTGCTCCTTCTTCTTGAGCAATCTTCAAATAGCGTTTTACATTTTCATAGTGATCTTTATGAATGAGCGGTCCTACTTCTGTATCAGGGTCAGAAGGATCGCCAACGATGATATTTTCTACTCTTTCTTTTAAGCGGCTGACGAACTCCTCTTTAATTGTTTCTTGTACAAAAAGCCTTGAATTTGCTGTACAGCGCTCACCGTTAAACGAAAAGATTCCCCATACACACGCATCAATCGCGCGTTCCATCTCACAATCATCAAATACAATGATCGGTGACTTTCCGCCCAGCTCCATAGAAAAGCGCTTTAAGGAAGCCGCTCCGTTTCTCATAATCTCTGAACCAGTTTTCGTTTCTCCGGTAAACGAGATCAACTGGACGTCTGGATGAGCAACGAGTGACGCTCCAGCTGTTTCTCCAAATCCGTGAACAACATTAAAAACACCTGTAGGAAGCCCAGCTTCATGAATCAGTTCGGCTAGTTTGTTCGCTGTAAGCGGCGACCATTCTGCCGGTTTTAAAATGACAGTGTTTCCTGTAGCAAGTGCTGGAGCAATCTTCCACGTCTCGAGCATAAACGGTGCGTTCCACGGTGTAATGAGTCCCGCAACACCTACAGGCTTTTGAATGGTATAGTTCATAAATTCATCATCAACATGATATGCTTCACCTGACATGCGGTTTTTCACCATCTCTGCGTAAAAACGGAAGTTATCCGCTGAACGGCCAACCATTTTCCTCGTCTGTGCAATCGGCAGTCCTGTGTCATAGGACTCAAGCAAAGCAATCTCTTCAATATCACGATCGATCAATTCCGCAATTTTATAGATAAATTGAAGACGTTTTCCCTGCTTCATCTTTCCCCAAGGTCCTTGCTTAAAAGCTTCTTTTGCTGCTTTTGCAGCTAGGTTAATATCTTCTTTCGTCCCTTCACTTACTGTATTAATTTTTTCGTTTGTAAAAGGATTCAAATTCACAAATGTTTCTCCGTTTACACCAGAAACGAACTGTCCGTTAATGTAGTGCTGAATTTTTTCCTTAACTTCTGGCTTCATCGGCCTTCCCTCCTGTTGATACCTTATCGGTACGCCCGTCTACAATCTTATTTTCAAGAACACCCAAATAGTCGATTTCAAGTCTGACAACATCTCCAGGATGTACGTGAGAGATCCCTTTAGGCGTTCCTGTCCAGATCACATCATTCGGTTCAAGCGTCATGAATGATGAGACGAATTCAATAATCTCAGGAATCGAATACATCAAGTCTTTCGTATTTCCTTGCTGTCTTAATTCACCGTTTACATACGTACGAAGTTCAAGATTCGCCACGTCTGGAATATCTGCTGCGTCTACATAATACGGACCCATCGGGCCAAACGTATCATGCCCTTTTGCTCGAACGGGCGGGCGGTACCAATTGTTTACGAAATCACGTACAGTCACGTCATTCGCAATTGTGTAACCGCTTACAAATTCCATCGCATTTTCAGCTTTTATATTTCTTCCCTCTTTACCGATCACAACGGCAAGCTCATTTTCGTAATGCATGTATGTTGCACCATCTGGATAGAACACTTGCCCTTTATGTCCCACTATAGATGAATTTGGTTTGATGAACAATACCGGTTCAGCTGGCTTTTCTAATCCTAGTTCATCCGCGTGATCTGCATAGTTCAACGCGAGACCGATCATTTTATTCGGCTGAAACGGTGGAAGCCATGTTTCAATGTCTTTTATATCAGCAGTTTTTCCCGAAGAGAATGTAATTGTTTCATCTACAATTGTTCCTTTTTGCTCTCTGCCTTCATATATCACGCGTGCATGTTTCATTTACACTTCACTCCCTATTTTTTCTACGAGTCCATAATCTGCTAATACTGATCTGATTTCTTTTTGCAGAGATTCAGCAGGCAAGTCCATCGGCATTCTTAATGTAGGATTGATTTTTCCCATCATACCTAACGCTGCTTTTAATGGAGCAGGGTTTGTATCTTTAAAAAGTACATCGTTAAGGGGCATGAGGTCGTAATGCAGTTTCATAGCTTCCTGCACATTTCCTGACTCCCAAGCGTTATACACTTCTGCCACTTTCGATGGCAGAACGTTAGCCGTTGCCGATATGTAGCCCGCTCCGCCAATGGCAAGCATCGGATAACATAATAATTCAATGCCTGAATACAGCAAAAAGTCGCGTCCGCATTCGAGCAGCACCCGGTTAACGTGTTCAAAGTCCTTATTGGATTCTTTTACACCGATTATGTTTGGGCAGTCTTCGTTTAATCTCGCGAGTGTTTTTACTTCCAGATTCACTGCCGTTCTCCCTGGAATGTTATAAATGATCAATGGAATATCAACGCTGTCAGCGATCGTTTTAAAATGTTTGTAAAGTGCATGCTGTGAAGGTTTATTGTAATAAGGAACGATGACCATTGCGGCATCTGCTCCCATTTCTTGGGCGAGTTTTGTTAAGTGAAGGGATTCTTGGTGGTTGGTTGATCCTGTACCCGGAACGATAGGTACACGCTTATTTACGGTTTTAATCGCTGTTTCCATCACTTGCTCACGTTCTTTTAATGTGAGTGAGGATGGTTCTCCGGTAGTTCCTGTGACCGAAATTCCATGACTGCCTGATTGAATATGCCAGTCTATTAAACTTTTAAGAGAATCCAAATCAAGGGATTCATCGTCGTGGAACGGTGTAATGACCGGTGCGATCGACCCGCGAAGATTCTTTTTCACTTCTTCAAATTTCATTCCTTCCATCTCCTTATAAAGTATTCATTTTTAATTTTGACTGAATCGTTTTGTCCTCCTGAAAAGCTTTTAGCGTATTCATTTTGTGGCACCGAGTAAATGACTCGATTTTTTTGGGATCTTCTCTTTTTTCAATCATCTCTATTAATTGATAATGTTCCGCAATAGAACGTTTCATTCGGGCCGGCTGCATTGTCGTACCATTTTTTCTGACAGTACTAAGCCTCTCCCAAGTGGCCTGAATTTGTTCCATTAAAAATTGATTGGTGCAGTAGGTATAAGTGAGTTTGTGGAATTCTTTGTTGTAGTTGGAGAAAAGAGAAAAATCGAGTACATCAAGTGCGTCTTCCATGAGTTGAGTATACGTTCTTAAATTCTTCAGCTTTTCATGAGGAAAGTGGACAGACGATTCTGCAGTTGCGTAACCTTCTAATACTGCCAAAACTGACAAAGTCTCTAAATATGCTTCTTCATCAAACGGGGTTACAATCGCTCCCGAGTAGGGTTTGAATGAGATGAGAGAATCTGCTTCCAGCTGCCTGATCGCTTCACGTACAGGAATCGCACTTGTGTGGAGTTCTCTAGCCAGCTGATCAATCACTAGTTTGTGACCAGGCGGATACCTGCCATCCAGAATGCGGGAACGGATGACTTGATAAGCATATTGCTGCTTGTTGGGTTTGTGTGTAGTCTTCATAACTCTATGTTAATCTCAAATCATATATGATTTCAACACAATTTTCAGAAAAATCATATATAATTGTCAATTTAGTAAGAAAGTAACGTTTTATGAACATATCTTAAAAATTGATAGGGATATGGTCATAATCACTATTTTATAAGTTTACACATGTAGTAAGAATAAGCTATTCTATTTCTATAGATTGTATACAAAGGGGTAAATAAACCCATGAAAGTGATTAACGCCATGGAAATACTTGTAGAAGAAGCATTAATGAACTACTGGGGCCAACTTCAGCTTCCATGCAAATGTGAGATTTGTAAAACGGATGTTTATGCGATTACACTCAATAATTTGCCGCCCCGATATGTCTCAAATGAAGATGGCTATGCATACGTAAAAGCACAAAACTTTGATGACCAATCTCGAGTTAATATTTTAAATCAGATCGTTAAAGCAACTGGAATCGTAGCAACGCGACCTTCACATGAAATAGAACCATCTTCCTATTCCGAATAGAAGATGGTTTTTCTGTCTCATGACGCTATTTTTGTCCCTGTCTCTTTATTCCTATTTTTCAGAAAAGTCCCTTGATAGCGCTTTTTCTTTGTGATATATTGATTTCAACCATACTCGACTGGATTACATCTTATGTGTTAAGAGTTTGAAAGGAAGTCTGGTAATTCCGGCACAATTGTGCAAACGTTTTAGGAGGCATTCACATGCAAACAGGTAAAGTAAAATGGTTTAACGCAGAAAAAGGTTTTGGTTTTATCGAAGTTGAAGGCGGAGACGATGTATTCGTACATTTTTCAGCAATTCAATCAGATGGTTTCAAATCATTAGATGAAGGTCAAGAAGTAGAATTTGAAATCGTTGATGGAGCTCGTGGACCACAAGCTGCTAACGTAACTAAAAAATAAACAAAACTTATACACGAACCGGCAATCATCTGCCGGTTTTTTCTTTTGCACTTGAAAAGAGCCTTGTAAAAACAAAAAGGCTTCTTCAATTAGAAGAAACCTCTATTCTTTCATCGTTATTTTTGATTTGTAATTTTCTATTTTCCCAAGTATATCCGCTTTATCTTCGCATGAAAATATCCCAAGTTTATGAAGGATCAGCGTATACTGCTGCAGTTTAAATAATGAGCTTTCTTTGTACCACATGGCATCCACCTGTCTTTCCTTAAGGAAACTTTTTTCTCCTTTGAAAACATTATATGCCGTATGCTACTTTAATGACTCTTTCTTAAAACTATTTTTTTAGTGTTCATTTGTAAACATTTTAACTTCCTTATCATTATATTGATCTGAAAAGTACAAATCATCGTCAGTCATGATGTATTTATGCGTTCGTAACAGAATGGTTCTAAGAGTTTCAGGCATACCGGTTTCTTCGTATGCACACATTACTCTTAAATTAAGTTCATCTACCAGGATATCTACACTTTTTTCCAATTCTTCAACAATAGAAAACGGCCCCTCAATCGTACTCCACTCAACATGTGTCCATGTCCGAACCGGTATATTTTGTTCTAAAAAGGGCTGAAGTGATCTATGAATGTATTTAGAAATGGCAGGAGGATGATAGCTTCCACTTGAATAGTAAAAATCAAAATTACTAATATAATGGATTTTATCCCGATCTTTTTCATCCAAATATTTCTCCAATTCATCCATTAAATAAGGGAGTATCCTTTCACTTTCAATAAGTAAGATTGACTCGCCATATTCGATTCCATTAAGAATATAGGCCACCGTGTTTTGTATATACTTGTGCAAATCGCTAAAAGAATAAAATAGATGAGCACTATTTTGATTATTTAGCACCTGGTTCATTTTTTGCTTCATTTGACGACCTCCTCGTTTTCATTTTACTTTCGCAATCTTTATATCACTTAAATTCTTTTTCCTTAAAATAATTCCTCTCCTAAAAGGGGGCTGTCCTCTAATTTTTTTTTGGTTTTGAAAGTTGCCACTGTGACTCACCTACCCTCACGAAAATGAATCACCTGCAAGAGCAGCAAAGTATGAAAGCAGCCAATAAAAAAAGCGTACCAGCTGGCACCCTTTTTTTACTTCATTTTTAATGTGGATAACATTGCCCAAATTTCTTGTTCCCATTCCTTAGACTTATCATGCTTTGGCAAGTTTACTGTATACTTTACCATCTTACCACTCTGTTGTTTTTGAATGACAATGTATTTTGTATATGAATCTTTAGAAGCTGTGATAAAAAGTTCTGTGTTCGCAAATCCCGGACCAGCTACTTCACTGCTCTTCACTTCTTTTACTTCACCAACCGCTTCTAGTTCATCATTCGCCCACTTCTTCAAATCATCTATCGATGCGTCATCTGCAACTGGCTCAATTCTTACAAAAGTTTCTGCATATGGCGAGGCAAACAATAAGTCTTTTCCGGGTTCTTCAGCCGTGAACTCAAAATCATCAACTTTATAGAAGGAATAACCTTGCTCGCTTTGTATGAGAGCTGCTTCTTTTCGAATCTTTTTGCCATCTATCGTATACTCTAATGTTTTTGTTGGTGGCTGTTCAACTTCATCAGAATCGACCGCCACAATTTTTTCCAATATATTTTGATCATTTTCGTCTTTTTTATAAGTGACCGAAACCGTTGCCCCATCTTTTAAAGCTGCGAGTAATTTGCGAGTTTCATCCGTTAAACGAAGCACAAGGATTTCTCCATCCGCTTCCACTTCAATGGAATTATTATCGATTTGTCCGACATATGTTCCATCGATTTGAATAGCGGTTTGATCCGTAGCTGCTTCTTCTTTTTTATCAGATTTATTTTCATTTTGTTCCTTTTTTGGAGCTGTTGCGGCAGTCTTATGCTTTACATCTTTTGGCTTGGAATCCTGATTGTTGCTGCAAGCTGATAATATTACTGCCATTATTACTAAAGCGCATTTTATCCCTGTCTTATTTGTCATGTTTGGCCACCTCATAGATTTAGACGAATTATTAGAAAATTTTGTTACATAAGGTTTAAAAACCGTTAATTCTTAAAAAATATTGTCGATATATAGAATAGCACTTTTATATTCTAAAACGGAGATGAAAAAATTTGAATCCATCATTTGCCTCAAATTTACAAACGAACAAACTCGTTACCAAAATGTTATGGGGTATGTATTTTTTAGGGCTTGGAAGTACATACGCTAGTACGAAAACATTAGAAAGCGTTGCTTTTTACGGGATTGGAGGACTGATTATTCTTCTTGTCCTTACTGTATGGACAAGCCGGCAATGGGCTCCAGAGGCCGTTCAATATTTTGTTGTAATTGGTATGACTGCCCTGGCTGTTATCATGGCTGACTCAAACCCGAAAATTTCTACTTATTTAATGACTTACGTTTGCCTTGCCTTTATCACGCTATACCATAACTACATTTCTATTTTACTATCGGGTGTTAGCGGATTATTTTTAACCAATTTTTTCTTTTTCCAATATAAAGATACAATGTTTGCCGGACAAGATCCTAAGATTATCATTTCATTAAATGTTTTTTTAATTGTCATCACTTCAGCACTCGTTGCTCAGGCTAAAATTGGACAACGCATGCAAAACAATATCCTGCAGGCAGAAAAGCGTGCAGAAAATGATAAAGTAAAACTGGAGCATTTGTTATCAAAAGTAAAAGAAGCGACGGAAAACCTTCATTTATTTAGCCAATCCGTAAAAGAAAACGTAACTAGAACAGGCGAAATATCCAGCAACATCAATCATGCATTTTCGGAAGTCGCAAAAGGTGTTGAGTCACAAGCTGTCAGTGTTGGCGGCATGAACGATTCAGTAACGAGTACAAACGATGTAGCAAAAGGATTGTTCCAGCATTCTACCGACATGAAGCAATTATCTGAAGAAACAGCACATGTTACGAAAGCTGGTGAAAATCAGGTTCTAGAACTTTCAGCTAAAATGGAAGAAGTAAGTGACTTGATGAAACAAACGAATTCACTGATGAATGAACTGAATGAACAGAGTGAATCGATCGGAGATATTTTAACAACGATCGAAGAAATTTCTTCACAGACGAATCTATTGGCATTAAATGCTGCGATTGAAGCAGCCAGAGCCGGTGACCAAGGACGAGGATTTGCCGTGGTAGCTGATGAAGTTCGCCGTTTAGCAGAAGACTCGCAAAACTCCACAAAACAGATTGCTGGTATCCTTGGAGAAATACGCAGCAAAGCAAAACAGGCAGCACAATTCGTTGATGGGTCTCAAGGAGTCGTTTCATCCAGTTTGGAAGCCACTCAAAAAACAGCCAATAATTTCAAACAAATTTTATCGAATACAGATCAGGTGGCTGCTCAGTCATCACAAGTACAGTCGCTCATCAATCAACTTTACGAATCTACCGGACAGATTGTAGGCGAAATTCAATCGGTTTCTGGAACAGCTGAATCGTCAAGTGGTGCTGTTGAAGAAGTACTTGCCAGCGTTGAAGAGCAATACCGCTGTGTGGAAGATGTTGTGGAGAGTTTCACGAAATTCGAAGCACTAACTTCAGAATTGAATGAACTAGTAAAAGAATAATGTTATTGCTTAATGCCTTTTCATACATAATGAAGAGGCATTTTTCATAAAGGAGACGGATACGATGCATACGCATAGAGGAATCTATTTAATTTGTGTGAATGATGCTGGTCATCTGCTGACGATTAAAAAAAGCGGAGGACCTTACAAAAATCGCTTAGACCTTCCCGGCGGCACTCCCGAGAATGGAGAGTCCGAATTAGAAACCGTTGTACGTGAGGTGTTAGAAGAAACCGGATATCATGTTCTGACTGCTGCTAAACTAGCAGAAAGAATCTACGAGATTCCATGGTACTATAAAATTTGGACGGTTTCACAGCATACCGCTATTTATTTTATAGGAAAAATCAATGAAACTACACGTCACTCTCTAGCCTCAATCCCTGATCAAGATTCTAAAGGTGCATTTTGGGTCGATCCTATGGAGCTGAAGCTGCACGAAGAGTGGTGTTCACCGCTTGTATGGGAAGCTTCACAATACTTATCGTGTAATGATATTCCTACGGAAATGAAATTGTATCAAACATGGGATGTTCTTCAAGCTCCTGAATATGAAAAATAAAAATAACCGCCAAAACGGCGGTTATTTTTTATGAACAGAAAAAAGCGTTGATTTGGCGAGTGTCCATTCCGAAGTACACCCAACGACGTCCATTCCATCGGAAGCCTGCAACAGAATGGCGGCCAGCAAAAGTAAGCCATGCCCAAAATCCATGTCCCCAGTTCGGCCATATATAGACGTACCGGTACAGACAAGGACGAATGGCACCTGCATCAATTGCATATTGGCCATGGTGTCCTCCTTGTCCTCCGTGGCCTCCTAAACTAAAACCTTGGGATTGATGTGGTGTGTATGATGGTGGAGGTGAATGTGGAGCCATACCTCCACCGCCCCCTCCTGGAGGTCCGCCTGACGGTCCACCATGAGGTCCAAACCCTTGTCCTTGACCCTGTCCTTGTCCTTGGCCACCTTGCCCTGGAAAGAACGGAAACATCCTTTGTACCAAAATATCCAACTCCTATAAAAAATTGTTTGTGCCCTAGTATCTTATTCACAGCAAATGGTAGACGTATAGACAAGTATCCCGTGGTTTAAGAATTAATAAAGATTGCCTCTGCTGTATTTCGGGTATATTACTAAAAATCAAGCTTTTTGAGGAGGTATACAAAATGGGACGCATCAGCAAAGGGCTAAAAGGGATGGCTTTCGCATTTCTGCTCAAACAAGGCAAAAAGAGATTACTGCCTATTATCGCTAGAAAATTAAAAAATAGATAAAGAAGCAGCGGAGAAGTATCCGCTGCTTCTTTTTTGTTCCGAGGTTCGTATGAGTAGTTGTACTATTTTCACAACGCCCGCCATAGAATCATAATGAATCTTATGATTTACAGGAGGCGCTATGACCGGATACATTGTTGAAGGAAAAAGTGATCAACTGAAAGTTCAGTGTGTGGACCCTCATGCTCATTTTGTTATTTTAAACGGTATTTCATTCCGTCATAAAGAAAGAAGAGCTATAGAAGAAGCTTTAATTTTATGTGATGATGTATACGTTTTAACAGATCCAGATGAACCTGGGGATAAAATTGCTCAAAAAATAATGGAAGCCTATCCTGAGATTAAACGCATCTTAATAGACCCGAAGAAAGCTCGTAATGTGCGTGAACACCGTTATAAATACGGTGTAGAGTATTGTTCTAATCAATATTTAAAAGAGACGTTGCCGGGAATTTAACAACGATCAGTTTTTAATAAGGACTCTTTTTCAGAGTCCTTTTTATGAATCGCAATAGTCTTTATCAGATTATTTCGCCTCAAAAAACTCGAGTGATTCTTCATCAGGTCCGTAAAAGAAAAAATACTTTCCATTTGGCAGTTCGGTTATTTCTTGATCTTTTAATTTGACCCCTTTTTCTTGCAGCAGTTTAAATTTTTCTTCAATATTCAGTACTGAGAATGCGAGGTGATGTACCTTCCCTTCATTTGTTACTTCTCCGGGATAACCTTCGATAAGTTCCACAAGCACTTTTCCATCAAGTCCTAAAAAAGCTAAATTCACATCCACGCTCGTGTGGTCAAATCTGTCTATAAACTCCAGACCTAAAATATCCTTATAAAATAAAATTGATTTTTCCATATCTGAAACCATTATTCCAGTATGTTCAATACCTGTTATCATGATAGTGTTCTCCTCCCTTATGTTGAAACCGAATGATTTGCTGCTGTGTTTTTACGTACAATTTCCCCGTATTGAAAAAATGGAAGTGACAATAAAGAAATGAGCGTTAAGCAGCCAAATACATAGAATCCATGATGAAAACCAAATGTACTCAGCAGCAGTCCTCCGATCCATGGTCCTGCACTAAAGCCGATTGACCGAAATGACATCGCCCCAAAATAGGTACCTCTCATATGATCAGGTGCCAAGTCATCCAACAGTACATCACTCATCACAAATACAATAATTTCACCCACTGTTAAGACAACCATGCTGATGACTAAAAATACAGCATTCGCTGATAGACCAAAACCTAAAAACGAGAGGCTGAATGCGATACTTCCGAAACGGAGTGCATTCATTGGTTCCCATCTCTTTATGTAATTCGTCACTGGAAACTGAAGTAAAAGGACCGTTGCCGCATTTGCTACGACTAAGTACGCAAATAGTTTAACACCATTTTCAAATTGAGGGGCGTTCCCTATATATTGCGCCAAAGTAGTATCCATTTGTGACTGTGACATCATCACTATTGTGTTTCCTGCTAAGAAAAAAGCAAGAACTTTATCTTTGGATAGCACGGTTAGTGCTGATTTCACTGAGAACTTTCTTTCTTCACCGCCTTTTAATTCAGACGAGTACCGAGTCAGCGTACTTATGATCACAAGGCCGTAGAGCAGGTAAGCAGCTGCCGTTATATAAAAAGCTTGTGTTGATGATGCAGTACCAAGATGCGTTCCGATAACAGGACCGATAGCAGCCCCCACGTTTATTGCAAAATAACGGGCATTGAATACACGTAGCCTGTTCTGTTTTGTAGTTACGTCGGCGAGCAAAGCTCTTGAAATTGGTTCGAACCAAGAACGGCACAAACCGTTTAACATGTTTAGTAAAAAGAAATGCCATACATGGTCAGCGACCGCAAATCCCGCAAATACTGCACTCCATGTGAATATGGCAACAGTCATTACCGGCAGCCTGCCTATACGGTCTGATAAATATCCACCAAAAAAACCTCCAAGAGTTCCCGTAAGAGCACTTACTCCAATGATAATCCCAACAGTGGCTGGATCTATTCCTTTTTCAGTGTATAAATAGATAGCCAAAAATGGCATTGTCATAAAAAAAGCCGCTCTTGTAAAAAGTGTTCCAGCTATAATTACAATAACAGCTGGATGCCACTTATCGAAAAATCCCCTCATTCCCATCCCTCTCTTCTTTTTCTGTTTTATACTTTATCACTTTTCAATAGAAGATTGGAAAGAAAATTTACATTTTTTGAAACTTTCTTTTATTTGACTCGTCTTATATAAATGTACCCCCTTTTCCTGAAAGAGCCCACCCCTTACTAGGGCTCTTTCCCCATTGATTAACTGGACGTTACTTCTTTAACGCGTCTTTGTCACAAAGTGATAACGTTTATCAAAAAAATCACATATTTCTCATGTTTTTAATCCTAGTTGCTATATTATAGTCATCCCTATCAACAACCCCCTTTTTTCATTGTTAAGAACGTTAAAAGAGCGCCAAGAAGGATAACCTTCTAAGCGCTCTTTTTTCTGTACTATTCACATTCATCGCCTTCACAAAACTCCATTTTCTCATCGCGGATTGCACCTCTCAAGGCTCGTTCGATGTTCGCCTGCGGATGGAGTCCTTTTAGAACACGGTCACCTATATACAAGGTCGGGACTGCTGTGATTCCGTCTTCTTCATGTGCCTTGCGTAAATATGCTTCTCTCTCATCACTAAATTCGCGTAAACGAAGCGATTTTTCAAATGCTTCCCCATCCAGTCCAACTTCTTCTGCAATATTTCGAAGTACTTCGATCTGGCCGATATCTTGCCCTTCCTGATAAAACCGAGCAAATACCCGGTGAGCGTATTCTTTTTCTTTACCCTGCCTTTTTGAGAACAATAAACCTTCATGTGCATAATGTGTATGCGGCTGAGGTGTAACATCAGGCAATATCATTTGAACACCAAATTTTTGCGCAAGCGGCAATACAGATTCATACCACGATCGTTGAATATAACTGTCTTCTGGTTTTAACGTTTTTTGCGGATACGGCCGCAGTTCAAACGGGATCCATTCTATGGTTACATCTTTTCCTTCAATGGCTTTTAAAAGCGGTGTCTCTGCTAGAAAACAATACGGACAAACAAAGTCTGAGTATACTTTAATAGGAATTGCCATAATTGTTCATCCTTTCTTCTAATCATCTCTTCCTCTTACTTTTCTCCAATTTCCGACAACACCCTCTATTCACATTTTTCAATCCGTGATATATTTAGAAAGGCTTTATGTCATACATACCATATATTGATTTTACATATTTACATAACGATTTGCTTTTTTGCAACCGACCCGGTTCAGCATTTCATTGTCCAGCTTCACCAGCCAGACACTCGAGGTCACATCTCTCCTTCCTAGGATACAAAAAACGTATCCGTTGTCAGGAGATTATGTGCTTGTCGTGTCTAAATGGCTGGTTCAGCATTTCATTTTAGGAGGATACACCGTGATTTTAATGGCAGGTATGATCGGTACTGGGAAAACAACATACGCTGAGTTTTTGAGCCAGCAGCTTGAAAGCGAAATTTATTATGAGAGCGTCGTTGATAATCCTATTTTACCCGATTATTACAAAAACCCGAAGCGATGGGCTTTTCCGCTTCAGATTTACTTTTTAAACACACGTTTTAAAACAATTCGTCAAGCGCGCACAAACCCAGACAATGTTCTGGATCGAAGTTTATATGAAGATTTAATTTTTGCAGAGCTCAATTTTGACTCCGGCAACATGACTCAGCTTGAATTCGATACGTATAAAGACTTGCTTGAGACGATGATGAACGAAATCGATAAAATGCCGAAGTCACGTGCTGATTTATTGATATATCTCGACAGTGACCTTGATACAGTTCTCGAGCGTATTACGCAAAGAGGCCGTTCTTATGAGCAGGTAGACAAAAATCCTGAGCTTTTAGCTTATTATAAAACATTGCACGGCAAGTATAAGGAATGGATTAAAGCTTATGATAAGACACCTGTTCTTATCATTGAAAGCAAAGAGTACAACATTTTTGACAAACAAGATCAAGACAAGATTCTCTCATTGGTAAATACAGAGCTTAAGCGACTCCATTCATTGGAAGGCGAGCCAGCTCTAATGAATGAAACTCGTTAATTTCACAAAAACTATGGACAAACAAGAATTAAGGAGTGAAAACAATTGTTTACACTAATCCTGATATTGTCAGTCCTCATTTTAGCTGGTGGTCTTTGGTGGACTCTTCAGTTAGCCAAAAAACAAAAAAGCTACACAAAGGATGAAATAAATCCAGCCGTAGCAAGACATACTGCATTATTTAACCCAGTATTTTTAACGTACATCGGTTTTACGGTAGTTGTAATTGTTATTATCTACATTGCATATTTCGTATATTAAACCAAAAGGCCAAGACATTATTCTGTCTCCGGCCTTTTTTCTTCCCAAATACTCATGGTTTCAATAAAATTTCTTGTTTCGTCCAGACCTAAATCATGGATAAATTGATATACTTCTTTTAGCTTACTATCATATCTGTGATTGTCTGGGTCATTGGAATAAGGAACATAAGGCAAGTGTGTTCGTACAAATGTGTCGTTTGCCATACTTTCCATCTCTTCAAACATGTATGCAAGCTTTCTTACATCTTCATCAGAAGCGGAGATTTCAAACTGAAAAGTGGAAGCCGTTTTTATCGGAAGTATTTCCCCGCTTTCCACGTTTACGTAATAAGGTCTTTTTCCCATGTGAAGCGCCTCCTTTTATCACTAGCTTTTCGCCACAAGACGCATTTTATGTAAGGCTGTTTTCTCATTTTCCTTAGAGCGTGCGGTGAGTCCTCTTGAGATTTTTGCCATAAGTGGTCGCAACTGTCCCTCATATCCTGTTATAGTCTCGCAACTTACTTTCCTGATTTTCATCACCACCATCTTTTTCTCTTAAAATATCCCATAATCAATACAGCAAGTATGAAACATAGGGTTAAAACATAAAAATAGCCGTATCTCCATCTCAATTCTGGTATATATTCAAAATTCATCCCATACAAACCAGCGATAAAAGTAAGAGGTACAAATACGGCACTAACGAGCGTCAGTGTTTTCATTATGCGGTTCATATGATCGGATTTTAATGACATCTGCAGATCAAGAATCCCTTTTAAATTTTCTTTATAATTATCAAAAGCAGCCGTAACTCTTGAAAATGCTGAAAGTAAATCTTTGAAATAAAAGCCAGATTCATCACTCGCAAATTCAAAATCATCATGTCCCATTTTTTGAATGACGAACTCTTCAGCCTCTACATATTGCCTCAGGTTGTGCAGCCTGCTTTTCCAGCGGTAAACGTTATGACCGATCTCCCTTTTCAAAGGATCAACAAAAACTTGTTTTTCCAAATCCAAAAATTCATCAGAAAGTTTGTCCACTACCTCCAAATAGGAATCAACAATATCCTTCATTAAATAATAAAGCATATAACTGACGTGCTTCATGTGCTCCGGATTTTCGATAAAATCCTGTACGAGCTTTTTTCTAAAGGGAAGGACATTCTCAGACATCGCGATTAAATATTGATTTCCAATCAGCAAGTTGATTCTGATCGGCTTAAAATCTTCTGTGTCTAAATAAAAAGTGGAAACGACTGCATGATTGGCGTAAATATTAATCTTTGGATGTTCCGAAAATGAAGAGAATGCATGAGTAGCTAAAGGGTGGATCTCCATCTTTTGCAGCAGTTCATCCTTATTCATTTCTTCAGGGCTATTATAAAACATCAATATGGTTTCATCAGAATCGGGGTAATCAAAGTGATCAATTTTTCCTGTTCGATTCGATGATTTTTTATACTTTAGCATGTTTAGCTCCTATGTGTGCCGTTTTGAATAGTTTCTCCTTTTATTGAAAATGCATAACAGCTGCAATGAAAATAGATCATGTGAGAATATCGGCATCTATTTGAACAAATATTAAATTTGCTGCAATTATTTCAGGAGGTGAAAAAAATGGATGCACAAAGAGCACAAGAGATATGTTCATCAACCGAAATGGCAAACGTCACTTGCCACGGGGAACAAATCTACATCGAGCATGTCGATCAAGAAACAGGTAAAGCTACAATTCATTCACTTAATAACCCGAATCAAAAGCAAAGTGTTGACGTTTCGAGCTTAAACGAACAATAAAGAAATGCTACTGCAGAAGGTACAGTGCCTATTTACGGAAAAAATGACCCTTTAGTATCCAATGGATTAAAGGGTCACATAACTAATCGTTTTTACTTTTTTTATTACAACCCTGTCTCCATGTGCGGGGGGTGTTGAAGTCACAAGAAATTCAACAGCATGCTGACTTTCGTTTCTAATTTGATGAGGTATACCGGGGGGGATTTCGATTCCTTCGTTAGCTTTTAAGATGTATTCTTCTCCTTCACGTTCCATCACGGCTTCTCCTTTTAAAATGAAGAAAAATTGCTTGGAAAAAACATGATAGTGCCTGACTTCAGATGTTTGTGGCGGCATTTTTTCATGAATGATACTTAAGTCATCCCGCTTGAGAAGAAACCATCCATCGCAAGCATCTCCCCATTGATAATGTTCAGCATTCTCAGCGCTAATCTTTGACATAGGTCCTCCATTTATTTGTTCAAAACGTCTTCCAGTTTCACTTTCATACGCTGTGCTGTAGGCGGGCATGACAAGTTGTGCTGAAATACTTTTTGATTAATCACTTCTACGGTCTTTTTAATGTTGTATTCAACTGTGTATGATTTTAATTCTTCTTTCAATACGTCTATCTCTTTACCGAGTTTCACCCAATTTGGTAAAATGTTATTGTCTTTCATGACTTTTTGAAGTCTTTTCTCAGGATTGTATTGAAGATCCATATCAATATTGAGCGGTTTGCCCATCCCTTCTAAGTCGTCAAAAGCCCCTTCTTTCCGAGCGCGATTCACAATAGCAGTTATATGATCTTCGTAGAAAAAACCGGTCGTCTGCTCGTCCTTCATTAAAATTTCCCGTTTTTGTATTTCTTTATCAATTGATGGTTTTTTGCTCATATCAAAAACCTCCAGGAATATATTTACTTCTTACTTATAATTTATGTATGACAGCCTTTTTTCCTCGTGTTAAATATGGCAAATTTATAACAGAAATGCGAAAAGTTAAATTTTGTACTTCTTGAACGTGGTTGATTTCCGGTCCAGGTTGCTAGCTTTCCGGGGGGTGTGCGGTGAGCCTCCTAAGTGCTTCGCACTTTCAGGAGTCTCACCTGTCTAGCTACAACGGTTAGCCCCTCGAGGTCAAAAGTTAAATGGTCTTGAAGGTAAAAAGTACCTTCCTAGCCCATCCACCTTTTGCTTGTCGGGGCTGTACAAACCGTTTCCGCTTTTCGGTCTGTCTAGCTACAACGGTTAGCCCCTCGAGGTCAAAAGTTAAATGGTCTTAAAGGTAAAAAGCACCTTCCTAGCGCATCCACCTTTTGCTTGTCGGGTCTGTACAAACCGTTTCCGCTTTTCGTTTGTCCCACTAATCCCCCAGGAGTCTCGCACATTAAACTTCAATCAAATTACCAATGAAGATAAAAAAAGAGGAAACGATAATCGCTCCCTCCTGCACTCATTTATTTATTTAAAAAGAACTTTTCTAAATCATCAAGCATTAAGTTAGCTGCTTTTACACCGCCAGCTGTATTCCAAATCGCATCATCTACTTTGTGTGCATTATTGGATTTTACAACTTCTAAGTTCTTCCAAAGCGGATTGTTCGTCCATTCTTTTTCAGTGTCAGTCGCTTTCCCATCTCCTGCTTCATATGTGAAGTAGAACAATACATCCCCATTCATATCAGGAATACGTTCTTGTGTTACTTCTTCAGCGAAGTCGGGTTTGTTTTGGTCAGCAGGCCGTGCAAATCCGATTTGTTTTAAGATAACACCAGAGAATGAATCCTGGTGATAGATTCTTGTTTTACCAGGCATAAAACGAACCATGGATACTTTTTGGTTAAGCTTGTCACCTGCTTCTTTTTTGAAGTCTTCGATACGCTTGTCAAACGCAGCCAGTACTTCCTTACCTTTTTCTTCTTTGTTCAATGCTTTTGCGTAAAGTTCAAAGTTCACTTTCCAGTCACCGCGAAGATCTTCCGCAAAAACAGTTGGTGCGATTTTGTTCAGTTCATCGTATTGCTTTTCTTGGCGCATCTTGTTACCGATGATCAAATCCGGTTTTAACGAAGCAATCTTCTCAACGTTAACGGCACTCTCATCTCCAACCACTTCTACACCCTTCATGTCGCTCTTGATATGATCATACCAAGGATCACCTAGCCAAGATTTAACTGCACCGACTGGTTTTACCCCTAAAGCTAGTACAGCTTCTGTTCCCTCGTTTGTTAAAACAACGACACGTTTGTTGCTTTTCACTTCAGTCGTTCCCATTGCGTGCTTTACCTTATAAGAAGAATCAGTTCCAGATGATTCTTTACCTTTTTGTTTATCATCCTTGCCTCCGCATGCCGCTAGAGCAAGCATAAGCGATAGTACTGCCGCAAACGCAAGTAACTTGTATGTAATCTTTTTCATTTTTCTTTCTCTCCCCTTTTTTCATATACACAAATGATAATGAGAATCAATTACAATACGTATCATAATACGGGGTTGTATCCGCTGTCAACGATTAATTGATAATGATTTTCAAAGTCATTGACAGATACTATAGAAACTCTTAAACTGTAATTGAGAATAACTTTCATTATTAAAAGAGGCTGCAATGAACGGTATATTACATGGAAACAAATTAAAAACTGCAGGATTGATCATTGGTATCGTTTTTGCTTTTATCATCCTGGTACTAAGTGTCATTATGGGCTACACAAACACTTCCTTATCAACAGCTATTGATGCTTATACAGCTTTTAACGGTTCTAATGAACAGTTAATTATTAAAATTTCACGTGTTCCCCGCGCACTCGTCGGAATGGCAGTCGGAATCAGTTTAGGTATTGCAGGTGTACTAATGCAGGCTTTGACTCGAAATCCAATTGCTTCCCCCGATATTTTCGGGGTAAATGCAGGCGCAGGATTCTTTATTGTATTTGGAGTGACCTTTCTAGGAATCTCTTCTATTCAAGAGTTCATGTGGATTGGATTTTTAGGTGCTGCTGTTGCTTCTGGAATGGCATATATTCTTGGATCTGCTGGAAAAGGCGGTTTAACACCTGTTAAATTAACGCTTGCAGGAGCTGTTATAGCTGCCCTATTCGCTTCATTGACACAAGGAATGCTCGTAACAAATGAGAAGGCATTGGATGAAGTTTTGTTTTGGCTTGCGGGATCTGTTGAAGGCCGGAAACTTTCGATGCTTACTGCCGTTTTGCCTGCGCTTTTTATCGCTTGGATCGTGTCCGTTCTGCTCTCGCGCCAGTTAAATGCCTTTGCATTAGGAGAAGATGTTGCAGTCAGCTTAGGACAAAAAACAGTAGTCTTTAAGTTTATTGCAGCACTCATGGTCATATTGCTTGCTGGCGGATCAGTTGCCATTGCAGGGCCTATCAGTTTCATAGGGATCGTCGTACCCCATTTTGCGAGATATTTAGTTGGCAGCGACCATAGATGGATCGTTCCATTCTCTGCTATCGTTGGCGGGATCATGCTAGTAGCTGCTGACATCGGAGCGAGATACATCATTATGCCGGAAGAAGCTCCCGTCGGAGTTGTAACTGCTCTGATTGGCACGCCATTTTTCATCTACATTGTTCGCAAAGGAATTTTTCAAAAATGAGAAAGTATTGGGTCATTCAACGGAATTCGTTTTCATACTTAATCGATAAAAAAACCTTGATAGCCATTTTCGTATTGGCACTGATCGCATTCGTATCAATGCTAGTCAGTATCGGAATCGGAGAATTATATATCGCACCATGGGACGTTTTCACGGCACTTTTCGGATACGGATTGGATATGAACCAGCTGATTATTACACAATTCCGGCTGCCGAGAGTAATCGTTGCATTTCTTGCTGGTGCATCTCTCGCTCTGTCTGGTGCGATTTTGCAAGGTGTAATCCGGAACCCGCTTGCATCCCCGGATATGATCGGAATCACGGGTGGAGCTGGTTTCGCTGCTGTAACGTTTTTAACGATGTTCAGTGATGAGAGCAATAACTTATTAATTAGTATTAATTATCTACCAGTGTTCGCATTCGCCGGCGCAACAATCGTCGCATTTTTAATATATGGACTCGCTTGGAAAAATGGCGTGACTCCCATTCGTCTCATTTTAATCGGCATCGGGGTTATGGCACTCTTTCAAGCACTTACAACGTTAATGATGTTAATGGGACCTATTTATAGAGCAAGTCAAGCAACGATCTGGCTGACTGGTACGGTCTATGGGACTTCATGGAAAGAAGTAAAAGCGATTCTCCCTTGGTTTATCGCCATGCTGCCAATACTTGTACTGCTCGTTCGCCGGCTGAACATTCAAGGTTTTGGCGATGACCTTACGATGGGTGCAGGCATAAAAGTTCACCGTGAACGGTTTCTTCTGCTCATGGTTTGCACAGCTTTAGCCGGATCTGCCGTTGCTTTTGCCGGCGCTATCGGATTTGTTGGACTGATTGGACCTCATATTGCCAGAAGAATAACAGGTTCATCATTTGGTGGCCTCTTCCCCGCTTCGGCTCTTATTGGCGGAATAATGGTGGTATTGGCAGACTTGGCCGGAAGAACTCTTTTTTCACCATTAGAAGTCCCTGCTGGCGTATTTACAGCAGCAATTGGCGCACCATACTTTATTTATCTATTATTTAGAAATCAATAACAGGAGTGGATGACAGATGACCGTATTACAAACTTCAAATCTGACGTTAGCTTATGGAAAAGAACCGATCATCGACGAGTTGAATTTACAAATACCAAAAGGGAAAATAACGGTCTTTATTGGAAGCAACGGATGCGGCAAATCTACCCTGTTACGCTCAATGGCCCGTCTCTTAAGCCCTAAATCAGGCAATGTTCTATTAAACGGAAAAAATATTGCGAAACGCTCAACTAAGCAAGTTGCGAAAGAACTCGCTATACTTCCTCAAGGTCCTGTTGCACCTGAAGGATTAACAGTGCTCCAGCTTGTTAAACAAGGACGGTTTCCATATCAGTCATGGCTGCACCAATGGTCAACAGAAGATGAGAAGGCGGTCATGGGTGCCCTTATGGCGACAAACCTGATTCCGTTTATGGAAAAGCCTGTAGATTCTTTGTCTGGAGGTCAAAGGCAACGAGCATGGATTGCCATGACACTTGCTCAAGGGACAGAAACGATCTTGCTTGACGAGCCTACTACTTATTTAGATATGACACACCAAATTGAAATTCTTGATCTATTGTTTGAGTTAAATGAACGGGAAAAGCGCACAATAGTTATGGTTCTGCATGATTTAAACCTAGCTTGCCGATATGCCCATCATATTGTAGCCATTCAAGATAAATCGGTCTATGCACAAGGTGCTCCAGAAGAAATTTTGACAGAAAAGCTAGTAGAAGATGTATTTCAGATGCCGTGTTCAGTGATTCCTGATCCTGTATTTGGCACACCAATGTGTATCCCATTTGGAAAGGGTCGTGTTGTTCGAAATGTCAATACTCCTCAGTACGCCTAAATCGTTCGGCTGGACGAAAGACGAAAAAGAACATATCAGCAGCAATTACCGATTTTCATTTCAAGCCTCTTTTCAAAGCGAAGAAGTGGTTTCTGCCTCTCAGCTGCTTGAAGAAGAAACATTGCTGAACTACTTGGATCAAACAGGACCGCGTATCGGTTCAAAACAGCGCCCAGTTACTGCTTCACTTTTTTTCAAGCGTTATGCGTTCTGCAGTTTAACTTCAAGTCTGTATGGAATGTCCATACTAAATAAATCGTTTGATATGAATATCGAAAATGTGTATTTGATTGATCATGCTTCTGAAGGGATGTGGCTCCCTTCCTTTACATTAAAAGATGCGTCGGCTCATATTTGTACGGGTAATCGTGATGAGTGGCGGTCAAATGTATTAGAAACTCTTTTTAAAGAAAATATTTCAGTTATGCTAAATCATGTGGCTCAATATGCCCGTATTTCAAAAGCAACTTTATGGGAGAATGCATGGATTTACATACGCTGGGTTTATGAAACTTGGCTTGGAGAAGAGCATCCAGCAGATGTTAAACAACGGATTCAAAGTGATTTTGCATTTTTTATGAATGCCCCCGCTTTCCATTTTGGGTTGTCCAAGAATCCTTTTCAGCGTTTTGCACCTCCGACAGGCTGTAATGAAACAAAAGTAAGAAAAACCTGCTGTTTGTATTATAAAACTGAAAACGGGACGTGCTGCAAAACTTGTCCAAAGCGTTAAAATCGTCGTGAAATTTACCGCGACGTTTTTTTGTTTTTTCTTTCTTGTTTACGGGTATTTTAAATGAGATAAGAAGATTGGAGGCGATTTGAATGTGGTTATGGATATTTTTAGCTGCATGCGCATGTGTGGCGGTTTCCTTTTTAGTCCCTGGAGTTAAAGCGATAAAAGAATCAATGACAACAGTTCAAAAGATGAAAAGTACCGGTGACAGCATGACGGCAAAAATGAATGATATTAAAATGCAGCAGCAGCTTCTTCAAGAAAAGAAAGACTATTTGCGTTATGACCTTTACCAGAAGAAAAATAGTTTTACAGCAGTTAAAGAAGCTTTTGCAGGATGGAAAGATACCCTTCAAAAAATAAAAAACTAGAGGAAAGTGAACGTATTTGAACATTCATTTGTTTGCTATGGCAGGGATTGATGCTCCAAAAGATTCAGATATCCGTCAGCTAAAAAAAGAATCTTTGCCATTATATGAATTAAATAAAAAGGACTTGTTTACAGCTTACTCTACACCTACTGGCGAATACTTATTTCTCAGTGAGAATAACCAATGGTACGCCGCTGGGCATTTTATAAAAAATACTTTGCATGGGTTAAAGTATGGCAGACAAACCTTCCGTCCCCCTTACAAAGAAATAAGTGATGATGAGTTGTCTTTCATAACCATGCTTGAAAGTAATGGGTGGACACCTTCCGATTCTCAATACGATAAGGCCATTTGCCATACCGTTCTTGAAGTGGATTCAATTAACGACGTTTCTCTATATACGCAGTCACGATTAGCACATGCAGATGGTGATGATGATCCACAGGTTGCTCATTCTCTTCATTATATAGAATCAGTACTAGATGGAAAGCGTTCGAGATTCATTTCCGGCTGGGAATCTCATTCTTTTGCAACTATTACAGAGAGTGAATCATTCTGTGACAACATTTTATTGCCTGTTTCCTCTTGGCTGTATTTGCTGTACTATACTCATTTTATTCATAACGAAGGTGAGATTCCGTCCTATCAGATGATGCCGAGACTGCTCGGAAACTTATGGGCCTCAACTTCTAAGAGTTATGGCTACAATGAAAGATTGATTCAAATCCAGCCGTTGTTCTAAAGAAAAAGTCTTCCAGCGCATGAGCTGGAAGACTTATATTCTTATTTTTTATTCAGCAACTAGTTTAGATACCATTTCAGCATGTCCTTGCCCACATGGAACGGAACAACGAATTGTATATTCCCCTGGTTTGAAGTTAACCACCTCAGAACCATTTCCAGAGATATTTACATCTTTTCCTTCAACCATCAATCCATGGTTTCCTTCTACACTTTTAAGTTTAAGAGCTACGTTTTTATTCGCTGGAACCTTATACTCTTTTTTATCAAATTCAAAATTTTTTGCTTCGATTGTTACGGTTTCATCTGCCTTTTTTGCGCTTTCTTTTTTATCTTTTGCGCCGCCGCAAGCTGCTAACAACCCCACAGAAAGAATCGCAATTACTGCAAGCCATAATGATTTTTTTAGCATATGAACTGCCTCCTTATGTAATTCTCATTCTATTATACCCCTATTTTAAACCGTTTAACGTGGAGAATCTGTGACAGAAATCACTTTTCAATCCTTTATTTTTATTTGAATATGGTATTCTGATTAAGAATTTATTGATTGAAGGATGATAGAAATGAAAAAATATTTTGGGCTATGCATCATGTTCACTGCTTTCCTGATGTTCGTTTTAACAGGCTGCAGCCAGTCCGATGAAAACAATGGCAGAATCCCCGTAAAAGTATTGGAAGTTGTGGACGGCGATACCATCCATGTTGAAATTGACGGGAAAGAAGAAACGGTAAGATTTCTTCTCGTAGATACCCCTGAAAGCGTACATCCAAATAAACCAGTGCAGCCTTTTAGTAAAGAAGCAAGCCATTATACGAAAGACTTGCTTTCTAAAAGTTCTGATGTTGAACTCGAACTTGGAATCGGTGAACGTGATAAGTATGGAAGATTGTTAGCTTACGTTTATGCTGACGGAAAAAGCGTTCAAGAAGCTTTATTAGAAAAAGGGCTTGCCCGAGTCGCGTATGTATTTGAACCCAACACGAAATACATAGATGACTATAGAGAGATTCAAAGCAAAGCACAAAAACAAGCGATTGGTATTTGGAGTTTAGAAAATTACGCCTCAGAAGATGGTTTTGATTCCTCTCAAGAATCGTCCAAATTACCTGCATCTAAAAATACAGAAGCTGCTACGAATGGTAAATGTACGATTAAAGGAAATATTAATTCATCTGGTGATAAAATTTATCATGTGGAAAGCGGAAGGTATTACAAAATGACAAAGCCAGAAAAATGGTTCTGTACTGAAAAAGAGGCTGTTGATGCCGGTTTCAGAAAATCTCAGCAGTAACTATATAAAAAACCGCTGTTCAGACTAATGCCTGGTCACAGCGGTTTTTTTATGATGATGATTAACAGCAGTCGTTTTGCCCAAGCATAATAAGGCCAGCTCCAGTACTTGAATCTTCAAAATCAAGCTTCAGTGAAGAAGTCTGTTCCTTAATCCTTGGATCAAACGCAACGCGAATCCCGTTAATTTCTTCAATAATATCAGTCGTTTCAGGCTCATCCAGAGCCAGTCCTATCTTTGGACCTCCTCAGCCCATACCTGAGAAGTAAACTCGAATACCATTTGCATCATTAAGCTCAAGCACTTCTTGAATGTAATTTTTAGCGCTCAATGTAATTTCCATAACCATCACCTCGTTACACGTAGTATACCCTAGATGGATACCATATTGAACGAAGAATGCTTATTACCTTCACCATACATGGAATTTGCTACTTGTCCGTCTCAAATGAACAAATTAAGAGATATGTATTTGAAGGGGGTCTGTCCCGGGACAGACCCCCCTTCTTATTTTAGCCTGCCCCTCGCATTTGCTTTAGCACTTGATCAATTTCTTTCTGATTATATCCGCAAATTTTCATAGCTTCAGAAACTCTCCCAGCTACCTTCGAATGATCATGATAAGCTTTGATCCGCTGCAGGAGTTCATTTACTTTTGCTGCATTATACGATTCATGCTCACTTTTTATGAATGTCTCCATACACATACCCCCTCATGATTTTTTACATCGTAGGGATATATATGTGCCGGACAATCTGCATTAGAATTTGTCCCTTACAACTAAAATTGATACCGTGCCAACTTCATACTTAACCACAGTTGTTCAATTGCAATCTACTTTTGTTTGGTTGTGTTCCATTTTTGTTAGAACGCACTATGTATTGTTTGGTTGTTTTGTTTGGTTGCGCTCCTTCCTTATTTGTTAGCAAGCTCCTTTTTTCAGGATTATTTAAAAAGCAAAAAGCTGACACAAAAGTTTTCATCTTTTACGTCAGCTTCTTTGAAATTATAGAATCATTTCTTCTTTTTCACTTTATAAACAATCAATCCGAATAAGATAATGACTGCTGCAATCATGAAAGCTCTTGTATAAGGTGCTGCATATGTTTTAATATCTTCCCAATTACTGCCCAAGCGGCTTCCTAGCTCAATAAAAAGAATTGACCATGGGATGATCGCAACCGTTGTATAGAACGTAAACTTCGCGAATGACATTTTAGCGATCCCAGCGGGAATACTGATCGCATGTCTCACTACCGGGATGAACCTGGCAAAAAAGATAACTCCAGCACCATACTTCAAAAACCATTTTTCCGAAAGATCAATTTGTTTTTTAGAAATCAAGATGTACTTTCCGTACTTTTCTAAGAACGGACGTCCTCCGTAATAACCCATCCAGTATAAAAACAACTGTGCGATTGTTCCTCCTATTGTACCTGCGATGACTGCTCCAGCAAAATTCAAATGCCCTTTAGCAACCATGTACCCGCCGTAAGAAAGGACAAGCTCACTTGGAATCACTTCAATCATTAGCCCCAGGGCAATACCAAGATGACCTAAACTCATAATCCATTCTAATAATGAAATAACTAATTCTTTCATTGTATCTCCTTAAAAATGATTTAATATTTTCGTTTTCACAACTTTTTACATAACTTGTCCATACAGTATTCATCTCATATGTATGATAAGAATGATGCAAAAATGACTTCGTATGAACAAAAAGACTAAGACAAAGAGCCTTAATCTTTTGCTACTTCTTTGTTCCAAATTAAATTGGCACAATACTTAATGATGTCTCTTCTTCTAATAATCCCGATAAAATAACCGTTATCATCGGTCACTGGAATAAAGTTCTGATCCGTTGACAAAGTAATAAGGTCCTCCATGTTGGAGTTGATCGACACCGAAATGTTATTCACTCGCTGAGGGACATTTTTTAGCTTCGTCTTTATCACTTCATCATAACTTGTTTCAAGTGCTTCTCTTAGTTTCCAGAGCAAATCGCCTTCTGTTAACGTTCCGATATAATGGCCTTCCTCTGATACGAGCGGCACAGAAGTATATTTGTGATAGGATAACTTCTCTAATGCCTGCCTCACCGTTGCTTCGGGATTTAAGAATTTCACTTCGTCTTTCGGCAACAAATAAAAAGCAATATTCATGTTAGTACGCGCTCTCCTTTGTAAGCATAGTTCCCGCTTATTTAAACGCTTCGATTAACACCTATTCCATTATATCAAAAACCTGATTAATCTGCTTATTAATCTATACATCTATAATATATGCCTAGCAGCCTTTTGTGCACCTTTATGTGATAAGTTTCATAAAAACAGAATAATATTTTACAAATCGTAATCATTACGTTTATAATAGATAAGGATTGCGCGAAAGGAGAATTAAAATGCGAAAACTAGGATTAATAAGTGTCGCATTACTTGCAGCTTTACTCACAGCATGCAGTAACAACACATCAACTAAACATGAAGGAACTCTGAATATATATACAACGATCTATCCTCTTCAATACTTTACTGAGAGAATAGCCGGAAAACATGCAGATGTATCAGCCATTATACCACCAGGAGCGGATGCACATACATTTGAACCTTCCACAAAAGATATGGTAAAAATGTCTGATGGTGATGCGTTTATTTACAACCAATCTAAATCAGATGAATTCTCATCTTCAGTAGCTGATACTCTTAAAGAAGAAAAAGTACCTGTAATCGATGCAGCCAAAGGGATTTCCTTAGCCCATATGAAAGAGCATGAAGAAAGTGAAAAGAAAGATGATCATGGTGCATATGACCCGCACATTTGGCTTGATCCTGTACTCGCACAGCAAATGGCAGACAATATTTATAAACAGCTCGTACACTTAAAACCAGATGCAAAAAAAGATTTCAAAAAAAATCATGACCAATTAATAAAGGATTTGCAGGCTTTAGATGGAAAATTTAAAGAAAAAATTGAAAAATCACCTAAAAAAACATTCATCGTCTCACATGCTGCATATGGCTATTGGGCTGAAAGATACGGTTTAAAGCAGATTGCAATCAGCGGACTTTCCCCTGCTCACGAACCAACACAGCATCAAATCCAGAACATTATTGAATATACAAATAAGGAAAAAATAAATTATATCTTATTTGAAGCCAATGTAAACAATAAAGTAGCTGATACCATTAAAAAAGAAACAGGAACAAAAAGCCTGACCCTTCAAAACCTTGAAACTTTAACAAAAAAAGACATAAAGAATAAACGCGATTATCTATCCATTATGAATGATAATATCGATACACTCACAAAAGCACTTCAATAAACAAAAGGCTGTTTTTGCAAATGATGTTGCTTTTGAATGATGGTAATTTCCGCTGCAGTGGCTCGCTTTCCGCAGGGTGTGCGGTGAACCCTTTCGTCGCCTTGCGACATTGAATGGTCTCACCTGTCCCACTCATCCTGCAGGAGTCTCGCCCTTCCGCTCCAATTAACTTATCAATGAAGAATTTTTCAAAAACAGCATATAGCAACAATCTTTTAGAAAAGAGCGTTTAGAAAAAAACCTTTCAAAAAAAACCAAACAAAAAACGCCTGGGATTCATTTCCCAGGTGTTTTTTCCTTTCTGCTTTATATTGCATCCAGCATTTTGAATTGGGATACAACCAGATGATAATATATACCTTCTTTGTTCATCAGTTCCGCATGATTCCCTTGCTCAATAATCTCACCATGATCTAGAACAACAATATTGTCTGCTTCCCGAATAGTGGAGAGACGGTGAGCAATGATAATGGCCGTCCTTCCCTTCAGGAGCGTCTTCAATGCTTTTTGGATTTTTAGCTCAGATTCTGTATCGATACTCGCTGTGGCTTCATCCAAAATCAGAATGTCTGGATCTGCCAAAAGAGCCCTCGCAAATGAGAGAAGCTGTCTTTCGCCTACAGATAAAACGTTTCCTCGTTCTTCGACTTCTGTTTCATATCCATTTGAAAGCTTTTCAATAAACGCATGTGCACCAACTGCCTTAGCTGCTTCTTGCACCTCTTCATTTGTCGCGTCAGGTCTCCCAAAACGGATATTATCCTGAATCGTACCCGAAAAAATGAACGTATCTTGAAGGACGACACTTACTTTTTCACGAAGGCTGCCCAAGCTGACATCCTTTAAGTTTACACCGTCAATCTCGACTTGCCCCTTCGTTGGATCATAAAAACGGCTGACTAAGTTAGCGATAGTCGTCTTTCCTGAACCGGTATGACCGACTAACGCGACCGTCTGGCCCGCAAACATTTTTAAGTCGATCCCTTTTAAAGCTTTTCGCTTATCATCATAGGAAAATTCAACGTTTTTAAACTCAATATCTCCCTTAATTCGGTCAAATTTATGTGCTCCTTCTTTTTCTGCTACATTTGGCTTTTCATCTAAAAACTCAAAGATTCTTTCAGAAGAAGCCATTCCAACCAGCAATTGATTATAAACCTGGCCAAGTCTGGATATTGGCTCCCAGAACATCCCTAAATAAAAGGCAAATGTAACGAAAACCCCTATATCTAATGAGCCGCCTTGAATCAAATAAGAGCCAAACCATAATAGAATCGCAGTACCGATTGCATTTGACATTTCCACAAACGGCCGGAACATGGCGTTTTGCCGGGTTGCGTCTCTCCAGCTTTCAAAATTCTCATGGTTGATGCTGTTAAAAAAGCTCATGTTCTCTTTTTCTTGTGTGTATGATTTTGTCACTCGAATGCCCTGTATGCTTTCATTTAAGTGCGAGTTCAGCTTAGACTGCCTGATTCGAACGACCTGCCAAGAACGTCTGATTTTTCTTCTTAAGCTGGTTGAGATGAAGAACATTAAAGGCAAAATTACCATAATCGCTAATGTGAGTTCCGGACTATAAACAAACATGATGACGATAATACCAAAAAGCATGATCACGTCCATCAGAACATTAATGACTCCATTCGTAAACAAATCCTGGAGTGAATTTACGTCGTTAATAATCCGAACGAGTATTGAACCTGCAGATCGCTGATCAAAAAAACGATGTGACAGACGCTGAATATGCCGGAAAAGATGCTGGCGTATATCATAGATCACATATTGGCCAAGATAATTCATCCAGCGAATCCTCAGAGTATTGGCCCCCCACGAAATAAGATAAAGACCAAATATGGCAATGATGAGCTTGATTAACAGTGAAGTGTCTTTATTTTTAATCGCATGATCAAACGTTAATACCCCTATGAACACAGGAACAGCAAGTCTTACGGCAGTTGAGACGAGCATGGCGACGAACGCTTTAGGCAGCAAGTTTTTTCCGTATGGCTTCATATAGCCGAACAATCGGATAACCTGCCCCCAATTAAAAGGCTTTTCGATCACTTGTTCAGAGGAATAACGAAACCTTGTTGATTTTTTAGCTTCTTTCATCGATTACACCTCCTGACCGTTCTTTTGAAAAACTTTATCTTTGTCCTGATATTGAATATCGTAGATTCGTCTATAATGGCCGTTTTCCGTTTCGATGAGCTCCTCATGCGTCCCTCTCTCAACAATTGAACCCTCTTCCAAGACTAAAATTTCATCAGCATGTTTTACAGAAGAAATGCGGTGGGCAATAATGAATGTTGTTCTGCCTTTCATGACTTCTCTGAATGCTTTTTGAATTTTAAATTCTGTTTCCATGTCAACAGCACTTGTTGCATCATCTAGTATCAGGATACTCGGATCAATGAGAATAGCACGCGCAATTGAGATACGCTGCTTCTGACCTCCAGAAAGCCCAAGCCCTCTTTCCCCCAGCACTGTCTCATACCCATCTGGCAATTCCATAATAAAATTATGCGCCTGGGCGCGTTTTGCAGCATCAATAATTTCCTCCATCTCCGCATGCGGATTACCGTAAGAAATATTATCTTTGATGGTAGATGAAAATAAAAAAGACTCCTGCAGAACAGTTCCAATATTTTTTCTCAATGAACGCAAAGCATATTCTTCAATCGGTTTTCCATCTATTAAAATGGTTCCAGATTGTGGCTGATAAAATCTTGAGATAAGCTGCGTGATCGATGTCTTCCCAGCTCCTGTTGCACCGATCAGTCCTATCGTCTGACCTTGTTCCGCAGAGAAAGATACATCTTTTAAAGCCGTCTTTGTCTCGTTTTTATATTGATGGGTAACGTTTTCAAAAACCACATCTCCATTTAGACGAACATTGTTGATCACTCGCTCTTCGTCATTCATTTCCAGAGGCTCTTCTAAGATCTCTAGCAATCGTTCACCAGAAGCTTTCGATTGAGAAAACGTATTCATCACAAACCCTAAGTTCATGATTGGTCCCATGATATACCAGACAAGACTGAAAAAGGCTACCAGTTCCCCAGCCGTAAGATCTCCTTGTATCACCAAGTACCCACCGTATGCTAATAGGAAAACGACAGATAAATTGCCGATAAGCTCCATGACAGGAAAGTATTTCGCCCAAATATGAGAGGTTTGTAAAAATTGCGATTTATAGTCCTCATTCGAATGATTGAATTTACCAATCTCAAAATCTTCTCTTGATAGTGATTTGACTGTATTGATCCCGCTGATGTTTTCTTGAACTTTCGTGTTTAGGTTGGCCATGGATTTTCGAATACCACGGAAGGCAGGATGTACCTCTTTATCAAACTTATAAACGGCGATTGTTAGAAAGGGGAGCATACAAAGCGTAACGATCGCTAATGGAATAGAATAGTAGAACATAACGGATAAGCTTAATGCGATGATGAGTGCAAAGTTGATGAGTTGTGAAAACCCAAAGGAAAGAAAGAAACGGAAACCTTCAACATCCGCTGTAAGCCGTGACATTAAATCACCAGTTTTGGCATTATCGTAGTAATTGAACGGCATAAATTGCAATTTTTCATATAGAGATTCACGGAGCTGGAAAACAGAGCTAATTCCAAACAAATCTCCGTAATATTGAGTACAATATGTAGCGGCTCCTTTTAAAGCCATGATTACGATAAATCCGATGGCTACATATGGAACATAATTGTATTCTCCTTTAAGAATAATTTCGTCAATGGTAAACTGCAGAACCATTGGATAAACAACCGTAATACATGATACAAAGAGCAACGTAAGAATCGACCAGTAAAAATATTTTCGGTACGGCCAATAAAAGTCTTTTAATCTCCTAAATGTATCCAAGCACAGCACCTTCCCCCTATAGAAATTTAAAGACAATATACATCATATAACAGAATAGTTAGAAAAAACTATATATTTGCTCGTTTTTTTTTAAAGTAATTGAAAAATTTACTTTATTAAGCATTTTTGCTGCTTTGAGCAAATAAATGAAAAAGAACAATGAACAAAGATTTTATGCAACTGTAACTCATTCTATACTTGCTTTTTTAAACAAGGCTCTTTTCAAGTGAAATAAAAATATTTACTTTGCAAAAATCACCGGCCACCTCTCAGGAAAGCGAGCAACCCGGAACGGAAATCAACCATATACAAGAGCAGCAGAGTTTCCGAAAACAACTTCCATTTTAAATAAAAAAGAGGTGGTGTCATTACATACACACTCCTCTTTCCTATATCATCAGCTTCTTTTTCTAAATGCAAAAAATGAACCAACCGCAATTAATAGTACTAATAAAATCGTTAACGGTGCAAAATAACTCGGATTATTCGTTTTATTTTCATGATGATGTTCCGTTTTTTCTTTTTTGGTTTCTTGCTTACCAGCTTTTTCAGCAGGTTTATGCTGGGTTTCATTTTGTTTCGGACGTTCTAGAGAAAATGTGTAATTTCCTTCTATCACGTGACTGTCTGCACCTATGATGCGGTATTCTACCGTGTAAGAACCATTTTCAAGCGGCTTTTCCATCTTTCCGGTCATCTGATTATCTTCAATACTGATCTGAAGCGGAATTTCTTTACTGCCATTCTTAAGTTTCATCGTGCTCAAATCTTCAATTTTTGTAGAAAACGTTAAATTAACAACTTCCAGATCTGTTGTTACCTTTTCACCTTCAGATGGCTGTGCGGACTCTAATTCTGAATGAGCGAAAACAGATAGCGGCATCTGTAATGCAAGTACAAATAATAAAATAAAGGATAATACCTTTTTAATCATTCATCTTACTCCCTATTAGCAAAATTTTCTTTCTTATTTTATTAAAACAAATTAAAGACACTTTTCAAAGTGTACACTCTTTACAAATCGTTGACAATTCTAAATTCAAACATACATTTGAGCCTATTTTCCTTTTAACTGGGCACCTGCCTACTTCGAAAATGAAAACAGGCATACAATACATTGTACTAACAAATGCAGGTTTAAAGGAGGAAAAACAATGGGTTCAAGTCATGGTAATGCTTTTGCATTAATTGTCGTGTTGTTTATTCTTTTAATTATTGTGGGGGCAGCTTTCGTTTGCTGCTAATGAAGTAATGGGTATGCATGTAAAAGATGCAGCTCATCATCAACCATGATTGATGAAAGAAACACTCCAATCCTTATAAAAAAGCTGGCTTATGCCAGCTTTTTTCATTTTGCTCAAAATCGAAGTGTCTTAAAATCAATTAAGGGGATTTACAGCCTGGAAATTCACAAATATCATTCTTTCATATCCATTTCTCGAGCATCTCACCCATATATAAGAAAAACTCAGCATCAATGTGCTGAGTTTTCTGTATCTTCTTTTGATTTGTCATTGTCTTCTACGATCGTTTGAGCACTTGCACCATACTTCTCTCTCAGCTCCCAATAAGCTGCTAGTGCACGCTGGCCGATATATTTATTGACCTTTTGGTAGGCACCGATTGGAGTTCCCTCAGGAACGACAACAGCGAATGCAATTTCCGGTTCATCTGATGGTGCATAACCCACTAATGTTAAATTATGCTTTTCAACCAAAAGACCTGTTCTAGGATTTTTAATAATCCTTTGAGCGGTTCCTGTTTTACCCGATGGATTATGATACTTTTCATCACCATCAAAATAACCTTTTGCCGTTCCGCCTGTTGCGTGCATCACTTGCCAGAAACCCTTTTTCACTCGATCGATATACTTATCTTCAACTTCAATTTTATTCAAAATTTCAGGTTCAATTCGTGTTAAAAGTTTGCCCTCATGTTCGTTGCTCGAACTTGGTTCGCGGATTTCTTTTACTAAATGCGGTTTTATACGGTAACCGCCATTCGCGATTGTTGATACATACTGGACCATCTGCATGGTTGTGTACGTATCAAACTGCCCGATTCCCATATCGTACAATGTACCGCTTTGCCCTGCTATTGGAGTCCCTTGATAGCCTGTAGCTTCGTTAGGAAAGTCGATTCCCGTTTTTACACCAAGACCGAACTGATTGTACATATAACGAGCTTCATCATACGTTTCTGTCCAGTGTTCAGGGCCGATCATGCGGTCCATGATGTTGAACATATAAACGTTAGAGGACATTCGTAAAGCATCTAAGTCATTTATAGGACCCATGTTTTTCCATGACGATTTTGGTGAACCTCCTGCAATCGGGAAAGGTTTGTCTACAAAAACTTGCCCTGGATAAATAAGACCCTTTTGTAAACCGGATAACACAGTTGCACCTTTAATTGTAGAGCCAATTTCATAGGAATTATACAACGCACCATACTCATCATTAACAAACTTGCCGTTTTTATATTTTTTCCCTGCGATTCCTTTTACTTCACCCGTCTTCGGATTCATCATCACGATATAGGCAGATGATAGTAAGTCGTTTCCTGGCAATGGTTTCGCTTTTAATAATTCTTCCTCTAAAATACGCTCTAGTCGGAATTGAAGCTCCATGTCCAGAGTAAGTACAATATCTTTCCCGCGTTGGCCAGGAATGGTTTTTGGTTCTCCGATCGTTTTTCCGCTTTTCGGGTTTGTTAAGTAAACCGCTTTTTCTTTTGTACCTCGCAATACTTCTTGATATTGTTCTTCTAATCCACTTACTCCGACTAAGTCACTTCTGTCATATTGTCGGCTCACAAAATAGTCCATTTTGTCTTTTGGTATTTGTTTAACTGATCCAAATATCGCTGAATCTCCATATGGATAAATGCGTTCTGAATCTGCCATAATATCGATACCAGGAAGGTTAGCCAAGTTCTCAGATATAATGGATATTTCCCTATCCGTTAGATTGGTCTTAACCCGCTGAGCTGCATAAGCATAACCAGTCTCCATCGCCCGTTTATAGGCTAGAATTTTGATATCCTTTTCTGACAGGTTTTTTATTTCATCCTCAGTAATCTTATTAACGAGTGCTTTATACTGCAATTTATCAGTCAGTTTTTTTTCTTGTTTACTCAATCGTTCTTTCAGTAATTTATTGAGGTCGTGCTTTGCGATAAAATAATCTTTTTTATCCCGCTCTGTAATTTTGTCCTCCTGGTCCTCTGAAACTCCTAAAGTATCTGCTAGCCATTTAGCGATTCGCATCGTGTCTGCTGTTTTCGTATCGACTGTTTTCGTATACGTTAAAGAAAAGAATGGTTTATTGCCAACCACTTCACGATAATTACTATCGAGCAGTTTGCCGCGCGGCGCTTCCTTTTTAGCAATAACTTCCTCTACCGCTTCAGACTCGAGACGTTTTTCTTCTCCATTTACAATTTGCAGGACACCCAATCGTAAGACAAGAATAGAAAATAATAGAAAGACAAATAAAAATAATACATTTAAACGAAAGGGTACTTGTGCTTTTTTCTTCTTTATCTCTGGATCCGCTTTCGTTACCATCATTTCGCCCCTTTTGGAAATTTTCCCGTTAATTTTACAATTATATTACAAAAACATCTATTACTAGATTACTAGATGTTGGGCTAAATTCCAACATATTCATTAAAAAAACCTTATCTTTTTTCTGATAAGGTTTCGTTTAATCGCTTATTTGGCTGTAAGTATTACATTTTCGGTGGGAACTGGTTTGCCAAAATAATACCCTTGTGCGAGCTGAACGCCGCAGCGGAACACAAACTCAGCTTCTTCTTTTCTTTCAATTCCTTCTGCTAACACGATAGAACCTATTTCTTTCGCTGTTTGTACGATCTGGAGGATCATTTCTTGCTGTGCTGTGTTTTCATCACAAAACGATATTATTTTGCGGTCAATTTTCACATAGTCTGGCCGCAGCTCTCTTAATACAGATAGAGTCGAATGACCTGCACCAAGATCGTCCAGTGCCACTTTCATGCCTTGTTCCTGGTAGGCAGTCAATATACTTTTTAAATGATCGATATCCGCGATTTCTTCTGTTTCCACTACTTCAAACACTAAATCCTCGGGATCAACACCGGCTTCAGCTGCCGCTTTAAACGTTGTAGCTAAACAATGCTTCGGATCATAGATGGATGAAGGGAGAAAGTTAATGAACCGTTTCATTCCTTTAGGAACTGCGAGTGCACTACTCTTAATAGAGGCGATCCGTGCCTTTCCATCAAGCAAAGCTTGCAGACCAGACCTTTGTGCCATCTGAAATAGCTCAAACGGATTAAAGGAAGGGCCGTTTTTTATTGGCCGCAGCAAAAATTCATACCCATAGATTTCATTTGTTCTTAAATTCATTATCGGTTGTGAATAGGTTGTAAACAGCTGATGCTGAATGACTTCAAGGAGGTCTTCATGTTGAATTCTTTTCAAAAAGTGTGGAAATGAAATCCAAGAAAGGTACGGCTTATTTTCAACGGAATCCTCGGATATGGCACAATAAAATGAACCTTTGGCTGAGCTGTTAAACTTTTCGGACATGTCTTCACAAATGGATTGCAAGAGAGATAAACTCGTAAAGCTTATCGTCAAAACCTCTTGGCGAAACGTAACTTCGATTCGGTTTGTAACAAAATATTGCTCTAAACTTTGCAGAAGAACAGGATGATCCGTACGAATATGAAAGTTGCCTTCATTTGAGAAAGAACTTGAAGGACGACATTGAGAGCACGACATTAAAAAACCTCCATTAGAAAATTTGGCGGACACATTGCCTTATCGGTCAGCCTTAGTTGTATTTTTACTTTTAATAAAACTTGATCGTAAAAAATATTGCAAACTTTTGTAAAATTTGCTATTTTATAATTCTGCGCTTAAAAGTAAACGACAAAAGGGGGACATATGGTTTATTGGATTCTTTTACAAAAAAGCTTTATGCGGAATTTGCAGTATAAGGTTGCTCATCTTATTAATAATGCGGCTAGTGCAATATTCGGCTTTGTCTTTATTGCGATCTGGACAGGCGTTTTACAGGGTAAAGAGAGCGAAAGTCCATACGGTGTTTTGGATATGACCTACTACATAGCTGCTGTTCAGTGTATCCTCTGGGTTTCAGGTTTTTTAACAGCAGGACTCAATATTCAAAATGGTGTAAGAAATGGTGCCATCTCTCTGGAACTTGTCCGACCTACCAACTTTTTTCTGTATGTTACCTCTCAAGAAGCCGGACGGCTCGTTTATAACTTCTTCTTTCGTTCGATCCCGATCGGAATCGTATTTGCACTAACAGTCGGCTTTTATGTACCGCAGCATGTGCCGACCTATCTTTTCTTATGTATTTCAATTTTTCTTGCTATTATTATCTCAATCAATCTGCACTACCTCGTAGGTATAAGTGCCTGCTGGACAACCGAAATATCATGGGCTCACTTCGTCAACTTTACTCTTTTAGCAGGGCTAGGCGGTCAGTTCGTTCCCATTGATTTTCTCCCTGCACCACTTTCAGTCATCACCCATTACTTGCCCTTTGCCAGTGCTATCTACTACCCAGTTATGATTTTTCTTGAAAAATCCTCAAGCAGCGTTATTTTTATTCAGCTTTTTTGGACGATTGTATTAACTATCATGAATCTTTGGTTAACGGAAAGAGCACGTCAAAAACTCGAGATTCAAGGAGGTTAATAGATGAACCTTTTTATAAAACTAGTATCTGGAAGCATTCGATCCCAAATGCAGTATAAAATAAATTTTCTAGTATCCTCCCTTTCATACGCTTTGATTATGGCGGTTGATTTTATTTTGCTTGCTGCCATCTTGCACCGGTTTGATAATGTGAAAGGCTGGAACCTATACGAAGTAGGATTGCTGTACGGCATCTCCTCTGTCGCGATCACGCTATACAGAGTCTTTGGTGTTGAAATTCATAACTTTGAGAAGTACATGATTGAAGGAGAGTTTGATAGTCTTCTCATTCGCCCTGTCTCTCCCTTGTCTCTGCTGTTAACGAAAAATCTCGATCTCTCTAGAATTGGCGGAACCGTTCAAGGTGTTTTGATTTTGGCTATTTCTATTATCGGTCTTAGCTTAAAGGATTTTGATATGTTTCTGCTTCTTGTTTATTTACCAATATCTATCTTCTCTGGTTTGATTATCTGTTTTTCACTTGGTTTACTGACTGCAACCATTGCTTTTTGGACGCAGCGCATAAAAGATTTTCAAGTATTCACTCTGTATGCTCCTTTTAATGCAGCAAACTATCCGATGAACATCTACCCCGGCTGGTTAAAGCTCATATTTTTCACTGTGATTCCTGTAGGATTCATGAACTATACACCGATTCTTTTTTTATTGAATAAAGGCGGAACTGTGTGGAATCTCGCTCTGCCGCCAGCTGTTGCACTTGTTTTTCTTTTTTTAACGTTACGATTCTGGCAGTTTGGTATTCGGCACTATCATAGTACTGGCAGTTAAGGAGGAAACTTTATGATTGTTGCAGATCAGTTAAACAAACACTTTAAAATATATGAAACGAAGAGGGGTTTTGTCGGATCGATGACTTCTCTCTTTTCAACGAAACATCATCTTGTAAAGGCTGTTAATGATATTTCCTTTGAAGTAAAAGAAGGGGAATTTGTTGGTTATATCGGTCCGAATGGAGCAGGTAAATCCACAACGATCAAGATGCTCTCTGGGATACTGCATCCTACTTCAGGAAAAATCGAGGTGAGTGGATTAAGTCCTCAAAAACGAAGAAAAGAAGTGGCAAAAAAGATCGGAATTGTCTTCGGCCAACGTACCCAGCTTTGGTGGGATCTGCCGCTAAGGGATTCGTTTGATATTTTAAAAGAGATGTACAAAGTTCCCGATGCAAAATATAATCAGTTTTTGAAACTGTATGATGACATGCTGCAAATCGGAAAATTCATGAACACTCCTGTTCGAAAACTTTCTCTCGGTCAGCGGATGCGCGGGGATTTAGCAGCAGCCATGATTCATGACCCAGATGTATTGTTCTTGGATGAACCGACGATCGGACTTGATGTGAATGCAAAAACGAGCATCCGTGCTTTCTTAAAAGAACTGAACTCGAATGAAAAGAAAACAATCCTTCTCACAACACATGACATGGATGACATTGAACAACTATGCAGCCGTGTTATTGTTATTAATCACGGCCAGCTTGTTTTGGACGGAACACTGGATGATTTGAAACAAACGATCGGATTACCCAGTGTGATGGAAGTTCAATATCGAAGCAAACCTGAAAATATTGAACCTTTACACGGCATCGAAAAAATGAGCTGGGAAAACGGGAAACTGATTCTTCTGTATGACCGTACTATTCTTTCTTCACCCGCACTGCTTCAATCTGTTACAAAGTGGGGAGAACCGATCGACATACAGATGAAGGAGCCCGAAATTGAAGAAGTCATCCGGAAAATTTACTAAGTAAGATGCCCAGTTAAAACTGACGTTTGTTGGACTGGCACATTGTTAGTTGAATATTGCGCTTCATTGTTTGAAACGTTCTTAACTTTGTTGAATTTGCATCTACACTTGTTAACAATAGCCCCATTAAACTAAAAACAGTCCTTTTAAACGCTAATGCGCTAGAAAGGACTGCTTTTTTTAATTCGCCAGCCAGCTTCGTAATTGATCCAGCTGTTCTGCTGCATCTTTTCTTCCTTGTTCATAAAGAAGGGCAAGTCTTTTCGAATCCCGCTCTACTCTTTTCACTTTCATTTTTTCCAAAGGGCGCAGAACGAATAAATTCCCCTTTTTCTCTTCTTCTTCAATATAATCCAATGTTTCATTGTATTTTAAGTAACGGCCTCTTAAGCTCTCATCAAGTCCTGTGTATTCGGGATAGAAGCGCTTTGTTACCCATGTTAGTTTCGGCTTTTTCTTTCGGTATTCCCGGTTTTGTGTTAATACTACCACTGTTTTTGAAACACCGTCTGCTGCCGCTTTGCGGACGGGTATCGGATCGGCTATTCCGCCATCCATCACATGTTTCCCTGCTAGTTCAATCATAGGTGCAATAAAAGGAATAGATGCAGAAGCACGCAATACTTTTGATATATCGTTTAATTCATAATCATCTCTTGTTAAATAAACAGGCTGACCAGTTCTGCAATCGGTAACGACGATAACAAACTTTTCTCGCGACTGATGAAAGGCTTGGTAATCAAACGGAACAAGCCGATTCGGAAGTTCATCAAAAATAAAATCCATTCCAAATAAACCTTTTTTCTTAAACAGCCAGTTCCGATAAGAAATATATTCAGGGTGTGAACAGTAATCCAAGTTCACTGTACGGTTTCTTCCATGCTGCCTGGACAAATAGGAAGCCGCATTACAGGCTCCAGCAGAAGCACCTATTACATAGGGAAAATAAATCTCATTTTCCATAAATACATCAAGTACACCTGCAGTATATACGCCTCTCATACCTCCGCCTTCAAGGACCAATCCGGAGTTTTTCATAATCATTGCCACCACCTATAGTTAACTTCCCTTATTATTTATGTACTTAAGTATAAAAATACTGCAAAGAAAAATCTAGCAAAGAGTACTATAAGAGAAACTGATTGAAAAAATCCATCTTCTTATAGAAGACGGATTCTTTTTATTTATTGAAAATAGTTTGCGAGTCCATTCGTGATTCCTATAGCTGCTTTTGATTGAAATGAATTGCTTCTCACTGTCATTTCATCAAAAGGATTTGATAGAAATCCTAGTTCAATTAGAATAGCAGGTTGTTTATTTTCTCTCAACACGTGATAATCACCAAACCTGACATTCCCGCCCGGCAGTCCTGTACCCGCTGATACAAGTCCTTTATGTACAGTGTTTGCCAGATTGATATCTTTTTGACCGTAATAGAACGTTAAAATACCTGATGCTCTTGAATCACCCGCTGAATTGTAATGCAGACTTACAAACGCATCGGCAAAATAATAATGACTGACCTCTACTCTTTTATTGAGCGAGACATAAGTATTATCGCTTCGAGTCATCACGACGATTGCCCCTGCCTTACTTAACTCCGTAGCAAGCATGCGGGCACTCATTAATGTGAGATCTGATTCATGTGTTCCTTCTGCTTTTCCATTCGTCCCAGGATCATATCCGCCATGACCTGGATCAATAACGATTCGTTTACCTTTTAGTCCATTCATAGAAGGCTTTGAAGGTGTTGGCGATGTGCTTGCTGGGGGTGTCTGGGAATGCTGCTGTATCGCTACTAGCCATCCCGCAACCCATGCATTTGTGCCGTTTGATAATTTAATCTGCACCCAATCATTTTTGGATTGCACATATTCGTATTCATCGCCTTGATCTGCTCGTCCAACGATAAGATAAGATGTGGACGGTCCTTGTCGCAAGTTTACACCATCAGCCATTACGACTGCCTTCTTATACACAGATGAGGGAGGAGCAGCAGGAGGTTTTGGTTCTGGCTTAGGTGTTGTCTGGACAGGTGATGGTCCGTTCTGAACAGAAAGATAAGTACTTGATACCCATCCTCTCTTCCCATCTGCTGTCTGGACAGAAGACCATCCATTGGTTTCAGTTAGTATTTGAACCGCAGTACCGTTCTTTAATGATCCAATGATCGGAGCATTTGCGTTTCCTGAAGATCGGAAATTCAGTGATGTCGCTGTTACTTTGGCCCATTTTCCTTTAGTAGATGGATTGCTGTTACTACTGGATGGTGCCGCTTTAACTGGTGGTTGCGGAGACTGGTCCAGCAAGTAGGCGTTGCTTACCCATCCATTTAACGTTCCGTATGTAATAGTTGACCATTTGCCTTGTTCTTTTTGAACGGTTACGACCATTCCATTACGCAATGAACCGATTGTACCGTATGTAAGGCCTGGCCCTTTTCTAACATTCAGAGAAGTAGCGGTTACTTTGGCCTGTTTTACTGTAACTGGTTTAGAAGATTGCGCTGCACTTGTTTGGATGGTTTTTAAAAATTCTGCACTTACCCACGCTCTTCCGCCATTAAACGAAATGTTAGCCCATCCTTTTTCAATTTTGTAGACCGTAACTGCTGCACCGCTTTTCAATGACCCGATTAGTTTGCCTTTTAAAGATGGTTCTGAACGAACATTTAAACTCGTCGCATTTACAGTAGCTTTATTTTCAGCAGTTGCAGGTACCGCCCTATACATAGATAAAATAATGATGGCACATAAAAATAATTTAGTAATTTTCGTGGTTGCTTTCACCCATTCCCACTCCTATTTGTCATCTTTTCTTGCTGTAAAGCTTATATCGTCAGTCTCCGTTGTTCATTAAGTGTTTTTTCGCCAAAATGCATGATTATCCTTCTGCAAATTTCCAATTTTTTCTACTTTTTTCAATAAATTTCTTGGTTTTTTGACATCTCCCTTGAGAAGGGAATACATGACCATAACAGAATAAGTAGGATAAGCATTTTTATTAGATGAGGGGAGGAAACGAGTATGAAGTGGTTTTTCAACTTAAATATTTTAAGTGCTTTTTTTGGCTTTATTTTCTTTTGCACAATTGAACTCATGTTAAATACATACCGAATCAGCAATGCTGCAGGAATAAATATAAATCATTATGAAAAATACAGTCCGTTTATTTATATAAGCTTTTTTGTATTATCAACCATTTTGTTACTAATCATTGAGAAGTATTGGATTGGTTTTAGAAAAACAAATTTTTGGGCTGCCGGTCTGTGGATACCATATTCCCTCATCTTTATCTTCCTTTTTAACATTGTGCTTCCTTTTACTGACCCTGCTGATGTCCCAGGTCCAGGTGCCGGAATCCTGTTAATGTTTTCTATACTTTTTTATCCTTTTTACGTGGCTACTATTATTGGGGTTGGAATGGGATTTGATGCAGAGTAACAACCATGTTAGTGGATATAAACAGAAAAAAACTGACACAATAAAGTGCCAGTTTTTCGAAATTATATCAAACCAAAATGCTTTAACCCGTGGTAGATACCATCTTCATCTACTGATTTTGTTACATAATCTGCTGCTTCTTTTGCTTCAGGAAGGCCGTTACCCATTGCGATTCCTGTTCCGACTGTTTTGAGCATCTCGATGTCATTTAAAGCATCGCCAAATGCATAAACGTTCTCAGGCTTCATGTTCATCTTTTTCATAAACGCTTCGATTCCTTTTGCCTTTGAACCGCCAGTTGGCAGAATATCGAGAGCATCCTCATGCCACCTAATAAAATCAAACGTTCCCTTGTAGCCATCGCGATACACTTTTTCATGCTGCTCCTGGCAAAATAATAGTACTTGATATACTTCATTCTCTTTATAATAAGCTGGGTGGTAAGCAGGATAAGTTGGCATTAAATTAAACGTGCAATTTTTAATAATGTCATGATCATCTGCATTGCTTGTCGCCTGCTGATGATCTAAATAAACGAGCGGATGGCCTGCTTTTTCAGCCTCTAATTCTATTTTTTCAATCGCTTCAGCTGATAAAGGAACCTTTTGGATCACTTCATCCTTGAAAACGACGTAAGAACCATTAAAGCTGACAAATGAATCAATGCTCAGTTCTTTTCGTATCGGCTCAAACATAAATGGCCCTCGCCCTGTTGCAATCGCTACATGGACACCATTTTCCGTCAGTTTCTGGATGCCTTCTTTTGTGCTATCCGGAATTTGCTTCTCATCGTTTACAAGTGTCCCATCTATATCAAAAAATACAATTTTATCGTTCATTTTTGCATCTTCTCCTGTTGTAAGACTTACCCTACCATAGTGGTACGATTCGACGAAAATGTCAAATGAATCGATGTGTGTTTATTTATTTACGGATTGATTGATCTTTATTATTCCTTTTTCAGGCATTGACAATAAGAATACTGTTAAGATGATGAGCATTCCGCCTGCCGACTGATACGTCCCAAACGAAGTATCCAGCCAAATTACAGAAACAATCGTCGCTACTAACGGTTCGGCACTGCCTAACAGACTTGTCTCTGTTGAAGTAATGTATTTTAAACTATCCAAATATAAATAGAAGGGTAATAACGTACCCAATACGACTACAAAGGCGAGCATTCCAATTAGGGATGGCGACCAGCGAAGTCCTGCTCCCTCCCATGGCTGCGTCAAAATAGCGACGCCAAGTCCTCCGATAAACATCGCCCATCCTACAATTGCTGCAGAGGAATACTTTTTTAACAGTCTAACGGGATAAACGGTGTATACGGCTACTGATATACCGGACAAGATTCCCCAAAATATTGCTTCCCTCGAAATGGTTATGTACTCGAGCTTTCCATTTGTTAAAAGTAAAAACGTTCCTGTCAATGCTATTAAAACCGCGCTCCATTCTTTTCTCTTTGGCCATTTCAATGCCTTCAATGCAAAATAGATTGTAATGAATACAGGACCTAAAAATTGAAGAAGTGTTGCTGCAGCTGCATTTCCAGCCTGTATACTTAAGAAGAATGTCAGCTGGACTCCAAGCATCCCTGTTAATGAAAACACAACAAGATCAATACGGTCTTTTTTATTTTTCCATACTCCAAAAACGTTCGTTCTGATCGATAAAAGGCATAGCAAAAGAGCACCTGCAATGACCATTCGAACGGCTACAAGCCATGTTGCTTCAATAGTAGAATGTGAAAAAATCCACTGTGCGGCATTTCCGGAAAATCCCCATAACGAAGCACCAGTTAACGCCAATACGATTCCTCTCCATCTGGAGTTCGTTTCATTTTGCAACACCTTATCCTCCTTACTTTTCTACATACATGATATTTCGATACTTCTCTAAAACTCCTTTCTATTATAGTTCAGTGAATCTTTGAATATATAAATTTATTTGTAAAAAAAACAATAAAATTTGATGATAATTACCTGTCACCTTTGGTTCCAATATAATCTGCTATATTCGGCTTCATCCGCCTCCTAATCTGATACATCTCTTTTCTCTCATAAAAAGAAAACACTGAACAGGAAACCTGATCAGTGTTTTGTATGAAAATAAAAATAGGGGGATGATTTACTATACGGCAAAATCATCAAAGTTGTGTAGGCAAATACAAAAATATGCGTTTACCTATATAAAAAATTTTTCCAGTACATGCATATTTTTGTAAAACAAATACAAACTAGTATTACAAGGAGGTGATACATATGGCACGTAACAACTCTAATAACGATTTATCAGTAGCTGGGGCTTGGGCAGCGTTAGAACAAATGAAGTATGAAATCGCTTCTGAGTTTGGTGTTCAACTAGGACCAGACACAACATCCCGTATGAATGGATCAGTAGGTGGCGAAATCACTAAACGTCTTGTTCAAATGGCTGAACAGCAGCTAGGTGGCGGATACCGCCGTTAATTGCAATCGAAAATGGTGAATGAAAAAGTCATCCCAAATAGAAGGATGACTTTTTATTTTTATTTAACTTTATCCAGCTTTACTTGAATCATAACAGGGTCATGGTCACTCGCTCTTCCGTGTTCTTCCATGAACTGCGAGTTAATATGAACGATATCTACTTTTGTCTTTTTTGCCATGTTATTGGATACTAGAATATGATCGAGCACCTGTGCATTACCTTGGTAAGAATAAGTATATCTTTCTTTAAATGGTACTTTCTCAATCATGCTTGTCAGCTCATTGCCCTTCACCGTTTGAAGTGTTTTCGTGAACTCAAAATCGTTGAAATCTCCAAGTAAAACGACCTTCGCTTTCGGATCTTCTTTTTTAACATCCTTCACAAAACCGTTTACGATCTTAGCAATTTCTAATCTTTGTTTTTCACTATTAAGGACAGGAGGCTGATTTTTACCAAACAGCGGCTGATCCCCACCTTTAGAGTTAAAGTGATTACCAACTACGATAACACTTTCGCCTTTAAACATGAATTGGGCTGCTAATGGTTTTCGGCTATCTTCAAATGCCGGGTTTGTTGGATCTATGCGGCCAGGATTAAGTGTTAGTTTTCCATCAGTAAAGTGCACAGCTTCTGTAGCTGAACCTTTTGTTCCTTTTGCGAGCTGAACTCGCTCAGGGTTGTAGATGAACGCCACACGAATATTCCCACCCGGAATTCCTCCGTCTTTTCCATTCTCGGGAGCAATATCTGTATAAGCATAGGTTGGTCCGCCTTTTGCTTCGATTTCAGCAATTAGACGCTCAGCACTTTCTTTTGCATCTGTGTAGCCATTATTCGTTGGTCCGTTTCCATCCTGCATTTCTAGCAAACCAACAATATCCGGAGCATCTAAATTATAAACGATTGATTCGGCAATACGACTGACTTTCTCATCGCTTGTCCCGTCTTTTCCTTCTTCATTCGCTGAGAAGTTTTCTACATTGAAGCTGGCGATTGTAAGTTCTTTATGTTTTTGATGAAACTTTGTTACTTCACGTTTCGTTTTGCCTTCAACAAAAGTTGGCAAATCTTCACGATTGGTCAACAGCTTATAGTTTGAAAAACCGTAGCTCATAACCCCTTTAATCGATCCAATAAAAAAGTCTCCTGATTTAGCAACAAACGAATCGTCATTAATATCAACAAAAATTCGTTCTGGGTTGTAATCATTTGCTGTAATGTTCAAAGCACCTGATGAATTAAACTCTTTCATATGTTGCCAAAAATCTGGTACAACGACTAATTCCCCATAATTTTGCGGAGCAATAACGGAAGGATTATTTACCTGTACGAGCATGCCTTCCATGCTTTCATAAAAGTCAATGCCGTCTTCTTTCGGATCAAACAATCCAAAGTTATCATTATCAATGATTTCTGTCGGCTGTTTGCGCCCGAACATACCAATGATCGTTGCTCTCGGCAAGGCTTGTCCTGCGGATAAAAGTGTTATTGCTCCTTTATCCGCATTCAGTTCTGTTACAGAAAGATCTGTTTTTAATTTATCGGAATAGCCGTCTAATACCCATTCTTTCACAAGACCGTTTACAGCAACGACATTCCCTTTCACTTGACCGTGATTCTTTTTATAAACGAGAATTCCTTCTGAAGTGTTTTCATCTTGGTCGGGTTTTAAATCTTGCATATAAAAATTGTTCGCATCAACTACATGTGTAATGATCCCTTCAACACCTTCAACCGTTTTATTCGCAACAGGTGATTGGTGGCTGGCACCTTGGATGTCATGAATACGAAGACCTGATATAGCAACTTGATAGGCAAAGGTAGAGATATCACTATTCTTTAATCCTTCTTTCACCCCAATTGCTTTAATTGTTATATCCTCATTAATTGTAATCGGTTCTGTGTAACGTGTGCTTTCAGTAGTTGGAGTTGAACCGTCTATTGTATAGTAGATATCTGTATCAGATGTATCTGAAGCAAGTGTAATCGTTGAACCCTTCGATACAATTCCTTCTGCAGGAGAAGCTGTTATTTCTTCTACTTGCGGTAATGGCGGTGTGCTGTCAACAAAAGTATATGTCTTGGCGTTTTTATGACCAGGTACAGAGAAATAAGCTGCTAAATCTCCTGTAATCTGGACTTTTTTTCCGAGGTTCTCTGGGTGGGATTTTAAGTTAAGAGCATCTCTTACTGCTCCGCTTGGCAGCTGAACAGGCAGGATTTTCGTTTTATCTCTTTCATCAGGAGAATCTGAAATGGCTAAATTGGTGTCCACTGGAAAAGGTCCTTCATACTGATAGGAAATAGATGAACCACTTCCCCCTTTTACAACTCCTACAATATAACCTTCGACCGTTTTCCCCGTTCCTGAATTGTTTGCAATGGCTTCATTTACCGTTAACACTTCAGCTGCTTTTGCATGCTGATTTATAGGTAAAATGAAGCTTAGAACCATGACAAAAAGTACGGCAACATGAGTCAAACTTCTCGCTTTCTTCCTCACCATCTCGGTCCACCATCCTATTCTTTAATTTGTAAAACTTAGTAATTCCATGAAAAATATAACACAGTCTGACAGTGCCGATTGTTAGTTATTTGTAAAAACAGTTAGAAAGTCTTACAAGAATTTTACAAAATAGTACACATTTCTTATAAGGCTGTCTTCGCATACATTGTTGCCCTTGAAAGTGGTTGATTTCTGTTTCAGGATGCTCGCTTTCCGCGGGGCAGACGGTGAGCCACATTCGTACGTTTCACTTATAAGTGTCTCACCTGCCAGCCTGTCCCGCAGGAGTCTCGCACCTTACACTCCAATCAACTTGTCAGTGATGTCATTGAAAAATAAACTTGAAAGCAACAAACTTTTAGAAAAGAGCTTTTAGTAAAGTCATTAATAAACAAAAATTGTTAAGTAATCATCAGAAAAAAAGACTTCCTTTTCAGAAAGCCTTGAAACTTGTGGTTACTTTTGTTTTGCTGGGGCTTCCAATGTTACGGACTCAGAAAATAGAGGAAAGTCACTCTGATGAATCATTTGCATTAATGTTTCTTGTTTTGTTTCTTTGTTTAGCCAAGTCTCTCCTTCATCCGGCAGGAACATGACTGGCATTCTGTCATGATATTGTTCGATAAAGGAATTCGCCTTTTTGGTTAAAATTGAGCATGTAATCCTCTCATCTGTTCCTTCATCGGATTCACGTTTCCATCTCGACCAAATTCCTGCAAAAGCAAATGGCTGTTTGTCAGATAAACAAAACAGATACGGCTGCTTTTTACTGCCTTCTTTTCTCCATTCATAAAAACCGCTTGCAGGTATCAAACACCTTTTTTGAATAAAAGATTCTTTAAAGCTAGGCTTTTCATACACCGTTTCACTTCTTGCATTGATCAGTTTATTCCCGATCTTTGGATCCTTCGCCCATTTCGGAATAAGTCCCCATTGCATATAACCTGCACGGTTGCCTTCTTTACTTTTCACAATAGCCAGTACTTGCTGGCTCGGTGCAATGTTGTAACGCTCTTCATAATCAAACTCATTCATTAAGTTAAACGCATCAATAATGACATCTTTTTCGTAGTAAAGCATATAACGGCCGCACATATCTATTCTCCTTTCCCTATAAACGGATAAGTGCACGAATCCGGTAAAAACTAAGTAACAGGAGGTGCAGAACATGAAAAACTCAAAACCCGTTCTTGTTTATATCATTCTTCTTTTCAGTATGCTAACCCTGCTAGTTACAATCGATGTTATCGTAGGAACTCCGCTAATGACGGTATTACAGAGATCTTTTTTCTCTTTCTTCCGTTATGTGGACAGGGTTGAATACTTCCTCGTGATTGCATTGCTCATCTATCCAATCATTATTTTTATTTGGCAGGTTTGGGTGAAGAAGAATCGGCAAAATGCTTAAGTTGTTTCCTTCTAATCAGAAAAACGATTATAAAGAATGCAGGCAAAATCACTTGAAAAGGAATATGAATGAAATGAGGAACAATCCTTAAACCCTCTCTTATATGTTCTACAAAGTTTGATGCGATTGCTATAGAAGAAAGAATCGCAACAATTCCAATAGGAGTTATAATCGTTTTCTCATCCTTCACTTCAAACACATCTTGAGCCGCTTTAACGGCTACATATAAAAAGATAGCAATCTTGAAAAAACCTCCGATGATGAGTGTGAATACAACCAGTGCATCCATGCGCTGGATAAACTCTCCCAAGTTAATTTTTGCAATGGCTGCTAAAAGGGGAAAGAACACATGAGTCGCAACATGCCCGCCAAGAACCATTATATCCATTGCGATCGTCCCGCTTAAAATTAATCCGCTCACAAGCATGGCGAACAGACCCACTTTCAAGGTTTTGTTTTTTGACTTTACATAAGGAAATAACATCAGGAATACGACCATTTCTCCAAAAGGGAAGGTTGGCGTTACGGGAAATGCCGCTTTTATAACAGGCATTATTCCTTTCCCTAAAAAAGGAAGCAAATAATTATGGTCCATCAAATCCGCTGATATTACGAGAACTCCTAATGTCAGTCCAAGCAAAATCACAAGTGTAAAAAATATCTCTCCAGTTCTTACAAGGACTTCAAACCCTAGCTTAAGTACATAAATGATAGTAGCTACCATCAATGTGTTGACAACGGCAATTGGAGTCTGCACAAATACGGCGGATAAGAGTAAGCTTCCAAAATCACGCAGTACTCTCGTTGCCAGGTAAAGAAAGTAGATCAAATAACAAAATCCTAATAATTTTCCGATATACTTGCCGAACAAAACCTGAAGATATTGGGTTAATGACATTTCAGGAAATTGTTTAGACAAGTAATAATAACCTGTAAACATCACCATTCCTAACACCATCCCCATTAGAATCGCAAACCAGGCATCTCGTCCAGCACTCATACCGAGGCCAACAAGAATAGCGCTCCCAAGTTCAAACAAAACGATAATAATGAAATATTGTTGTATATCAATTTTATACGTTTTCATGATGGCCCCTCTTTCTTTTCGAATAAAAATGGTGATGTACGTATACCTGACCTTCTAATTCTAGAATCCACATGGACTTTTACTTTTATTTGAGGATAGATAGCTGCATAATTCTTTTTATAAACATTCAACCATTTATTTGGATTTTCACGATATAAAAGCTCTCCAAACCCTATTACATCGCTATTATATTTTTGTGAAGCTTTGACCGCTTTAACGATTTCTTTCTCTATTACTTTGTCAAAAGTGGCTTCTAGCTTATAAATTTCAGATTCTTTTTCAAGATTCACAGGACAGTTTACTTCTGCAATATTTGTCTCTGGAAAAACATCCACTTTAATTTCGGGAATATCTCCTTTTGTAGAGGCTGATAATGAGGTTTTTGACCTTACCACTTCAACGTTAACGGCACCTTTATATCCCTTACATCCAATAGAGATTGCCGAACTTTTTATTTTTCCTTTGATCCATAGCACTCCCCTCGCCTCCGGACCATCTACCCAGCCTTTTAATTTTCCATCTTTAAAAACACCCATACCAGTAAGCCTGATTCGAGCAGGATCTCCTACTTCATAGTTCTTAGCTGTTACAGCAAGCTCTTTATCCCCTACGATTTCTAGGCCGTTGATTAGCGGTTCACCGCCTTCGTTAATAATAGACTGCAGTACTTCGTTAATATCTTGCTGAAGATTTTCTCCCCAGTTTTCTTCAGTGATTTTTAAAATAGCGGCTACTTCATCTGAAGTTACTTTGTCAATCGCTGAGAATGTTCTTAAAATTTTAGAGGGTGTTGTTCCCCTAGCTATGAGCACTTGTATCGTGGAACGGACCTCTGGATCACGGGAGATCATATCAAGCGATTGATATATACTGTCTTTTGAAAGCTTTTCGCTCAATACAAGCATTCTCGCATGTGCGAAAAATAGACGGCGTGATGTTTGTCTCGAAGCATTTCGGGTAGCTTCCATTAAATTTTTCCCTCTGCTTTCATATACAGTAAAAACAGGCTGTTTCCCTCCGCCTGCCCCTGTAATCCCAGGAGCTACCTCTGTAGGATTTACAATTTGATAACTTACGAGTAAATCGCCGTTTTTTGCTTTATTGATGCCGATTCCCATCACGATTGAAAGTTCATCTAACTCATGCTGATCCCAGCAGCCTGTCAGCAAAACTAAACATATTGAAAAAGGAATGAAACACTTTAAGATCTTCATCTTGTTGTTTCCTCCTCTCTTTTTTTCTTCACTTTGTAAGGGGCTGTGCGTGTCTGGTTTTTTCTAGCTAGTTTCTCGGGTCGTTTTAGCAATTGAGTGATGGGAAAACGAAATAAGCTATCCTTTAAATCTTGAACCTGTAATGGAGCGAACGGACTTAAATACGGATAGCCAAATGACCGCAAACTAGTGAGATGTGCAACGATAACAATTAGGGCAAGCGTGATTCCATAAAAACCGAATACGGAAGAAATGAGCATGAGCGGAAAACGCAATAAACGAGCAGATGTCGCTACCGCAAAGGATGGCACAGCAAAACTTGCGACAGCCGTAATTCCAACAACGATTACCATGACAGGTGATACCAATCCTGCTTGGACTGCCGCTTGGCCAAGAACGAGTGCTCCAACAATTGAGACGGTGACACCTACAGCACGCGGCATCCGAATCCCAGCCTCACGCAAGATTTCAAAGGTGAATTCCATAATCATTGCTTCAGCGATTGCGGGGAAAGGAATTCCTTCCCGCTGGGCAGCGATCCCGAAAAGCAGTGTTGTTGGAATCATCGCCTGGTGGAATGTTGTGAGTGCAATATAAATAGAAGGTGCGATCAATGAAATAATAAATACTGAAAATCGAAGCAAACGCAAAAAGCTGCTGATATCGTAACGCATATAATAGTCTTCCGATGATTGGAAGAACTGAATAAACTGAGTCGGGGCAATTAATGAAAATGGTGTACCGTTCACTAAAATTCCCACTCGTCCTTCTAATATATTTCCCGCAACTACATCTGGTCTTTCCGTATCGACCATCTGAGGAAAAACAGTTACTGTCTCATCTTGAATAAATTCTTCAAGCTGACCTGATTCGATAATGGCATCCGTTTCAATCTGGTTGATCCGTTCTTTTACTTCCTTAATCAGAAGCGGATTTGCAATATTATCTAAATAAACGATTGCGATTTCGGTTTTCGTAATTTCACCGACCACAAGCTTTTCAATTCGTAAATCTGGTGACCTAACGATTCTTCGTACCATGGAAAGATTCGTCTTTAAGTTTTCCGTAAATCCTTGTTTTGGACCCCGAATGACCACTTCCGTCGTAGGTTCTTCAATACCTCTCGCTTTACCGCCGCATGTTCCTAGCTTGAGACCTTTTTTACAACCTTCAACCAGCAATACACTTAACCCTTCTAATAAGGATTCTATTAATTCTTCTTCTGTTTCGACATCGGCTACTTTCCCAACAGAAATTCCATTATGCTTGATGTAACGCAGTATTTTTTCTGGTGAAGTCGTTATTGATCGTTCTGGCTTTAACGCCATTAATGGCTCTAAAATAAATTCATTGACTAACTGCGGATCATTCAATTCTTCTAAAAAAATGATGGCAGCTGTTATTTTTTGATTGGGATGCACTTCAAATTCAAATTCTCTTATGATTAAATCAACCGGATCTCCAAGCCTTTTTTTCACTTGACCACAAATCATATGTAAATTTGGACTTAACTCCCCTTTTTTTATAGTTCCTTTATTGTCATGCTCCTCTTGAGCAGCATCATCTTCTGATGGGGCAGTTATATGAGAAGAAGAGTTATTGCCTATTTTATTGTTTGCAACCATATCCGAAAGTTTTTGGGTTTTAATAGAGGGCCGTTTTCTTCTATTTCGCATAACCATCCGCCTTTTTCCAATCTTTTCTTATCATTTGCACATCGGTTCATGGTTATGTAAATCGTTTTTACAGACAACAAATAAAAAACCGCTCTCCATGCTCGAAATTAAGCAATTAAGCGGTCAGCACTTTTCCTCTTTAGGGGAAAGTTGTTATTTGTTAAAGGTTATTTTCTCATACTATGTTGTTCTTAAAGTAGTTGATTTCCGTTCCAGGATGCTCGCTTTCCGAGGGGTGTGCGGTGAGCCTCCTAAGCGCTTCGCACTTTCAGGAGTCTCACCTGTCTAGCTACAACGGTTAGCCCCTCGAGATCAAAAGTTAAATGGTCTGAAGGCAAAAAGCGCCTTCTTAACCCATTTCCCTTTTGCTTGTCGGGGCTGTACAAACCGTTTCCGCTTTTAGTTTTTCCCACTAATCCCCCAGGAGTCTCGCACCTTGCATTCCAATCAACTTCCAATGAAGAGAAAAATTAATACTGGCCATAAACAAAAGTTTTTAAAAAAAGTGATTTTGTTAAAAATGGAGAAAAACTTTCGTTCGGAAGCAATAAAGGTGATGAAGTAATGATTCAATAAATGGAAAATCAAGCATAGCTTTCACGAATGGCAGCGAGGAGTGATCTCAGGTACAACTTTTACAGAGTTGAGTACCGTAAAAACAAAAATGACAACGAGATTCGAAGCTTATCATTGAACCATACAAAAAAGCCCCTGATACGCGTCAGGGGCTTGTAGAAAGCTAACAAATTAAAGGCCAGGGTGCTGTATCCCTGGCTGGAAAAAGGTTAGCTTTATTATATCACCTTATTTACTTTTTGCGAATCATAACCCATCGAATTTTCAAAAATAAATCTTTATACTCAAATTGTCTCCCAAGGCTTCTTCACACCAAATTCTTTTGCTAATCGCTTGCTTTCTTCTCGGCGCTTTTTTCGAGCAATAGCCCGTTCTGGTGCGTGCTGGTGAAGCCATTTTTCCTCTTCTGTCTGAGGTATGACTTTTGGCACAGGTGTAGGCTTTCCTTCCTCATCCAAAGCCACAAAGGTTAAAAAGGAAACAGCACATACTTTACGCTCACCTGACAGGAGATTTTCCGCTATGACTTTAACGAATACTTCCATTGATGTTGTTTTCGTCCATGTGACGAAAGATTCCAGACATACAGAATAACCTTCTTTAATAGGCTGAAGAAAATCAACGGAATCTGTTGAGGCTGTCACTACATTTTTTCGAGCATGCCGAATGGCAGAAATGGCTGCAACATCATCGATATATGCCATTAATTTTCCCCCAAAGAGTGTTCCATGGTTATTTGTATCCGGCGGCAATACGACAGAAGATTTAACCGTTCTGGATTCCATTACATACTTTTCATTCATTTGTTCAATCTCCTTTTTCCACATCAGCATCATTGTTAGTTTAGGATAATTCCCTTTCATATATGGAAAGACCTCTGCTTATATATTGCACAGAGGTCTTAAGGTGAAACGTGTTATTTTTTCACGACAGCATGTCCGCCAAATTCGTTTCGAAGAGCAGCTACCACTTTACCGTGGAACGTATCGTCTTCTAATGAACGGAAACGCATGAATTGAGATAGAGCGATAACTGGAGCAGAAGCTTGATAATCAAGTGCTGCCTCTACAGTCCAAATCCCCTCACCGGATGAATTCATCACTCCGCGAATGTCTTCAAGCTTCGGCTGTTTGCTGAACGCATTTTCCATAAGCTCCATGAGCCAGCTTCTGATGACAGAACCATTGTTCCAAACTCTCGATACTGCTTCGTAATCGTAATCAAAATCACTTTTATCAAGGATTTCAAATCCTTCACCAATCGCTTGCATCATACCGTACTCGATTCCGTTATGAACCATCTTTAGGAAATGTCCGCTTCCTGCACGGCCAGTGATCATAAATCCGTTCTCTACACAGATTTTTTCATAAAGCGGTGCAAGATAATTTACTGCTTCTTCGTCTCCGCCCATCATCGCGCAAAGCCCGTGACGTGCACCATCTGTTCCGCCGCTCGTACCAACGTCAACGAAATGGATACCATCCGCTTTCAGCTCTTCATAACGGCGTAATGTATGTTTGTACATGGAGTTTCCTGCATCAATAATGATGTCACCTTCTGTTAGGTGAGTCTTTAGTTCACTGATTACTTGGTCTACGATTTCACCCGCAGGTACAAGTAAGATAACTGCTTTTTTACCCGTAAATGTGTTTGTAAGCTCTTCGATCGAGTTTACACCTTTTACACCTTGAGAAGAGATTTCGCTAACCGTATCTTTGTTAACGTCAGTCGCAATAACTGTATATCCTTTGTCGTTCATGTTTAAAGCCATATTGAAGCCCATTTTCCCAAGGCCGATTAAACCGATTTCCATAGTCTTGATCACTCCATTTTATGTATTTCTTACCTCTGGTATTATTCCACAAAATAAAGGCACTTAACCTCTACTTGCAACACTGTCTATTACATTATCGAAAAATCATTAAAAATACAATTATTTTAGGTGTTTTCTTTATTTTACTAAAGGATTTTAACAATGTTATCCAATAACCTATACCAATAAACGGTTGTCCACATATCTTATATAATAGACGTTTTTATGGAGGTTTATATTTGAAAAAAATTGTTATTTTAGCTCTGATCGGCTTAATGGCACAGTTGATCGACGGTTCTCTCGGGATGGCATATGGTGTAACTTCAACAACATTGTTGCTAATGGCAGGAATGTCACCAGCGATCGCTTCAGCATCTGTACATCTTTCAGAAGTTGTTACATCCGCTGTTTCAGGGTATTCCCACTTTAAATTTGGAAATGTAGATTTAAATATCGTAAAAAAATTAGTCATACCTGGTGCAGTTGGCGCTTTTATCGGAGCTGCTCTGCTTAGCAGCATTCCAGCCTCTTTAGTTAAACCGTACATTTCAGTGTTCTTGCTTGGATTAGGTGTGTATGTAGTCATCCGTTTTCTTTTTATGAATTTAAGCGTAGGCGGGGAGAATGAGAAAAAACAAGAAAAAAAACGCTTATTTTATCGACCGCTCGCATTTGCAGCAGGCTTTCTAGACGCTTCAGGCGGAGGTGGATGGGGTCCTTTAACTACTCCTATTTTGCTTACTCAAAGACATCTATCTCCAAGCAAAGTGATCGGATCTGTTAATTTTAGTGAATTCGCTGTTTCCTTATCTGCTTCAGTCGCCTTCTTTCTATTTATAGGCTGGGAGGCGCTCTATTGGCAGATCGTATTGACGATGATGGTTGGCGGAATTATAGCGGCACCTTTTGCAGCTTTACTTGTGAAAAAATTAAAACCTGCTGTATTAGGGGTTTTAGCAGGCGGTCTTATTGTCCTAACAAATTTAAAGACGATCGCTCAGGAGTTTTTCTCCGTCTCCCTTTTTACAGAAGTTCGGTTTCTTTTGCCTTTACTTGCGGTCTGGGCACTGATGCTAGTACTTGCCATTCGAAAAAAAACACAATAATAAACAGCCGCAAATCCACTTTGGATCTGCGGCTGTTACATTTAAGGATAATATACTGTCCACCTGACAAATACAAAATCAGGTGATTTGTATTTGTCTGGGGTCAGACCCCTTGGTACCAGAGTATGCCGAGCGTGCCTGCGCCTACATGGACACCGATTGCAGGACTCAATTTTCCAAGGTTTATCGTTATTTTCGGATACTTTTCCCGCAAATATCGAACCCACGTCTCCGCTTTTTCAGATGATCCGCTGTAAATGACACTGACTCCCTCAGCTGTAGATCGCTCTGCTGCTTCCTCAAATAATTCTAATACACGTGCTTCTGCTTTTTTTAGCGTTCTTACTTTTTCGAATGGAACAAGCGAACCATTGTCAAACGTTAAAATCGGTTTAATCTGAAGGAGATTCCCTACTAAGAAGCTTGCACCTGACAACCTGCCGCCACGTCTTAGCTGTTCCAAGCTGCCAATACATACAAATCCCTTTACCCGATTTGCAGTTTCTCGCAATGATTCAGCAATTTGCTCTGGTTGAAGCCCTTCTGCTTCGAGCTGCTTTCCTTTTAACAAAAGCTGTCTCATTGATTCTGAGACAATCTTAGAATCCACAATATGAACGGGAAAATCAGCAGCCTCAGCTCCAAGTCTTGACCCGTTAATCGTTCCGCTGAATTTTTCCGAAACATGGATGGCTATGGCACAATCATAATTATGCTTTAACACTTCATAGAAATCGGAAAATTCCCCTGGAGTAGGCTGGCTTGTTTTAGGTAAGTCAGTACATTCATCAAGCATTTTATAAAATTCATCTGGAGTAATATCTTCTCCGTCTTTATAAATTATTTCATTCATTATGATCGATACAGGAATAACATGTACACCAAGTTGCCTCGCTTCTTCTGGCGATATACAACTCGTGCTGTCTGTAACCCAAGCGATACGTGTCATTCAAATTCCCCCTTTTTCTCTCTTGTCTATTGGCTATTAAGGGAATAAAATCCTCTATTACCAGTGAAAAACTTTTATTTTACTACAAAATTTTATATTTAAATAATTTAAATACTCTCTCAGGTATACACATTGGGTACTAGATAATTTATACTAAGAATAAAAGAATCGTAGTATAAAGGAATCGTTTTCGGTTTCTTTAAGTTGTGTAATGTAAGCTAAGGAGGCATTACTGTGAAAGTGGTAGCAGAAAAAACGAATATTTTAGTAGAAGTAGAGCGGATTGAAAAGGCATTTTTAGAAATAATGGACGTAATCAAGCCTGAAATTTGGGAAGATGAAGGGATTACCTCCACACAGTTTCAAATCTTGAAAACTCTTGCCACTCGTGAAAAATGGACGGTCTCTGAAATTGCTGATGCCATGAAAGTACGCGCAAGTGCTACTACTGTTATCATTGATCGGCTTGTAAAAAGAGGTTATGTAGATCGATACCGCTCTGAGTTAGACCGCAGAATCGTTTATGTCCAGCTTAACCAAAGTGGTTTTGACAATTATGAGCGAATCCAAGTAAAGAGAAACGGAGTATTGCTTAAATATGTTTCTCAGCTTACAGAAAAGCAATTGACAGATATGGTCAGTTGTATTGAACAACTTTCTACAATCGTTAAAAATTAAAAATCATCAAAACTATCCTACTAACTAATCGCAGCTTATTTCTACTAATTCATTATATATAGTCTTACACGTCCCTTATAAAGTGGACGTGTTTTTTTGTTTATTCATGCAGTTGATCTCCGATTCATGATGGTCGTTTTCTTGGGGGAGGCCGTGAAACCACTCGTCTGCTTGCGACATTGAATGGTCCCCTGTCTAAATCAGGCGTCTAGCCCCTCGAGATCAAATGCTTAATGGCTTAAGGCAAAGAGCGCCTGTTGTGCCCATTTCCCTTTTGCTTGTCGGGGCTGACCAATCCGCCTCTTTTCTTGGACTGTCCCGCTTCTTCCGCAGGACAAGAATGGCAACAGGCGCAATACATCGCACTATGAGAATGTGATTTTCATTTTCGAGGAGTCTCGCAGCTTACACCTCAATCAACCTTCTAGTAAGGAAGTATTCATATATCCCTGAAGCAAAATTGTTTTAAAATAGCCTTTCTAAATTTAATTTTTTACGAAACACTAACATTTCTTCCATTACGTACGATATTAAATAAACAGAATAGTACTAAAGTTTCACTTATTATTAAAATTATGGGAGTCCATTATGTCTAGAATCAAAAGACTGGAAAGTTTATTGCTTTCTATTAATTCAAAGAAACATTTTACCTTAAAAGAATTAGCGGTGGAATTTAAAGTTTCTACCCGTACCATACAGCGTGACTTATTAAGTTTGATGGAAATGGGACTGCCTATAATTTCTGAATTTGGACCTCATGGTGGATACCGCATGGAAAACGACCGTATACTTCCACCGATCGGTTTCACTGAGATGGAGGCATCTGCCATCCTTTTTAGCTTGCAGCCATTTGAAGAAGAAAGCTTTCCGTTCCAAATCCAAAGCCGTTCAGTTGCCAACAAACTTCTTCAATATCTCCCTGAGGATGCGAAAGACAGGTGGAATGTTGTACAAAAGCGATTGTTCGTACAAAATCCCATTCCAAAAAACGGCAGCATCGCACCCGTTATACTGGAAGCAGCCATTAAACAAAAAATCATGACCATACACTATCAAACAGAAGGTACTAAAAAATACAGCAACATTCAGCCTATTGGAATTTATAGTGAAAATGGAGAGTGGTACTGCCCTGCCTATTCCTATTCTCTTTCAGATTTTCATATATTTTGTGTAACGGATATTTTAAATGCAGTGATTAACTATGAACCAATGGAAGTGAAGGATTTTTCTGCGGTTACGATTCATAACTGGGTCGCCCAAATTGATCCTCGTTCTTTCGTTTATCTGGATGCCACGATTGAACAAGATGGAATAGCATACTGCCAGTCTCATGCTTATTTAAAAATATTGTTGAAAGTTAACGAAGATGGAACTGCCACACTGAATGGACGTATTTTATCTTCACAAATAAAAAAAGTCGCTGAGTATTTGTGGAGTTTAAAAGGGAACATCCTTCTTCACTCCCCCTATGAAATAAGGCAGCTGCACCAGCATTGGTCTGAGGAAATCTCACTAAAATATTCCTCTGTACTAAATATGTAATCTAATTGATACATATTTTCCTCGATTTGGGAGTATACTATAAGTAGTAAAGAAAAAGGGGGATAACTATGGCTTTTTTTTCAAAACAACCTTCAGAACCGATTCCAGACGTTGAAACGAAGGTATGGGCTTGTACAAGCGATGGCTGCACATGCTGGATGCGCGTGGACTACTCATTGCAAAAAGAACCGCAATGTCCCATTTGCAAATCAGATATGAATGAAGAAATTCGTATGCTTCCTGAACTCAAAAGCTAAAAAAGATAGATAGAAACGAGCCGGGTAATTTGCCCGGCTTTTTCTATTTGCCTTTTTTGCCTCTATTTTAATTGGCTCGACATCAATCACTTCCAAAAAGAAGCGAAGATTGCAAAAGCCTTAAGTGAGGTGTTTATCTTTTCAACGATGCGGGTACGGTTTATATACAAGTAAAAAAGGAGGAATATCTATTATGCCTAACGAAACTACTGCTACAGCCGAACCCGTTTTTACTCATACGGATTATCAAACACAAGTACCAACAGAGGAAAAAGGATCTGGAACGGGCTTTGCAACTGGACTTGTTCTTGGAGGATTAGCAGGCGCCGCTGCGGCTTTGCTATTAGCACCCAAAAAGGGAAATGAACTTCGAGAAGATTTGAAAGGCTCATCGATCAGATTAAAAGAGCGTACAATGCAAATGAAAGATGAAACAATGCTAAAAGCAAAACTTGGGAAAATGGATGCAAAAGACGGTGTCGATTCTCTAAAAGAAAAATCAAGCAACTTGTCCGTATCTGCACGCCAAAAGCTTCAAGAGGCTAAGAACAAAGCAAGTGAAATGAAGAAAGATACGAAAGATGCTGTAAATGAAGCGAAGGAAGAAGCGAAAAAGGATAACTATACTGCACAATCAACACCGACTTCCTCCATCGGACTTTCATCGACTCCAACATCATCAGTTACTGCAACAAAAACAGGTACTGATGAAACATCTTACGTAAAAAAACAAAGTGATCTTAACAATTAAAGAATATCTAAAAAAGCCGGACTTAAGTGTCCGGCTTTATTTCTTGTTCATTATCTTAATAACCGCAGTCCGTTCAGTATGACTAAAATCGTGCTCCCCTCATGTCCTACTACACCCAGTGGCAGCGTGAGTACCTGAAAAAAGTTGGCGCCAAGCAAGAGTATGATGACCGAAAGGGAAAATACGATATTTTGTCTGACAATCTTGGACAAACGTTCTGATAAATTCATCGCGTAAAGCAGCTTGCTCAAATCATTTTTCACAAGCACTACATCTGCTGTTTCAATAGCTGCGTCACTGCCCATCCCCATTGCAACCCCTATATCTGCCACCGCTAAAGCTGGAGCATCATTCACTCCGTCTCCAATCATAGCAACGACCGCATGCTTATCTTTCCATTTTTTCAGTGTGTTTACTTTATCTTCAGGCATGCAAGAGTACCCAACCTCATCAACCTTCGCTATTTTCCCTACTTCTTCTGCTCCTCGTTTCGTATCACCAGTCAGCATTAAGGTTAAAATCTGTTTTTGCTGAAGAGCTTGAATAGCTTCAACACTTTCATCCCGAACAGAATCTCCAATGAGAAAATAGCCGGTCATGACATCATCCGCTGTCACATAAACGATGGTTTGCGCTTTTTCTTCCTCTTCCGAAGACAGGCATGATAACATCTTACGTTCTTCCCTTTCAGTTATGCCTGCGAGCTCACGGCTCCCTACATTCCATCTAATTCCGTTCGCTGTCGCTTTCACACCCATACCAGGAACATCTTCGTAATCAGTCAGTTCAACCGTTTTTCCTTCTGCTTTTAATTCAAGATTGGCTAAAATTGCTTTTGCTAATGGATGCGTGCTGTTTTTTTCAATGGCATAGATTACGGGAAGGATGTCTTCTTCCTTAAAAGAAGGATGACGCATAACAGCCGTTTTTACGGTTGGGTTTCCTTCTGTTAAAGTTCCTGTTTTATCAAAAGCCATAACGTTCACACTTTTTATTTTTTCTAAGTAGATACCGCTTTTGAATAAAATACCTTGTTTAGCGGCATTTGAAAGGGAAGCAAGTAAAGCAGGCATCGTGGAAGCAACGAGTGCGCATGGTGAAGCAACTACAAGCAAAACACATGCCCGGTACAAAGATTCTGTGTAACTCCAAAAGCCAGTAGACCCTGGAACGATTACAGTTAATGCTGCAGCCAAAAGGACAAAAAGCACATATTTTGCTTCAAATTCATCTATCTTCCGTTGAACAGGCGGTGCCTCGTTCTGGGCTTTATTCACAAGATCGATCATTCTCTGAAAAACAGAGTCCTTCATATATTTCGTAACGTTGATTTCTAACAATCCTGATTGATTTAGCGTCCCCGCAAGAACTCTAGATTCAGGTTTGATTTCTTTCACTCCAGACTCCCCTGTTAAGGCAGATTCATTCACAAAAGACGTACCCATCTGTACGATGCCGTCTGCTGGAATTCTTTCACCCGGCCGAACTTTTATCATATCCCCTGGTTTTAACGTCCAAGCATCTACCTTTATTTCCTTCGTACCAGAAATAAGCAATGCTTCTTCAGGCTGCAGTGAAACAAGTGCTTTAATATCACGGTCACTTTTTTGCAAAGTGTACATTTCAAGTGCACCTGAAAAGGCAAATATTAATATAAGTGCTGCTCCCTCTCCCCAATACCCGATAGAAGCTGAGCCAATTGCCGCAATCATCATAAGGAGTTCTACATTTAATCGTTTATCTTCTAAGCTTTGCTGAACACCTTCAACCGCTTTTGAGTAACCACCTATTAAAAAAGCAAGAATATAAAAAAGGACATAATATGGAGATTCTGAATAGGTTTCCATTAGCCATGCAGCAAGAATGAATGCACCTGAGGTTGTTGCGAGTATCAGCTGTACACGTGCAGAGAGTTCCATTTTTCTTCCCTCCTCATCGTTTTTGAGAATAACTATCATCCTCAATACCCTTATAAAAGCAGAAATGCTGCCGTCTAATTTGACAGCAGCCTGAAAACTTTCCAATATTCGGTTCCTAGCCCTACTAGTTTATGTTCAATCTCATTAAACGTTCTTATTTAAAAACTTTTCTTCATTATACTCCTGAAAAAGAAGAATCACCACTCAGATACGTTTACAATGGTAAATTTCTTTTTTAAAATAGGCTAATTTCGTAAACTTTGTCGCTTTTGGAAGTTGTTGATTTCCGTTCCAGGTTGCTCGCTTTCAATCAATTTACAATGAAGAACTTCATAAACTTTTTGTAGCAACAATCTTTTAGAAAGACTCTTTTCGCAAACTTGCTTTCCGAAGGGTGTGCGGTGAGCCCATTCGTCGCCTTGCGACATTGAACGGTCTCACCTGTCCAGCTCCAGCGAATAGCCCCTCGAGGTCAAAAGTTATATAGTCTTGAAGGCAAAAAGCGACTTCCTAGCCCATCTCCCTTTTGCTTGTCGGGGTTGAACAATCCGCTACCGCTTTTCGGACTGTCCCACTCATCCTGCAGGAGTCTCGCCCTTCCGCTCCAATTAACTTTTCAAAGAAGAATTGCTTGAAAACCACTTACTAAATAGCAACAATCTTTCAGAAAAGAGCATTTAGAAAAGAGCCTTTAAATACTATTGAACTGAAAATGTACAATACAAGCGTTGAAACTGCTATTAATAGTCCTTGTCTCAAGAAATAAATGCACCCCCTCGTTTAGAAGCCTTCATTTGTGAAACTTCTTTAGTCTGAACTTTTTTCTAGAGGGTACACTGATAAAGATATATTAACTTTGTAAATGAATTGTAAATTATTCGTTACAATTCAATCTTTTTCGACAATCACTCTTATTTTTTTGTATAATGTGTTGGGTGGTAAAAAAAAAGAAAAAAACTGCCAGCAATAAAGTTACAGAAAAAGGATTAAAGACATTTCTTTTGGAGGGTACTATGTTTAACAAGAAAAAGGACAAGTTTTCTGTCATGCTACTGGATATTGCCAGCAACTTAAAGGAGTCTGCTGAGTATTTCCACGATTTTAAAATTAAGAACGAAAGCGACTTGCGCGAATTCGCAGATCGTTTAAAAGAACTTGAATCTAAAGGTGATTCTTTCGTTCATAAAATTATTTTGGAATTAAACAAGGTATTCATCACACCTATCGAAAGAGAAGACATTCTTCAGCTTGCGATGACGATGGATGACATTTTAGATGGTATTGAACAGTCTTCTGCTTTATTTGATATTTACGCAATCACAAACCCAGATGAATATATGGTGAAGTTTGTTGAGAACATTAGATTAAGTGCAGATGAGATCCTTACTTCTGTTAATTTACTTGCTGATAAAAAATTAGTTGCGATGCGTGAACACGCGATTAAAATTAAAGATTATGAATCAAAATGTGACGACCTGTATCGTGAAGCACAGCGCCAATTGTTTGCTAACGAAACAGATCCGATCAAAGTGATCAAATATAAAGAAATGTATGAAGTGCTTGAAGGCATTGCCGACAGCTGCCAAAACGTTGCGAATACACTAGAATCTATCATCATGAAAAACGCGTAACGGGTGATTGGTATGGATACAGTTTTAATACTTACTATACTTGTTGTGGTATGTGCACTTGCGTTTGACTTTATCAACGGTTTTCATGATACTGCGAACGCCATTGCAACATCTGTTTCAACAAAAGCCTTAACACCAAGAAAAGCTATTATTATGGCAGCTGTCATGAACTTTGTCGGAGCTATGACATTTACTGGTGTAGCAAAAACGATTTCAAAGGATATTGTTGACCCATTTACGCTTCATAATGGTGATGTCGTTATTCTTGCAGCACTTGTTGCAGCGATTGCATGGAACTTAATTACTTGGTATTACGGAATTCCGAGCAGTTCTTCTCATGCGATAATCGGTTCGATTGCCGGTGCGGCAATTGCAGCTTCAGGTTTTAATACTTTGCATTATTCAGGATTCCTTAAAATTATTGAAGGTTTGCTGATCTCGCCTGTTTTAGCATTTGTCGTTGGTTATATTTTCTATTTGATTATCAAAAACATCTTCAAAAATGCTAATTTAGCAAAAACGAACAACGGATTCCGAAAAGTTCAAATTGTTACTGCTGCGTTCCAAGCCTATTCTCACGGAACGAATGACGCTCAAAAAGCAATGGGGATTATTACGATGGCTCTAATTGCAAATGGTTATACAGACAGTACGGATATTCAATTATGGGTTCAAATTTCATGTGCCATTGCAATGGGACTTGGAACTTCAATCGGTGGTTGGAAAATTATTAAAACAGTTGGCGGAAAAATCATGAAGATTCGCCCAGTAAACGGGGTTGCTGCTGATTTAACTGGTGCTTCTGTTATTTTAGGTGCTTCTGCTTTGGGTATTCCAGTAAGTACAACACACGTTATCACTTCTTCTATTTTAGGTGTAGGTTCTTCCCACCGACTCAGAGGAGTGAAGTGGGGAACGGCAAAAACGATGGTCATTACTTGGTTCATCACACTTCCGATCTCTGCTGCTTTAGCTGGATTAACTTATTTTGTATTAAACTTAATTTTCTAATAAGCAAAAGCCAGGACTTTGAGTCCTGGCTTTTTTCTATCCTTCAAAATGATAGGCATGGCTGCCTTTACATGCCATTTTCACTCTAAACACACCGCCTGCATGAGGGTATTTGACTAATTCTTCATCATCCGTACCCGTTCTGGCAGTTGTAATGTATAACTCATCCAGATTTTTGCCGCCAAACGTACATGATGTCACATTTTTTGCTGGAACAGCGATCTCGTCTATTTGTTCTCCTGTCTCAGGATTCCAGCAGGAAACTTTCGAACCTCCCCAATGAGCAATCCACAGCATACCATCTTCATCAATCGTCATACCATCCGGGTTGCCTACTCCCTCAGGAAAAACAATAACGTCTTCAGGATTAGTAATGGTCGCTGTATCATTATTATAGTGAAATTTTTTAACTTTTCGGGTTGGGGTATCAATTAAATACATAAAGAGGTGATCAGGTGACCAAGCCAGACCGTTAGAAATGGTCAGCTGACTAACTTTTTTCTCAACTGTTAAATCGGTATATAGACAATAAAGCGATCCCTTCCCTATTTCCTCATTCAAACTCATTGTACCAGCCCAAAATCTGCCTTTAGGATCGACTTTTCCATCGTTAAATCGATTATGTGGCAAGTGGCTTTCTGGATCGACCAATGGCTCAATGGAACCCGTTTGAAGATTCAATGCATAGAAACCTTTTTCCAATGCGACGATAGCTCCACCTGATTTTCTTAGAACAACAGCGCCTGCTAGCTGATCAAGCTGAATTTCCCTGTTTTCGTTCATGTCTGGATTATGTATACATACTTTTTTCCCTTTAATATCTACCCAATAAAGTTGTTGATTTTCATGATCCCAGCAAGGTCCTTCTCCTAGAGAAGCTCTTGCATCAACAACTAGCTCAATTTCATTTTTCATTAAAATCACACCTCTTTTTTTAATCGCTGTCTATCTTTTCCCTTGTTTAAAGAAATGAATGCATTTTATAAAAAAAACTTGTCGGCTTTATACAAATGAGTAAAAAGAAGGTGCTCCAACTGTCTATATTCAGACGCCGGGCACCTTTTTTCAAAACTTGTTATGCTCCCATTTTATCTTGTTTGGAAACCGTTTTATCAACGAGCCAATTCTTTCCTTCAACAAGACGGGCGGTCATCATACTGGCAACATTGTCACCGGTAGCATTCAGAAGCGTTGCTGGCGGATCAATGATTGCAGAAATAGCTGCAATAATCGGAAGTGCTTCAACAGGGAAACCAAACAAGGAGAGAATAAGCATCTCTGCAATTAGTCCGCCTTGTGGAATCGCCCCCATTACCATACCTACGAGAAGTGCAATTCCCCCTACTAACAGATACGTATCAATACCCGAAAAATCCATTCCAAAGATCCCAAACAAGAATGTGATTTTCAAGACACCGCCGATAACGGAACCATCTTTATGAAGTGTTGCACCAAGAGGAATAGTTGTTTCACTAATATCATAAGGAACACCCATCTTTTTGGATGCCTCTAAGTTCACTGGAATACTCGCTGCAGAACTGCATGTTGCAAGACTCGTAACAGAGGGAGAAACCATGTTCTTCCAAAATGTGCGGATGCCAAGTTTTCCATGTGCCATCCAAGCATAAAGCGTAAAGAACCCAAAGAAATAAATAATAGCAAACGGATAATAGAACATAACCGCTTTGAAATAAGATCCTAACAAAGTCGGACCGAACTCACCAACTAATGCGGCAAAATAAGCGCCAAGACCGATTGGTGCATAAAACATAACATACTTAACCATCTGTAGGGTGACAGCACTTCCAGCCGTTAGAAAACTAGCAAGCGGTTTTCCTTTTTCGCCCACCGCAGAAGTTGCCAAGCCCAGCAGCACTGAGAACAGAATAAGTGCAAGCATGTTAGCACGGCTTAAAAGATCTACAAAATCTGGAACTGTCACTGTACTTACGAGCTGTTCACCGATCGACACTTTTTCGCTCGCAGTATCTGGTTTAACAAGATCAATTTTAACACCGTCTGCTGGCGGGTAAAATTTTATAGCAGCCATACTGACAACTGCTGCTACAACTCCAGTAAATAAGAAGACCTTCATCATTGAACTAATAATCTTGCCAAATCGCTTAGCACCCGCCATATTAGCGACACTCGATGAGATGGAGAAGAAAACAAGCGGTACTACAATCATAAACATAACATTTAGAAATAAGTCCCCAAACGGCTTAAGTACCGTAGCTTTTTCTCCCATAACAGAGCCTATGACACTCCCAATCGCTATGGCAAGAAGTAAGATGATAGGTGAGCGGTATGCTCTCCATGTGTTTTTCATAATTATACTCTCCCTTAATCATTTCATTGTTACTTTATATATTTTAAACGTTTATTTGGATTTGCATAGTAGGGAGAAGAAAAATAGGAGAAAAGAAGAGGGGGACAGACCCGGGTCTGTCCCCCTCTTCTATTTTTCACTATTGATTACTTTTGTTACAATTAGTAGGCTTTTGCCCAATACACTAAATGTTTTGCATCTTTCTCACAGCATACACATTGGTCTGAAAGCTTTTGTTGGACAAAAGGCATACATCGGGAAGTTGCCCCTGTTTCATCTTTAATAAAGTCTTCACATACTTGGTCACCGCACCACATCGCTTTAATAAATCCAGATTTTTCGTTAAGTGTTTCTTTAAATTCGTCGTACGTTTTTGCGATTGATGTTTTTTCTTCCCTATGTTTTAACGCTTTTTCGTATAAATGGTTTTGAATATCTGTTAGCAGCTGCTGTATTTCAGCTTCTAAATTCGCCACGGATACGGTTTGTTTTTCACCTGTGTCACGTCGAACGAGTACAACTTGTTCTTGTTCAATATCCCTTGGTCCCACTTCCAATCGAAGCGGTATTCCTTTCATCTCATATTCATTGAACTTCCAGCCTGGCTTTTTATCACTCGCATCGATTCCGGTACGGATACTGCCAGAAAGCTGTTCTTTTAGGTTATAAGCGTAATCGAGCACACCTTCTTTATGCTGTGCAATTGGCACAATCATAAGCTGAGTTGGTGCAATTTTTGGAGGCACTACCAGTCCTCGGTTATCACCATGAACCATGATCATTGCTCCAATGATCCTCGTTGTAAAGCCCCACGATGTTTGCTGAACAGTCTGCAGCTTACCTTCTCGATTCGTGAATTCAATGCCGAACGCTTTTGCGAACCCGTCACCTAAATGATGCGATGTTCCTGATTGAAGAGCTTTACCGTCATGCATCAAACTTTCGATCGTGTACGTGTATTTCGCCCCTGCAAATTTTTCTTTTTCTGTTTTTTGTCCTTTAATGACTGGCAGCGCTAAATATTCTTCACAAAGTTCTGCGTATACATTAAGCATACGAACCGTTTCGTCATGTGCATCTTCGTCCGTTTCATGGCATGTATGCCCTTCCTGCCAAAGAAACTCAAGCGTACGTAGGAATGGCCGAGTTGTCTTTTCCCATCTCACAACGTTTGACCATTGATTGTAGAGCTTAGGAAGATCACGATAGGAATGGATAATACTTTTAAAATGCTCGGCAAAAAGCACTTCAGATGTAGGTCGAACGCACAGCCGTTCTGTAAGCTTCTCTTCACCGCCATGAGTCACCCATGCCACTTCAGGTGCAAATCCTTCGATATGATCCTTTTCTTTTTGCAGAAGACTCTCTGGGATGAATAATGGCATGTACACATTTTCATGCCCTGTCTTTTTAATCGCCTTATCCAGCTGCTGCTGAATGTTTTCCCAAATGGCGTATCCATACGGCCGAAGAATCATGGAACCCCGGACACTGGAGTAGTCAATAAGCTCTGCTTTTGTAACAACATCTGTATACCATTGGGCAAAATCATCTTCCATACTTGTTACATCTTTTACATATTCCTTCGTCATCTTCAAGCACCTCACATTTATTAGTAAATAAAAAAAGCCCTGCTCATCACTAGGGACCAAAAAATTGGCGGTACCACCCTAATTCAAAGCAAAGCTTTACACTCTTTCATGATAACGGTTTTGAACCGCTCCTATCTTCTCATTAATCAGATAGAGAACTCAAAGGCAGGTTCGATTGGCTGTCAGTAGGAACTTTTCAGCAATCAGCTCCCTCTCTGAAAAAGACAAACTCAATGTACTAATCCTCATCCATGTTTCGATTGATGTTTTTGAAAATTATATACACTTTGGGATGAACTGTCAATTATTGAATTTGGAATCGTCAAATTTTATCTTTATAGCCTAAGTCTGTGACCATCATAAGTTTCTACTAATTTTAATACATTAGTTACAGGGAGAAGGAGGAAAAATTATGTACATTCACGTGGTTCGAGGCGGTGACTCACTCTGGAAGATATCGCAATTTTATGGTGTTAAGATCGATTCGATCGTAAAGACAAATGGAATTGAAAATCAAAATGTTTTAGTTGTCGGTCAGGCTCTTGTTATTCCTAACGATTTTCCTGTATACACCATACAAACTGGCGACACTCTTAGTAAAATTGCATCCCGCTATGGAACAACTGTTACTAGCTTAATAGGCTGGAACAACATACCTTTAGCCTCTGTTATTTATGTTGGGCAGGTCATTGATATTCCGGTACACATTGTAAAACAAGGAGAGTCACTATATACGATTGCGAATCGTTATGGGGAGACTGTAAAAGCGATTCAAATGGAAAACAATATTACAAACCCGAATGTGATCTATCTTGGAACGAGACTTTCGATCCCTTACAACCGCCCTGTAAAAGAAGTGAACGCTTATATAACGAACTTTGGACCTGCAAATCAAATAGAGGTAAGAGATATTGGTTCCTATTTAACTTATATTACCCCTTTCAGTTATTCGATTACGAAGACCGGGGGACTAGTTGCCCCTCAGGATGAAGGAGTCCTTTCGGCAGCCAGAATCAATCGGGTTGCACCGATCATGGGTGTAGCAAACATCGAAAACGAGGCATTCAATTCCGATTTAATAAAAACTGTACTCGATAGTGATAGTTTACAAGAAACACTTTTAACAACTATCTTAAACACGATGCAAACGAAAGGATTCAGAGGAGTCAATTTTGATTTTGAATATGTGTATCCCGAAAATAAGGAAGACTATAACAATTTCTTAAGACGAGCTGTAGCAAAATTCAAACCTCTCGGGTATTTAGTTTCTACTGCTGTGGCACCAAAATATAAAGAAGATCAGCCAGGCTTGTTATATGAAGCCCACGATTACAAAGCACATGGAGAAATTGTTGATTTTGTCGTCGTAATGACTTATGAATGGGGCTGGGCAGGCGGACGCGCCATGGCGATTGCTCCACTGGATGAAGTAAGAAAAGTGCTCGATTATACGGTAACCGTCATCCCTCGCGAAAAAATAATGATGGGAGTTCCCACATATGGGCGTGATTGGACACTGCCGTTTGTTCAAGGAACATTTGCAAGAACACTCAGCCCAGTCGCTGCTGTCAACCTTGCCGCACAAATGAAAGTGAATATAGAGTTTGACGAAGGAGATGCCTCCCCCTGGTTCAAATATACAGATGCAGCAGGAAAAGAACATGAGGTGTGGTTTGAGGATGCGCGGAGTATGAAAGCTAAATATGAAACCGCCAAAGAATACGGACTTCGCGGAGTGAGCTTCTGGGTGCTCGGCATCCCCTTCCCTCAAAATTGGCCTGTTGTAAGGGATCAAATGAGAGTGAGGAAGATTTAATGCCAGATTCGAACATACTTGTTATATAAATTCATTGAAATTGTCCGCAAGCGGATGACTAATTTTGTCGGATAGTGTCACCTCGGGGATATATTGCCAATTTCCGTTGAATTATTGTAAAAATCCGTTGAATTATAGAGCTTATCCGTTAGATTATTGCAGAAATTCGTTAGATTAATTTATTTGGAGTTCACCAATTACTGTTTTTAGACCCAGATTAGCCTATATACGTAACACTTCAGCACCGAAATCATCTTTATTATTGAAATATTGCTCAGTTTTGCTTCAAAACTGTCGTTATTAATAAAAATCAGTGCATGGATGAAGAAAGCCTGCAATCCTGTTCGATCAGGATTGCAGGCTTTCTTTAATCTAAGGTGTGTCCACCCCACAAATACAAATCAGGGGGATTTGTATTTGTCTGGGGTCAGACCCCTTCTTTTGTACTAGACCCACCACATTTCGGCGGGCTGTTCAGCAATTAGAATCGACTGCAGGTTTTTCACCGCACGTGTGAATCCTTCTTCGATCGACATGATTGGATCTTCATGCTCGATGCTCACTACGTAGTCGTAACCGTATGTACGCAGTGCACTCATCATATCTGACCAATCTTGAACGGAGTGACCGCATCCTACTGAACGGAAACTCCATGCACGGTTTTGCACCGCTCCATATGGCTGCATGTCTGTTAGTCCGTACATGTTGATGTTGTCTTGATCCAAGTAAGTATCCTTTGCATGGAAATGATGGATTGCTCCAGCTTTTCCAAGGATTTTTATAGCTCCTACTGGATCAATACCCTGCCACCAAAGATGAGAAGGATCCAAGTTTGCACCAATGGCATCACACGTTTCCTCACGCAGTTTCAGCAAAGTATGCGGTGTATGCACTAAGAAACCTCCGTGCAGTTCTAAACCGATTTTCACACCATGATCTTTTGCAAACTGTCCCCATGTACGCCAATAAGGAATCAGCTTCTCTTCCCACTGCCATTTCAATACATCACTGTATTCGTTCGGCCATGGTGATACCGGCCAGTTCGGATATTTTGCATTCTCGGAATCTCCAGGAACACCAGAGAAACAATTCACGACAGGTACGTTCATCATACTTGCCAGCTCAACCGTTTTTACAAAAGTATCATGTGATTCCTTCGCAAAAGCCTCATCTGGAGAAATCGGGTTGCCATGGCAGCTGAACGCTGAAATTGTCAGCCCGCGCTTTTCCACTTCATGAAGATAGGCAGAACGCTTCTCTTCACTTTCAAGCAATTCGTCAAGTGGGCAGTGAGCGTTTCCAGGATAATTTCCCGTCCCGATCTCAACTGCTTGAACGCCTGCTTCTTTTACGTAGTCGAGCATTTCTGTAAATGATTTTTGCGAAAAAAGAACTGTAAATACACCTAGTTTCATGCTTTCGTCACTCCTTTTTCATTCTGCAGCTGAATGCTTTTTCCCATCAAACTGCTTGCGTAAATGGCTTCGATAATACGCGATGTATTCATCGCCTCTTCAGCCTTTACTAAAGGTTCAGCTTGTCCTAAACAGCTTTCCACAAAGTTCAATGCTTGTGGAATGTCTGGGGTATCATTTCCTGAGATCCAATCTGCTTTCGTTGTTGTCATCATACCGTTTTCTGCTTTATTTACCGCAAAAGGAAACACGTTGAGTCCGCCCCGGTCACCTGAAATACTTAGCAATTCAGCATCATCTGGAATGTTTGCCGCCCAAGATGTTTCAAACAAAACGGTTGCTCCATTACCTAAACGAATATAAGAAGTAACGTGGTCATCCACTTCAAACGTTTCCGCATCAAATGAACCCCATTGGTTTACTTGCTCAGCATCGCGGCTCACCGTGTTGTACGTTTGGCCAGATACTTCAACCACTCTTGGATTGCCTAACAGCCAAAGTGTTAAATCCAGCAAATGACAGCCGTAATCGATTAAACTGCCTCCGCCTTGAAGTTCTTTGTTTGTAAAAACTCCCCAACCCGGAACTTTCCGTCTTCTTAAGGCTTGTACGCGAACAACGAGCGGATTGCCAACTTCTCCTGCTTCCATCAATCGCTTAGCCGCTTGAGATTCTTTCATAAAACGGTAATGATAAGCAATCGACAGCACTTTTCCGGACCGTTTTTCTGCCTCAACCATTTCAGCACATTCTTCTACTGTCATGGCCATTGGCTTTTCACAAAGAACATGCTTGCCTGCATCGAGCGCTGCAACCGTTATTTCTCTATGAAACTTGTTCGGTGTACAAATGACAACAGCATCCACGTGATCCCACATATCTTGAAACGTCGTAAAATAGTTCGGTACGTGAAATTTTTCAGCGACATTCCTCGCTACTTCTACATTCACATCACTGACCGCAGTAATTTCAGCTTTATCTCCAAGCTGTTGAAATGCCGGGATATGGCGGCCTTGCGCGATGCCGCCCGCTCCAATTATGCCGACTCTTAATTTCATGCGTGAACACCCGTTTTCACTTTTTCAATTGTCTTCTTCTCGTTAGATTCCAGTGCAGCTAAAATGACAGCCAGTGAACGTTTTCCTTCTTCACCCGTGATTAATGGCGCGCTGCCTGATTCGATAGATTCAACAAAATGATCAACAACATGAGAGTTTGATTGATTTTCATTCGTTTGAATCGCACCAAGTTCATAGCGGATTACAGATCCGTTTGTATACTGCGCAACTAGAGAATATTTCGGATCATCTTCTAAACGAAGAATACCTTTTTCTCCATAAATAATCGTAGAATTATCTTCCTTTGCAGTGTAAGACCAGCTAGCTGCAAGAGTTCCGATGATTCCGTTTTCTGTTTTTAGGACACATACTGCTGTGTCATCTACTGAAGCGAATTCTTTTGCACTCGTCTCAATGAAAGACCCTACTTCAACAATCTCTTCACCTAGGATGTAACGCATAAGATCTGTTTTGTGAACCCCTAGATCACCCATCGCACCTATAAAAGCTTCATCCTTTTTAAAGAACCAGCTGTTTTTGCCGTCAACGCTCCAGCCTTCAGGTCCTGGATGGCCAAATGCTGTTCGGAAGCTGTAAATCTTGCCTAGCTCACCGCTTTCGATGATTTCACGCGCTTTTTGATGAGCTGGAACAAAACGCTGGTTATGCCCGATCATAAGCGTCTTACCGCTTTTTTCTGCAGCATCAATCATCTCTTCCGCTTCAGCTAATGAAGTTGCCATCGGCTTCTCACATAAAACATGCTTGCCTGCTTTTAAAGCAGCAACAGAGATTGGAGCATGCAAGTAGTTCGGCGTACAAACACTCACCGCTTCCACTTCTTCAAATGCAAGCAGTTCGTTGTAATCGGTAAAGATTTTTCCGCCGTACTTTACATTTGCTGCTTCTGCACGTTCTTTTACAACATCACATACAGCAACGATTTCTACTTCCTGGTTGTTCGCATATTCCGGCAAGTGGCGGTGTTGAGCGATGCTTCCACACCCGATGATTCCAACTTTTAATGTCATAATAAGTTCCTCCTCAAAATTGGTTTTGATTGTTTTTCGTAACATAAAAAGATTGTTGCTTTTAGGTCATTTTCGTAAAGAGCTTAAAATCCTGAAACGGAAATCAACGACTTCTAAGAGCACCATTGCTATAAAGAGCTAAGAAATGTGCTCCGCTGATTAAGTTTTCTTTTATTTTGCTGCGATTGCTTCAAGCGGCTTAGCGTTGCCGTATACAGGTGCTGCACTTCCAGATGGCGCTAAAAATGATACTGCATTCGTGATAACTGTTTGAATATCTTTGTTGTGGTAGGTAGGATATGTTTCGTGTCCTGGTCGGAAGTAGAAGACTTTCCCTTTACCGCGGTTATACACACATCCGCTGCGGAACACTTCTCCGCCTTCAAACCAACTGACAAACACGAGGTCATCTGGAGCTGGAATATCAAAGTGTTCACCATACATTTCTTCTTTTTCAAGCTCGATGTATTCACCAAGACCTGTTGCAACAGGGTGGCTCGGATTCACGATCCAAATGCGTTCTTTCTCATCCGCTTCACGCCACTTAAGGTCACATGATGTTCCCATCAGCTTTTTAAAGATTTTTGAGAAATGTCCTGAGTGAAGAACGAGTAGACCCATTCCTTCTAATACGCGCTGCTGCACTTTGTTTACGATCTCATCCTCTACTTCGTCATGTGACAGGTGTCCCCACCAAACAAGTACGTCTGTGCTGTTCAGTACTTCTTCTGTCAATCCGTGCTGAGGCTCATCTAACGTAGCTGTTCTTACATCGTGGCCGGCATTTTCTAGAAATTCCGCAATAGCACCGTGAATTCCTTGTGGATAGATTTCTCTTACCGTTGGATTCTTTTGCTCGTGGCGGTTTTCGTTCCATACTGTAACTTTAATCATTTTATTTCCTCCTAATATGTAAGCGTTTTACGTAAACGTTTACGTTAATGTCAAATAAAAATGAAGCGAAGTTATTATCAGTTTTACTTTTTCCTTAAATCCCTGACTGATTGCCTCTCTACGATCGTAAATGGCATATAACGACTTTCTGCTTCTTTTTCTTTACCTTTAATCAATTTCACTAAAATTTCTCCTGCTGATTGCCCCATTTCCTTTAACGGCTGTGAGACTGTGGTTAGTGCAGGGTAACACATTTCTGCAATCTTTAAGTTGTCATAGCCGATAATCGACAATTCTTCCGGCACTCGAATTCCTAACTGATGGGCAGCTGCCATGGCACCGATTGCCATTTCATCACTTGCTGCAAAGACCGCAGTCATGAGAGGCAGTTTATCAAGCAGCAAAGGCAGAGATTCTTTCCCGTTTTGAAAACGGTAGCCTTCATTCGAAGTCATTTGTTGATCAGTAAAATCCAGCCCATGCTTTTCAAGTGCATCTTGAAAGCCTTTCATCCTTGGTACGCCAGCGATTGGATCTTCAAAACTTCCGCCGATCATGCCGATTTGCTTGTGACCTTTTTGAATCAAGTATTCCGTTGCACGAAAAGCTCCTTCATAATCGTCCACTCTGACAAAAGGAAGATTGAATTGTGATGCGGTAGATACTAAAACAACAGGCACTTGCATCTCCTGAAATATTTTATAGTATTCTTCTTTCACATTTTCACTGGCAAAAATGATGCCGTCTACTCTTTTTTCCTGAAGCAGGCGAAGATATTTGACCGTGCGCTTTCCGCTTGATGTGGTATTGCATACGATAACGCTGAATCCACCGTCATGTGCAGCATTCTCGACACCTTCGAGAACTTCTGAAGAAAGCATACCTGATACTTCCGGAAACAAGACGCCAATCGTCTGAGTTCTTTTGTTGATGAGTCCTCTCGCGATCGCATTTGGCTGGTATCCCAGTGCTTCAATGGCTTCTTGCACTTTCTTTTTTGTGTCTTCGGTATAGCCTGGCAAACCGTTTACGATACGGGAAACCGTCGCAATTGAAACATTTGCATATTTGGCTACATCTTTAATGGTTGGGTTCAAAACATCAACCTGCTTTCTGGTTACGTAAACGTTTACATTTACACTTTCAATCTATCAGCGGTGCAATAAAAAGTCAATTACAATTTCATTAAAAAAGATTACCAATCCTAAAAACGGGAAAAGACTAGTATTACGAAATGGAGGTCCTTCAATGTGGTATCAGCACTCATTTTTTAAATATGCAGCCGGAGCAGTCCTTTTGCTCACTATTCTATTTTTATTAGGAAAAATCGATTATCTCTTAGACTTCCTTTATCTCGTCATTTCCAGTGTGTTTTTTCCGTTATTTATCGCTGGTTTACTTTATTATTTATTACGGCCGTTAATTCGCCGCCTCATGCGGTTTAAAGTGCCGAAACTGCTCGCAATCTCAATTGTTTTCCTCGTTTTGATTCTTGCAATCTCTGGTATTTCAACGGTGGCAGCACCCGTTTTAAGCGATCAGGTGACAAACATAACAGATGATTTCCCCAAAAAAATCGGGGAAGCTACTGAGAAAACAGGAACAATGATTACAGGTAAAAACAAATCCATGATTGATAGTGCTAAAGTCGCCAAACTAGCAACTAAACGGCTTGAAAAATTTACGAATTCGATTTCAAATGACGTTATTTCATTAATCGCTACTTTAACAAACATAGCACTAGTTTTACTTGTCGTACCTTTTATTCTCTTTTATTTGTTAATGGACGATCACAAATTTTTCAATTATTTTTTGCGTCTCGCACCACGCCATCATGAGCATGATGTCGCTGCGATTTTAAGAGATATTGATTCTACATTATCTTCCTACATAAAAGGACAGCTTCTCGTCTCTTTATTCGTTGGTGTCTTTATGTACTTAGGCTACTTGATGATTGGCCTCAAATTCGCACTTGTTCTTGCATTATTTGCAGTTCTGACGAATGTGATTCCGTTTTTAGGGCCATTTATCGGTGTGTTCCCAGCTTTACTTATCGGACTTATTCAAGATCCATTTATGGCCATTAAGGTGGCTCTTGTAACATTAGTCGTACAGCAAGTGGAAGGTAACATCCTATCTCCTCATATCATGGGGAAACAGCTTCGAATCCACCCTCTTACCATCATTTTAGTCGTTTTGATGGCGGGGGCAGCGTTTGGTTTTATTGGATTATTACTTGCGATTCCGACTTATGCAGTAACCAAAACGATTATCAGCAACCTGTATAGAATCTATTTATTATATAATCCACCCGAAACAAGAAGTGATTTACTCTAAATGTTGGCAGCTTCCCCCGTTATATACTCTTATATATAAAAGGAGATACGATCACATCGTGAAACAGCCGTTTGTTAAGGAATTGACATTAAAAGATAAAATAAGCAACAAACTTAATACATGCAGGCCGTGGGTTCATCGTTTTGCGCGCATCGGCTATTTGTCAAAAGGCATTGTTTATGTCGTGATCGGTATTCTTGCCTTGCTTATGTCGACGGGTAAACATCCGTCAGAAGCAAGCTCACAAGGCGCTCTTTATACCATTGCGAAACAGCCATTCGGACCAGTGCTGTTAATAATCCTTGCAATCGGTTTAAGTGCTTATGCTTTTTGGCAGCTTGTAAAAACTATTTTTGATCCAGAATGCACTGACCAACATTTCAACTGGAAGAGGCTGTTCAACAGACTAGGCTACTTGATTGTCGCAGGTATCTATACAGCGATGTGTATCAGTGCTCTGCGTATTTTGTTCCGCGCAAGAGCAGAATCGTCTGATAAAAAGTACCAAGTGCTAACAGCAAAAATGCTGGCACAGCCATTCGGACAGATCCTTATCGCTCTCGCTGGACTTGTCATTGGGATTATCGGTGTTTCTTTTTTAATCAGGGCCATATCGTTCAAATTCAAAAAAGATTTAAAAAAGAACGAAATGAACAAGAAGGAATGGAAATGGAGCGGTTACATCGGAACTTTCGGAATTGGTGCACGTGGGATCGTCTTTATGATCATCGCATTTTTCCTCATTCGAACTGCTTGGCAGGCTGATCCAAATGAAACAAAAGGACTGGATGGCGCACTAGCAGAACTCGTCACAAAACCTTTTGGTCCCATTTTGCTGGCCATTGTTTCTCTCGGATTTATGGCATATGGTGTTTTCATGTTTGCGAGTGCCCGATACAGACGATTAAACAACTAAAACCCTTGACTCGTTAAAAAGAGCAAGGGTTTTTCTTTTGAACTTTTTTCTATAAGATTGCTGCTATTAAAAGATTTTAAAGAAGTTCTTCATTGAACAAGTTGATTGGAGCGAAAGGACGAGACTCCTGCATACAAGCTACCTGAATATACCTCTAGAAAGGTACGCGACGAGGAAGCGGAAGCTAACTTCAGCAGGATTTTCTTGCATACGCAGGAGCAGGATTCATTCATTTTCTAACGTGACCTCACCGCACACCCTGCAGAAAGAGAGTCCAAAGAGCGTAAATTAACCCCTTTCAAAAACAAAAAAGGTTTTCGAAATCAGCCTTCTATATTGAACAATGTTGATAGTAACATCAAATGCATTTTTTGCTGCTGCTATTCATGATCCATGGACCATTCTGCCAATGTTTTATCTTTAGGAAGCATGACAGTTAACAGTCCGAGCAGAGGCAAGAAACTGACTAGCAGCATGGTATGGGAAATGCTTGTAACGTCAGCAACTTTCCCTAGTACGACCGAACCGAGAGCTCCCATCCCAAAGGCGAGTCCGACGATTAAACCAGAAACCATTCCAATCCTTCCCGGAACTAGTTCTTGTGCGTAAACGACCGTTACTGAAAAGCTCGTATTTAAGATAAAACCGATCATGAAAAATAAAGGAAAAATCGCCCATAACCCCACGTGCGGGAGTATAAGTGCCAAAGGAGCTGTTCCGATCATTGACCAAAAAATCATGTTCCGTTTCCCTAATCTATCTGCTATCGGTCCGCCTAAGAAGGTTCCCAGTACTCCTGCAGCCATAAAGACGAAAATATAAACTTGTGCCTGACGGATGGTCAATCCATAATCATGAATCAAGTAAAATTGATAATAGTTGCCGATGCCGGAAAAATACCATGAACGGGCAAATACTAAAAAAACGAGCAATCCCATGGCGGCGATGATTTGATTTTTACGCTTTTTATTAATCGCCTTCTTTTCCCCGGTTTGCTTTTTCACACGCGGAAAATGCACGAGCTGTTTGGAGTACCATCCTGATACAAAAAACAATACAAAAATCGCGACCGCTGCAAAAGAAGTGAACCATACGGCACCAAATTGGCCGAGCGGCACAAACACAAGGGCTGTCATGATTGGTGCAAGCGAAGACCCAGAGTTGCCCCCCACTTGATAAATGGATTGCGCTAATCCACGCCTGTTTCCTGCTGCCATATAGGCGACACGTGACCCCTCGGGATGAAAAACAGCGGAGCCAAGTCCGATTCCAATTACAGAGATAACGATCAAATAAAAAGAATCCGCAAAAGCGATCCCGAGCATACCTATTAAACTAGCCATCATACCGAACGGCAGCAAATAAGGAGAGGTCGTCTTATCTGTATACCAGCCAACAACGGGCTGCATGATTGACGAAGTGATATTAAGTGTGAAAGCAATCCATCCGAGCTGTGTGAAAGTAAGTCCCATCGACTTCTCAAGGATAGGGAAAATGGCAGGTATAACAGCCTGCATCGAGTCATTTAGCATATGTACAAAACTAATGGCAAAAAGAACCGCGTAAATGGTTTTTTGCTCAGGAGTTACCGGTATTGCTGGTTTGTTAGTCGATACAGCCATGCTGCATTCCTTCTTTCTCTTCTAATTCAATTTCATAAACTATTTATCTACAAATATTAACATATGTGTATACGTATCTTCTAAAAATTACGCTGGGAAATAAATTGTAAGGGGTCTGACCCCATTTCCCGACATTAAAAAGCCAGCCCGGTGAACCCACCGGGCTGGCTTCAATTCCAGGATTCATTTACGATTCATTAAACTTTATCGATGACTTTGTCGATGATTCCGTATGTTAATGCTTGCTCAGCAGACATGAAATAATCACGGTCTGTATCTTTTTCTACTTTTTCGATCGGCTGGCCTGAGCGGTCTGAGATAATTTTATTCAAGAGCTCACGCGTTTGGAGAATGCGTTTTGCGTGAATCGCCATGTCTGTTGCCTGCCCTTGTGTTCCCCCTAGCGGCTGATGAATCATGACTTCCGCGTTCGGCAGCGCATATCGCTTTCCTTTTGCTCCTGCTACTAAAAGGACTGCACCCATTGATGCGGCCATCCCAATACAAATTGTTGAAACATCAGGTTTGATGTATTGGATGGTGTCATAAATGGCAAGCCCTGCTGTCACACTTCCACCAGGTGAATTGATGTAGATGGCGATGTCTTTTTCAGGATCTTCAGCTGCCAAAAAAAGAAGCTGTGCCACTATCGAGTTTGCGACGTTATCGTCGATTGCACTGCCTAACATAATGATTCGGTCTTTTAATAATCTGGAATAAATATCGTAAGAACGCTCTCCACGATTTGTGGATTCAACGACCATTGGGATTAAGTTCATCTTTTTTCCTCCTTATTATGCTGCAATTGCCATCGGGCTTTTGTTTGCAGTATTAGGTACTTGTATTTTACCGAATCCTGAAGTGATAAATATGATTCTCGCCGGCTGCTCCGAATTGTCAGCACCCTCGATTTGTACTTCTTTTCTCATTGGAATGACGTTTGTTTCTTCTAGGTTTTGATCTGTTTTAATTGGTGTGACTGTACTTTTCTGTTCCTTCTTCACGCTGTGCCGCCTCCCTTTGGTTTTGGGTACATCGTCATGGAAACATGAAACGTTCTGGAGTCATTTTGTTTTGGATCGTGATGTTTGTTGATCAGTTCAGTAAGCATGTTCGAGTAATCTTGTAAAAAGGCTTGGCGCTCCGTTAAGCCTGCTAACGCAATCTCCAGTTCCATAACAGCACTTGGAATTTGTTCTTCCTCTGCTTGTTCCATGAGCGAAACAGCATCCCGCTTTACTTTTTCAGTAAACGCCAAGACATGCGCTAGAGCAGTCTGATCTTGAAGCTTTTGTACCTGTTCTTGTGACAGACCCAGTGAATCGGATAACAGAAACGTTTTTCCAACACTCCTATAAAGTACTTCCACAAGATTTCTCACATTCCTTGTCCCCGCACGAACAACGAGTCCTGCTTTTTCAAGCGTCTTTAGATGATAGTTCACCTTTTGAGGGGAATCATTCATTTGTTTTGAAAGCTCTGTCGCAGAACGAGGTTCCTTTAACAAGCTTATGATTTCTGACCTGACAGGATGCAGAAGAGCGGCAGCCTGCTCGGGTTCTGAGACGATAAACGTTTCTGGCACCGGTTGATTCCTCTTCACTCACATCACCTCACAATACAGCCAATTTTCCTCTCACGTAAAAATAATACTTTACGTAAAATTATTTTATTACGTTACCCTTCATTTTGTCAAAGAATTACACAAAATATACATTAGCCTATTATGAAAGATTGACAACAAAAAACAGGCTGCAACTAAGAGCCTGTTTTTTAAGATTTATAGCAGTGGTATAACTCCGAGTACAATAAAGATTCCTGACATGGCAAGATTAAACCAAAATTCTGTTTTTTGTTTAAACAATCTTCTTTCCAATGCACGAAAAGAAAAAATAACCGTTAAGATTCCAAATAATACAGTAGGGTTTTCCCAATGCTTGCCGTTATAGATCGCGAGCAATAAACCTATGAACATGAGCACCATTTCTGCGTATACCCATCGTTTTGGACGTTTTTTCATGTCGATAAAAGGCCCCCATTTCACCGGATGATAGTACACAGTGTACGGTGCAGAGGCCTATCCTGTGCATATCCTTACACAGAAGTTTCGTTTGATTTAGATTGAAGTTTTACAACTGCTTTATTTTTCAAGATAATCCGTAAAATCAGAAGGCCGATAAAACCGCCAACAAATGAACTTGTTAGGAATGGGAGAATGAAGAAAAAAGCTCCGGTTTTAGTACCAAGGAAGATCGAAGCAATTGGTACTGCAGCAATCGCACCAATAATACCTGTACCAATCCATTCTCCAATGGCCGCTGAAAATATGGACTTTCTTTTTTTATAAAAATACCCAGCCAAACCTGCACCAATCATCCCACCTGGAAAAGCAAGCAATGAACCAACGCCTAACAAATTACGGAGCAATCCAATGCTAAAAGCGATGATCACTGCTGGAATCGGCCCTAAAATTACACCAGCTATAACGTTAATTGCATGCTGTACGGGAAATGCTTTCGCTGCACCGGCAGGAATCCAAAGCAGATGAGATGCAAGCGTTCCTATAGCAACGAACATGGCCATGAGTGTAAGCTTTTGAACAGAAATTCTCAAATTTATCCCCTCTTTGCTTGTAAAATGGTTGAGAGCAGTTTTTGAGAGGCTTGTTTTGGATCTTCTGATAATGTGATTGCTGATATAATAGCCGCTCCATCTGCGCCTGCAGATATCGTTTCAAACGTATTTTCAACCGATAGTCCGCCGATTGCAACGAGTGGAAGAGAGATGCCGCTGTTTCGAAGTTCATGAAAAATCCCCGTCCCTACCGGCTCTTCAGCATCTGGTTTAGTGGATGTTGCAAATATAGGACCAACACCAATGTAGTCAGCTCCCCGCGCTTCTGCGTCTTTTGCTTCAGCAAGCGTGTGTGCAGAAATACCCAGAATCTTCCCCTTCGTTTCTTCCCTGATCGTATCGAGATTTCCATCGCTTTGCCCCACGTGAAGACCATCTGCATCTACAGCTTTCATCAATTCGAGGTCGTCATTTACAATAAAGAGAACATCTTTCGCTTTACACATTTCCTTTGCATACATAGCCATTTCGACCTGTTTTTGTCCGGTTACAGCGTTTTCTCCCTTTTCACGGTATTGAAAAGTAGTAATCCCCCCATTAATCGCTTCGGCTACTATTTTTTTAAAAGCGTCTGGACTCTCACAATTCATAGTACCCGCTACAAAATAAAGAGACAGTTTTTGCGACAGCTCATTATGTGTTGAATTCTGCATTTACCGAATCTCCTTCAAACTCTGCTGTTCTTTCCAATGGATATTCCCTTGCCAAATCGATTCCGTTGTCTCCAGTGCATACAATTCGTCTAACAGGTTTTGCTGAAAGCTTCCAGGTCCTTTAGCCGTTTGGACTGCTTCTTCAGCAGCTTTTGTCAGCATCAAAATCGCTAAAGCAGCTCTTTCTAAAAAAGAAAGGTTTGTTGTCGATCCGGCTTTTTGATTCGCTTGATAAAGAGCGACCATTGATGTCGCAAAGCAGCCTGTTCCTGTTACAAGTGAAAGCATTGGATGACCGTGGGATAGTTCGATTACTGTTTCCCCGTCTGTCACAACATCTGTTTCACCTGTCATGACGATGATGCAACCTGTACGCTTTGCCGCAGTGACAGCAAGCTCAATAAGACCGCCTTCAGCGAAGTCGAGATCTCCATCTACTCCCCGTCCTTCCCAGCTTAGCCCCGCTAAGAACTTCATCTCTGCCGCATTCCCGCAAATTGTCAGAATTGTTCGGGGACTGACCCCCTTCAATTCTGAATATTCAGATAACAATTCTTTAACGGTTTCTTGCCGAAATTTTGATAATCCTACACCAACTGGGTCGAGGACGACAGGTACCCCGCTATGCATCGCTTTTTTAAATGCTAAAACCATCGATTTCGCTGTTGCTACTTCTAATGTTCCAATGTTCAGGACTAGTGCATCTGAGACGGCTACAGCGTCTTCTACTTCTATAGCGTCGTGCACCATCATCGGGCTTCCTCCAGCAGCGAGAACACCGTTAGCCAGAAAGTTCATCGTCACGTTATTCGTTATATGATGAACGAGTGAACGTCCCTTCCTCACTTGTTCTACAAATGCCTTCCATTCTTGCACTCTATTTTTATTCATGTCCAATCCTCCTAAAAGCAAAATGATTAACCGGTCCGTGTCCTGATCCCACATCAATTCCATGTTCGATTGCGGTTTGAATATATTTTTTAGCTTGTTCAATGGCACTTTCAACCGTTTTCCCGTATGCAAGTTCAGCTGTTAATGCTGCAGAAAACGTACATCCTGTGCCGTGTGTATTTTTTGTATCCACACGTTTATCTGTCAATTCTAAAATCCCTTCACCATCATAAATAAAATCGGTTACGATGCCCTCTTCATCCATATGTCCGCCCTTGATCACCACATACTCTGCGCCTTGATCAAATAGAACACGCGCTGCTTCCACCTTAGATTCTGCAGTGTCAATTTTGATCCCAGTAAGCGCCTCTGCTTCTGGAATATTAGGTGTAACAACTTTCGCAAGTGGCAGCATGTGTTTTTGCATCGCTTCCAAAGCTTCCACGCCTAACAATTCAGCACCGCCTTTTGCGATCATGACGGGATCCACCACGATGTTCTTCCAGCTGAATTTTTTAATGTAGAAAGCGATTCTCTCAATATACTCTCCTGAGAATAGCATCCCTGTTTTTAATGCGTCAGGTGTTAAATCATTTCCAATCGATTCTAGTTGTTGTTCCAATCCTTCTAAAGGAACAGGATACACCCCTTGCACCCCTGTCGTATTTTGAGCAGTAACCGCTGTAATAACAGACATTCCATACACACCAAACTCCTGAAACGTTTTGAGGTCTGCTTGAATGCCGGCTCCACCGCCGCTGTCCGATCCAGCTATCGTGAGCGCTTTGCACACCTTGATTAATTGTCCCATGCCTAATTCCTCCTTATTGCGTTAGAATCATTAAAAAAACAAAAACCACCCGCAATAGTCAGCGGGTGGCAGTTAAAGTCACATTTGGTTTCTAGTATCCTTTGAGATCCACACCGCTTCCCTACGCCGGAATTATCCGGATCAGGTTCAAAGGGTCAAAGGAAATCTCCTTCTCTCAGCTCGAAAAATGAGCACCCCTAGCGAAAATGTTTATATTGAATTACATCAATCCTACTAACATAACACACTCATTGTCAATGATTTTAGCAAATTACAGTTTCCATGTGTTTAAGCAACCCCTAATCCGGGGAAATAGTAAGTAACACCAGATATACAAAACATACACATAAACAAAACATTTGTAACAAAATCCAGAAAAAAGAAACACAAATGACAAAAAATAACACATAACTTCCAAAAGGTGGTGAAGAAACAGTACTTTCGAATTAATGTCATAATTTTTTCAGAATTTTCAAATAAAATAGTTGTCAGTTAGCAACTTGCTCAGTATACTAATAGAAACCTAGAAACCATAAAAAATGGATAGGGAGATAATCTTAAGGAGGGAATCAGGATGAAAGACAAGAACACATCTTTTAACAAAAACCAAAATGAAATGGTTCAGTACAAACAACAAAAAAGAGACCCATTTTCCTTCAGCCTCATTGCCCAAATGGTACTAGACGAAGCATTGCACAAGTATTACCACGAGTATTACGAGAGAGAAATTAACCATGCCTTGGATACAAAAGATAAAGAACGATTTATGAAGCTAACGAAAGAATACCAAGCTTTCCTCGCTTAAGGCTTTAAACAAAGGTTGACCTATTAAAGGATGACCGAAAAGCCAAAACACCCTTTGAACCGCACGGACTCACAATCCATGCTGCAGAGGGTGTTTGTGACGTCACCTTAACGAATGGACAAATCAAATAATTAAGACACCGATGTCGGGGATTCCGGCTTTTTCTTTTGCCTGTTTTTTCTTCTCCATAGCAAGTAAAGAGCGCCTATGAGGATGAGCCAAAGCGGCGCTAACCCAATCAGTCCTACGATAATAAAAGAGATTGCAGAAACAAAGAAATTTACAGTTTCCATAAATAGCTTCTTCGTTTTCTTCCACGTGTTCAATTCTTCCGTTTGCAGTTTTTCTGCTTTTAAGTTTTTAACGCCAAAGTTAATCGTAACCGTTGAATAATCACTCTGGTTTTTAAGAAAAGTTAGCCGCCCTTGAATTTGTTCAATCTCTTCTTGAACATTCGCTAAATCTGATGAAATACTTAATAAATCCTCTGTTTTATGTGCATTTTTCATAAAAGATTCTAAACGGTCCCTAACCTGCAATTTAGCTTTTAAACGTGAAGATAGATCGACATATTCTTCTGTAACGTCCTCTCCTCGCACACTTTCGTTCGGTTTTCCTCTGCTTATGCTTTTAACTTGTGTTAAAAAAGGACGAAATTCGTTCATTGGAACCCTCGCTATAATCATTCCATCTTCATAGCCCGACTCATCATTACTCGTGTTTGATTCTACGATGTATCCACCTTTTTCTTCGATCATCATTTTGACCTTTTCCATTGAACTTTGGAGCTTCTCTACTTTTATTCTTATATCTGCATGATAGATTACTTTTCGCTGATCTTTAATGCTTTCTGCTGATTTCTCATCTGACCTATTTGTTTTGGAATCCGCTTTGTCACTGTTTTCAAGAGCTTTATTTTCCTCCATTTTGCCGCTAGAAACCCCACCCGATTCATCCATCGATTTGTTAGATGATTCGCCAGAACTGCAGGCTCCTAAGAGCAGCAAGACGAAAAGGAACATATACACTTTCCGTTTTTTCCACATATAGTAAATCCCCCTTTTACGAATAGACGTCTTTTTCTAAATAAAGGTTTCATTTGACCTTGAGGGGCTCACCGCTTGCACTGCGGAAAGCGAAGCACCCTGCAACGGAAATCAACTGCTAACAGGAGCAACAATGAATACGAAAACAGCAATTAATTATGTTAAAATAGAGTTTGAATGTAAGTGTTTTGAAATAAACTCAATCTATGCTAGTATGTACAAGGTTGAGTAAGTGTTTTACTGGAGGAATAGCATGTCAATGATAGGAAGAAATGATCCCTGTGTGTGCGGCAGCGGAAAGAAATACAAAAAATGTTGTCTTCATAAAGAAGAACAAACGCGCGAAGTCTCTTTTCACCAAGAGGGATTGATCAAATATGCACTAGAGAACTATCAGGCCGAATTAGCAGCCCGAACTTCTGAATATGTTAAGCAGTATCCTGTTTCAAACGATCAAACACAAACCTACGCGAATATTGCAGTATGCTGGGAAGTCTTTTGTTTAAAAGTAAAGGAAAACAAAACACCTGTTGAACTTTATGCTGAAAAAGTAAAAGACTCGGTTAAGCCTGAAGTGGCAAAGGTGATCTCGGGGTGGACAAAAACATTACCGTCCCTTTATAAAGTGATTGATCAAAAGACTGGATTTATTTTCACAGTCCAAGATGTTTGGACGGACGAAACATTTGATGTAACTGTCAATGCGGCTGAAAAGCCTAAAATAGATAACGTGTTATTAGGTACACTCGTTTCAAACGGCGTTAACTATGAATTTTATGTAGGTTATGTAGAAATGCCTGCTGCTGAACTGCCCCCATTAAAAGACGCAGTTGAGAAGCTGGATCCAAACAGTGACGCGAGGGATATTTTCAAAACAAAGTTTCCTGCTGTCCTGCAGCTTTCATTGATCGATATCTCAAACGGTGTACCAAAACCGGAAACAGATTTATCAGAACATGAAAAATCGTCAGATGCTGACAAACCTGCTAAAACGGAAGAAGCTCAGAAAACAGTTGAAACAGACGAAAAATACACCGCTGTTACAGAGCTAATTAAAACTTCTGCTGACCGCGAAATTTCCGAACAGGCTGAAAAGATTTGGAACGAATATATCATGGTTTCTAAACCAACGATTCGAAAAGAAGAGATTTATGCAGCGGCACTCGATTATCTTGTTTCAAAAGATATCGCCGGCAGCACATCTACTCAAGCAGAAACAGCAAAGAAATACGGTGTTTCACCAGGCAGTCTTTCATCACGCTACCGTGAAATGAAAGATACTTTAAATTTATAAGAATGAACCCGTCCACCGTCAGGAGTTTTCCTGGCGGTTTTTTTATTAGGCTGTTTTCGTATTCATTGTTGGTTTTGAAGAGGGTTAAATTCCGCTACAGTGGCTCGCTTTCCTTAGTGTGTGCGGTGAGTTCTCGTTAAATGATGAATAAATCCTGCTCCTGCGTCTGCAAGAAAATCTGCTGAAGTTAGCTTCCTCGTCGCATACCTTTCTAGATGTTATTCAGGCAGCTGGTATGCAGGATTCTTGTCCCTTTGCTCCAATCAACTTTTCAATGAAGAACTTCTCAAAAAATTTCTCAATAGCAACAATCTCTTAGGAAACAGCCTTTATTGATCTGTCAGCCTGAGTGAAAAAGATTGATTTTTGAACAATTTGTAATATGCTCAAGATAGCAATATTTTTCCAAATGATGGAGGAGTTAATATGAATAGTTTATTCGCAGAAAAAGAAATTACTTTCAATGGGAAAAAGCAGATTTGCGGGACTCTTACAATTCCGGTAGAAATTGCTGAAAAGAACAAATTACCTGCCGTATTATTCATATCCGGTTCAGGACCTCTGGATCGAAACGCAAATGGTCCTAAAGGCAAATTCCAATTGAATGTGTACAAAGAACTTGCCGAATATATGACAGCATTAGGCTTCATAACACTTCGGTTCGACAAACGAGGGACAGGAAAAAGCGATGGGGACTTCATTTCAACAGGGTTTTGGGATTTTGTAGATGATGCTGAGAAGGCGTTCCTTTACCTAAAGAACTGTCCTGAAGTTGATCCTGACAAAATCATTGTACTCGGTCATAGTGAAGGCACGATCATTGGAACTGCTTTATCCGAAAGACAGCCGATTAATGGTTTAATGCTACTTTCGGGAGGCGTCGGAAATCTAGATGAATTTACAGCACACCAAAGAAAACTGGCTTATCAGGAATTAAGAAAATCAAAAGGTCTAAAAGGAATTCTCATGAGATTGCTAATAAATGAAGAAAAGCAAGAAGCCAAAAGTAGAAGGCTGATGCAAAAAATGTTTGACTCAAATAAAGATGTATACAAAATTCTATTTTTCATTAAACAGCCTGTAAAATGGATGAAAGAACATTTTGCTTATGATACGAGAGTCGCTTTGAAAAAAGTAACATGTCCTGTTCTTGCTATATTAGGTGACAAGGATCCTCTAGTGGACCGTGATCTCCTAAAAGAATTGCCTGCACTTGTAAAAGGAGATTGCGAGACTCATATTATTAAAAATATGGAACATGGATTCCGTGTACAGACAGAAGAAATGACGATTTTAAAGATGAAGAAGCTGTTGAAGGTTCTTCCTTCTCGTCCGTTAAACCAAGAGGGTCTTGATGCCTTGTCCAAATGGCTTTATGAATACTATTTAGCTGAAACGAATACTCAACAAAGTTTAGTTGATACAGGTAAATAAATATCAAAAAAAAGACCCGATTACAGGGTCTTTTCTTTTTTATTTCACTTCGATACTAGCATTCTTGTTATTATTTGAACTTTCGCCCCAATGCAGCCAATAATAAAGCGGCAATCCTGCAGCTGTTATGAGTGTAGCTGTTAAACTATCAAACGGATCACTAAATATCGTTGATCCAACAATATAAACAGAACCTAAAATGGCGAATACCGGTACGATTGGGAAAAGCGGCACACTATATACACGTTTTTTCCCTTTGTTTCTTTTACGTAATTTGAAAACCGCATAAAACGCAAAAATATAAAAGATATAAACCGCAAAAATAGCCATTTCTGATAAATAATCCGGATTAGTTACAATCATCATAAAGATCGCAATTACAACTTGCAGATAAGTAGCCGCAACCGGTGTCCCGTGTTTTTCACTTACTTTACTGAAAATATTTGCGAATGGCAATTGGTTACGTTCGGCCATTGCGAAAGGCACGCGCGGGATGGTGAGAATTTTACCATTTAAACAGCCAAAAATGGAGACTGCTATTCCTACTGCGATCAGCTTCCCTCCCAGTGGTCCAAACAGAACCGTAGCAGCACTCGCTGCAGAGTTTTCACCGAGATTTACAATTTGAGATGCCGGTAATATATGCAGCAATGCAATATTTACTGAAAGATAAGCGACCATTACGATCAAAATTCCGCCAATGATTGCTTTTGGCAGCGTTTTCCCCGGGTTCTTCATTTCTCCTGCCACAAAACCGACCATGAGCCAGCCGTCGTATGCGAATAAAGTTGCGAGTATCGCTGCGCCCATACTAATTTCAGCAACAGAGCCGCTCGGAGAACTTAATATTTGTTCATTTCCGTTCGTGATCCCAAATATTGCGATCAGCGCAATCGGTATCAATTTTCCAAGTGTAAAAATATTTTGAACGAAGCCTCCATATTTTGTTCCTAAATTATTTACTATCGTTAAAAAAAGGACCGTTGCAATCCCAATCCAAGGAGCCCACTGTTTTTCCAATGAAAACAGATTGGCAATCAAAGAACCAAAATACAATCCAAGTGCTCCTATTACTGCTGGTCCGTATATAACTGTCTGTACCCATCCGCTTAAATAGCCGAATAATTTTCCGTAAACTTCTTCCATATACACATATAGGCCGCCTGTTTTTGGGATTTGTGTTGCAACTTCAGCGATCGTTAATCCGCCGGCTAAAGTGATTAAGCCTCCCAGCGCCCAAGCGAGGAGCGCCAATGATGAATCCCCTGTGTATTCGAGGACACTGCCAGGTTTCATAAAAATACCTGATCCAATTACCGTTCCAATTACGATGGACATGGCTACAGAAAGCCCAATGTCTTTTTTCAATGCTGCTTCTTGATTCATGCTGTGTCCACTCCTTAGAATACAATTGTCTATTTTTGTCCATCCGAAAAAGACTAGTGTCACTTTACCACAAACAATACATTCATGTCACTAGCTGCCAAAAAAGACAGGCAATTCAGTTTTTTGAAAGGGTTTACTGTTTGGACTAACTTCAAAGCTCATTTCTTCTTCTGAGCTGCTTTTTAATAAAAGCTTTCTCCATGATTGAGTTTAATTGTTTTTCAAGCTCCTTTTTTTCTTCTGGATCTGCTGCGGCACGCATTTTCTTTTTCAGCTCACGGATGACAAGTTTTTCTTCAGACGAAAAATGAGAAGATTGAAGCAAAAGAAATCACCTCTATTCAATGAATGGCATAAAACATGTACGTATAGAATATTCCATTATTTATATAAAATCAGATACTATGTTATATTTTCTCACACAAATTTATTATGAAAAAAATACCAATATTTCCGTGGTCACAAAGAAATCTACCAAAAATTTGCAGACGCATTTGAAAAGTAATTTAGGGGGGATGAAACATTAGAACTGCCAAACGAAACCAATGGCATGATCGGCTTGGGAGGTCCTTTAGTTTCACTGACAACTGATGTTGGAGACCTGACACTGGCAATACAAAAATAAAATCAGACATTACATAAAAGACCTCCTAAAATTAAATAGGAGGTCTTTCTTTAATAAGTAAGTTAATTTGTTTCAGATTGAGTTGATTCTGTGGAGGCGATGAGGACTTTAACCCCTTGCTGTTCAAGAGATTGTAAATGATCGCGAGGTGATTCTTCATCCGTAATAACGACATCGAGATTGGTTACAGGTCCAACCTGTGCGAAAGCATTAACGCCTACTTTATAATGCGGGAATAAGCCAACGCTTTTGCGTGATACTTTCCCTACAGCACTTATAAAAGCAGCAACTTCCGGTGTCGCCGTTGTGATACCTCTCGCTGAAATGCCGCCTCCACTAACAAACGCCAAATCAAAGGTAAACTGATTAACGCCATTCATTGCAAGAGCATCTGTCATGTTACCAGAGTTTTTCACTTTTCCTCCGATTACATACACATCAACATTCTCTCTCTCGCGAAGAAAATCCGCTGTAACTAAAGAGTTTGTTACGACCGTAAGCGGTATATTCGGAAGGTGTTTGAGAAGTTCGTGGTACATTCCCCCACCGCTCAAAAAAATCGTATCTCTTTCTTTTATCCACTTTACAGCTTCTCTTGCTATCGCTCTTTCATATTTGGATCCTTCCCCAAAACGCACAGCATTCGGCGAAGGTCCTTTCCGTACTTCTGTAACTGGGATCGCACCGCCATGCGTACGTTTGAGGAGTCCGTTATCTTCCATCGAAGATAAATCCCTGCGAATGGAATCGATTGAAACCTGAAGTGCTTCTGATAACTCTTTAGCAAGAACACGACCTTCATTTTTAAGCAATTCTAGGATTTTTTCTCTTCTTTCCTCAGAAAACATAATATTTTTCCTCCATTACCTCTTATTTCCACGTGGTAAACTTATCATATTCCAGTTTATGCCTGTTTGTCAAATTATTTCTGCTTGTTTCATCCTGTTTATTCATTTTTATTTGTAAAAACAGGCTAGAACAAGCAAAGTCGTTGCTTGTTCTAGCCTGTTTAAGTTATCACTTCAATTGATTCCTAAAAATTGTTAGTGTGATCCCACACTTTTTTATGTGGAATTAACACATATGCCAATATAACCTCGAACAGCCCATTTTGGATACTCACATGGTTCATCAACAACTTCAAAGGCATATCGTGTCCTCCTGACAAATACAAATCCGAGATTTGTATTTGTCTGGGGTCTGTCCCCCTAGTCTTCTACCTTCACCAGGAATAATCTTTCTTTGTAACCGCCGTGCTTCTTCACTTTTTCCTTCCGTATTTCTTCCATCTCACGTATGGATAGCTGATGCAGCTTGCTTAATTCAATCAGCATCTCGTAAAGACCAGCTAGTTCTTCTACCGCATCGATTGAACGTCTAGCATCCCGAAACTCTTTTACACCTTCGATCAGTTTTTTCTTTAGTTCGCTTTCAAACTCTTTATCCCCTAATATGCGAAACGTCCCTTTTTTCCCAGCGAGTTCAAGCAATTCTGGAATTTTATCACGGACTAATTTATTATAATAAGCCATTTACGTTGTTCCCTTCCAAAAAATTCACCTAGCTAAGCCCTGATCCAATGGACTTACGCTAATCTCCTTGTACCTTTTTAATCGATACAACTCCGAGAAACACGAGGGCGATCGTACCGAATAGCGGATATAAATAATGAAGAAGCTCCGAATATCCCACCTGGCTGAGCAAATAGCTGCCTGCCAATAAACCGATTAATATGACATTGTTTGATAGTCTTACATTTTTCTGCAGTGCACCGGCAAGTCCGAACAAGTTTCCAATCAAGGTTGAAAAGATCTCTCCAAAGATCACGAAGATAAAAATATAATGAACCCCAACGCCAAGCCCTCCAACAATCTCAGCAATCGGAATTTCATAGCTTAGAACTCTAGGAACAGAGTACAGCACATACTGGCTGTTTAATAAAATAAAAGTCAGCCCCAACCCGCCAAGAAAACCTCCCCATTTAATAACCGATTCATCCTTCGCTTCCCTTGAAAGCGGAACTAATACAGCTTGTGCCAATGTTAAATTAAATGCTGCATATGCAAAAGGACTGAGAATCCATCTCCAATGGGCAGTAAAATCATGAGAAAAAAATAAGTGCCTTCCCGCTGAAAAATGAAATAAGGAAATAGACAAAATAACAGAAAACAAAATCATAACAGGTACGATTAATGAATTGGTCCAAAGTATGCCTTGAATGCCTTTTTTCATGACAATATACGTAATGATTACCGTTAAAAAAACTCCTGCTTGGAAGGGAAGCTGTAATTGTTCGCGAAATAATGCTCCTGTACCAGACAGCATCACACCTGTTACACCAAACAGCATGATAAGCATGAGCAGATTTACAACCCTGGCAACTGCAGCACCAAACAAGTAGCGGTTCATTTCATCGAAAGAATATACATTGATTCGTCTTGCTATGATCATCAACTTAGTGCCGATCATAATAAATAAAAACCCACTGATTAAAATACCTGCAAAACCAGCAGATCCATATTTCGTGAAAAACTCAACGATTTCCCTCCCCGTTGCAAAACCAGCACCCACTACAGTGCCGATGTAAGTGGCGGCAATCTGTAAAATTTGTTTCATCCTGCCACTCATACCCTCACCTCCATGGCTATATCTTTACAAACATATGCATGGACAAGAGTTTTAGAAGAAAAAGAAAAACAGCAAGGATGACTCCCCGCTGCTCCTGCTATTTTTTAAACTTCAACCGGCTGAGGCTGAATGCTCTCTTTTGTGATAACACGGTTTTTCCCTTCCCTTTTGGCGGCATACAAACAATAATCAGCACCTTCAAAAAATGCTTGCTTGTGCATTCCAGAACGAAATGTCTGCAGTCCTATACTGATTGTAATTCGTTCATACGCCACCTCAGGATGAACAACATCTTCCACTGCCCTTCTGACGCTGTCAAGTAACGTAAACGCCAGCTCTTCTGATACATCATTCAGAATAACAACAAATTCTTCGCCGCCGTATCGAGCCACAAAATCATCGTTCGAAACATTTTCTTTAATAGTATGGGCGATCCGTTTTAGGATTAAATCACCTGCGCCATGCCCATATGTATCATTAATTTTTTTGAAATTATCTATATCGATTATGGCTAAATGGAATGGATTTTGAAATGTTTCCGCCTGCAAAATCAGTACATCTATGTATTCATAAAATGCCATGTGATTGTATAGTCCGGTAAGGGCATCCGTCTTTACTTGTTTTTCCATGATCGTCGATTTAACCATAAGTTCCTGATGCTCAGCTTGCGCCTTTTTCAGGTCTTCCCAGATTTCGTAGCCTCGGCTCATAATACCAATACAAACGAGCGTCGAAGTCAGCAAAATACATGTCATCGACAATTGATCCATCGTATCATTCAACTGGCTGATGATTGGATGAAAAGTTGAAAGAGCCAGATAAATAAATAGAGAAAGAGAGAATGCTAACCAAACCTTCTTCTTCTCAAAATAAATCGTTGAAATCAGCATCGGAAAGAACAGGCTGCTGTACATAACATTCATTTCGTAATGTACACCTACTAAAATACCTGCAATTAAACTCGCTGCTCCGATAATGATATAATCCGTGAATTTACTTCTCTTACGATATCCCCATTCGGCAATAAGCGTGACGAAGGATAAGAGTACTGTTGGCACTATAATAAAGTACAATAAAAATTCCTTAAACGGTCTTTCTGTTAGTATGCTGTTTATGGCCTCAACGCACACAGATACAATAATGATGATCCAAAAAAAGTTTAAAATTTTCCGGTTCCACGCACCATGGTTAAAGTGTGCAGGCAGGCGTGTATTTCCCAAAGCTTTCACCCCATCTACCTATTCCAAACTAATTATAACATTTATTTCCTAATTCCAAGGAAATTCTTTTTAAGCAGATGGCTCTTTTTAATAAGTTTTCGCGACATATACATTAAAAAGCACAGCCGTTGTGAAACAGCTGTGCTGAGAATTTTTATTTTATTTTGATGCGTTTTTTCTTCGGTAACTTATCGAGAAGCCAGCCTCTGCCTACTTCACAAAATCGGATTGGCATTTCTAATGTTGCCAGTATCTTATCCTTTCCATGAATGGTGAGAAGTCCTGTCTCCTCATTCACTTGGTCGACAACTGCATTTTCGGTGTTAGAAAGAGGAAACATCCATTTGTTATTACCAGAGTCCTTAATCTTGATCATTCTTCCATCATAAGATACTTTGTGGCAATGTGGAGGCAAGCCCAACGTAATTTTGTTCATTGCATTTCTTTCCTCCCTTTCCGGATTTGTTTCATTGTAACAGAAAGTGTGCATGTCTGACTCATTATTTTTTAAATTTTTTGACTATTTAACACATTTGAAATAAAAGTTCTAAAAAATAGGAGGACAACCCCCGGCATACGGCTATTCGTTCTAAGTTGTACAAGCATATACTGACATTAATGAGAGATAAGGGAGGATTTAGTGGAGTGGAGAAAATATCAATGTTTTATAACATGGCCGTTGTTGCGTTAGGAGCTCTTATAAGTTTCCTTTTCGGCACATCCAGCTTGTTGTTTAAAACACTTGTATTGTTTATTGTATTAGATTATTTAACAGGCATGGCGGCATCGGCTTATGAAGGAAAATTAAACAGTAAGATAGGGTTTAAAGGAATACTCAAAAAGATAATGATATTTGCAATTGTAGCCATAGCACATTCTCTCGATCAACTGACCGGGGGTAATATCATTAAAACCGCCACTATTTTTTTCTACTTATCCAATGAGTTATTATCCATGATTGAAAACGCCGGCAGGTTAAAGGTTCCCATACCGCAGGTTATAAAAAATGCCGTTTCGCTGTTAAGACAGAAAAACGGCAGAAAAGATAAAGATAATTAGGTTGTGTAAAATTGTGAAATCTTTTTAGCGATTGTTTGTGCATCGATCTGGTAGTCTCCAGATTCGATGCGCTTTTTAATATCTAAAAGTTTCTTTTCCCGTATATTTAACTGAGCATTCTCATTTAAAGCTTTTGCCTCATTTGATATGTATAGGTCATCTTTGGCAAATGAAGGTGGTTTGACTGAAGGCTGCTGATACAATTTATTCACATCATATTTTCGCTGCACCGGTTGCTGTCCATCAATTCTCATGATTTCACCTCTCCTGCTTGGTTAATCGTTCCTAGCCATTTCCATTGACCATCAGAATCCAGGTTGTCTAACAATCTCATAAACAAGTCCTGTCCATATGTGTCCCATTTTACTTCGAATTCAAACCCATTTTCTTTGTCTTTGCAAAAAGAATGAATCCATTGTGAAGTAAACAAGTATGGCGTAAATTGTTCAAAGTCCAACAGATGATTCTCTAACCATTGGATAACATCCTCTTGTGATAGTTTCTGCATCTTATTTCGTCCTTTGTCTTTTGTTCGTCATTACCTGTAATTATATTTTTCGACCCCCACATATGATTTATGAGGATAGAATAAAAATAATTTACAAAAATTCCAAACGTTGTCATGTTGCTTCTTATCTAGTAAATAATTTTCCCGAAATTCATCTATACTTAAACCTCTTTTCTTTTAAGTATTCCGTTTTGAGGTCTATAATAAGAAGACAAATACATACAAAGGGTGTTTTTATGAGATTAACGTTTTCATCTCTTCAGTGGATGGTATTTATACTTGCCGGTAGTCTTGTAGCACCTATTGCAATCGGTGCGGCATTTGGAATGTCACAAGCTGATACAGCTGACCTATTACAGCGATCTTTTTTCATTATAGGGATATCTGGAATTTTACAAATTTTGTTCGGACACAAACTGCCTATTAATGAAGGGCCAGCAGGACTTTGGTGGGGTGTTTTTACGGTATATGCAGGGATTGTAGCATCAGGAGCTCTTTCTGCAGCAGATGGTCTGCAACAGTTAACGGCCGGTATGCTGATTAGCGGTATCCTTTTTTTCTTGCTCGGTATCTTTCGAGTGATCACCCACGTCCGAGGTTTGTTTACTCCGCTTGTTACGGGGACCTATCTCATTCTTCTCGTCTCACAGTTAAGCGGTTCTTTTATAAAAGGAATGCTCGGAATCGGTTATTTACAGGAAAAAGCGGATGCTAAGGTAGCATTTGCTTCACTATTCATCCTTGTACTGTCTATCGTTTTAGGAAAATCATCTGTACGTTGGCTAAGAAGCTATTCTATCCTTATTTCCTTATTGTTCGGATGGGGACTATTCAAGTTTTTTCATTTAACAAAAGAACCGATGAAAGCCGCAAATCTTGTTTCCTTTCCAGAATGGCTGGCTTGGGGAACGCCTGAACTTTCAGGAGGAGCCATCCTGACTTCACTATTCGTTGGAATGCTGCTATTAACCAACATGGTTGCAAGCATCAATGTCGTTGAGAAAGCCTATGATTCTGAAAACGAAAAATATGAACCAGTTAACTATAACCGGTCATCCGTTTTGATGGGATTGAATACGTGGATCGCAGGGCTATTTTCGGCTGTGGCAAGCGTACCGATTTCCGGTGCCTCAGGCTTTATTTTAACAACAAAAATGTTTAGCAGGGCTGCATTCATGATCGGTAATGTATTCATTATTGCTATCAGCTTTTTTCCGCCGCTTACCTTTTTCTTTGCAGGGATACCTGCACCAGTAGGTTACGCTACGATTTTCCTGCCCTTCTCCAGTATGATTGGATTAGCGTTTAAAGAATATAAAACGGAATTGAATTCAGAAAAAAACCTCTTCATCATCAGCACATCTTTAATGGTCGGAATCGGCAGTTTATTCATCCCAGCTGCAGCACTAAAAGAATGGCCGAGTATTATCGTCACACTCTTAAGCAACGGATTGATCATGGGAATGCTCACTTGCATCGCTTTAGAGCAGTTTTATAAACGCAAACAATCCAGTAAAAATGAAAATTAAGCTCCCATAAATCCGGGAGCTTTTTCTTATTTAGCAGGAAATGTACTGACTGGAATTTCTGAATAGAATTGTTGAATTGTATCAACCAGTTCTTTTTGATGATGCTTAATGACGGGATGCCATAACTGAGCCATTCCACCTAAATAGTGAAGAAATACGATTGGTTCACCAGTACCGCCATGATCAAAGGCTGCAATTTTCACCCCATCATGTGATACTAAATCGAACCTTGCAGCTTTAATATCCATTTATTTAGCCTCTTCTTTCATCCTTTTTTGCAGATTTGGTTTCATACGGTTATTGATTTCTTGAAGTTTATTCATCATATCTTCTTCAATATTTCTTTCAAAGAAAGTGGCAAATTTACATAAATAAGCGATACTATCCGCGATTTCTTTTCCGATGTCTTCTGATATTTCTTGTTTTGCTAACCGAAATGCTTCTTCTTTCTCCATTCCTTCATGAATCAACTCATATTCGAGATTCATCATTTTTCTTAATTCTTCTGCAATTTCAGCGATTTCTGTTGTTAAGAGCATATGGTTTAAAAGCAATGATTCTCTGGATTGGCCAGCATTCTCAGTACTAATTTCCCACCCCTTCTCTTTTTGAAATCTCTCTAGTTCTTCGTGTATGTTTTTCAAGATACTTAACCCTCCGTTTTTTTACATAATATATTCTTCTTCGTTGTTTCGACGTTTCCTTTCTTTCACCCTCCAAATTTGCTATAATTTTACAAAATGTGGAGGTGTTTATGGAACACAAGACTGCCGACAGACCTGATTGGAAAAGAGTCCTCGAAAGATCGTTTGAAGTAGTGGAAAGAGAAGATTCATCTTTTAAAGGGAAAGTAACCGCTATTCATTTAAAAAAAGTATCAGAGCCACTTATTGTGAACTACAAAGACAGAAAAGTACGAATTGCCGATGCAGGCTATACATGGCTGCAGCATTTTCCTGAAGGAAAAAAATACACGGTCACTACAATTATGGATGACCACGGAGAAATCGTTCAATGGTATATCGATATGTGCAGAGATCATGGGGTAAATGAAGAAGGCATACCGTGGTATTTAGATCTTTATTTAGATATTGTAATTCTCCCAGATAATCAAATTTTCGTACTGGATGATAACGAACTCATGGAAGCGTATAGGAATGGAGATATTACTGAAAAAGAGGTTAAGTTAGCTAAAGATACAGCAGAGGAAATTATCAAAAATTTCAATGAAGGAAAATTTTCAGACTTGGATGTATGTAAAAAACATGCGTCTGAATGGCATTGTGAAAAAAAGTTTCTATAATGATAACAGAGGATGCCAAGAACCCTTCGGTTATCCTTAGCAGCCATGTAAAAATATTAAAACCAGAGGGGTCATCCCCTCTGGTTTACGTTCAATTGATAGGTTTGTTTTTCTTTAAAAAGCGCATAGCATCCTCTACTTCATCTAACACTTGGGATCCTAATACGCTTTCTTCTTCATCAAAATAGGTGACTTGAAAATAACCGCCATCACCTTGAGGAACATATCTCATCCTGACAAGTTCTCTCTGTTTGTCTTCTTCTATCCAAAACTCTAATTCTTGCTCCGGATTTTGCATGAGCTTTTCTATCTGATTATTTTCCATGGTTAAATGACTCCTCTAACTCTTACGAATGTTTGTCCATTATTTTCCCCTAAATTACAACGTCTAAACCATTAGCATTTTCCGACATTTCCTGGGGAATATTGACTATATCTATTGAATAAATTGAGAAGAACTGATTCGATTCGTCAAAACTTCCTCAGTACTCACAATTTCCGCAAATTCTCCATTTAGATGTGACAATGCTGTATCGTGCACTTCTTGAGCAGAGTACCGTTTTCCATCATAAGAAACCGTTCCAAATGCAGCAGTTGCATCATGGACAACACAAACGTCATATCCTAAATTTGCAGCCATTCGAACCGTAGTAGATACACAATGATTGGTTGTTAATCCTACGATAATTAATTGCTGGATTCCCTTTTTATCTAATTCTTCTTTCAGACTCGTTCCAATAAACGCACTATTTACACTCTTAATAAAAAGCGGCTCATCTTCTTTCGGTTCGAAACCTGTTTTCAGCTGATAACCTAATTTCGCTGGATATAGCGGTGCACTTTCATTTTCAGACTGATGCTGAACATGAAAAATAGGCAATTTAGCATTTCTAAAAGCATCCATTAAAGTGAGCATATTCACTTCTGCGTATGGATTGTTCCTTTTCCCCCAAAAATCAGCATCTTCAAATCCTTTTTGAACATCAATGATTAATAGGCACGCATTCTTCACACAGTTAGACTCCTTTTTTTATTAAAAAATAGTGAATCACCTTTCTTTTACTTTTCGTCGCGTTTATTCAATTTCCTTCCGTAATATTCTTCCTTTTCTTCTCATAATCTTTGAAAAGGACAAGTTGAGTATTAAAGGCTGGTGGCTTAATAATGGGCGAAATCGGTGGATGGATGTTTCAGTTTATCGTATTGGGGATTAGCTTGGCTGCTCCCGTAGGTCCAATTAAATTAGAAATGATAAAACGTGGTTTAAGGAGAGGTTTCTGGCATTCATGGCTAGTAGGTCTAGGAGCAGTAACGGCAGACTCCTTTTTCATGTTCTGTATTTTTACTGGCTTAACACCCTTTTTAAAGATTGGATTCGTTCAAATTGGTATGCTGTCGATCGGAATGCTGATGCTATTGTTTTTAGGGACAACTACGATAAAAGGAGCAGCTGCACAAAAAAAACTATTAGTAATAGACGGTACTACTGCCCAAGCACCTTATTGGACGGGCTTTATTTTAGCATTGATGAATCCATTTAATTTTGTGTTTTGGTTTGGGGTATACGGCGGTGCATTGCAAAGTCTGCCGGATCATTATGAAATCTATATGAATGGTTTTTTAAGCTGTTTTATATTAGTAGGGATCGTTTTATGGAATCTCAATATCGCTTTTACTGTTCATTTTTTCCGGGCGATTATCAATGAAAAGATTATTAGGTGGCTGATGGTTATTGCTGGTTTTGGCTTATTGGGATTCGCAGCCAATCTCGGAATAAAATTAGTTAATCTATTATCCTGAAAGCTTCAGAATAAAAAAAGACACTGAAACCCATTAAGTTTTAGTGTCTTTCTCTTTGATTAAAGATAATTATTTATCGTACTTTTCTCTGTCCAGCTGGCGGTCTTCTTCTGTATCAAGCTCTTCTTCGTACTCTTCATGTTTCCGGTTCTGCACAACCTTAACATTTTTGCCGGTGATATCTGTTGTTACAAATCCTTCATACGCTTCTACATAACCATCGTCATCGTCTGAGTCTTCATACATAGCATTATAATCTTCCTTTTCAGGATCTGCGAAATCGGATGGTGTTTCACTCGTTCCATATTGCGCTACAGATTGCCATGTGTCCTCTGAATCAAAGAAAGTGGCATCTTTATTATCGTTGCTCCGTCTAGAATAGTCCGGCCCTGCTACATTTTCTTCTATAGGACGGTCATCTGAAGAATGCTGCCCAGGGCTGTGCTCTTTACAATAAAGGGTAGATGGGACCACTTCTAACCGTTCTTTTGGAATATCTTCACCACAAGTTTTACAAACGCCATATTTTCCTCTTTCAATACTCATAAGAGCTGTATCGATGTCTTCCAGTTCTTTTTCATGAAGGTCGTTCAGCGCAATATCCTTTTCCCGTTCAAATAGTTCTGTCCCTAAGTCAGCAGGATGGTTATCATAATTTGATAATTCTCCTGTTGATTCTTTCGGGAATTCAGAATCGTTTCCAAACGAGTCGTTTCTTTCACGCATACCTTTTATCTCATCTTTACGTGATTTTAAAATTTGTTTAAAATGTTCAATTTCTTTATTCGTTAATGACATTTTTCAAACTCCCTTCCTAAATCCGTATACCATTTCATACCCGTTTTACTCAGAAATTATCCATCCCGTGTATTTTGTACAAATCGTACAAATGCTATACTTTACTTCCCGACCCTGACCTTGTGATAAGATTATTCATTCAAATAAACAGTTCTTTTTTACTAAATATCATCGGTTTAAAGGTTTACTCGCAAAAATATGTAAAAATGTGTTGAAAAATCTCTTTTTTTCCATGTTTTAGTAAGGTATGCTTATATTATCTTTATGGAAGCACTAGTAAGAAAGGCGGGTGTTACAGATGACGCTGTATAAGCAATTTGAGCGACGATTACTAAAAAACTATATACTTGGTTCAACAGCAGCCGTTCTTGGAGTAGGCGGCGTCTTCCTTTTTACAACACTGCGTTTTTCATGGAAAGAAATTTTTATGATCAGTAGTATTCTTTTACTTTCAAGCATCTTCATGTTTTCATTAGAATACTTATTTTTTCATATGCACACGGCAGTTTTCCGTTCTTATTATTCAAAAAAGGTGCCTTCTATTCAAATGGCGGAAAAAGTATATTTCCATGCTCATCACTTTCCTGTACGTACTGTAAAACGGATTTTGGGTCCACACTTATTTGGTTTGTCTATTCCGGCCATTACTTTTACTGCAGCCGCCATATATTTTGAGTTTTTATCACTCCCTTACTACTATATTTACCTTGCAACACTCGGAGCTATTTTAGTCGCGGGCATGCATGCGATCATCGAATTCTTTTTAACAACGAAAGCCGTTCAGCCTATATTAAAAGATATATTGGACCGAACACTAAAAGATCATGGTGTCACGCTGTCCCTTGCATCTTCAAGACACATATCCATACAGCGAAAAATACAGTGGAGCACCCTTTTTATCGGGACTTTCCCGCTTTTGCTTTTTGCTCTTGCAAACCAAGTGAGACTCTACCAAATTTCTGGAGCCATAAATAGTTCTTACTGGAGCTGGGCATTGTTTGTTCTCATTATCGGAATATCCTTTGCGATATATGGCGCATACCTCCTTTTCAAAGACATTCAGCAGCCGATGAACGAACTCCAGGCAGGGATGTATGAGGTAAGGACTGGTAACAGCAATGCCAAGGTAGACGACCTCTATTCAGATGAGTTTTCAAAACTAATCAAAGGGTTTAATCATATGGGACGTGCCATCCAATCCCGTGATCAAGAAAACAAACAGCTTCTTGAAAGTTTTTTTGCAACGATGGCTGCGACACTAGATGCGCGAGATCCCTATACAGCAGGACATAGTTTACGAGTTGCTGATTATGCAATGAAAATTGGGCAGATGGCCGGGCTGCCGTTCCAGCAGCTTCTGCAGTTAAGAAAAGCTGCACTGCTTCATGATATTGGCAAGATTGGAATACCTGATATGATTCTTTTAAAAGAAGAGAAATTAACAGATGAAGAGTTTGAGATGATTAAGAAACATCCTGTAATCGGGGCGGACATTCTTGCACAGGTTCAGCCATTTGAAGCAATGAAGCCTCTGCTTCCAGGTGTACGTTATCACCACGAACGGTTTGATGGAAACGGCTATCCTGAAAAACTGGCAGGTAACAGCATCCCGATCTTCGGCAGAATTATCGCAGTAGCGGATGCATACGATGCGATGACATCTGACAGACCATACAGAAAAGGGATGACTCATGAAAAAGCTTTGGCCATTTTAGAAGATGGACGAGGCACACAGTGGGATCCTTACCTTACGCAGCTGTTTATTGATGAAATGAAACTTAAATCAATTTCATAAAGGAGTTTTTCTTTTGAATTCATTTGAACGTTTCCCAGTAATAGATACAGAGCGACTTTCATTGCGGCCTGTTCAACAAAAAGATGCTGCTGAAATCTTTTCCACGTTCTCTGATGCAGAAGCATTAATATATTACGGGATGGAACCTTTAAAAAATGAAGAAGAAGCTTATTCTCTTATCGAAGCTTTTGATAAGGGCTACACTTCTGGCAGTGCCATTCGCTGGGGAATAACGTTAAAAGAGGAAGACAAACTAATCGGCACGTGCGGCTTTCACAATTGGAGCAAAACGGACATGAGGACAGAACTTGGTTATGAGCTTAACCGTAAGTACTGGAGTCAAGGCTATATGATGGAATCACTTCAGGCTATTCTGCATTTTGGATTCAACAGCATGGAATTCAATCGGATAGCAGCTGTAATCAGGCCAGAAAACTCCCCCTCACGTGACCTTGTAAAACGATTAGGCTTTACAGAAGAAGCCTTGCTGAAAGAGTATCAAAAAGCGGGCAGTAATTTTTATGATATGTATATATATTCCTTATTAAAAAAGAATGCAAAGTTATATTAAAAAGTTTCTCCATTCAGGGAGAAGCTTTTTTTGTTTAGTTCATCATGATGTTTTGAATACGTCAGCAAGAGGAATGGAATAAAAAAGGAGGTTTTTGATAATGGAACCGAAAGAAACGTTTTATGTAACGGCAAAAGGTGAGATTCAGCCGATTCAGACGGATGATCACATACATTATTTTGAAATTGAAGCCTCGTTAGAAGAAAAGCAAAAACTTGAACATCTTTTTTATGAAATGAAAGCCAATAACAAACAAGAAGGTTTGGATATCTTTAAACCTACTAGAGTATATGATGACTCCAATGCTATGTTTCACCGAGGGGTCGACAGTAAGCTTGTTTATGAACTATTCCGCTACCTCTATCTTCTGGGAACGGAACAAACGAAACGGGACATTGAGGAAATGAATGTTTTGCCTGAACTTTACGAATCCAGTCATGACCGAATTGAAAAAGTGAAGTAACATCGGAAAATTCCGGTGTTTTTTTATTTTTTCTCTTATCTTTATCTAAAAGCTGTTCATGTTCATACTAAAAGACTTTGGAGAACTCTTCTTTGAACAATTAATTAGAAAGGAAGGGCGAGACTCCTGCATGCCAGCTATCTGAATATACATCTAGAAAGGCATGCGACGAGGAAGCTAAGTTCGGCAGGATTTTCTTGAAGACGCAGGAGCAGGATTCATTCATTTTCTCCCTATTGTTCACCGCACACCCTGCGGAAAGCGAGCCCTAACCTCATCGCAACATTGATTGCAAAAAAAGCTAATTAAAAAACATACTGCTCCAGTTCATACATAGACTTAGTAAAGAAACCGGACAAGGTGCAATTCATTATAATCGCAAAGAGGGCATCAGACATGCTTGTTTTCTTGAACCGCCTAATAATTGAACTAAAGAGAGCCAATATCAGTGATCTATCCGCTCAATTAGCATACTATTTTTTATTATCTGTTTTTCCGCTTTTGATTTTTTTGCTTACACTGCTTCCCTATTTAAACTTAGAGCCAAAAGAGATCGTTCATTTTTTTCAAGAATACGCACCAGGCAATACAGGTGTTTTGCTGGAAAAACAAATTTATGTTTTATTGAACCAAACAAATACTAGTCTTTTGTCTTTTAGTATTCTAGCAGTTCTTTGGTCAGCTTCATCAGGAACCAACGCAATTATTCGAGCTATCAACTATGCTTATGGAACAGAAGAAACGAGACCCATCTGGAAAATAAAATTATATGGGCTATCCCTTACAATTGGAATTGTAGTTGTAGTGGTCATCACCTTGCTGCTGCCCGTTTTTGGAAAGACCATTCTTGAGGAAATTTCACGTTTCATTGATTTCCCCCGTCATCTTTCTTTGTTATTTAACTTTTTAAGGTGGATCGTTGGTTTTTGTGTTATGGCTTTGGTTTTAATCATGCTTTATTATTTAGCACCCAACCAGCGCTTTCATGTAAAAGAAGTATTGGTGGGTTCTATTTTTGCGACACTCTCCTGGCAGCTGATTTCCCTGGCCTTTTCATTTTATGTTACAAATTTCGAAAATTACTCTTCGACTTATGGCAGCCTGGGTGCCGTTATTATCTTGTTAATCTGGTTTTATTTATCAGGGATGGTTATTGTTATCGGAGGAGTCATTAACGCAGTGCTGTTTACGATAAAAAACAAAAACGAAGCCATACAATGGGGATTTTTCTTTCGACAATAAGAGATGATAGCCACCAAAAAGCCAACTCATTTTGTGAATTGGCTCCTTTTACATATTCATTCCCACTCGATTGTTAAATCTTTCTTAACCCAGAAGCGAACAACTCCAAGTTCGTCTAGCGCCGCTTTGAGACAGTCTACATTTTGACGTATGATAGGTGCATCGGCATTTGCCATCACGAGTGTTTTACCCGGATTTTTTTCATAGCTTTTAAGTAATGTAATAACCTGGTGATTGAAATATGCCTCAAAATACTCTTGCTGTTCTTCCTCGTTTCCTAATGCTTCAATAACAAGTGAATGGTATTCATTTTCTGCGATGAGATCTGCTCCGCTTAAGTCTTCAGCTCTTTTGGTTTCATAACCTTCTTGAATTAAGTACTTTTGCACCGCTTGAAGTACTTCCGATTTGCTCAACACAAAAGGGTCTGCTTTTAAAAAATGATATTTTTGTACAGGCAAACCGATCCCTCCTCTATCTTCTTTTTAAACATTTCGCATAATCAGTCTATCAATATTGGGGTACGTTATTTCGTATACCCGCAAAATAATAAAGAAAAACGGGCAGTCCAACCTGAAGTGTTAAGAAACTTATTTCCACTTCAGCCGTATTTCATTTAAGATAGAAGAAAGATAAAGTATATGGGGGATTTTTACATGTCAGAAAAAGCACAGAAAAGAGGCCAGTCCCGTACTTGGACCGTATTAGCAGGGATTGGTTTATTCTTTTTAAATAAATTAAAATGGCTTTTTACATTATTAAAACTTGGGAAGTTCGCCACACTTATCTCGATGTTTCTTTCATTAGGCGCTTATGCCGTTTTTTTCGGCTGGAAATTCGCGGTGGCGATTGTCTATTTAATATTTGTGCATGAAATGGGACATTTAGTTGCTGCCAAAAGAAAAGGTTTAAAAACATCACCCGCCATCTTTATTCCTTTTATGGGTGCTGCGATTGGTTTGAAAGAACTGCCTAAAAACGCAAAAGATGAAGCTTTTGTGGCCTATGCTGGTCCATTGTTTGGCCTACTTTCGTTTTTGCCGGCTGTATTTCTATATCAAACCACAGGTGAACCGTTTTGGGGTCTTGTCATACAGCTAGGAGCAATGATCAATTTGTTTAACTTGTTCCCTGTTTCACCACTTGACGGTGGACGAATTGTTGGAGTGCTTTCTACAAAAATTTGGTTTGTCGGGCTGTTAATTGTCATTCCCTATTTGTTTATATCCCCAGATCCGATCATGTTTCTCATATTTCTATTCGGGATCATGACATGGTGGAAGAGAGTTCGTGAAGATTTTGAACAAAATAAACTTGTGGCAACACTGGAAATATTTAATGCAGAGCAGCAAAAGCTTGCAGTCATCAAAGAAGAAATGGATGAATATCGTGATATGCCGAACTTCGAATATATAATCGGCACATATATGGAAGATGTTCGTGTGGCAAAAGATAGACTGAGAAGAAATATGCCATCAGGCTATGCATTTCCTTTTTTCCAGGATAAGAAGAAACTGGCTAAATACAGGGTACTCGTTGAAGAAGAAGTCATGATTCAGCGTGAACGTTTTTTATCAACGTTAAGAGAAGAGTATAATGCCGATAGAAAAAATAAAGAGTATGTGATTGAACAGTACCGGGAAAATGATCCAGACGGAATCACACCAATACCAGAGTTAGAACCTTTTGATCACCGGGCTTACTTTGATGCTTATGAGAACAGCATTCGGGTCGAACAGAGAAAAACAGAAGAACTGTACGATCAAAGAAAAAATTATTATGTGGCCAATATGAAAACGAAGATAACTGTTTTAGTTTTGTATCTTCTTTTAGCAGGCGTACTATCTGCGTTCCTTGTTTACGGCATGCATCTTATGGAAGTGAACAGACATCTAATCATGTGAAAGTAAAACACCCCGAACTTTTTCGGGGTGTTTTTTTGAGTCCTCCTTTTGTCATAAACTCTTATTCTGTTTAGTTCATTTGTCCGAGTACCGCTTTCCTTTTTCAAGGATATTTGACTTATCTTTCTATCTTTTAAAAGGGGTTCTGCTGCTTAACTCGAATTGTGAAGAAAAATAGCAGAATAAAGGAGCGACTCCAATGATTCGAAGTTTTATCAAAGTCTTATTTTCACTAGCATTCTTGTTTGGCCTGTTTACGAACACCGTCTCTGCTGAAAAAAGCACAGCAGAAAATAATAAAGTAATGAATGTTGCTGGCCAAGATCTGTATGTCGATGTTGCCGCGGCAACTCTCTGGGGAAGTCCGAATACTGCAAGACCTTTGGATGCACCTTCCCTCTCTAATCCTGTAGATCTCAGAGCTTGGACAACTAGTATGTCTTATGATGAAAAGCTTTGGCTTGTGGGCGAACTGGAAACCCAAGCTTTGTATGGACAAAAAGTACATGTACTTGAACAGGAAGGCGATTGGGTAAAAGTAGCTGTCTATGGTCAGCCAACTCCACGAAATGAACTTGGATATCCAGGCTGGATGCCAGTTAGCCAGCTTACAACCTCTGACCGGTTTGAGCATTTAGATGGGAAACCATTCGCACTGATCAAGAGTCCAACAGCATGGCTGAGTAAAACCCCTAATGGCAAAAAGAAAGACCTTGAATTGAGCTACAACACAAAACTTCCGGTTTTAATCAAACTTCACCATTCAATCGCTGTTTTAACGCCTGAAGGGAAAGTTCGCTGGCTGGACACAAAAGACGCTGCGGTTTATAAGAGCGAAAGCGAAATACCTGGCGCAACAGGTGAACAGCTTGTAAAAGAAGCGAAGAAGTTCTTAGGACTTCCATACCTGTGGGCAGGGGCTTCCGGTTTTGGATACGATTGTTCAGGATTCACATACACCGTTCATAAAGCGAACGGCATCACGATTCCGAGAGATTCCGGTCCTCAGTCAAAAGCAGGATTGATTGTAAATAAAGAAGATTTGCAGCCAGGTGATTTGATGTTTTTTGCCTATGATGAAGGGAAAGGTCGCGTGCACCATGTCGCGATGTATGCAGGTGAAGGTATGATGATCCATTCACCGAATACGGCATCAACCGTTCGAATCGATCCCATCTCAACTCCAGCATATGCTGTGGAGTTTGCAGGTGCAAGAAGATACGTGCCAGAACAATAAACAACGGAAACAGATGGATCTAAAAAGACTCAAAAGGGGGCAATACAGTCCTCTTTTGAGTCTTTTTTGTATGATAGGATACGTAAAAGCGTACGGGAAATCCAATCAGAAAAAACGGCGGGAAATTGAAAAGCCATTTTATTTCTGTACTAAAATGAGCAAACTCACATAAGCAAAATGTAAAAACACGAAGGGAAATAAATGGTTTGGGGTCAGTCCCCCCTTATTCTAATCCTTTAATTTTGAGATCTTTAACTGGCATAAAGGTTTCCCCTGTATCCAAGTAGTTTACTCCTACTTGATCTCCTTCTTTTAAATAGATTGAGAGCGGGCTGTTTTCAGAAGATACGATATAACTTTGACGGTTGTCTAAAAGAAACGAAACGATTGTAAAGTCTCCTGATTTTTCTTTGTACACTCGAACGACCGTACCCGTTACTTGTTTAGCTTCTGCCTTCGAATTGCCATCAACAGAGCTTCCCCCCCTTTGCAATGCAGTCTTATATTGCTTCAACGCCTCATTTGGAGTATTTGCATAAGCTGAAATTTCTGGGTTTGCAGCTGAAACGATAAAATAGTTTTGCAGAAAACCGTTTGAATCCAGTACAGGTGTCAGCCAGCTAGCTTCACCATAAAAGTTATACAAAACAGGCATCTCGCCATCCCATTTCTTTTCTATGAATCTCTTTTCGATGATCTGAAGTGCACCTTGTGAATCCATGTACGATTCTTTTAGATTACCAGTATAATAAGTCGCTTCACCTGTTCTCGCATTCGTTAACGAGTAGCCAAGCATTGAATCAACGCCTTCTTTTGGACTTGTGAAATCGGTGAAATAATACATTTCTCCATTTTCATCAAAGATCGGGCTCACATTCGCCTCTGTTCCTTCATCTGATGGCAGCTTCACGTCTTTTTTCCCAAATACACTATTCCAAAACCCGTGTACATAGTTTCCAAAATAACTATTTTGGAGACTAACTGCTTCAGGGGATACCGCTCCGTCCACAAACGCCGGAACATCCTTTATTTTATAGTCTCTCGTTTTGCCATTCTTCGGATCCACCAAAACAAGGCCATTTACTTCAAAGCCATTACGCGCTGAAACAAACTGTCCATAAGAGCGAATATAGAAAGGTTTTCCATCATTATCGATCTCTAATTGAGGATCACCATAAAAGATATATTGTGGATACTTGGACCGCATGTGTCTTTCAACGTTTTTGCCAAAGAATGAGGATGGCGTGTATGCCATTTCCTGTTTGACAAACTTGGGATTATCGGAAGAATCTGTGGCACTTAGCATAAAGTAGCCAGGCGTTATGTCTCCCTTCCACCATTTAAACAAACCTGAGAATTCAACGGGAGCAATATAAACATATTCTCCTTTCACCTTTTGTATCTGCAAATTCCCCAGTTCATAATAACTCGTGTTCGGCACCTGTCCGAACGATTTCCTCATCTTATTCCGTGCAAATTTTGGCGGGACACTCGCAGGCGTTTCTTTTTCATCAAACGTTTCAATCTCTGTCTTCTGCTTCATTTTAGCTGTATCATATTTTTCATTTGCATTAAATAGGAATGCTGTAAAGAAAACGATGGCAACGATCACACTAATACCAAACAGTATTAATTTGATTATCCGCTCTTTTCCAGTCGCAAAGAACGTACCGAGCGCTGTAACAATAATCGCTAATAACCATAATGATGACAAATTCCGATCAAGATTTGTAATGTAATAAAACAGGAAAACAATCGGAATGGTAATGATTAATGTACCAATTATAACTGCTGGTAAATTGTTCTCCCTTTCTTTCTTGGTAGATTTTTTGCTTTTATGGATGGAGTACGGCGAAATGATTAACGCCGAAACAATTCCAACAATAATAGAAAACAAAAAGATGTTCATTTAAAATCCCCTTTAATCAATTTTCTTTCTTATCATTCATACGAAGAATCATACAAAAAGTTCCATCTTCTATTGACGCTTCATTATGCAGAACAGAAAAAGAGCTTAAAAAGACTTAAGCACTTCATCTGCATCAAGATGACTCGTATTATTGAGGAAATGGACTACCTTTCTGTATTCTTTTATCTCCAGCAAACTAATCCCTGTATCGCCATTTAAAAAATAAAAGTCTTGTGAAATAGGCATATGAAAAAAAGATCGTAATAAGCAATTGATCACCCCGCCGTGGGCAACGATTGCAATTCGCTTTTGTGTTGATGCTGCTAATATTTTGGAAAAGATCGTTTCAATTCTCATGCAAAACTCGATATGGGATTCACCTTCTTCATATCGATCATGCAGGTGAACAGGACGAGGATACTTTTTTGCTTCTTCAAATGCAAGCCCTGCCTGTACACCATTGTTATATTCCATGAGTTCTTCTTCCAGCTGTAAGGGAACTCCTGTTACTTCAGACAAGACCGTGGCTGTTTCACGGGCTCTTTTCAATGTACTTGCATAAATAATTTCCGGCAAAAAATCTTTTTTTACTTTTTCAGCCATTGCTCTAACTTGCTTTCTTCCTCTATCTGTCAATTCAAAGTCTGCTCTTCCTTCATGAACCTGTAAAATATCAGCCTCTGATTCTCCATGTCTAATCAATAAGATTTGCAAAATATCTCCCCATTTCTTTTTCTCTATTACCATCCATACACCATTTTACTATATAATGGAAATATAGAACGCAAGTAATTTTTCGTTAGAGGTGATAATCATGAAATTTCAATCGAAAATTGACCTTTGGCTGGTGATACTCATTTTTGGTGCTTTGGCAATCAGCTTCGGCAGTGCATTAGTTCCTGTTTTAAAAGGTGATGCTAGTATGAACCAAGCTTTGGTTACAGTACTTCTTGCCGTTTTCTTCAGTGGTCTGTTTATATGGCTAATGAAAACCACTTATTATGTATTAGATGATAAGGAACTGATTATTCGTTCAGGACCTATTCGAAAGAAAATTCATTATTATGAAATTAAATCTGCCCGAAAATCGCGAAATCCGATTTCTAGTCCTGCATTGTCACTTAAGAGAATCGAGATTCTACATGTATTCGGTATGGCATTGATTTCACCAAAAGACCGTGATAAATTCCTTACGCTGTTAGCTAAAAAGTGTCCAAACGCATCGATCGTGATAGATAAATAACGCAGAGGTGAATGATATGCTTTTACAAGCAGTATTTTTGGATCGCGACGGTACGATCGGCGGATCCGAACATATCGAATATCCAGGTGAACTGAAACTATTTCCATATACAGCGAAAGCCATTGAACAACTGCAAAACCAGGGAATACGCGTTTTTTCTTTCACGAACCAGCCTGGCATCAGCAGAGGCGAAGCGGCAGAGGAAGACTTCATAAAAGAACTGAACGGATTTGGATTGGATGGTGTTTATCTATGTCCCCATCATCACCGCGAAGGGTGTATTTGCCGAAAACCAGGAACGGGAATGCTTGAAAAAGCCTCGGCGGATCATAACATTGATTTAAATCAATGTGCCGTAATTGGAGACCGCTGGACTGATATTGAGGCAGCAAAAAATGCTGGCTGTACGGCCGTGTTGGTTTTAACTGGTTCCGGAAAAAAAGCCTTGGAAGAAAATCATCATCGCTCTACAGTACCGCCAGATTACGTGGCAGATCATATTGCGGACGCTGTTGAATGGCTATTAAAAGCAGTAAAAGTTTAAATAATGATCCATTAAAAAAAGCCCTTTAACAGGCTTTTTTTGAGTTTATTAATGAATTCCTTTTTTCTTAAATCGGCCGCCTTTTACTTCAGCAATATCCGCGATCGCGAGGAAGGCACTCGTATCGAATTCATCCACAATATCTTTTAGTTTAGCTTCTTCCAGACGAGTAATGACGCAGAAAACGACTCCTTTATCATCACCGGTATAAGCGCCTTTTCCTTTTAAATACGTAACGCCTCTTCCAAGTCTGTGAAGAATCGCCTCACCAATTTCTTCATGACTATCACTAATGATCCAAGCTGATTTGGACTCTTCCAATCCTGTTATTGTTACATCGATTGTTTTATAAGCAATGAAATAAGCGATTAATGAATACATCGCACGGTCCCAGGAGAACACGAAACCAGCTGCTCCTAAAATAAAGATGTTAAAAAACATAATAATTTCACCGACGGAAAAAGGAATTCTCGAGTTTGAAAGAATAGCCAATATTTCTGTTCCGTCTAGCGAACCACCGCTTCGGATTACCATTCCAATTCCAACACCTATAAAAATGCCTCCAAATACTGTAGCAAGAAGCAAGTCTTCCGTAAATGCAGGTACTGGATGTAAAAATGAAGTTGCAAATGAAAGAACAATAATGCCATATAAAGTTGAAAATGCAAATGTTTTACCAATCTGTTTGTAACCCATATAAATAAAAGGAAGGTTGAATAGAAAGAGGAAGATCCCCAGCTTAGCTCCTGTTACATGAGAAAGCATGATGGATATACCTGTTATTCCCCCATCAATAACATGGTTTGGAATTAAAAAGATTTCAAGGCCCACTGCCATTAAAATAGCTCCGAACGTAATTAATACGGCACGTATCGCAAGCTTTCCTTTTGTTAATTTGCGGTGCTGTCTCGTCAGCTGCTCTAACATTCCTTCATTGACCTGTGCTTCATCAGTCATCATTTATTCCCCCTCTTACAGTCTTTTCTTTCATGTTCACACTAACTCCTCCTTTAACGCATTTTTGTTACACATTAAGGAATGGATCATATTAAGGAATGGATCATAGTCTGACATCAATTTCTGTTTTTATCTTTTCTGTTTTAGCAATGCCTAAATATTTTAATGTTTCTGATGGACTGGAGTGACTAAAGTGTTTCTGCAGAAGTGAGATCGCGACGCCGCGCTTATACGCATGAAACCCAAACGTTTTGCGCATGGAGTTTGTACCGATCTTCTCTTTGATTCCTACCTCTTCAGCAGCTTGGTGAATGATTCGGTAAGCTTGCTGGCGCGAAATAGGCAATCTCGTTTTTCTTGATGAAAACAAGTAGTCCTCACACTTTAAATCAGAAGTAAGAATATAATGCTGAAGAATTTTACGAACGGTTTCGTTTAAATAAATATCCTTTTGGGTTTCAGCATCCTTGGAAGATAGGCAATAAAATGTTTTAATCATGAAATCCTCAGCCATAACATCTTCTACTTTAATTGAAAGAATTTCAGTAATCTTTAACCCTGTATTAATGCCAAACACAAAAAGAACATAGTCCCGTTCTGATTGTTTTTTTAAATAGCGTTTTATCGCATTGATCTGCTTAATATCCCTTAATGCTTCCACATATTCCATCAGGATCATCACCTTAAACTATGTTACTTAACCCTATTATAACACTATATTATGTAACATAAAAATAATATGCTTATAAAAGTAAATGGAGTCCATATCAACATATCAATTCATATATTCCCCTGAATTAAATACGCCATTCTTCCTTTTCATAGAAAAAAAGCCCCTTTTATTGGAGGCTTTTATTCATTCCCAAACGTTTACTTTTTCTTTTTGTTGATTCAAAAACTGTATGTGTACTGGCTGCTTTCCTTTTTGAGATGGTTCATAGCTGTACCAAAATTTCTTTTGATTGTTTATTGAAACTAATGGCATCGCTTCATTTTTAAAATAGTCTTGATCAGAAAAACTCAAGTCAGGAACGGAAACCATAAAAGAAATGTCAGTTCGGTTTGTGAGTCCAAAAATAAGTTCCCCTGAAGCTGAGATCGACGTATAAGAAACACCATTTTCAGGAAGTTTATCATGGGAATTCATTTCTGTCGGATAAACTTTGAAATCCTCATATAACCCAAACGGATAAATGATTTTTGTAATAGCTAATGAAAGATCCCCTCTTTCATTAATCAGCAGAACATACCGTTGATCACGGAGAGTGATACAAGTTTTTTCCTTTGAGCAAGCGAGCTCCTGATAAGCCCCTTCCCAGGTGGTGTGAAAATTCAAGACACCATATATGACAAAACAGGCGATACTAGCGACAAACAGACCTAAAAAAGCTTTAGCCAATGAGGCATTTTTTATCAGCGGCTTCTAAATGCTTCTCTTTAATTAAAACCAATTCCGTCTCGGGATATGCCTCCTGCACTTTTTTAGCGAAATTTTCCACACCAAATATTTCCGTAAAGGTATGGCTTCCAACGTATAGATTAACGCCTGCGAAGTTTGCATACTGCACTGAATACAGTGTTTTCTCCCCTGTGATAAATGCATCACAGCCTTGTTCCATCGCATATTTAATCAAAGCACTATTGTTTCCTGCTCCTGTTAAAATCGCAACTTTCTTTACAGGACGGCCATGATTCTGCCATGCTCCGACTGGTTCGTTCAAAGCTTTTTCAAGTCGTCCTTTTAGCTCAGAAAAAGTAATACCTCTTTCGAATATCCCGATTCCTGGATAATCTTTATTTTCTGTACAAGTGGAGTAACTCGTTATTTCATCAATTTGAATTTGTTCAAATAGGGCCGTGCACGTTCCGAACTTCACAAAGTCGAGCGGTGAATGATTAAAGTAATGAGAGATTCCATGCCTTTCTAATTCCGATACACAAACCTCTCTCATTCCATAGAGAAAGTCCCACGCATCATGATGGGTAAGTAAAAGGTCTGCGTTTGCCTTCACAGCTTTCTCAACCGTTTCAGGAGTCAGATTTGTAGCATAAGCAATTCGGTTAATCTCCTTTTCGACTCGATGCGTAAAGCCGTACTCTCCCTCATCATTAAAGATAGAAAGCCATTCACCAAATAAAGTTGTTGTCAGCTGCTCAAATTCACTTGTTTTCATCTTCTTTCCCCCTTTATGATCATCTCCTTAGATTATGCCATCATTTTCCATAAAAAACTATGGTGCGATTACAAGGTTATTAATCATGTGGCCAGTTTTTCTTTAAGATTGTAGCTTCAGGCATTGATATCATTTGACTCCCATGACAAGTTGATTGGAGTGGAGGTGAGACCATTCAATGGCGCTATGCGACGAATGGGCTCACCGCACGCCCAGCGGAAAGTGAGCAACATGGAACGGAAAAAAAACTGCTAACAGCTTTAAAAAAACACCAATGAATGCGAAAACAGCCATCAAAAAAAGACCAGGAAAACTTAATCCTGATCTTTCTTTATCCTATCTAAAAATTGTTGCCTTTGATTCATATATGGAAAAAGACTTCAATGATTAGTTGATTGGAGTGGAAGATGCGAGACTCCTGCGGGATCAGGGTGACAGGTGAGACCCCACAGGTGCAAAGCTCCAGGGAGGCTCACCGCACACCCCGCGGAAAGCGAGTATCCTGAAATGGAAATCAACCACTCCTAAGAGCAACAAAAATACGGAAACATCCTCCTTTATTTAAACTTCCTCTTTTAGAGTGGATTCAAGATGCTTCATTAAGTCATAATAATCATCAGGCTGCTGAAATTGTTCAACTTTCCAATGCTGCCTGATCCAACTGGCAACTTCACTGGCACTGTTAAACACCTCTCCAGTCGTGTCGCTGTCCCGAATTGTAAAGACCATGTTCTCATAATCGACCGTCACATCACATGGAAACTTTCCGTCTTTTTTGTACAGCGAATACTCCATACCTCCTGCCTCCTATTCAAACTATCTTACAAAAAGTAATACCCGGACTTTACAAATTTTATGACACTTTCATCAAAGAACTTTTGAAAAAACGTATAAAAGAACGATGGAACGTTCATTCTGATAAAGATATGGAATCATAACTTTCATGCAAGGAGGCGATTCATGTGACAGAAGAAAAACGTGAAAAAAAACAAATTCCCGGACTCAAACGATCTGATACATACCGCGGAGACTCTGTTGATTCCCATAAAGCGCAAGAAGCTGCTAATCAATATTTAAACGAAGGCGAAATCAGTCAACAAAATAACAACTTGTAAAGGAGTGAATATTTTTGCAGAGCTTAATGATAAAAATCATAGGCATCCCACTAATTCTTGTCCTATGTAATTTTTTATTTAATAGTGTAGACTTCAAGCTTGTCTATCCAATTATCTGGTTTACAGTGATATTGGCACCAATCGGGGTAATCATGGAATATATTATTATTCCTCGCATTACTTATGGAAAACAGTTATTTATTGATTTTGCAGCAACATTCGTCCTTGTTTACTTATTGGCTCTCATACTCCCGGCAGTACAGATCTCATTATGGGGTTCATTCTTAACAGCTCTCATCATTACCGGTATGGAGGCTATGGTTCATAAACATCTCATATCGGATCATCTGGATCATTCTTATCGTTAAAAAGAGGCTAGCCCGATAAAGGGTTGGTCTCTCGTTTGTTGGATCGGATTCTGTTTTTGTTTGGTTCCAGACTCGAAATCAATTACAAATAAAAAACTGACCCTTCTAGGCCGCATTGCAACCTCCATGAGTCAGTTTGCCATTCTTTTATTGATTCAAGTTGTTTTTTCCTGTGCAGCTGGTGAAAGAATATCCTGATACTGTTGTTCCAGATCTTCTAAAGTAAGTTCGTACAGCTGCCGGCCATCTTTTGTCTTGTATATATTATGCATCAATAAGTTTGCGATAAGGTTATCCCTTTTTTGATGGTCGCCTGACACGTTCAATCCCTCCTGAAAAATCTCTTCAACTATTCTTACCCGCAAAATCATAAGAAAAAACACGCTAAGTGTTTAAACGAAATTAAAAATATTTAGAGATTTGTTTATGTGTCCACCTTACGCTTATTTTCTATAAATGTCAATAATTACTAAGTGGATTTTAACCGTAAATTCTTATAGCGAGATAAAAAAACTTGAGGAGCAAAGCCCTCAAGTTCCTTGTTATTTCTCTATTTTTCTCACTTCAACTTGGTGAGGATATGGAATTTCAATATTATTTGCATCAAGTGCTTCTTTTAAGGCTTGACGCAGCTGGCGTTCGACTGCCCATTGTTCCCCGTTCTTAGTTTTTGAAATAATGCGGATTACTACATCCGATGCCCCTAGTGTTTGGACGCCAAGAACGCTTGGACCTTCCATAATATTTTCGTTGTTTGCTTTTACTTTGTCACAAGCTTCTTGCAGTACTTGAATCGCTGTATCAATATCCTCTTCATAAGCAATTCCAATATCCACAAGCGCTCGCATATTTCCGCGTGAATGGTTGGCTAGCGTGCTGATCTCACGGTTTGGCATAAAGTTAAGCGTACCGTCAAATGATCGGATATGCGTTGTTCTAAGTCCAACTTCCTCAATGATCCCGTCTACACCGCCAATTGTCACATAATCCCCAACATCCATCTGTTTTTCTAAAAGGATAAAGAATCCTGTAACCACATCACTTACGAGTCCTTGTGCACCAAAACCGACTGCCAGCCCGACAACTCCTGCTCCGGCAATCAATGTCCCGATTTCAAGTCCGAACTGCTTAAAAACAATCCCCGCAAAAACAAAGATTAAAACATACGAAAACATGTTGATGACAAGTTTTTGCAAAGTAATCACACGTCCGCTCGGCATTTTTCTGTGTGTCGCCGCCCTGCTGAACATTTGGTTGATCACACTTCGGCCAATCGATCTAACAATCAAAAAGAGAATAATAATTAATAAAAACTTTCCAGCCCAAATTCCTGCATGCAGCAGCAATTCAGCCCAATTTATTTTTTCCAGCCATTTCTCCAAAAAAACCACTCCCGTTGCACAAATAGAATAGTTTCTATTGTAACAAGACTGAGAGTGGCTTTTCAAATGATAGCTTGATAGCTTACTTATTTTATTGTGCTGTTACTGGCGTTCTGTCGATCTCAAATCCCATATCTTCCAGCATTTTATGGTCAGCGGTTGATTCTTGGCCAGCGGTTGTTAAGTAGTCTCCTACGAAAATCGAGTTAGCCGCATAAAGTCCAAATGGCTGAAGGCTTCTCAAATTCACTTCACGTCCGCCGGAAATTCGGATCTCTTTTGTAGGATTGATATAACGGAATAACGCTAGAACTTTCAAGCAATATCGCGGATCCAGATCATCCGTTCCTTCAAGAGGTGTTCCATCGATTGCATGCAAAAAGTTCACTGGAATCGAATCCGCATCAAGCACTTTCAGACTTCTTGCCATGTCGATCACGTCCTGCTTCGTTTCCTTCATTCCAACGATAACTCCTGAACAAGGCGAGATGCCGCTCTCTTTTACCACATTGACTGTATTCACTCGGTCATCATACGTATGAGAAGTGGTAATGTTTTCATGATTTCTAGCAGATGTGTTCAAGTTATGATTATATCTGTCTACTCCGGCCTCTTTTAATCGTGCTGCTTGTTCTGGCTTTAATATTCCTAAGCAAGCACATACTTTCATTCCATATGTATCCTTGATTTCTTTTACGGCTTCTACAACTTTGTCGACATCACGGTTTGTAGGTCCTCGGCCACTCGCCACGATGCAATATGTACCTACGTTTAAGTTATAGGCTTGCTCTGCCCCTTTTACGATTTCTTCTTTGTCCATCATTCTATACGTTTCGATCGGAGCTGTAGAAACAATGGACTGTGAGCAATATCCGCAGTTTTCTGGGCAAGCACCTGACTTCGTGTTGATGATCATGTTCAGTTTCACTTTATTTCCAAAGTAATGCTTCCGAATCTGGTAAGCCCCGTGCAAGAGCAAAAGCAAGTCTTCATCAGGACAATCCAATATAGAATGTGCCTCATCGTCAGTGATTTCATTTCCCGCAAGTACCTTTTCCGCCAACAGATTCCAAATCATAGTATCTCCTCCCTTTTATGATGCATGTTTTGTGTGATGTGACATAGTCTTGCGTCTAGCCATGTTGATTCTTGGTGCAATCACTCCAGCACAAACAGCTAATAGGATGTCTTTTGGAAGTGGAACCATCATCCAAGTCCACGCCATTTTGTAAGTAAAACCTGCGGGTGCTTCAGCCCACATTTTATAAGCCCAAAACATCAAATTTGTTCCGATTACATAATTAATAATCATCCCTGTGAGCGCCGCAACTATATAGGATGCTTTGCTATCGTTCTTTTCAATCATAAGACCCGTTACATAAGCGACTAAAATGAAAGATAATAAAAACCCGAAAGTTGGACTAACAACTGTCGCAAATCCGCCTTTGAAATGTGCAAAAACTGGTGCTCCAACTAATCCAACCACTACATAAACACTCATCGCAATTGCGCCTAAGCGGCTTCCTAGTAATGCACCTGCTAAAATACAGAAAAACGTCTGCAAGGTGATCGGTACTCCTCCAACGACCATGAACGGAAAGATGTTCGTAATGTTTGCGCCGATCGCCATCAATGCCACAAACATCCCAATCAGTGTTAGATCAATCGTTTTTAACCCCTTTTTTCTTGTTGTCATCTTAAATGAACCTCCATTAATATGTATAAAACTGTTTACCATTTAAGAGTAGCGGAGGTTTTTATTTTCGTCAACTCGAAAAAAAAAACAGGTTAACATATATAAAGGGGACTGACCCCCAACAATTTATTTCCCACTGCGGTTTCAGTTTCCTGTTAGGTACAGATGCTCCATATAGAGCTACTTCATAAACTCGTTTGGGTTTCCGGCTCCAGACAAAACAAAAATAAGACTCAAAAGGGGCTTCGCGAAGCCCCTTTTGAGTCTTATTTATCGAATACGTTTAATGCTTTTTTAATTTGGAGTATTCGATTTTCATCTAAACCTGCATAAACGGTATTTGTTTCAATGTTTTTCTCCAGGTTATTGATCGTATATGCTTGCCAGTCCTCGAGCTGATTTATATCCCACACTTTGTGAAAAAGCTGATATAAAAACAATTCTCTTAATTTTAGAAAAAGGGGTACCTGATCGATAATTTCTTCTGTTAAGGTATTCCCTTCAGCATAGCCCTTCATAAAAGGAACAAGAAACGTCTGGTCAAATGTTAGATCAGCTTCATTATAAGAAGTATGCTGCCAATACGCATGATAAAAAGCAGCCGCAATATCATATGCGAACCAAAAATAACAACAATCATCAAAATCAAATACCGTAATCGTTCCATCCTTAACAAAAATATTACCTTGGTGGTAATCGTTATGTATCAGCCCAAAATGATTTGCGTCCATCGTGAATGTACGTAGTGCAGAAACAACGGATTCATACTTATCTTTCACAGCACCAGGTTTCACTTTCAAAAAAAGCTCATGGTTATATGGATGCTCTTCACTCCACCGAGGTCTTTTTACTTGAGAATCTTTTAATTCAATTTCATATTGTTTTCCAGCCTTATGTATACGGCCAAGCAATTCTCCCCAACTTTTAAACAAGGACGCGTTCCATTGAGCAGGATCTTGAACACGAATGTGTCCGCCTTCTGCTTTTACAAATGCTGAGCAATAATAGGATTCCCCATTGCATTGTATTTTCTCAATCAGGTTCCCTTTTATTGATAAAACGGGTTCACTTACCGAAAGGCCGCACCTCTTTAGAAATAGGATGTAATCAAGCTCGCCTTGGATCAAATTGTGCGATTTATGTTTTCCTGTTGTAATTCTTAATATCCATTTAGTGTTATTTTTTGAAAATTGATAGATTTTGTTTTGAAATCCTTCATTAATGGGCTGTAATTTTTCAGGTATTGTTCCATATAAAGCGGCCGCTTGTGTTAGAAAATATATATCTTTAATCAAAGTACTCACCTTTTCTACGTTCTTTTCAGATACAATAATTCTTTAAAACTAGCGAAATTCCTTTTTGTTCATAGGGACTGTGTCAACTTTTGTCGACTCGGGACTTTATGGATAAAACTCGGTGAATTATTACACTTTTCTGTTGGATTATTGACTAAACTCGCATCCCGGCAACTATGCCTATTATGCTGGATCAGTGGTCAATAAATTCTTTCTTCAATTTTGAAATATCCTCAGCCCGCAAAAAAAAAGATACCCCATTGGCACAGGGCATCTCTTCTACTTTATTAATGCTGTCTTTCTTCCACTCTCGAACCAACTGACTCTGTGTCGTTTCTGCGCTCATTCACTACAACTGTCTGATCATCATGTCTCAGATCAGCTCTTTCATTATGAAGTCCGTGAAGCTTTCTGATTTGTCTTTGCAGCTGAATAATTTTCATTAAACTAAACAGCCCCACCGTCAATCCTCCAATACCTGCTGAGCCTAAGATCACAAGCACCAGCGGCCATTTTGCAGTTCCAAAAAGGTAATTGATTTCAACATCACCACCATTGATAACAGCAAACGTTGCGATCACAAGTGTAAAAATAAATCCAAAAATTAAGTACAATTGCATTTTCATAGTAATCACCTCATTGTTATGTATTCCCGTAATGTTAAATTTTTTACCAGAATACATAAAAATATTTTTTTGGATTTGAGTTCGTTCTTTTTCGGGTAAGATGTGTGAATAAGGTGGTGTTTTTCATGACAATAAAAGCTTATGTGTTTGACGCCTACGGAACTCTTTTCGATGTGCACTCCGTTTCAGAAACTGCAGAAAGCTTGTTTCCGGGTAAAGGAAAAGAGATCAGTCTGCAGTGGCGCAAAAAACAAGTCGAGTACTTTATGCTTCATCAGATCACCGGTAATTACAAACCTTTCTCTGATGTTACTCGAGATGCACTTTTGTATACTTTAAAAAATCTGCATGAAGATTGCAAAGAAAATGCTGTTCAACAGTTGATGAATTCATATTTAGAATTAGAGGTTTATGAAGAAGTGAAAGATACGATGCGGCAATTAAAAGAGAACGGCAAAAAGAGAACCATCTATTCGAATGGAACGCCTAGCATGCTCAAACCCCTTGTTGAAAAAAGAGAACTCCATGATTTACTGGATATTCTGTCCGTAGATGATGTGAAACAATACAAACCGGCGGCAGCTGCCTATCAGTATGCGCTTGAAAAATTGGAAGTCGAGCGACATGAACTCCTCTTTATGAGCTCAAATTTCTGGGACATTACAGGTGCATCTTCATTTGGTTTCCGTACTGCCTGGATCAACCGTTCTAATTTAGAAGTCGATGAACTCGGGATTCAGCCAGATTATATATTTGAGGATTTACGTGGGATACTGAACGTGTAATCTAAGACAAAAAAGAGAGCTGGACGTTCAGCTCTCTTTCACTTTTATCGTTATCTATTTTTGTGTTTTCTATTAAAATAGTTAACATAGTACACGACTAAAAGGATTAATAGAATAGGAATTACAATTAAACCGATGCTCCCGGGCCCGATTATACCAAGTAACATTGTGTATCCTCCTTTAATTAGAAATTGCACGCTTTATCGTAGCTTTTGCTTCTGCTGCAACCTCATCATCCTTGTCCTCCATTGCTTGCAGCAGCAAAACCATCGCGATAAATACGGCTATGAATCTAGCTAACACTTTCGTCTCTTCATCTGCTTCTCCATACACCTTATAAAAAGCTTTTCTTGCTTGTGGAGGCAAAATACTATAAACAGCACTTAAATCACAAGCAGGGTGGCCGATCCCCATATCTCCCCAGTCGATGATTCCAGAGATCTTGCCAGCTTCATCAACCATGATGTTTTTAAAATGCAGGTCTCCATGAAGAAAGACTTCTTTTAGTTGAACAAAACCAGTTTCTAACTGATTCAAATAATCCGACAGCAACTCATAATCATTTTTTTCTAAATGTAGAGACAATTCGTCCATAAAGTGATTAATAACATACTCTTTTCTGTTCTGAATATTTAGTAGATCACGTGCGTCATTCAACAGACCTAGCTCTCTTGCTTTATCTAAGGGAAAGTTATGTAATGTTCTTAAAAACTGTGCCAAAGTTTCTGCAGACATGGAACGCTGCTCATCACTCAACCCGATAGGGAATTTCCCTCGCATGTAAGGGTAGCCCAGAAACGGAAAAGGATATTCTTCACTTTTTTCTCCATAGAAAACCGGTTTCGGGTAAGGAAGATCAATAATAGACTCCAGTTTTGGAAGGATGTTCCCCTCTCTCATGAGCCCCGGTACATTACTATCATTTCTCGGAAAACGAAATACAAATTCCTCTCCAACCAGATAAACGGTATTATCTAACCCTTCACCTAATTTTTTAATAGGCATTGATGATAGTTTCGAAAACTGTTCATCCAATAATTTTTTAACGAGTTCTGCTTCAATTTTAAAGTCTGTCTGTGTTGCCATTTATCGTTCCTCCTAAAACTTACAAGAAGTTATCAAAAAGTTTTTCCAAGAACGGTTTTTCTTCTTCCTCAATCTCTTTTGAAGAAAATACGTTTTCCCCATTCGAATCCTTTAAATACTTCTTAGTACGTTCTTTTGAAAAATTGTACTCTGTCACCTTCCATCCCAATGGCCCGTTCATCATTTGCACCCAAACATCCCTATAACAATTGGAACAATCTTTTAGTCCATAGTTATGGAGCTGAAAAATGTAATGATTGCTATCATCGATCCATCGAATAACTTCTTGATTCTCAAATTCAGATGCCTTCACACCTTCATTCAACTTTACCCGGTCATCCATGTAGAATTTTCTTGCATCAGCACTCAACAATTCATATTGCAAGGATTCATTGGAAGTCAGTAAAGCATTTGACCATTCTTGAGCAATATATAAGGCTACGTGGGCTTTTTGTGAACGGCTTTCATGAAAAATGCCAACAATGGATACCAAAAGCAAGACGACGATAAAAATTAAAAAGAAATACATTGTTCCTTTATTCTCTTCTTTTACTTTAAACGTAAATGCTACTTTTTCAGTACCCATGCACTTCCTCCATAAAATAAAATTGGAAAATTATGATAAATTAAGATTATCATATGTAAAGAATCTTGAACACAAAAAACACGCCAAGGATATTCATCCAAGGCGCCTTATATCACAAGTTTTTCTAACCCATTTTTTAATATTGCGGTATCTAAATTTTCTCCAATAAAAACGAGCCTAAGCGGCATTTTCATGAATTCTTTCTCGTAATTCGGCAGTCCGTATGAATATTGAAACAGGTAGATTTGTTCGTCTTCCAGTTTGATATAACCTTTGATTCGATAGATAGAAGACGGCATTTCCCGCAGCCAGTTTTCGAATGCCTCCTTCTTCACAGCACCTTTAAAGGGGTACACCCATGTTTTGACCTTTAGCTTTTCAGCTGGTATGGATTGATGCTTTTTTCGTTCTTTTCGTGTTAGATTCATTAATGCATCAAGATCAACTTTTGCTAAGTCAGTCAAAATAGAAGGAGTTCCTTCATTCAAACGTGCAGCATCATCTTTCAGCTGCTGGATCTCCTCTTTCTTTAAATCCCCGGTCTTATTCCATATTAGATAATCAGCATGTTTGATCTGTTCAATCATGAGCATTTTCGATTGCACACTCATCGTATCACGATTTAGCCAGCGAGGGGCATCCATCACCGAAATAATACCCGCAACATGCAGTTCATCCAATAAATAAGGAGACAAACAAGCATCGAGCACATCAATCGGATGAGCTGCGCCAGTTGCTTCAATAATTAAAGTATCCAATTCGTTCTCTTTACATAGCCCCCAAAGCTGTTTTTCCAGCTGATCTGACAGCGAACAGCAAATGCAGCCGTTGAGCAGCTCTTTAAGCGGAACATCACTAGGAACAGCGTCCGAATCGATTGATACTTCACCAAGTTCGTTCATTAAGACAGCTGTTTTGTGATTCATCTCTTTTTCTCTCTGTAAAATCTGTTTCAGCAGTGTCGTTTTCCCGCTGCCCAAAAAGCCCGCAAGGATCAAGACGTTCACTTTTTTCATACTGCACCTCATCGTCCATAATTTCCTACTTCATTTTACTATAGTTCAATATGAGAAGCATTTGTTGATTTGGTGCTAGTACTCCTAAATGAGCAACCGAAGAACGATGCACCTGCGATTACTCGGTGCAACTCTTAGTTTTCGTGCAAGTATTGCTCGTAGCTGACAAAGAGATTCGCCGCTTATCAATCAACAAAACCACAAATAAAAAACAGCCTTGAATCAAAGGCTGTTCACATTCGCTTTCGCTATTAATTTTTTGATGATATCGAGACTGACCTCTTCCCAAAGGGCGTGGTCTGTCGTAAATAATGATGCAATCTTTTCCGCAAAAAGCTTGAATGCTTTTTCGTAGCGAGGATCGTCCTTGGCAGGCACTTTCTTTTTCCTCTCTTCTACCAGCTGCTGTAATTTCGGAGCACGAGGTCCCCATTTCGCAATCTCTTTTCCTTTTTCATCAATAAAGATGATAATCGGAATGGATTTCGATTTATTTGTTAAATACCGTTCCATTAATTCCGGATTCTGGTCACGTAAAATAAAACGCACATCGATCAGCGCTTCATCAGCCATACGCATGAATACAGGGAGATTCAGCATTGCATCACCACACCAGTCCTCTGTGATGGCAATCGCTCTCAACCGGTTTTTTTGCATGCCTTGCAATGCGTCCTTCATCGGATCAGGCAGAACGAAAGCATTGTAGATCGTCAGCAGATTTTCTTTGTGTGTTTTCATATTATTTATATAGTCATAGCGAGTCATGCCTTTTTCAAACCATGGATTGAGGTCTGCCATTTTGTGTTCCTCCCTGTTCTTTATCTATTCTTATTGTAACCAAACAAGGGGGAGTTGTGGCAATGAAAACGCCTAAAATTTTTAAATTGCTACTTTTATCCCGCGCGATGTCTTTTCTGTAGTTGGGAAACAGCGAACAAAAGCAAGTATCTTTCATGCGGAGTTAACCGAAGCCAGTCCTTCACTTTGTATTTCATACTGATTTCCACCTTTCGCTAACATTTAAACCTTGTACTCTAATTAATACCACCATTTTGGAGAAAAGAAACTATTTTAAACACATAAGTTTTCGCCAATTTATTTCGTTTTTCGCAATTATTCTTCCATTTTCAATCGAAATAATATTTTTTTGGAAAAATGGTGTCGAATACAAAAATCTTTCACATATCAAATAACAGGATTTAACAAACGGTTTACGGGGAATGATTTGTGTAAAACCTGGATTGGAGTCTGTGACAATATGAAAACATTAAATGAAAATGTGAAATCTTTATTTTTCACGGATGATGGTAAAATTCCAAATCATCCTGCATGGCCGGTTCTTTTATACGTTGGTGCCTTAAAAGACGTTCCTGAAGATGCATTGAACGTATTTGAAGTGAATGGCTGGAGTAATGGCTGGGAAAACGGCGTGTTCGATTATCACCATTACCATAGCAATACCCATGAGGTACTTGCTGTCATCAGCGGTGAGGCAGTTATTCAGCTTGGCGGCGAGGAAGGTATCCCTGTAGAAATTTCAGAGGGAGATGTTATGATTCTGCCAGCGGGGACGGGACATAAAAAGTTAAGTGCGAGTGAAGATTTCAAAGCCGCAGGTGCCTATCCAAACGGAATGGAGCACGATCTAAAAAAAGGAAACGCCGATGAACGGCCAGAAGTTTTGGACAACATTATGTTAGTTCCATACCCCGACACCGATCCTATCTTCGGGAAAGAAGGACCATTGTTTGAAATATGGAAAAGCTAGGAGATTTATCATCCTAGCTTTTTTGTTTCCACCAAGTGGATTGTGGATATTCTTCTGTATTCAGAATAACTGTCTCACCTATTTTCGGGGTTGAAACGGCAACGGCTCGTGCAGAAGCCGCTTTTTTCGCCCGCTCAACCGGCTCTGTCCAATCGTGCAATGACAAAGTAAAAGCACCCCAATGAATCGGAATCAACAGCTCCCCTCTCACATCAAGATGAGCTTGGACCGTTTCTTCGGGCAGCATATGGATAGCTGACCATTTTTCATGATATTGACCACATTCCATCAATGTTACGTCGAACGGACCAAACTTTTCCCCGATCTCCTTAAAATGCGGCCCATAGCCGCTGTCACCACTAAAATAAAGATTAAAATCCGTCCCTTTTATGACCCAAGAGCACCATAACGTAGAATTTCGGTCTGTTAAACTTCTTCCCGAAAAATGTCTCGACGGTGCACAAACGAGAGAAAGTCCACCAAAATCGGCTTGATCCCACCAGTTACATTCCTTGATTTTCTCTTTATGAACGCCCCATCTTTCAAGATGACCACCAACTCCTAAAGGAACAACAAATTGGGAAACTTTAGCTTTTAATTTTTTTATCGATCCATAATCGAGATGGTCGTAATGGTCATGTGAAAGAATGACCAAATCAATCTCAGGCAGCTCATCGATTTTGAAAGGCAATTTCCTGCTGTACCGTTTGTTTCCGAAAATCGGAACCGGTGAAGGAGCACGTCCAAACATCGGGTCGATTAAAATATTTTTCCCGTTCGTTTGCAGCAAGAAAGCTGAATGACCAAACCAAGTAATCTTCGTTTCATGTTTAACGTTTTGTGCAGAAAGATCTAATGGTTCAATTGAAATCGGTTGTTTTGGCTGTCTATTCGGATTTCCTTTTATAAACTCTTTTAAAACCGGAAGCATTTCCCGGAAGTTCGTCGCCATCGATGTTGGGATTTGATTGAAGAACGTTCCATCAGAAAAATGATTCAGCTTTTCAAATTCGCTTCTTTCAGTCTTTGATGGACGTCTTCCGAATACAGGGTTTAATGTTAGAAACAGAATGATTACTAAAAGAAGAGCTAAAATGATACCGATAATGAGCATGATTCGTTTCCTCTCTACTTTACAATGGTATAAAATATACTACCGATTAAAGGTAAGGAAAGCAATTTTAGAGATTGGCATGATTTAAACGCTATTTTTAGTACCAAAAAATCAGTAATCCCAGATTTTTGTTCTGTATTCCCACATATTCCGGTCATATTGGCAGAAAAAATTAAAATAATCCCACATAAATGAACTATGTTTCCAGACTTTTTCTTCAAATAACCACGAACAGACATCAATCTACATTTTTTGCGAACTAGCATATGCCGAATATTAAAAAACTAAAAAGCTGATCCTTACTGGACTTCAATTTGTCCACAAGATCAGCTTTCAATAAAGTTATTCATTTTTTATGCGGTATCCTTTTCTTTTTTCTTTGTGACTTTTTTGCGTTTTTTCTTTTTCCGTTCCAATTCTTCTTTCTGTGCTTGTATTTTTGCCCTCCTTCTCATTTCCTCATAAATCCTTACACATAGAGTAGCAAAACTAATCAGCAGTGCCAGGATTTTAAACGCCATCCTCCATCACGCCTTTCCTTCATTAGAAATTGCGCGCTGTTATGAATCTGACTCAATGGATGCAGCCGTTTCGACCGGAGTTCTCATCACTCTGAAGGTCTCTTGGTCACACACTGCTTTCTCTTGCGCATTTAAAACGAGCAGACCGTTCCCTTCTGCTTTTTTCGTTAACCCGATGCTTAATGTATTTTTAACCAATTGAGCATACACTTCTGCTTCAGTTAATTTGCGCTCAAATAATTTTTCTTCTCTTGCGATTAATAATGCTGCCGCTCCTGAAACGTGCGGTGTGGCCATTGAAGTTCCAGAAAGCTTTGCATATTTATTACCAGGATAAGTAGAAATCACATTAACTCCTGGCGCTACAAGGTCAATCTCATCATTCGTATTTGAGAATGGAGCAAGCTTCATTTTCTCGTCAACTGCCCCCACTTCTACGACCTCTTTATAAGCACCAGGATAAGCAAACTCGTCCGTGTTTTCTTTGTTGTCCCCCTCATTTCCAGCCGCACATACTACTAGCACATCTTCTAAAACTGCCCGCTGAATCGATTCATGCAGTTCAGGAACATCTTCTGGACCGCCGAGTGACATGGAGATGACACGTACACGCTCATCATTTTCACCACGCCATTTAACGGCATAATCGATTGCGTCAATAATTCCTTGATAAGATCCGCTTCCGTCCTTACCTAGCACCCTGCAAATTAAAAGCTTCACTTCAGGTGCTACGCCTGCTACACCAGCTTCGTTCAGTGTGGCAGCAATCGTTCCGGCTACATGTGTCCCGTGATAATGTGCATCTGTATAATCATCCGGATTACTATCCACGAAATTCCGTCCGCCTGCAATGCGGTCTTTAAGCTCAGGATGATTGATGTCACACCCCGTATCGAGTACCGCAACCACAACCGTGCCGCCTTTTTCTCCTTCTTTCCAGAACGCCGGTGCATTGATCATTTCAACACCGTATGGAATTTCCTCTTTGGCAGACTGTAAGACTTCTTCCATGACAAATGGTATTAAACGAACTTCACTCATAATGCTTACCTCCCTTTTTAAACTTTTATAAACATCGATTCAAGACAGGAGTTGCAAAATAGTTTTATGGAGTCCTTGCTGCAATTTAGAATAGGGATGAGTTGCGTATTAGAAGATGAAGTGATCCTCCTTTCCAAAATCGTTTTTCGGAAAATGATGATCTAGGGTGAGGGTTATTATTACTATTCTATCAAACTGTAAAATGCTGTAACAAGTCCCGATTTAAAAATGTGACTTTTTGTCCAAATCGACATATATCGCATCAAGAGACGTGACTACAACAAGATTTTTTCTTTTTTTCGACATTAACTCCCCGTTCCTTTATACTATTTTCCAAAAATAAAAACTCCCAAACCGTGTGTTGTGCCCGATTTTGGGAGTCTTCTATTTTTTAATTCATTTTAGTAGCGTACAGCATCAGCTGCATTTACGCGGCCTTTAGAGAAATAGGTTCCTGTACCTGAAACATAATCAGCTGTGTTTTCAATCGCTGCACGAATGTTGGATGCACTGCGTCCTTGTGAAGCTAAGAGTCCAGCGATTCCAGCAACTAGCGGAGTCGCCATAGAAGTACCAGACATGTAAGCATAACCGCCATTACGTATTGTAGATGCGATATCTACACCAGGTGCTGCAACATCAACCCAAGATCCATAGTTAGAGAAAGAAGCAAGTCTGTCACTTGAATCAGTTGCTGCTACTGCGATGGCATTTGAATAGTAACCTGGATAACTTGGAGCAGAAGTGCTTTCGTTACCTGCAGCTGCTACTACAACTACACCTTTGCTCGCTGCATAATTCACTGCGTTTTGCAGAGAAGTTGCACCGCTTGATCCGCCTAGGCTCAATGAAACAACTTTTGCTCCATTATCTACAGCATAATAGATTCCGTTCGCAACGGCATCAAGAGTACCGCTTCCGTTTGCATCAAGTACACGCACTGCAAGAACGGATACGTTTGGAGCCATTCCCGCGATACCCTTTGCATTGTTCGTTACTGCTGCAGCAATTCCTGCACAGTGTGTTCCATGGTTGTTCAAGTCCATTGGATCGTAATCATTATCAACGTAGTCATATCCTTTAACTACTTTACCCGCTAGATCAGGGTGATTGTAGTCAACACCCGTATCTACGATTGCAACTTTTACGCTAGATGAACCTTTTGTGATATCCCAAGCGGATTGTGCGCTAACTTTTTGTGGAGCCCATTGCACGCCATTTGAGAAGTACGTATCATTCGGAGTCCAAGTCGCGTGGTATGTATAGTTCGGCTCTGCGTACTCTACCTTACCGCTGTTTTTGTATTCTTTAATCGCTGCATTAACATCTCCATCTTTAACTTTGATGACTGTGAACTTTGAATTATTTTTTACAACTTCGTCTTTTGCTTTTACTGCAAACGACTTTGCTGCTGAGTCTGACACGCTGTCTTTAAATTTTACGATAATTTCTTGAGGAGTAGATGTCACCTTCTTTTCAGTTAGTGTCGCTGCTGCTGCTGGTGACGCAAGAGAAATAACTAACGGTACTAATGCTGCCATAGTGGCGATTTTCTTAATCATTTACTTCACTCCTTCGAATTTTTGTTTGCTAGCAATTTCTAATATAGGGGTGAAATAACAGAAAATAAAGAAAAATTTTACTATTCTAGCAAAAACAATTAAATCCTACTAAAATTTTAAAGTTACAACTTAAAATAGGTAAAAGGTCATTTATCACGCACTTCGTTTTATGTATCTTTTTTCATATTCGCTTAAGTCCGATGCACTATAAATAAAGGATAGGTACTAATCAAAATGTTGAGGTGTTCGTTAATTCAATTCACTCTATTTTATTCTGTTGAAATGGTTTACTATATCGAAATTTTCTTGTTTCTTTTAAAAGGCTGTTTTCGTAAACTTTGCTGCTCATGAAAGTAGTTGATTTCCACTCCAGGTTCCTCGCTTTCCCCGCGGCGTGCGGTGAGCCCACTCGTCACATTGCGACATTGAATGGTCTCACCTGTCTAGCTACAATGGCTAGCCCCTCGAGGTCAGAAGTTAAATGTTGCTGAAGGCAAAAAGCGCCTTCCTAGACCATTTCCCTTTTGCTTGTCGGGGCTGAACAAACCATTTTCACTTTTAGGACTGTCACACTGATCCCGCTGGAGTCTCACACCTTGCACTTCAATTAATTTTCTATGAAGAGCTTCGTAAAAAACTCCAAGCAGCAACAAACTTTTAGAAAAGGACCTTTTATAAATAGGGTTTGTTTAAATTCTTTTAGATGAGGAATAGCTATATTGAAGATGACAATTAACCAGGAGGAATTATATATGTTAAAAACAGGAGATCAAGCACCAGATTTTATGTTATATAGCGAAACAGGTGATCCATTTTCCTTCCATCAGCATCTGGAAAAAGATGACCGCTTCCACTTGCTCGTTTTCTTCCGCGGCGAGTGGTGTCCAGTTTGTAACGATCAGTTAAAAGAACTCGAACAAAATCTCGATACGTTCAAAGAACTGAACGTTCATATTCTAGCCATTTCAACAGATGAACGCGAAAACTTGAATAAAATGAAAGAGACACACGCCCTTTCGTTCCCTGTGTTTAGTGACCCTGAACGAAACGCTGCCGAGCCATATGGTGTTCATTACCATAATGATGATTTATATGAAGATCACGGTGCACATGGCGAACCCGCAATCTTCCTAGTGGATAATAAAAAACGTCTTCTCTATTCAGACGTACAAACAGGACCATTCGGCAGGCCATCAGCTGAAGATCTAAGAAAGACAATTAAATATATTAAGAAGACATTAAAAGAGTGAGGGCATTTGCGCCTCACTCTTTTTGATAGGATTACAGTGGGATCATATAATTCAGCTCTCTTCCCCGCTTACAAAATAGTCGTTTTTGCGGTAAGATAACGCACTCAAGTGAGCGACGAGTTCTTTTTCATTCTCGACCGTCACTTCATACCAGGAAGTGCGGTTATTACGTTTGATTTCCGTTGCTTTTGCTGTAATTTTCTCTCCTTGCTTACATGCAGCTAAATATCCAATGTTCACTTGCAAACCAACCGATGTTTTGCCATAAGAATTGCATGCAACAGCAAATACAAAATCAGCAATTGCAAACAATACGGCCCCATGGGCAGTTCCGTGTGCGTTCAGCATATTTTCTGTAATCATCATTTCAGCTTCGGCACTGCCTGGTCCCATTTCGGTCAACTCGATCCCTAGCCACTTAGCAAATGTGTCTTGATTTAGCTTTTCACGAATCTCTTTTGTGTGTTGATAATGCACCTCTACGTCGTCTCGCTTTGTCTTCACTTCAATCACCTCTTAATAAAAAGTTCTTTTCCACTATATGAAACACCTTTTATTATTAAAGGAATTTGGTCAAATGTATGAGACAGCAATAATTTCTCCATTAAATCGGCATATTCCTCTGCTTTGATTTTAGCCCTAGCATTTCGTACTCCGATAAATTGAAGTCCGCTTTTTCAGCATTGTAACGATTTCCAATTACATATTTAATGCTTAACACTTCACATTCTATGCAAATACACGTACAATATAGTAATTAATCCAATATGAAAGGTCGGAATTAATTTGACACAAAACATTTCTTCTATCCCTAGACCTTTAGTACGTACTAACCAATGGTTCATTTTCTTATCTGTCATTGCCACTTGGCTAACAGGGCAAGCTTGGTTTCTGTTGATCCCTTTAACCGCTGGACTGCTGGGTATGTTTTTTGAGTTTAATCCAATCATGCGAGTGGCTAAACTGTTTCTGCAGAAAAAGCCATCCGAATATATTCCTGAAGACAAAGATCAGCAGCAATTCAACCAAATCATCGCCATTTCTCTTCTAGCCATTGGCTTTATCAGCTATATGATGAACTGGGCAATAATGGCTCTTGTTGCAACAATCATGGTTGCAGCAGCTTCTTTTATCGCGATTTTAGGATTTTGCGTCGGCTGTTTCATTCGATTTAGATGGCAGCAATATCGATATCACAAAACACATAATCAGCATTAATCAAAATAAAGGAAAGACCCCTGATATCAGGGGTCTTTTTTAGGCTGTTTTCGTATTCTTTGATGCTTTTGATAGTAGTTGATTTCCGTTCCAGGTTGCTCGCTTTCCGCGGCGCAGGCGGTGAGCCACATTCGTACGTTTCACTTTTAAGTGTCTCACCTGTCTAGCTGCAGCGGTTAGCCCCTCGAGGTCAAAAGTTTAATGGTCATGAAGGCAAAAAGCTCCTTCTTAGCCCATTTCCCTTTTGCTTGTCGGGGCTGACCAAACCGCTTACGCTTTTCGGACTGCCCGCCTGTCCCGCAGGAGTCTCACACCTTCTACTCCAATCAGCTGTCAAAGAAGACATTAAAATAAGATTAAAAAGCAACAATCTTTTAGAAAACAGCCTTTTAAAAGATTGTTGCTGATAAGGGATTTTGGAGTGTTCTTCTTTGACTAGATAATGGGAACGAAGATTAACCTTTTACAAAGTCTTCTCTTTTTACCAATGACAAAAGATGCCGTTCCGTTTATTGCGGGTTCGTATTTCTTTTCATAAATTATAAAATGACCTGAAACTTTCTTTAGGTCATTTCCTTTGTTATTCAAATGAAAAGGGAAAAAATCTGCAGCTACTCTTCCTCAATGCCACCTAGTTCCAGGGCTAACTCTGCAATTGAATGATTAATCCGCCATATGTAATAAAGATGATGGATGAGGTCGCGCTGTGATTGTTTCCTGCTTGGTGCAAGCTTTTCAATTTGTTCTCTTTCATGGTCAAGACTATAGATGTTGGGTTTAAGTTCGGTACCTTTTATCAGACAGTTTAAGGATTCGATGTTATGGTTCAATTTTTCTTCTATTTTTATAAAGACCTGTTCCAATTCTTTAGGATATTCAAATCCCTTTCTATACGAAGAGGCAACTAAATGTCTGGCATAGTAATTAATCGCTGCTAACACAGTTGTCCAACGGCTAATATCAGAATGCGTGGAAGTACCTGGCCGCTGGAAAAGTGATTGTGACTCTTCCTTAATTGTCTGAAGCTTTTGATCTAATTGAAAGGCGCTTTCCGTAAGCTCTTTAATGTTCACATCTTCTCTAAATCCTCTTACATAATCTGTAACAAAAGGTTTTAGTTCGCTAAAGAAATCGGTAATTGATTCCCCGACTTTGTCCTTTGTCTTTTTAGGAAAAATAAACGTAGAAACACCTAACGCTATAGCAGCGCCAATAATCGTATCCAACACCCTGGCGCCAATCAGTGAAAAGGTAATTCCGCCGAGTAAAATATCATACATAAAGGCAATAAGCATCGTGATAAACACATTCATTAACGTATAGGATACAGTCAATAAATAAAACGCTAAAAATACGACGACAAAAATAAACGTAACTTCTATAAAAGACTGGCCCGTAAGTAATTTTGCAAGGGTAAATCCTAGCACTGCTCCAATAATGGTTCCAAGTGAACGCTGAAATCCTTTTGTATAAATCCGCCCGATCGATTCCGTACCGAGTAATACGACAAACGCCGTTAACAGGATCCAGTAGGGTTTGGCAGGCGATATGAATTGGCCGATAATGATAGATAATGCACCTGTAACTAATGCTTGATACGCCTTTTTCGTAGATGCCTTCAGACCTTTTTCTTCCATTTCATCTTCTTCAACCTTGTCCGTCTCTGCATCAGATTCAATTTCATTTAAGTTTTTATGATGAAGGGATTGCTGAATCGTAACGGCACCTTCAATGACATGATTTGCAATGGATTCAATACGACGGATTAAAAATATCCATCCTTTAGGCTGCTGATCGCGATTAAGCAGATCCATGATAAGCAGGCGCAATTTTTGTACAGCCCGTTCCGCTTCTTCTAAATTTTGTTCTTCATAATTTGGGGCAAGTACTTCTGCATCTCGGAGAGACTCTGTCACCCATATGAGCAGATGTCTGATTTCATCAATCTCTAGGGCATCTGTATTTTTCAAGCCTCGAATAGAGTCTGTTAATGTTTCAATCAGCATGCCGGTATCAAACACATATAAACGCAGCTGAACTGGCGTCAATCCTGGCCACATTTTCTGAACATCTTCTGCATTGATATATCCAGATACAATGATGGCATATTCCCTAAGTTTCAATACGTTTTTCTTAATGTTTCTCTTTTGTTTCTCACTCAATTCCGTTTCATTCATCCCTTTTATTAACAGGTTGAGAGTAAGATTGCTCTGGATATGGAAGGAACGGATGCTTCTCTTTAAGTTTTTGGCAGTACTTTGGAAGAGGATAAAATTCAGCACATATACATACACAATTCCGATTGCAATTCCCATGTAAAACCAAGGAAGCTGGCCACTTGATAGCTTCAAAACAGAAGAAAAATAAACGGTCATGAAACCGATCATAAAAAGTGAAAAATACCTTACCCCAAAACGTGTAAAATAAAAAGTGCTAAATACAATGAAAACTAACAATAGATCTATGTAATAAGAATGACCAGATAATAACGACCCCAATGTTACGCCAACCATGGCTGAAACCCCCAGCCATAGTGTCGTTAGCTTCATATCTTTCTTCGTTTCATCCACAACAACCATAATCCCCATCATGCCGATCATTCCGGATACTATGGCTGGCGTGAGTAAAGGTTTTCCTGATATATGCAAAATAAAGAGTGTTGTAAAAATAGAAGCCATCAAACTAACCGTTGCCCTTGCAGCTTTATGAAGGCGTATATGACCTGGATCTGAAGCCAGCAGCCTCCCCAGCCAATGGTGTTTCCTATGCAGCTGTCTCATCGTCTCACCTCCCCTTTTTCTATATATTTCACTCGTAAACAATATTCTAATGCTAACACACGCCTCATTATTATCCCACGTTAACGATTGAAAAAAACCACCAGCAAAAAATACTGATGGTTCTACTTATCCCTTATTTTGTTGCTTCAAACACAAAACTTTGGCTGGCATGTGCTGGTTCATTTCCATACTGAAAATCTGCACATACGTTTACTTGCTTAAACCCGATGCTTTTCATGATGAGCTTTAACTCATGAATGCTATACCAGCGGATCGCAAAACGCTGTAACTCTGTCTGGATCAGATTTCCTTTACGCCACTTCTCATATTTCAAATAAGAAACTTTGTATTGTTCAAAGAAGTTCACTTCTACCAGCTTATCTTCCATTGTGATGATATCCCCATTCGGACACTCTACCGTTAGCGTTCTAAGCACCTTTCCGGCTTCAAAATGATCGGTCGGCAAAAAAATGTCCAGAATCAGACGGCCGCCATTTTCAAGGTTTTCGTACATCTGTTTTAAAGCAGCAATTGATTCCTCTCGTTTTTCGATCAATAGAAAAGATCCGCCCGGAATGATAATCGCGTCATATTTTTGCGGCAGTTGAAGATTTTGAAGTTCTCCTTGAAAAAGCTTGGCTGCATACCCTTTTTCATCAAGCCGCTTTTGACATGAAGCTAGCATTTCAGATGAGTAGTCGATTCCATCAACCTTTAGCCCAGCTTCTAAAAGGGGGATGATAACCCTCCCAGAACCAACCATCGCTTCTAAAATCCGTCCCTTTGTAGCTTTTAAGCGTTCTGCATAATACTCAATGTCCCCGCTAAATGATTGGCCAACCTTTTTTGTCAGATCATAAACTTCCGTACAAAGTTCTCCATAATTACTAAAAGACATAATAAAAATCCCCCATGTTTTTATATTTGGACACACGGAGGGCCAAATTTCATAACGATTAACCCTTCCGCACCTTCATTAGCTGATTATTTTTTTGGTTCGCTTTTAACATCACAATCCCTCATTTCTGTCGAAGTTACTATTAATTATCAGATTTCCAGAAAATGAAAGCAATATTTTTCTACAATAAATAAAGTTTGTGATAACCGTCACATACATTCTCTCTCAAACTTTATATGATAAAAGCAGTTAGACCACTACATGCAGGGAGGAATTAATATGAATACAATTCAAAACATTCTTGTCGCTTATGATGGATCTGAAGAAAGTCAGAGAGCCTTAGATTATGCGGTGAATTTCGCATATGAAAATGAAAAGATTGTACTACACCTTATTACCGTTTATCAGCCAGCCTTTTCGATTGCTTACACGTATGCGAATTATCCTGTTGAACAAGCTAACTACGAATTAAAAGAAAAGAATGAAGAAATGATTCAAAACGTAAAAACAGATTTAAGTTTCAAAACAAATCTTTCGATCGTGGCAAAGGCCATTGAAGGATACCCCGGAAATGTTCTTACGCATTATGCGTCCATGAACAGCATCGATCTCATCGTAATCGGAAGCAGAGGTTTAAGCGGAGTTAAAGAATTGTTTTTAGGAAGTGTCAGTCATCATGTCGTTCAGAAGGCTGAATGTCCCGTCCTTGTTATAAAATAGCTGCGGAAAAATAATAAGAGCACTGCATTCCACATTGGAAATTGCAGTGCTTTTATTGTTAGAGTTTTGTTGTATGGTAGCTGCCTAGAACACGAATGTCATGTTCATAAGCTTCAAGAATGGTAATTGCTTTTTTCATTTTGCTTTCATGCAGCCCATTTTCCGTCTCGATGAAAAAATGATAGGTGCCTAGTTTTTTCTTAGTCGGACGAGATTCAATCCAGGTTAGATTGATAGAGAGTGCAGAAAAAACGTTCAAAATAGATGACAATACACCTGAATGATCTTGACACGGCGTAATCAGCAGCATCGTTTTATTTCCGTTTTGTTTCGTATTTTCCTTGCTGATCACAACAAATCTCGTATGATTATTGCTGTTATCTTGAATATTGCTTTTCGCTATTTGCAGATGAAATAAATCAGCTGCTCCTTTAGAGGCAATTGCTGCAACATCTTTTCTTTCTTGATTTTTAACAGCTTGTGCCGCTGAAGAAGTGCTGTCAAACTGTTTCGTTTTCAGTTGTGATTGTCTGATGAAATCTCTGCACTGTGCAAGCGCCGGATAAATCGACCATACTTCACGGATTTCATGTATGTCTGCTCCTGCTAATGAAAGTAGATGCAATGAAACCGGAAAAATGATTTCTGCTTCAACAAACAAATCATGCGTCAATAATCCATCAGCAGTTATATTAATCGTACCTTCTATGGAGTTTTCAATAGGAACGATCCCTTTTTCAGCCTTCCCCTCACCAACAGCTTCAATTACTTCCAGAATTGAATCACACATTACCCACTCAATAAGTTCAGTTGTAAAATAACGAAATGCAGCTTCTTCTGAGAAACTTCCTTGAGGACCTAAATACGCCACTTTCATTTTTAAAACACACCTTTTTTCTTTTCATATCAGTATACATCTATTGTTTCATTAAACAACTTATAATTTTCAATCTAGGAAAAAAATTATTGGTTTGAAAAATGAGTGAGTACTCACTTGACAATATCTTGTCCACTCACATACACTGTAAATAAAGATGAGTGATTACTCACTTTTAAAAGGAGGTTCCTTACTTGAACTCTGTTATTCACGTTTCTAACGTTTCCAAAAGCTTTAGTAAGCATGATGTTTTACAAGACATTTCCCTATCTGTGGCTAAAAATGAAATCTATGGTTTGCTTGGTCCATCAGGTGCTGGGAAAACAACTTTAATTAAAATGATCGCTGGGATCGAAACACCAACATCCGGAAAAATCACGGTTCTCGACACGACGATGCCAAGCCTTCAAATCATGAAGCGTATCGGTTTTATGGCACAATCAGATGCCCTTTATAGTGAGCTTAGCGGAAGAGAGAACCTGGAATTTTTTGCTTCCATCTATGGTTTAAAAGGAGCGAAACAACGAGAAAGAATCGAGCAAACAGCAGCACTCGTCAACTTGACCGATTTCTTAAAGAAGCCTGTTAATCAATATTCTGGCGGGATGAAAAGGCGCCTTTCACTAGCGGCAGCCCTGCTCCATGAACCAGAAATTCTGATATTGGATGAACCTACAGTCGGAATTGACCCAGTCCTCCGTCAGTCTGTGTGGAACGAACTTTACAAACTTAGCGAAAACGGAACGACAATATTAGTAACGACACATGTGATGGATGAAGCGGAAAAATGCGGCCAGCTCGGAATGATTCGTGACGGCCGTCTCATAGCTTCCGGTTCACCGCAGCAATTAAAAGAATCAACATCGAGTGAAACAATTGAGGATGCTTTCCTCTATTACGGAGGGGTTCGCCATGAGAATTAGAGCGCTAGTCAAACGCATTATCCGCCAATTTAAAAGAGATAAACGGACACTTGCCATGATGTTCCTGGCTCCTTTGCTCATTTTGACACTCGTATCTCTTGTTTTTTCCGGAAATGACTATGAGCCAAAGATTGCAGTAATTAGTGATCAGCAGCCTGTTGCAGATCAACTTGAAAAAACAGACAAAGCATTCACGTTTTACGAAAGCAGCAGTAAAGCTGAGGACGATTTAAAAAATGAAAAACTGGACGCCATTTTATATGTGAACCCGCCATCTACTAAAATTATGCTTGAAGGAAGCAATCCAACAGCAAATAAGGCGGTTATGACAACTGTGGATAAAGCATTAAAAGCCATGAGTCCGTTAAGTGATCAGCTTAAAACCTTGCAGCCAAAAGTCGATTACTTGCACGGTTCACCCAAAATGGATTCCTTTGATTATATAGGACCTTTTCTAATCGGTTTCTTTATCTTCTTTTTCGTATTTTTAATTTCAGGTGTTTCCTTTTTAAGGGAACGAACGACTGGGACTCTTGAGAGATTGCTGGCAACACCAATGCGCCGCTGGGAAATGGTCGCAGGCTATGTAATCGGATTTGGAATCTTCACAATCATCCAATCCGCTATCATCGTCTCATTCTCGATTTACGTGCTCGATATTATGATGAAGGGGTCCATCTGGTATGTGATTTTGATTACATTGATGCTGGCTATCACTGCGCTTTCACTCGGAACACTTTTATCAGCTTTTGCAAAAAATGAACTTCAAATGATCCAATTTATTCCGATCGTCGTTGTACCTCAAGTCTTTTTCTCAGGGCTGTTCAACATCGACACGATGGCAGATTGGCTTCAGCCGTTAAGTTACATCATGCCGCTTACTTATGGAGGCCAGGCCATTCGTGACGTGATGATTCAGGGTGACGGATGGTCACAAATCTACGATGATGTTCTTGTACTTGCCGGATTTTCTCTTCTATTCATGGTTTTAAACACGCTCGCATTGAAAAAGCACCGTAAACTGTAAGGAATTTGTCCAGCGGTAAAATTGTGTCTATAATGAAATCAAAGCAAATGCACGATTTAAAAGGAGTAATAAGCATGTCCGATCAAGAGTGGATTCAACAGTTAATGAATGCTGACAATGAGGATATCAATTTAAGTGATAAGCAAAGAAAAATACTAGAAGCTGCCATCGATACCTTTTCCGAAAAAGGATACGCCGCTTCATCTACGAGTGAAATCGCCAAAAAAGCTGGTGTTGCTGAAGGCACGATCTTCCGTCATTACAAAACAAAGAAGGAACTATTACTATCGATCGTAACGCCCACAATGGGAAAGTTCGTAGCTCCCTTTTTTATAAAATCATTCGCAAAAGAAGTGTTTGATAATGAATATGAGCATTACGAGGATTTCCTAAGGACGGTTGCCAAAAATCGCCTGGAGTTTGTGAAGAAGAACTTTCCGGTTTTAAAAATATTCATCCAGGAAATCGCGTTTCATGATGAACTGCGAGAACCCTATCAAAAGCTGGTTATTGAACATATTTATCCAAAGTTCAAAAAAGTGATCGAACATTTTCAAGAAAAAGGAGAAATCACCAACCTTTCTCCGTCTGCTATTATGCGGATGACAGCATCAAGTATCATGAGTTACATTCTCCCAAGAGTCATACTCTTTCCTTCACATGATTGGGATGACGAGAAAGAAATCGATCAGATTGTTCAGTTCGTGATGTATGGTTTGAGCGGAAATCAAAAATAAAAAACATTAAACCCGCCATTTAAGTGGCGGGTTTTGTTAAAAATTAATTTATTTTTAAATTCATTGTCCTGATGACTTCAGATACATGCAAATCGTTTTTCATTTTCTTAATAGATTGCCATTTTACCTCACACAAATTTTGTTCGTTCAAAGAAAATTCAGGATCATAACCTAATGATGGCTCTCGATCACCTTCAGCTACTTCAACTAAATAACACTTTTCGATACCGTGTTCATAGGTTCTTGAAAATAAATACTTTATGACATTTACGTCTAAGTTTACTTCCTCTCGCACCTCTCGGATAACTGCATCTTCAAACGTTTCCCCATCTTCAAGCCCACCGCCAGGCAGCGTCCAAAAATCGTTTGTTTTACTGATTTCCCGAACCATAAGAATTGTATCATCTTTTAAAATGGCTGCAAAAGCCCTTGGTCTGCTTTTATTCATCATATCCTCCATCAAGAATGTGTTTCACCTATAGCTGTACAAAAAGGAGTGAGGTGGAAAGATAACGTATTTTGTTCTGTTGCCGCTACTGACAATGCTTTTGCATGTGGACCTATTAATAGATAAGCGCAGATAAACAATAGAACGACCACTAGTTTCATATACACACCTTCCTTTCGTTGAATGATAAGGCTGTTTTCAAAAAGCGAGCATCCTGAAACGGAAATCAACCACTTTCAAAAGCAACAAAGTATGAGAGAACAGCCAATTTTAAAAACGAAAGAACCAAGAGCTTTCTTCTCGGTTCACTAATTTGATTGCTATGAGATTTCCCCGCATTCTTTTTTATTAAGCTTATTTTTTGACGCGAATCTGTTTCAGTGTGCTCTTTTCTTTTAATAAAATAAAAAACAAACATACAGCAAGAATTAAGAAGATTGTTCCTGTTCCTAAAAATCCATTCGCATAAGATGGCAAATCCGACATCGCTACGCGCTCATTAATCTGCATCCCTAAAAAAGAAATACTTACCCCATCACCGTCTATGGTTGTAATTGACCTTACATTCATTCCCGTCATCAGCAAAGCCACACCTAACAATGAGAAAACAACCCCGATGATCCACCTCATAGCTACACCTCTGTTTGAAGTAAGTTTTGCATCTGTTTAAACGTTGGACTTAGTTCACTCCATACATCAAATATATTCCCATCAGGATCTGTGAATGTGAAATTCTCGCCTGAATGTCCCCGGTTTTCTATATCTCCTGTTTGTACACCAAGTTGTTTCAATTCTTTTTGTAAGGAGTAAAGGCTAGCCAATCCATCCACTTCAAAAGTTAAACAAAATCTCGTATTTCCTTGCTGGTCTTTAAAATTAGATGTTTCCTTTTCAGAAGACTTCACAAGAAAGAAACTTTGATTTGCTAGATTGATAATCACTTTTGCTTCATCTTGAAAGTTTATTTCCGCTCCTAATTTTTCTGAATACCAAATTGCCGATCTCTTTGGATCACGAACTGGTAAATACGTTGTGCCAACCCGTAAAAGTTTCTGGTTCATTGAAAGCACCTCAATTCTCTATTCCGGTTTTGTGAGTCTTATACCATTCTCACTAGTCATTTTAAAAATTCTGTGTTTGGAAGAAAAATCCTTCAAGTGACACGATTTTGTAATATATCCCAGTAGGGTTAGTAAGGAACCTTATGGAAAGCAATAAATAGAGAAAAGGAGGGCAAATCCACTATGAAAAAGGATCTTAAAAGCAAACATTTCACGCTCGAAAAAGTTAGAGATGGGATTTACGCCGCAATAGCAAAAGATGGGGGCGGAGCTGCAGGTAATGCAGGATTTATCGATTTAGGTGACCAAACCATTATTTTTGATACATTTAACACCCCACAAGCAGCATTAGATCTTAAAAATATGGCTGAAGATTTGACAAATCATGCTATTGCTTGGGTGGTCAACAGTCATCATCATGGTGATCATATTCGCGGAAACCAAGTCTTTTCATCAAGTCATATCCTTTCGAGTGAAGCAACATTCACCAAGATGAAAGAAAATCATCCTGCACGAATCGAAAAACAAAAACAAGACCTAGCCGGTTTGGGAAATCATATTAAAGCATTGAAACAGCAATTTGAGGAAACAAAAGATGAAAGACTAAAATCTGAAATCAGCTTTTTGGAAGAAATAGAAATTTCCCTCCCCGGTCTGCAATTGACATTACCGCGATTTGCCTTTAAGGAATCTTTTACAATTTACGGTTCAAAACGCACAGCAAAAATATACACAATGGGCAGTGCACATTCTTATTGTGATTCTTTTCTGTATATACCAGAAGATCGTGTGATTTTTACGGGTGATTTATTAGTTAAAGATACACACCCTGCTCTTTTTGAAGAATCAGATTCTGAAAACTGGGTTAGGATTTTAAATCAATTTGAAATGTGGGATATTGATGCTGCGGTACCTGGTCATGGTCCCGTTGGCTCAAGATCTGATTTTCAACTAATCCGTCAATACTTAGAAGACATTCGCGAAATCGCTGGAAATACTGAATCTATTGAAAGCATCGAAATTCCTCTTGCATATCGTCATTGGTCGTTTTCTAGTTTATTTAGTAACAACTTGCGAAATCTTAAAGCATTCGTCAAAAACTAAAGCTGTATTCGTAAATTTTGTTGTTTAGCAGCAATTGGATGTTTGTTAATCAAAAATAGAAAAGGATGACTCTAAAAAACGCATGCGCGAATTAGAGTCATCCTCTTTTGTTTGTTCGGAAATAAAAACAGCGATTTTCAGTAACCAAACTAAAAAGCCGAGTTAATCCATCGTGAAATGGAGTAACTTGTTAAAACAATTTCCTAAAACTATAACGGGAAATAAATTGTTAGGGGTCAGTCCCCCTTTGTATTTAATGCTCTTTGGGCGAGAGAGCTGATCACCATGTCATCCATCGGTGGATTATGAAGTCCTGCCCTGACGTCACGATAATGCCTTTGTAATGGACTCGACATTGCTAAACTTCTCGCTCCTACGATTCGCATGGCTAAATCAACTACTTTTGCCGCACTGTTTGTTGCCACATGTTTTACGGCTAGTAAAGACGGCCCCATCTCCATTCTGGATTCGGGTTCGTTCACCCATTTTGCAGCAACTGAATATATCAGTTCTCTCGCTTTAAATAATTCCAGCTCCATCTCGCCTATTTTGCGCTGTACTTCCGGAACATCGCCTATTGGTCCTGGCAAGCTATTTGGCTTATACGTTTTTGCAAATTGTACCGCTTCATTACGGGCGGCTATTGCGACTCCAAGGTAACATGCCGGAATATGCAGCAGCCACGCCTTTGGGAGTCCGGACTTCCCTCTTTCTTCTTCAACGAGTGCTTCACTCCCGACTCTCACATTTTCCATAATAAGATCATCACTCCGGGTACCGCGCATCGCGACTGTATCCCACGTTTCTTCAATTTTCACTCCATCTTGGCTCATGTTGATCAAGAAATTGCCTTTTTTACCGGTGTCATCGATTTGAGCAGACACGATTGCATAATCTAATGCGGGTGCCATCGAAGTAAACGTCTTCGTTCCATTGATGATCCAGTCCGTACCATCAACTGTTGCTTTTGTCTGAGGCATTCCTCCACGAGTCGGACTTCCTGTAGCAGGTTCCGTTGCCGCACGATTTACAAGTGCCTGATTCTGTACGACCTTTTCACATAAATGACGGAGTGCCGTATCGTCCCACGTCCGTTCTTCCGAGAGTTCTAAAAAGCTCCCAAGGTGCCAGCCTATACATAACGCTGTTGCGGCATCACCTGCAGCAATCCTTTCCTGTAAAAGCACAAACTCATACAAACTCAAACCCTCTCCGCCAAACTCTTTTGGTATTGTCAGTGATAAGTAGCCTGCTTTTTTTAGGTCATTCACATTTTCAAATGGAAAGCGTCCTTCCCTATCAAAATGATCTGCACGCTCCGAAAATTTTTCAGCCAAATAATCCATTTTCTCAAACCATCTACGCTGTATCTTTGTTTTTATATACGGTTCATATAAATAGGTCATGTAAAGTAAATCCCTCCATTACGATCACATTAACAAAACGAATCAGAATACTATGTTTTAAAATATAGTTTATGCTCTATTTACCATAAACGGCAAGGTATTCGACCTGACGTTTTTACCTCATTTTTCCCTTTTGACTTCTTCCTGACACATTCAATTATTATTGTAACTAAAAAGAATTCTATAAAAAATAGAGGTTTCTTTCTCTTTTACATATAAAACGAAGGCATTAAAAATTTTTTTCATTCTTCTCAACTTGACATAGGGCTGACATTTTTACTGGATACATTATATCTACAAGGTTTAAACAGACGAACCTTTCAAACAAACTATCTAGGAGGAAACGATGTTATGAAAAAATCAGTCATCGGCTTTACTGTTGCAGGAGCCTTATTAATCGGTGGTTATGCCACTACTTCTCTTGCAGCGAGCAACGATTCAGCGAGTAAAACGGCAACAGATAAAGGCAAATGGGAAATGAAGATGAAAGGACCAGGTCATTTCGGAAAATTCTTTCAAGGCAATTCAGATGAAATTCTCAAGAAGGCCAAGAAATTAGGAATCAGTACAAGCGGCAAAGATGGAGAAACCCTTATAAAAGAAATACGTGATGCACAGATCAAAAAAGAAGCAAAAGGGTTAGGGATCACCACCTCTGGAAAGACGATCGATAAGTTAGCTGAAGAAATTCAACTTGCCAAACTGCAGAAAAAAGCAAAATCGCTCGGTATAACAACTTCAAATAAGGATGCTCAAACATTAAATCAAGATATACGCCTAGACCAGCTTAAAAAAGAAGCGAAGGAACTTGGGGTTTCATCTGACGGAAAAGATGAGCAAACATTGAGAAAGGATATTCGAACGGCTTCACTTAACAAAAAAGCAAAAGAGTTAGGCATTAAAACAGATGGTAAAGATCTTCAAACATTAAAGCAAGAAGTGTTAACAGCATCCATAACGAAAGAAGCGAAAAAAATGAACATAAAAGTTGAGGGAAGAGACATTCGACAAGTGGCACAAGAAGTGATGACTGCGAAAGTAAAAGCAGACGCGAAAAAATTAAACATTACAATTGACGGAAAAATGATTCCAGAAATCGCACAAGAAGTGCAAAAGTTAAAAGTACAAAACCTAGCGAAAGAACTTGGAATCTCCACAACCGATAAAACAAATCGTGAATTGATGGAAGCCATCGAGAACAAAAATCCTGATAAACTAAAAGAACTTCGGGAGGAGGAATCGTTCTTCGGATTCGGCGGAAAAGGGTTCGGTCATGGTTTTGGTCCTGGAGGTCATAAAGGCCGCGGTCATGGCAAAGGCGGTATGCCGCACGATGGCGGGAAAGCAGATGAAAATGGAGCAATGAACGGTAATGGTCTTAAGAACGGCAATGGACCTGCCGGCAACGGAAATGATATGTAACTCAAAAGTGTATCTCCGGTCTATTTTGCCGGAGATTTTTCTTGCACTTTAAAATTTCATAACCATGCTCAATAAAAGTTTTTCCGACGCTGTTGCAATGTTAAAGTGTAAAGTATAAGGGCAACTTGGACTAATAGAAAAAAAGCTTATCAACAGTCTAGTTTTCTTTATATCATAAGGGTTATTAGGAGGGGCGGATTTTGAAAACCATTTTAGTTGTGGAAGATGAGGAAACAATATCAAGAGTATTGACGGTCTACCTGAAGCATGAGGGCCATGAGGTATTGCAAGCGTTTAATGGCGAAAGTGCTCTTAAGATTTTCAAAAAACACACGCCCCATCTCGTCTTACTCGATGTTATGCTTCCGGACAGAGACGGCTGGAGTATCCTTCAAGACATTCGCCAAATCAGTTCCTGCCCCGTCATCATGCTTACTGCATTAGGAGACATCGATTACCGCTTAAAAGGATTAAATCAAGGTGCTGATGATTACATAACAAAGCCCTTTATCGGAGAAGAAGTTGTTGCACGAATTAATGCGGTCCTTCGCCGCTCAGCAAATGTACTGGATACTGAAAACACGAAACAATATGGCAGCCTAAGTATCAATCTGGACTCGCATGTTGTCAAAATGAACGGTGAACCAGTGGTATTAACACCAAAAGACCTTTCCCTGCTTATATTTTTAGCAACACGTCCTAACCGGACATTAACACGTGATAATCTGATTGAGAACGTTTGGGGACTTGATTACGACGGAAGCGACAGGGCTGTAGATCTAGCCATTAAACGTATTCGCCAGGCACTGGCAAAATGGCCGAACTCACAAGGAGAAATTCGTACACTTCGAGGATTGGGGTATCAATTCTGTGTTTATGAATCATAAGAAGCGAACAACACTATTAAAATATTGGACAACCAGGTATCTGATCACTCTTATTGCTGGACTTCTTATTCTAGCTGCTGGTTCATTATGGTGGATCAGAAATACGACGCTGGATAACCGATTGAACATCATGGAATACTTGGCGGTTGAAACAGCTGACCGCATCTCTCATTCCGACCGGAATAGTGATTTTGGTTTATTCAACAGACGGCTTGAAGAACGTGCCAGTGTCCTTCAAATGGAAAAACAGCCAGAGCTTTTTATTACCGACCTCAAAGGCAGAGTTCTTAATGGCAGACCACCTAGAAAACAGCCTGGATTCGATGGTTTGCCACTGCAAGACATTCGCAGGATTCCAAAAAAATTACTAAACAACGACAGCACCGTTCAGAAATTAGATGTAAATGATACGCTTGTTTATGCTGTCAAAAAGCCCGTCTATTATGAAAACAATCAAGCAGGTTGGGTAGTCGTCATGCAGGAAGCTTCAGACTTAACGAATATTAATCAAGAATACCGTTTATTGATTATTTTATTACTCGGGCTCGGACTTTTAGGATGGGCTGTCATCTATCTTCTTTCCAAAAAAATCGTAAAACCTATTCAGGATGTTGCCCATGCGGCATCACAGATTAAAGAAGGAAATTACGAGGTTCAGCTTCATACAGATGCTAAAGAACAGGAATTATATGATTTATTATCTTCTTTTAAAGAAATGACGATTCGTTTAACACAGTTAGAAAAACTTCGTGCCGAACTGCTCGCGGGTGTTACACACGATTTAAAAACACCTGTCACTTCGATCAGCGGTCTGATCCAAGCTGTAAGAGATGGCATTGTTACGGGAGAAGAACGAAATGAATTCTTAGATATCTCACTTAAAGAAGTGCATCGCCTTCAAACCATGATAGAGGATCTATTAAACTTTAATTCCTTATCAGCAGGTGCATTCACGATCCGAAATGAAAAATGCAACATGAATAAACTTGTGGAAGACATCGCACATCAATGGAAAGTGACCTTGAATGAGGATATAGAATGGCATGTCCAACTACCTAACAAGCCTATTTTTAGAGAAACCGACCCGCTTCGTCTGCAGCAGATTTTAATCAATCTATTAAACAACTCTTACCACGCTTTAAGTGAACATCGTTCGATTACCGTCTCATTAACCGAGCATTCGATTGATGTAAAAGACACTGGATCAGGAATTCCAGATAAAGAACAACCATATGTTTTTGAAAGATTTTTTCGCGGCGAGAAGAAAAAGCTAAAAGTAAGAGGACTTGGTTTAGGCTTGCCTTTTAGTAAAATGCTGGCTAAAGCAATGAATGCAGATCTAATCTTAAAGAAAAGCTCACCACAAGGAACTACCTTTTCGATTTTTTGGGAAAGCCATAGTAGTAAATAAAACAAGACCGTAAAAATTCAGGTCTTGTTTTTTCATAGATAATTTTACGAGTTTTAAATTTTATTTCGATTGACAAGAACGTTTGTTCGCATTATTCTAGAGATAGGTTAGAATTTCCAACGACTAACCTCCCCACCAGCGAGACCGGCCCACCCAGCCGGTCGTTTTTTGTTAGCCATTTCAATCATATGTATGCAATAATGTTTTAGAAAAAGTTCAAATAGTGAATACTTTTATACTATCCAACTATTGATAGGAGACATTATGATTCGAATACTAGCTGTTGATTATCAAAATAAACTATTGTTAAATCCGCCAATCGAAGAATTAAAAAATAATAATATTAAATGGTATTGGGTAGATATTAGCAATCCTAAGGTTAGCGAAAGCGAGCTTCTTACAGATTTTTTCAACTTCCACCCATTAGCAGTAGAAGATTGTTTATATTATATACAGCGTCCGAAATTAGAATATTACGAAGACCACAGCTTTTTTGTCGTTCATGCATTGGACCAGCAGACCTTAGAACCCCATGAAGTTGATATTTTTTGGGGAGAAAATTTCGTAGTCTCTTTCCACCTTGTTCAGGTTGCTGAAATCGATCAACTATGGGACACACTTCAAAAAGTAAAAAACGTTTCTCAAATCGGACCTACGGAAATCACGCATAAGATTTTGGATAAACTTGTAGATACTTACTTTCCTGTCCTGCAACAAATTGAGGATCAGATCCTTTCGATCGAAGGGACCTTTAAATCATCCGATCAAACCGTCATTCAAGAAACCTTTACCGTTAGAAGCGAGTTGATCAAACTTAGAAAGACAATTATCCCGATGCGAGAATTATTATATCGAGTGACAGAATCTAAAAAGCTGCCTATTTCAAATAAAAAGATGGCATACTTTAGAGATGTTCATGATCATTTAATAAAACTCAATCATATGATTGAGTCCAATCAAGAGCTCACTTCTGAAATTAGAGACAATTATATTTCCATTAATTCTTTTCGAATGAACAGAATTATGAAGACACTAACTGTCATCACAACGATCTTTATGCCTTTGACTTTCATCGCAGGGATATACGGGATGAACTTTGAGAACATGCCTGAACTTAAATGGGAAAATGGTTATTTCATGATTCTTGGGGTCATGTTAACAATTGGCGTTCTAATGATACTTTGGTTCATTAGAAAAGGGTGGTTTAGAGATAATTAATTGTCTTCCATTCCATTTTACATGACTAGACCGGCTGGATATATCCAGCCGGTCTGATTTATTTTAAAGAACCTTTTTTATTAAAATATTCAATAATATCCATTCTCCGAATAATGCCGATAAAAATTTCATTATCATCCACAACAGGTACAAAGTTTTGTACAGCAACTAGTGACATTAAATCTTCCATCTCTGCATCTATATGAACGGGCTGATAATCTCTATTCACTTCAATGTCTTTAATATAAAAACGTTCACTCGTTTGAAAGGATAGTTGGTCAGTATTTTTTATTTTCCATAAAAGATCACCTTCTGTAATGGTTTTAACGTATCTCCCCTTCTCGTCTAAAACCGGTACAGCCGTATATCTATGGAACTCCATCTTCTCTAGTGTCTGGCGAATGGTAGACTCAGCTTTGAGACATACAACCTCTTTTTTGGGCAAAAGAAAAAATGCTATATTCATTTGTTTTCCCTCTCTATACTTCTTTTTCTTTTTGATCAGCGACAATATGAATATCAATTCCCGACGCATATCTCATAATATTATTTACGATTGATCCTTTAGTTATCTCTTCCCATCTGCTTCTGGCAGATTGACCTAATATTATTTGGGTGATTCCATTATCAACCGCTACATCTCGTATCGTTTCCGCAATCGTTCTTTTTCCTGTTTGTTCCGCAATAAATCTTGCGTTAAATTGTGTAGCCAGCTTTTTCCATTCTTGAATTTTTTTTCTGTCTTCTGCTGATATGTTCATGGATGCCTCATTTGTAACATGAAGTATTAACAGGTCTGTTTTAAGCCGGTTGGCAATTCGCCACCCTCGGCGAATTAATTTTTCTGCATTTCCACCGTATTGTACACAGACCATAATTTTCTCATGGACACCAGTAGGTCCGGTTTTTCCATTCTGAATTTTGGCTTTTGCGATTCGCTCGTCAACGTCATCTGCCACTTCTCTTAATGAAAGTTCTCTTAATGCACCAAGGTTACTGCTTGTAAAAAAATGAGTTAGAGCTTGTTCAATCTTACTCATGTCGTAAATTTTTCCTTCAGCTAATCTTTTTCTTAAAATTTCTGGTGTTACATCTATTAAAATAATTTCATTCGCCATTTGATGCAGAACATGATCAGGAATACGTTCTCTCACTTTAATACCTGTAATTTGTTCTACAATGTCATGAAGACTTTCAAGATGCTGAATGTTAACTGCTGATAATACATTAATTCCTGCTTGTAAAATTTCTTCTACGTCCATATACCTTTTTTCATTTGGTGAGGTTGGAACATTTGTATGTGCTAGTTCATCGACAATAACAACATCTGGCGCACGTCTGATAATGGCGGCTGTATCCATTTCCTCTAATATACGACCTTTATAATTGATCTTTTTTTTATGAATGGTCTCCATTTCACCGATTAAATTAGCTGTATCTTTTCTATTGTGTGTTTCGATCAACCCTATTACAACGTCAATACCTTCAGCTTTTAACTCATGCGCTTCTTGCAATAAACGATACGTTTTGCCGACCCCTGGAGCTGACCCGATATAAACTTTTAACTTCCCTCTTTTAAGGCGTTCGATTTCTTGCAGAATTTCTTCAGGCGTTTTTCGTCTGTACTCTGGAAACATGTCAATCCTCCAAACAAGAGTAATACCCCGGCCGTTGAAAAGACCGAGGTTCTTTTGATTATTTGATAGCATCATGGACTTTCATATTGAGTTTCAGCACATTCACACGAGGTTCTCCAAAGACTCCTAAACTTCTATTTTCCGTAGAATCTTTAATCATTGCTAATAGTTCTGGTTTTGCTATTCCCGTTTCTTTACTGATACGGTCTACTTGGAACTCTGCTGCTTTTACAGAAATGTGCGGATCAAGTCCGGAACCTGAATTAGTAATGAGATCAACAGGTATATCTTTTGTATTAAGTTCAGGATTTTCTTTCTTCAAGGCATTGATCGAATCTTTTATTCTTTTCAACATGTCTTCATTAGATGGAGCGTAGTTGTTCGATCCAGTTGCAGCACCATTATTTTCAATAGAAGAAACTCGTCCTTGGAAATATTGCGGACTCTTATAATTTTGTCCGATTAATTCTGAACCAACGACTTTCCCATCGCTATTTTTAATTAAACTCCCATTTGCCTGAGAAGGGAAAAAAGCCTGTGCAATCCCTGTCATTGCTAGTGGGTATATTATTCCACATAATACAATCATCAAAAGAGATAATCTGACTATTTTAAACAAGGATAAACCCTCCAGTTTCATTTTTCATTACATGAATATACTTACGAACATATCAATTAACTTTATTCCGATAAATGGAACAAGTATTCCGCCGACACCGTAAATCATAATATTTTTGTACAACAATTTGTTAGCGCTCATCGGCACATATTTTACACCCTTCATCGCTAAAGGAATCAAGAGCGGAATAATGATGGCATTAAAGATTAAGGCTGAAATTATAGCACTCGTTGGTGAGTGTAATCTCATAACGTTCAGTGCTTCCATTTCAGGGATAGCTACAGTAAACATCGCAGGAATAATCGCAAAATACTTTGCAATATCATTCGCGATACTGAACGTTGTCAGTGAGCCTCGTGTCATAAGAAGCTGCTTTCCAATCGCTACGACTTCAATAATTTTTGTAGGATCTGAATCGAGATCCACCATGTTTGCAGCTTCCTTCGCTGCAATCGTACCAGAGTTCATGGCAAGACCTACGTCAGCTTGTGCCAACGCCGGCGCATCGTTTGTACCGTCACCAGTCATGGCAACGAGCTTACCTTTTTGCTGTTCTTCACGAATGACACGTATTTTATCCTCAGGTTTTGATTCGGCAATAAAATTGTCAACCCCTGCTTCATTAGCAATCGTTGCAGCTGTTAAAGGATTATCTCCTGTACACATGATCGTTTTGATTCCCATTTTACGAAGTTCGTCAAAACGTTCACGCATTCCTGGCTTAACCGTATCTTTTAAATAAATCAGACCAAAGATCTTATCATTCAGACAAACAGCAAGAGGAGTACCGCCTTTTTTTGCAATCTCATCACTTTTAGTTTTTAGATCTTCAGGAATCTCTCCACCCTGTTTTTGTACGAACTTAATAATGGAATCAACTGCACCCTTACGATATCTAGAATCATTTAAATCAATACCGCTCATTCTTTCTTCAGCAGTGAATGGGATGATTTCTCCAGCTTCGTATTGTGAACCATTGATTGAAGTACCTTGTTTCTTTGCCAGTTCTAATACAGAACGGCCTTCTGGAGTTTCATCAAACAGCGATGTAACAACAGCCATTTCCGTAAGTTCTTTGTTCGTTGACCACCCTACTGGAATAAACTCTGCCGCTAAGCGGTTACCAAACGTGATCGTACCTGTTTTATCTAAGATAATCGTATTAATATCACCAGCAGCCTCAACCGCTTTACCTGACATGGCAAGAACATTGAAGCGGGTTACGCGGTCCATTCCGGCAATACCGATTGCTGACAGTAATGCGCCAATTGTAGTAGGGATCAAACAGACGAGCAAGGCAATCAACGTTGATACTTCTAACTTAATTCCTGCATAACCTGCAATAGGTATAAGTGTTACGACAACGAGTAAAAAGATGATAGTTAACGTAACAAGCAAGATATTAAGAGCTATTTCGTTAGGAGTCTTTTGACGTTTCGCTCCTTCTACAAGTGCAATCATTTTATCGAGGAACGATTCACCCGGGTCCGCTGTAATTCTGACGTTAATCGAATCACTGACTACTTTCGTTCCGCCCGTAACCGAACTAAAATCTCCGCCAGCTTCTTTAATGACAGGTGCTGATTCTCCTGTAATGGCAGATTCATCAATGGAAGCAAGACCTTCAATAATCTCACCGTCACCTGGAATCATATCTCCCATTTCTACAAAAACGATGTCCCCTTTTCTTAGCTCTTCTGAGGAAACTTGTTTAAAAGCTCCTGATTTCGTTACCTTTTTTGCCATCGTTCCTTTTTTCGTTTTCTTCAAACTATCTGCTTGAGCTTTACCCCTGCCTTCAGCTAAAGCTTCAGCAAAGTTTGCAAAAAGAATTGTAAACAGAAGGATTAAGAATACGGCCAAGTTATAACCAAAACGTCCTTCTGCACCAAATTGCTTAGGCATAATCAACATGAGCAGAACAAGGAATGTTCCAATTTCTACGACAAACATGACCGAATTTTTCATCATCGCAATCGGATTTAATTTTACAAAACTATCTATAATGGCCCGGCTTATGAGGCCAGAACTCATACTTTGTTTTTGATTCATTTTTTTCTGCACCTCTCTATTAACGGATCGACAAGTATTCTGCTATTGGGCCGAGTGCGATAACCGGTAAGAATGTTAACGCACCGATGATGAGCACGGCACCAACTAGAATACCTACGAAAAGCATATTATCTGTCTTAAATGTTCCAATGGTTTCAGGAACAGGTTGTTTCTTAACAAGTGATCCCGCTACAGCAAGCAAGGCAATAATAGATATATAGCGTCCAAACAGCATAACGAGACCTGTCGTAATGTTCCAGAATGGTGTATTATCACCAAGTCCTTCAAATCCTGAACCATTGTTTGCTGCTGCTGATGTATATTCGTACAGCACTTGTGAGATTCCATGGAATCCCGGGTTGCTGATGGCTACTTTTCCAAGCTCTGTCATAAAAGCTAAAGCAGTTGGTCCAAGAATAATCAGCGGATGGGCTAACAATGCTACCGTTATGAGCTTCATTTCTTTTGGTTCAATTTTTCTTCCTAAAAATTCCGGTGTACGTCCTACCATTAATCCGCAGATGAACACCCCGATGATCGCGTACATAAGCATGTTCACAAGTCCAACACCATCTCCGCCGAATACGGTGTTAAGCATCATCAGAGACAATGGTGTGATGCCGCCAAGCGGTGTTAATGTGTCATGCATGTTGTTTACCGTTCCTGTTGTCGCTGCAGTCGTTACCGTACTAAACAACGCAGACTGCGCAATGCCAAAACGTGCTTCTTTTCCTTCCATACTACCTTGTTCAGAAGAAAGACCCATTGCATTCAACGCAGGATTTCCATTGCTTTCGGAAATATAGATTAAAGATAAAAAGGCGATAAAAAGAATAGCCATAGCTGCGAAAATAACCCAACCCTGCTTTTGGTTTCTTGCAAAACGGCCGTATGTGTAAGTCAATGCTGCTGGAATACACCACATCGATAATATTTCCAGTACGTTTGTTAACGGACTTGGATTTTCAAATGGATGTGAAGAGTTAACACCGAAGAATCCTCCGCCGTTTGTTCCTAAGTGTTTAATAGATACTAAAGAAGCTACCGGACCTGTTGCAATTTCTTGTTTGGCTCCATCTAGCGTTGTAAGCTTGATCGTTCCGTCCAATGTTTGAGGAACTTTTAATCCTACAAATATAAGAGTGACTACTACAGCCATTGGAATAAGCAATCTCGTATGTCCTTTTACAAAATCCTCATAGAAATTTCCAATCGTATTTCCTTTGCTCGTAATTCCACGAATAAAAGCAATCGCCACAACGATTCCTGTAACCGCTGAGGTAAACATCATCATCATGATGACCGACATCTGCGAAAAGTACGATAGACCTGTTTCTCCACTATAATGCTGCAAGTTAGTATTCGTCATAAAGCTTACAATCGTATTAAATGATAAAGTTTGTTCCATGCTATCGATGTTGCTTGGGTTTAGAGGCAATCCCTTTTGTATACGAAGTATGAGATAACCGACTGCAACTAATACGATATTTGTCAATAATAATGAGATCGTATATTTTTTCCACGTCATTCCTGGCCTGTCTTTTAACCCGCTAATGGCATAGATTATTTTTTCAAATGGACTAAAAATTTTATCCGTTTTATTGGGTTTGTTTGAAAACACGTGATAGATATAACTTCCAAGCGGTTTGACGATCAGAAGCAATAACAGGATCACGATAGCAATTTGTAAAACTCCCATGAAATTGTTCCTCCTAAATAAATCCTTTAATCATTCTTCTTTTAAAATTTTTCTGGATTGATAAGAGCGTAGACTAAATAAAGAAAAACTCCGCCAGTTAAAATCGCGGTAATTATCATTTTTCTTCCCCACTTCCGACAACTGTGTCACACCATTTGATAAAGCCAGTAAATATCACAAATGATGCAGCAAGCGTAAGTGCCATATAAATATCAAGCAATGAAACTACCTCCCTAAATAACCTTAAGATTCTACTTTTTTCTAAAACCGGTTAACATCATAGCTAAACTTTTTATCGCTTCTTGGGCATCACTTCCTTCAACGATCAGTGTTATTGGTTCGTGTTGATCTTTTGAATAGTGAGACAGGAAAAATAGATTTATCCCAAGTAAGCCTTTTGCATTAATTTGTATCCCTTGATATAAAAAGAGTATTTCACTCTCAAAAGTACCAGCAGCGTTTACAAACTCATTAATTTGCCCTATAGATAACCTATTGGGCAACAAAACTACTGACTCTGCTCCCATTCCAAATCCCTGCCTGTCAAAAAAAAATAGCTGTAAGGGAGAATAACAATCTCCCTTCTGCCCTTGTTTATCCTTTCCTAATTGTGCTTAGCTGAACAGACCAATTAGAGAGACCATTTTGAATCATACTTGCTTGATAGGCATTTAATTGTTCTTTTTTTGCTTTTAATAAAATTAATTCAATTTCGTTCGGACTTAACTTCATCCATGTCCCTCCATTCGTCTTATGAAGTAAGCAAAAATTGGATGTTACCTGTCTTGTTATGGATCACATAATCGGCTCCAAGCTCCTTGTAAACTCTCGTAATATACAGTGTATCCGTTTTGATCACATATACAGGAATGGTATAGACACTGCGAATGAGTTCAATTGTTTGGCAGCATTCTAAAAATCCTGATTCAACTATGATGATTTTTTGTATGAATGGTCCTACCATCTCGATCAGTTTCCGCTTGTCACTGTAGTTCATGACATAAACACTATGAAAGCCAGCATTCAAAAGTCTATTTGCTTCATAGCTGTTCGGCACACACGACACAATCGATGTGTAATAATCACACATTTTAAGTTTTGTAATAAATGCTTCAGAAACTTTGTCTGGAAACATAATGAGGATATTTCCAGGTTCATTTGTCATTGTCAATTCCTCCATTTTCAAAAAAAAGGCAACAAAAAAGAAGCCTGCGGAAGAGGAACTCTTCTCGCGGCTTCTACACATACTTGAATAAGCGTGTAAACACACGAAATTTGTTGCCTCTCTCTGAACGCTTACGGAGTTAGCTGACGGATTCGGGCTTGAGAGTAGCCCTACTCGATCTCTCGAGATTCACCCCATGCAGCCACTAAGGACTGCGATTGGTTCCCCCGCTTCCTGTTATTCAGGAATTAAGCGATAAAGACGCATGATATTATAATCTTCGGTTTTTAAAATGTGACTGCTTTTCTAAAAAATTCACCTTCTCTCTCCTACCACGCTTACGAAGTTAGCTGACGGGTTCGGACGGCAAGAGTCGCCCGACTTGTAAAAGTTTCACCCCTGACTCAGTACGAGCCGTTGGTTCCTCCGCTCCAAAAAATGGACTCAGCGAACATGGAAAAAATTTAAAGATTTAAGATAAGGATTATATTACTCCTCGTTTTTTATGTTGTAAAGCAAATAAATACCCCGAAAATCTTATTTATTTGATTTATTTACAGCTAATATATCGTTTTTTACTAAAATTAAAGCATATTTACTTTTATTTTCTTCTGAATACCCATTTTTATAAAAAAATTAATAAATTATTTTTTCTGATAATTACATCTGTGTAAGTTTATACAACCATCAGATGTAAGCAGTTAAATGCTTCAGAAATTTTATTGCCTGCTTTTGAAAGTTGATGGAAGTGCAAGTTGCAGCTCCAACAAGCAAAAATCCCGCTAATGGATAGCGGAATCAACCAAATTATTTTGCGTTAAATTTTTCCAATTCTTTCAAATCATCGTTTTTGCCAATTACAACGAGAACATCATCTTCCTTTAAACGGTAATCTGGTTCAGGGGAGATTTTAACAGAATTATTCGAATAACGAACTGCAATGACGTTTACATTGAATCGTGCTCTGATATCGAGCTCTATTAGAGATTTCCCTGTTATATTTGCCGAAATCCTGACCTCTTCAATACTATATTCATCTGATAACTTAATGAATTCGATAATACTCGGGCTCATAAGTTTCTGTGCAATGCGCTGACCCATGTCCCTCTCAGGATAGACAACGTCATCTGCACCTACTTTTGAAAGTATGAGTCCGTGGTGTTTACTCAGTGCTTTTGCGACAATGTGCTTCACTCCCAGCTCTTTTAATACGACTACCGATAAAATGCTTGCCTGCATATTGTCACCAATAGCGACGATAACGACATCGAAGTTTCGGATTCCAAGACTTTTCATCGCTTGTTCATCCGTACTGTCTGCTATTACACCATGCCTTACTGCTTCACGGTTCTCTTCTATTCTTTCCTCATTGATATCGATGCCAAGCACTTCGTTATCTTCTTGTGTTAATGATTGTGCCAAGCTTGAACCAAATCTACCTAATCCAATTACCGCATATTGTTTACTCATACATTTTTCCCTCGCTTTCGTGTTAGCCGATCATAAACTTTCCTTTTGGACGGCGATAGTTTTCTTTTTCATTTTGTTCTGCCAACGCTATAGCCACAGTAAGAGGACCTAACCTTCCGATGAACATCGTCAAGGCGATAATAATCTTTCCAAATGAAGTTAATTCAGGGGTTAATCCCATTGAGAGCCCCACAGTTCCGAAGGCTGAGACCGTTTCAAAAAATATCATTAGAAAATTATTAGTCTTTTCTGTAATGGACAGGAACATAGTAACTACGATCACTAAAAGCATGGCGATCAGAGTAATCGTTAGCGATTTGTAAATCATGGTAGGGATAATGCGGAAACGAAAGAACTCCACGTCTCTTTTTCCTGTAATCTGTGCCCACGCTGCACCAAGCAAGGTTGCGAAAGTAGTTGTTTTAATACCTCCACCTGTAGATCCTGGGGAAGCACCAATAAACATCAAAATGATCGTTAGAAATAGAGTAGATATAGTAAGATCAGGTATATTCAATGTGTTAGAACCTGCTGTCCTTGGAGTAACAGATTGAAAAAATGAGGCAAGAATTTTTCCTCCTATCGACAAAGGCTGCAGAGTTTTAGGATTATTAAATTCCAGAATAAAGACGAGAACCGTTCCTGCTGCCAGCAAAATGGCTGTTGTCGAAAGAACTACCTTGGTATGTAAGGTCAGCTTATTAAAAGACCTATTTTCGTATACATCGCTTACAACTATAAAACCAATTCCGCCAAGAATAATAAGAATGCAAACCACTAATGTTACGGCCGGGTCTTCCACATAGCCTGTGAAACTTTTAAAATTCCCCATAATATCGAAACCAGCATTGTTAAAATTCGAAACTGCGTGAAAGATGCCAAAATATACAGCTTTCTTTATCGGCATATCGAATGAAAAGCGTATTGCTAATAAGAGACTTCCAATCCCTTCAGCAACCAATGTAAAGAAAAGAATGGTCCTAGCTAGTTTTACAATACCCTGGGTCGACGAAGAGTTTAGCGATTCCTGTAAAAGAAGCCTTTGCCTAAATGAAATCTTTCTTCTCACTAACAATGCTAAAAAAGTAGCAAAGGTCATGAATCCCAGCCCCCCCACTTGAATAAGTGAAAGAATGACAATTTGACCGAACAAAGAAAAAGTGGTTTCAGTATCTACGACTACCAATCCTGTTACACAAGTAGCAGATGTAGCGGTGAATAAGGCATTCAACCAGTTTAACCCCTCACCATTTTGGGTAGCTATCGGTAAACTGAGTAAAAAACTTCCCAGTAGAATAATGATTGCAAATCCAAGAACAAACATTTTGGGAGGTGTAATAACAACACGTTTCGGTATTTTTTTTAGTCCAATCATTGAGCACCTTCCTTAAGTACAAACATTATGAATAGAGAATACCCCTTATTTTCACCGTTACACCCGAAAATAATTCTGTTTAATATCGTCCATATTAATTTAAGGATTGAAGTGAGGAGCTTGCATAATGGAAACTAAAGTAATGGAGATCGTTCACCATGAGTTATTAATGATTACACTTGTCTTTATATTTGGTCTTCTGGCCATAAAAATTGCAGAAAAGATTAAGATACCAGATGTTGCTCTCTATATTATCATCGGGATTTTGGCAGGACCTGCAGGATTGAACATTATCGTTCAGCCTAGTGACTCTGTAGTATATCAATTTATTATTGTTCTAGGTTCTGTATTGATTCTATTTGAGGGCGGAAGAGCAATAGAAATCTCCATCTTAAAAAAAGTTTGGATCTCAATTTCCTTATTAGCCATCCTCGGCGTGTTTATTACAGCAGGAATTCTTGCGTATGCAAGTGTTTATTTATTGGGGATACCCTTGCTTTATGCGCTTCTTCTCGGCTCAATCAACTCCTCTACGGATCCTGCCACGTTAATTCCTGTCTTTAAACAAGTCCATGTAAAGGAAAAAGTCAGGCAGACTGTAGAAAGTGAATCAGCCTTCAACGATGCTACAGCATCCATATTAACTTTTACTGTTCTTGGAGTCATTTTAGGAGAAACTAAATTCTCTGCTAGTGCAACGACCTGGAAATTTGTTCAGGAAGCAGGAGGCGGTTTGCTCGTAGGAATTGCTATGGGTATTCTGGCAGTTTTATTAATCTCTAATTATAGGGTTGGTATTTTTCGTAATCACGGCGCAATCGTAACTTTTGTAACAGCCATATTCTCTTATCTGATTGCAGTCAACGTGAATGCTAGCGGGTTTATGGCAACTTTTGCTGCAGGTATTATTACCGGCAATCCACAGATTTTACGCTTGAAAATTTCAAAGAACACCAACATCAGTATCTTTCATTTTTCAGATACTCTCACCTTGTTGATGCGAACATTAATTTTCATGTTCCTTGGCACTCAAGTGAATTTCAATATATTTAAGAATTTCTGGTGGCAAAGCATTTTAATAGTCTTAATATCCATGTTCATCGCTCGACCGCTCATTGTATTAATTTGTGCACTTCCCGACCGGAAAGCAAAATGGAATTGGAGGGAGATATTTTTCATGTTCTGGGTTCGTGAGACCGGGGTGATTCCTGCAGCACTTTCGGCAATGATTGTAGCCTCTGGAATCAAGCATGCTGAAGCAATTGCCTCTGTAACATTTGTGGCAATATTAATGACCATCATCATACAAGCAAGTACAACCGGTTATTTAGCTAAAAAATTAGGTCTAGTCATAAAGGAAGAAAACGTCAATAAATACTAACACGCAGTTTACGTTAAGTTTCCCCTCTTTGTGGTAACCTCTCGTGATGTGCTATGAAGCCTTTTTCCTGTAGGTGTCTCGCACCTTACAAAGTCAAAAAAAAGATCCTGCTCATACAACCTGCAGAATCTTACTGTTCTTTTTAAAAATCCAGACGCTGCCGCTTTGTCCAGAGCCATACACCCGTTACAATATGGAAAACTAACACGACAATCACAGCTCCATAATGGTCGGTGATCCAGCTCACGAAAAAGACAAGCGGCAGTGCAAATAACAAACTAACAATAATCATAACCCACGACGTTCTCGCAAGTGCAATGAGAAATAAAATAACCGGTAAAAAAACGAAGAACCAGAACAATATGGTTTGAAATAAAGACATAACTTCCCCTCCGCTTTTCATTATATAAGGGGTTCGTTACTTTCTCCACTTTTTTTAAGCTATGAAGTCGCTGGAATTTTTTCACTTGCTTCCATTGCTGCCCGTTTTTCTTCATCTTTTTTTACAAGTGCAGGTATGGTTACGGCATAAAATAACCCAACAATGATCATAACCCCGCCAACCAGATAATACAGTGTTTCGATCGAAAACAACTTTGGATAGAACATGGCAATGAACAAAAGGGTCAATGACTGAAGAAGCATTTGCACAGGGTTGATCCACCCTTGCACACGGCCCATCATCTTTTTGTCTACTACCCTTGGCATCCATCCGCCAAAACCTATATTCGCGAGCGGTAAAAACATACCGCAAATCGCACAATAGATGAAGAAGCTAAGTACATTGCTGGATAAAGCGATAATACAGATTGAGATACCCATCAGAAAAATGCCCAAGGTAGCAAGAATATGTGATTTTATCTTTCCAGATATCAAAGTTCCAATGAAACTGCCAAACATAACGGCTACCCCGAACACGATTCCTAAATAAATCAGCATCTGCTCATATGTTTCAGGCGTCAGTTTGTACTTTAAAATAAACACCCACATGACCGAAAATCCGCCGTTTACGATACCGAACATAGAAGCACCGGCAATCATAAACAATAACAGTTTGTATCCAGTAATATATTTAAAACCTAATTTGTAGTCATTCCATACCATTTTAATCTTTAAATCCCTTAGTCGATGTAAACCATTCGGAATCCTCGCTTTTTCAGGCATACTGCTCGAAAAAATCAATAATGCAGCAGCAAGATACGTTACTGCATCGATCATGATGGCACCATAAATACCAAACAGCCAATAAAGATAAACAGAGATTAAGTTCCCAAAAAGCATAAATACAGCTTGAACCATTTGAGTAAGTCCAGATGAGGTCGCATACTCGTCTTCCTTCAAAATCCCTTGGATCAACCCATACATAGCCGGATTAAAAAACTTGTTAATCGCTGTACCAATAAACAACAATCCAAAAGTGACATATATCCAATCCATATAAATCGTTCCTAGCATCAAAAAGCATATTATCCCGTTTATCCAGTTGCAATTCGTTACAATCATTTGGCGATCAAGACGATCTGCAAAAACACCGATTAACAAAAATACGGCAAGCATCGGTAATGCGTACATCAGTTCAACCACAGAGGCATAGGCTGGCTGATCACTGAATCTGTCTAACAAGTAAAGCATAAAACTTGTACCAGCAATAACACTCCCAAGCTGTGAGATCGTGTTGCCAATGAAAAGTCTTGTAAATGCACGATTTTTGAAAATATCTGCAAACACTTTCACTATAGCAAAACTCCTTTTTATACTGGGATTTTTTCAGCTGCTGCAACTTTTTTCTCTGCATCTATTTCTTCTTTTTCATATTTCGGTAATGTCATCATATAAAACAAACCTACGATTACCAGCGAACCGCCAACTACATAAAACAGTGACTCAACAGTTAAAATTTTTGGGAAGAACAATCCTATTAACATAAGCGTAACTGTTTGTGACAGCATCATTAATGGTGTAATCCAGCCTTGCACCCTTCCCATCATTTTAGGGTCTACAATTTTAGGCAGCCACCCGCCGATCCCGATATTAACGAGTGGGATTGATAGTCCGGTGATGGCTGTAATTCCCAAGAACACCCAAACATTTTCTGCTAAGGCACATGCCGCAAGACTAAGCCCGCCTCCGAAAAGGCCCCATATGATAGCAGTGGAAAGCTTTATCTTTTTGGCAGCCATCGAACAAAGAACACTTCCAACAAGAACTGAAATCCCAAAGACAATTCCCATCCAAATCATCATTTGTTCATAATTATCCGGTGCTAATTTGTATTTCATGATAAAGGCTGGCATTACAGACAATCCGCCATTTACAACACCGAACATGAAAAAGCCAAGAATCAGAGAGAGCAATAATTTTGAGCTTTTAATATAGGCAAAGCCACCAGCAAAGTCTTTCCATACCATTCCGACTTTAATATCTTTAAACTTATGATTTCCGTTTGGCAAACGAACATCTTCTTTTATTTTCATGCTCGTGATCAACAATGCAGAGATGATGTATGTAACGAGATCAAAAGCAATTGCTCCTTGAATACCAACAGACCAATAAATAAAAATAGCAATCATGTTGCCGAACAGCATGAACATACTTCCTACCATTTGATTAAGCCCTGCTGAAATGGCATATTCGTCTTTCGATAAAATCCCTTGTACCATCGCCTGATCGGCCGGGAAAAAGAACTTTCCGACTGCGCTTCGCAAGAACAGAATCGCAAACACGAGCGGCATCCAGTCCAGCCAGATCGCTCCCATCAATGCCAGACTTAGCGCTGCACAGAGCCAGTCACAATATAAAGCAATCTTTTGACGATCCATTCGATCTGCCAAAACACCTACAATAAAAAAGACAGCTAAAGTTGGCAGTGAATACATCAGTTCTGCCATGGTCGCATATATAGGCTGTTCTCCAAATTTATCGAGCAAATAAAACATGAACGCAGTAACACCAATGATGCTGCCCATCGTAGAAGTAAATCCTGCAAAAAACAGCTTGGTAAAATTTCGATTCTGAAATATTTTCAGAAAATCTTTCATAAACTAACCCCCAGTACTAAGAACTTTCACACTCCACTTACCATTTTCTACCTAATTCCAGCTTTTGTAAATGTTTTTTTAGGTTGAACTTTCGGCATTATGACGATACTCTAGACAGAGAGCAAAATAGAGAGGATACTGACATGATTCATTTATTTTCACATAATGATTTAGACGGAAAATCTTGCGGCTATTTGGCGCAGCTAGCTTTTGGAGACAACTGCAAAATATCGTATTGTTCACATGGAACGATTAACGATCGCGTAGAAATGCTGTTAGATAATCCGAAAGAACGAAAAACAGAAATTATTATTACAGATATTGCTGTTAATGAAGAGTTAATGATGCGTTTAGACGAACGCTCTAACGCAGGCGGTAAGGTCAAATTGATCGACCACCATACAACAGCTTTGCATTTCAACGGTTTTGACTGGGGGCATGTACAAGTTCGTTATGACGATGATCGTCTTACATGTGCAACTTCTCTATTCTATGAATATTTAGTAGAGAACGGAAAATTGAAACAAACAGGCGCTCTTCAAGAATATGTCGAGTTAGTGAGACTTTATGACACGTGGGAATGGTTTGATGAGAAGGCCGAAGCAAAACGCTTGAATGATTTATTCTTCATCCTCCCTCCTGATCAGTTTGAAGAGCGGATCATGGAACGCTTAAAAGGGGATAGCTTCGAATTTTCTGAAACAGAAACGACGATTCTTGATTTAGAAGAAGCAAACATCTCTGACTACATTAAGAAAAAACAGCGTCAAATGGTAGAAATTTGGGATACGTGGTCCTTAGGTGAAGGTTCTGAGGAGAAAACGTATAAGATTGGTGTATTGCACGCTGAACGTTATCATTCTGAGCTCGGGAATGAAATTAATCGCGAAAATCCTCATTTGGATTTAATCGTGATTCTAAATATCGCAAACAAACGAATCGGTTTACGTACGATTCATGACGAAGTAGATTGCTCGATTTATGCGAAACAATACGGTGGTGGTGGTCATCCAAAAGCCTCTGGCGGAACGATGACTCCTGAAGCATTTGAAAAATTTGTAGTTGCTGCATTCAAAGAACAGGCACGCAGAATTGACCCACCGAAGAACGAGCAAAACGTGAAAGAAAATCCGGATGGCAGCTTGTACGTGAACAAATACCAAGAAGTTTCAAAGATTTTTTCTGAAGACGGAGAAACGTGGCTGATCACACATAAAACACATCCAGTAGAAGAAACATTCGATAGTTTTAAATCAGCTGAAAATTACGTGAAACGCCATTTTGATGGATGGCTCATGCGTGATGACGAGGCGAGTAATCACTAATACCGAAAACGCTCAGGCAAATTGGTCTGGGCGTTTTTCATTTCCCTTCCCCTCTGTATTTGCTCAATAATCCAGATGTTTAATACTCTTTTGTTCTTTACGTTCTTTAGTTTCATTTATTCCCTTAATGGCATCAACAATCATAAATGTGCAGCCCGTAATGACCGCACATAAATATATGATAATGATGGCTGGAACCATTACTGTACTGTCACCAAATAAGGACGCAGAGGCAAAAAGCAAAATAATTCCACCGAGAATAACTAGCCATCCTTGACCGAAATACTTCATTACGTTTAATCCCCTACCATCAACGTCTTATGTTTTAAAAAATCAATAACTTTGCGTGTCGTCTCGGATGATCCTTTTCCCATCCAGATCAGATGACCCCATGTATCTAAAAGCGCTAACTGTGCATTAGGAATATTCTCTTTAGCAAAATAAGCATGTTCAATAGGAACAGCAGCATCATTTTTACTATGCATGATTAGGACCGGACTTTTTATAGATTTTAGTTGAAAATGCTTTATTTGATTTGTTTGTTTAATATCCATTAAAAATCCTGAACCCGATCGCTGGCGATTATTCATTTTACGAAATGCATCAAGGTCATGATCGTTTATATGATTCCAAATCTCACTTGCTTTCATATGGCTAAAGGAAGAAAGCATTTGCTTGAAGATGAATCTAGGAAATTGATTACTCATAAATCCAATCATCTTCCACACGTGTTTTTCGGTACTCGGGCGAAATATCAGGTGGGCTGCCTTGTATTCTTTATCCTTTGGTGTTAGCCACTCTTTTGTAACTGCTGATTGAAGAATTAAACTTTTTACCCGCTCTGGATAGGAAGCAGCAAGTTGCAAACCGCTTGGACCTCCAGCTGAAATCGCAATCACATGAATTTTTCCAATGCCTAAATGATCCAATAATTTTATATACGCATTACTTGCAGCATCTAGATCACTGCCCCATTCTGGAGAAGTTTTTCCGTAACCTGGACGAGATGGAGTAATTAATTGATAATCGGCTTTCATTAATTCTGCATAACCAAATTCCTCATAACAATTGGAATGCCCACCATGTAAGATAAGGATAGGCTCACCTTGCCCAACTATTGAATATTCGACTATCTTTCCTTCTATTCGAAACTCCTCAACGTGTCTCACCTAACACACATTCTTTCTGATTTTGATTTATCATTTTATTCTTTCGCGAACACTCAAATAAAATAATCTTTATAATAAATGAAGATTGCGATTGCAGATGCGATCGTGTAAGAAAGCGATGTGTAATAAGCATATGTTGGTTTAAATGTCGATTTCGTTTCCTCTACTTTAATTCCTGTAACCGCTTGGGCTTGCATACGAACAAGGTTTGAAGACATTCCTCCAGTTGATGTAAAATACCTGATGATTAGGGTCATCGCTAATCCAACAAATACGGATAGGTCAATAAATTGCCAGGATATTAATTTTGCTAGTCCAAAGTTAATCCCGACTAATACAATCAAAGTCAGTAAGCAAGAAACAAATTTCCCCAATGTATTCCCTCCCCATTTATATTATTTTATACGATTCCCAAGGAAAAAAGTTCCATAAATTACAAAACGCCCGTGCATTATTCTGCACCGAGCGCATTTTTCACATTATAAAATTAATATCTAGGTGTTCTTTCGCTGATCCGTTCTGTCAGGATATATCGATATTGTGCGGTTCGGAATAGTTTAGCCTCAAGTGCATATTTTGACTGGGGTAAAATCAAGTTTGCGGTGTTTTTGAAGTGGACGCTGCATGTGTCGGAGTCTACCGATTCAATACGCTGTACGTGTGATTGAGATAACCAGATACATGTTTCATTTTTAGGAGATTCTACAGGAAAAAAGAAAATGCCAAGCTCGAGGTTTATCATGATTGGGGACAAGCTCACATAACCCATGGATCGGCGAACGGCTTCTCGCCTGCCTTCGTAACTGGAGCCGAAAAATAGACAGCTTTCGTTGATAATTTTGATAGGACTGATGTCAATCCGTTCATTCTTTTCAATTTCGAGTACTTCTGTATTTACATTCCCATACTCATTATAAAAGGGTAGAAGAGCCATTGTGCTCGTATTAATTTCGTAGGAACTGAGAAGTATTGTTTTTTCCATTTATTCATCCTCCTTATTTTTGTTTGCGCTTTTCACAACCCTCCTTTCAAATCGTGAATGATAATAAAATAATCAATCGAATAGGTAAATTATACTAACTATTCTGACAATATACCAGTTATTTTTACAATATTTTTATTACTGCGAAAAATAAGTAAATAATTTCCTCAAAATGGTTTCAAACTGGTTTAATAGTGGTATAGATAACATGGCGAAAAAAGGAGTAAGATTTTCGACCTATTTTTGTAGCTTACAAACTTTAGCAAAGAGGCGGATGAAAAATGGCAAAAGGTGATCTGCTGATCATTGGCGGTAATGAAGACAAAAGCGAAAATAAATTAATTCTGTCCAGGTTCGCAGCTTTATGCAGAAACCGTCAAGGCCCAATCGGAATTTTGACAACAGCTACAGGGTTACCAGAAGAAGTAGGCAGCGAATATGAAAAACTATTTAAATCATTACACGGAATTAAGCCGATACTTTTCCATTTGGATTCACGTGAAAAAGCGGAAGATTCTTCTCTGCCTGAACAGCTTTCTTCCTTGTCAGGATTATTCATGACTGGCGGAGACCAGCTTAGACTAACAAGCATACTCGGTGGAACATCCTTTTATAAACATCTCCACAAACAATGGAACAACGGATTGATCATCGGCGGAACAAGTGCCGGTGCTGCTGTCATGAGCAGATTGATGATTATCTCTTCTAAGCTTTTTGAAAAAGAAGAAATTTCGGTCCTTGAAATGGGTTCAGGTTTTGGATTTTTAGAAGACGTTATTATTGACCAGCATTTTTCACAGCGCGATCGTTTTAGCCGTCTTATGCGGGCCATAGCTTTAAATCCTCAGATCATTGGCATCGGTATCGATGAAAACACAGCCATCTGGGTACACAATGAAGGTGAACAGTTTGAAGTGATCGGCGAATATAACGTGAGCATTTTTGATGGCAAGACTTCAACTTATATTGATATCGCTGAAAACAAAGGTAACATGACCATATCCGATATCCGCTTCCATACACTTGGTGCGGGCGCGGTTTTCAATTTACACACACGAGAAATGATCATCTCTTAAGGAGCGAACCTATAAAATGAAAATCAATCGCGTCAATTATTTAACCGGACCCAACCTTTACAGTTTCAAGCCGACGATATGGATTGAACTTGATATAGAAGAATTTGAAGAAAAACCTTCTAACCTGCTCCCGAATTTTGCTGATAAATTATTGCAAGTCATCCCTACCCTTCACACGCATACGTGTTCGAGAGGCTATGCGGGAGGATTTGTTGAAAGGCTTTACGAAGGCACATGGATAGGTCATATTCTAGAGCACATCGCTCTTGAAATTCAGCACCTTGCAGGAATTAAGGTGAAACGAGGCAAGACAATTACGAGCGAACGAAAAGGGATTTATTTCGTAACGTATGATTATGTAGAACCGAAGTCAGGCTTCTACGCATTTGAGGCAGCCCTTGAAATCGTAACGGCCATATTAGAAGGCAATGAAATCAGTGCAGGATCGTACATCCAGCATACGTCTGACCTATATCATCTGCACAAATTAGGGCCGAGTACAGACGCGATCTATCAAGCGGCTCGTGCACGGAAAATCCCTGTGGAAAGAATTGGAACGAACAGCATCCTGCGGCTCGGAACTGGCAGAAAGCAAAAGTCTGTTCAAGCTACGATTTCATCCCAGTCTTCATATCTGGCTGTGGAAAATTCGTGTGATAAAGACATGACAAAAACACTTTTAAAAAGTGCAGGCCTTCCCGTTCCTTCTGGAGATGTTGTTTCAAATGAGTTAGATCTTCTGCAGTCAGCAGAAAGAATTGGCTATCCATTGGTCATCAAGCCGCTAAACGGACGTCAAGGCCAGAACATCGTAACAGACATACGGAATGATGAAGATTTAATTACAGCATTTCGCTGTGTATATAGCGAAGGAACGCAGTATATTATCGAACGTTATTATGCTGGAAACGACTATCGCTTTTTTGTCGTAAATGGTGAACTCGTTGCAGCTAGCCTGCGCCTCCCTCCCATCGTGATTGGAGATGGACGCCGAACGATCGCTGAATTAATTGAAGAGGAAAACCAAAACCCGCTGCGCGGTGAGGGACACGAAAAAGCGATGACGAAGATTCCGCTTGATGAACGAACGGTTGTGCATCTCGAAAAAGGCGGTTTTTCGCTTGAGTCCGTTCTTAAAAAAGGACAAGCACTGGCCGTTCTCGGAAACGCGAACCTTTCGACTGGAGGATCTGCTATTGATGTAACGGATGAAGTTCATCCTCACTATCGTAAAATGGCGATTGAAGCGGCAGCAGCAGTCGGATTAGATATTGCAGGAATTGATATCCTTTCTACAGATGTAACGGCTCCTTTTATTAATGGAGAAGCGGCCATCCTTGAAGTAAACGCAGCTCCCGGCATTCGTATGCACCTCTATCCATCGAGAGGAAAAAGCCGTGATGCAGGCGGGGCAATCGTAGACTATTTGTTCTCTTCGCGTGAAGAAGCCGCTATACCGATCGTTGCAGTTACAGGAACAAACGGAAAGACAACGACTTCCCGCTTGGTTTCACACTTGCTGAAAAAAGATAATGTGACGGTTGGCTTGACGTGTTCTGACGGCGTGTGGGTAGGCGATCATCAGTTGGATGCAGGTGATTGCAGCGGTCCAAAGAGCGCTCGCAAGGTTTTATCACATCCTGGTGTTGATGCTGCTGTTCTGGAAACGGCAAGGGGCGGCATGCTGCGTGAAGGCCTTGCTTTCCGTTATTGTGATGTCGGGATCGTAACGAACGTCAGCGAAGATCACCTTGGTTTGAATGGTGTTGAAACATTAGACGATCTGAAAAAACTGAAGCAAACAGTTCCTGAAGTAGTTCTTCCAGAAGGAACATGTGTATTGAACGCCGATGATCCATTATGTGTGGATATGGCAGAGCATACGAACGGTAAAGTCGTCTATTTTTCACTGTCGCTTATGAATCCAGTTGTTCAGGATGCTTTGAAAAGCGGGTCTAAAGTGTGGTACTTGGAAAACGATTGGGTGATGTTCAGCGAAAGTGGTAAGACAGAACGGTTCTTGCCTGTTTCTCACATTCCGTTAACAATTAACGGTGCTGCCCGCCATAATATTGCAAACGTACTCGCCGCTTTGGCTGCTGCTCATTCTTTAGGACATCAATTATCCGAGCTGCGCAGCAAAGTCATTACATTTATGCCGACTGAAACTCAGAACCGAGGACGTTTCAACCTTGTAGACATTCAAGACCGCACGATTGTTGTAGATTACGCGCACAATCCAGCTGGGTTAAGAGCCTTATTCGAAACGGTTGATCATCTGAAAAAAGGACGCGTCATCACAGTTGGTTCAGCTGCTGGCGACAGAAAAGACAATACGATCAAAGAGATGGGCCGTATTTTCGGCAATCACTCTGATATTTTTATTATTAAAGAAGATTTGAACTTACGCGGCCGAATGCCTGGAGAAACCGTTCATTTTCTTTACGAAGGACTAAAAGAGTCACAAGGGCAACCGGATGTTCATGTATATCCGAAAGAGCTTGAAGCCATGTCTCAAGCTTGGGAGCGTTCACAGCCAGGTGACATCATCGTCTTCCTTTATGACGATTACACTTCTATTGAAAGCTTCCTGGAAAAAATGAAGAACACTGAATCTGAATCGATTTTACAAAAAGCAAAATAAAAGAAAAAACAGTGCAGTCTCTCTTATTTGAGAGTTGCACTGTTTTTTTGTAGTTTTATTCTGATTCGAGCTCGGATTCATTTAAATACCGGACATACTCTAAATTTTTGTTACCGTTCGAATATCCATAACCAGCATAATCATCTTTTGAACCTGGAGTAGCTACTTTACTCGAGCTATCATATGGAACCCAGCCAAAATACATTTTCTGATTGAGATTGATTTCTGTGAATAGACTTGGTTGCCCTTCTGTTTTTGCTTTTACAACAGATTCGATTACGGTACTCCACTCATTTGGGAGCTTGAGTATACCGTATGATTTTTGATTGACCTCCACTCTTTTTTTCATCTGCACTTTAGGAGAATAATAGTGTTCGGTCCCATTGTTAATTGAATAGTCCCTGTCCTGCGATAAATAAAAATCAATATTACTCACTTCTTCTATTGGATTAAGACTCCATACGATACAGAATGTCGAAGGATCTTTGAGATCAATCTGCCACAAACGGGGTTCTCCGCTATTCGCGGCATATTGTATCTTCCACTCATGTTTTTTCCATACCCAATAGCTTGTGCCGTAATGCCCTACTTTTGTTATAAATGGAACAAAGAAATGATGTGAATCTACTTGAAGAACATCTTGAACTTTATTTGCTGGATCTCCGGGTAAGAAATAATTGATGTTGTTAATAATTTGTTTATTGGAAAGAAACGGTTCAGGTTGTGAAAAGTAAGTCCTATAGATTAATAGTGCAGTCGTTAAAATTAAAATTATTCCAAGAATGCTAAACAGATAGTGTTTCTTTTTCATTCTAATTTTCTCCTTTCAGCAAGGATTGATTAGAGCGGAAATAGTATTGTTTATGGTGTGAGGTAATCAGTAACCCCTTACCGTCTTTTTCCATGTATATGAGGGGTTCTATGTCACTTCCCCATTCTGGTACTACACCTGTCAGCTGATAAGGAAATTTTTCTTTTCGGTCTTTCTGTTTCATTTTCATCGTGACCGTTCCGTTGAACCACTCATCACTATGCATCTCTGCTGGCTTCATTTGTTTAATGATTTTAACGAAGTTTCCATTGAGGCTATCATTTTTAGCAGACGGATGAAGTTGAATGATGGCCGGGTTCTTTACCTTTGCCAAATATGTAGAAAGCTCATTTTCAGGATACATCGCGTTATAAATCGGAACTGATGCCAAAGTTGATGCTAGGAATATAAAATTTGCAAAAAATCCGATCCATGCAAAACGACGATACATTTGCCACCGAACTTCTTTTTTTCTGAAATAAAGATAAAGAAGCCAAACTCCAAGCGGTATGATCGGAATCTTCACCTTGGTATGCAGCATATTAATATCAAAGGAAAATGAAACAAAACCAACAGCAAGTATAATGAAAACCTTCCAGATTTTTGGCTTTATCTTTTGCTTTTTATAGATATGATACGTAAGAATTCCGATACAGATCCAAGCAATAGCCACTGTTATTAAAGATGCTAAGTTGTAATCGTAAACAAAATGGATAATAAAAAACACCGCCTTTATCAAACCTCAATAAGGAATATTATACCAATGATTAACTTTGCGGTATATCGGAAACAAAAAAGACATTACTTTTTTAAAGTAATGCCCGATTCACCATTATTTTTTATGAATTTCTTTCACTACGATTGCTTGGGATGCACTTTTGATGAGGCACCCTTCTAAATCTTCTTCCTTTAAAAACCCTAGTGTGAGAGCTGATTTCACTTTTTCCTCATCTGGTTTTTTAACAAGCTGGATGAGATCATTCATGTTTAGTTGTTCTAATTTTTGAACGGTCTTTTCATCATTAAATTTTTCCGATTTCCTGATTTGGCGCTGCAGCTTGTAGTTATTGACGGTTACTTCGCCTTTTTCATTTTTGCCGACCATACTATCGAAATAAATGTGAAAGACTTTTTTGAGCTCATCTAATTCTTTTTCGATTTCTTTCTTTTTGTCGTTTAGCTTGTTGTATTTAATCACCAGATCCTCTGATATCGTGTAATCTATTTGGTTAGCCATAGCTCGTCCCCCGATACGAATTGATATTAAATCTTATTGCGCAGCGGGGATAATTATTCTTCAAATAAAAAAACCAACTCATCTGTAGATTATTTTTTAATAATCGTTCGAGTCAGTTTCCTATATTATTTTGTTAATTCATCATTGTTGTTTTCTTTTTGATTTTCTGGTTTTTTCGTCCCTTTACTTACATATGGTTTTGGTCCTTTTTTCTTGCTGCTCGTTTTCCACCGGTTCCAGCCTTTTTTCCCTGTTCCTCTGCCTGTTCCGCCCTTGCCTTTTGCTTTACTCATCTTATCACTCCATGAACGTTCTATTGCTCTGTATCATTATTAAGCATTTAGATTGAATTATACTACATTCGGGCAGAAAACGGGGTGAATCCTGGATATTAATTTACGAATGTGGTGAACGTTGCGATGACAGCAGCTCCCAGTAGATAGGCACCGATTCGAACTTCGATATTACGTTTCCCGAGTATAAAACGGAAAATACGATCTAATATGTGATAAAGAATAAATGCAATAATTAAGAAACTGCCTAAAATCATTAGGAAATTCCAGCGATAAGCGAAGTTCGTTAAGTGAAGCACGCACACGATGGTAATGAAAGTCAGCAATTCACTCAGCTTTCTTTCATGATCACGTTTAGTAAAGAGGTAGTTGATAGTGCGGTGTTATAGGTTCATATTGGCACCAGCCTATTGTTTATTACTCAGATACAAATTCCTGGATTATTATTATTTTTTCCAGGATTATCTGAATTTTTTCCAGGATTAATATCGATTTTTCCAGGATTAGTTATATAAATTCCTGAATTGAACTCTCAAAAACTTAGAATTGCTTAATTTCTAGTTTTGATATACTTCTAAAAACGAATTAGAATCTAAATAAACTTTACAAGGAGGTTTTTTTATCAAAAAACAACCAAATCTACCAATAATTATCCAAAAATTAGAGGCATTACTTAGAAGAATCTCACCATTCCACCCTCAGAGGTTCAATATGGAAGAACAACTTGCAAAATGGAACTCTGGATTCTTTGGAGAACGATCGTTAAAGTACTTCTATAGATATTTGCCAAAAAAAGATATAATATTTGTCTACAATGTCCGCATATTTCATATAGGCTATCACTTTCAAATCGATACGTTAATAATTACATCCAAGTTTTTCATGATTTTAGAAATCAAAAATTATGCTGGCCATTTATATTTTGATGACAAATTTGGACAATTAGTACGTACACTAAATGGAAAAAAAGATATTTTTGAAGATCCCATCCTACAGGTCAAAAGACAATTATTCCATTTAACACATATTCTAAACAAATATAAACTCCCCATTATTCCAATTGAACCTTTAGTAGTAATTAGTAATCCCAAATCATTTGTAGAAAGTTCACCCACTTACAAAGAGGCATTAAAAATTGTGATTAAGAGTCCTAAACTTCAAAATAAATATGAAGAATTTAATAATAATTACAAAGAAAACATCCTGACATTTAAAGAAATGAAGAAAATAAGCAAAATACTATATAAGTTAGATGAACCATATAATCCGGATATATACAAACATTTTGGTATTCAACATAACGAGCTAATCCGTGGAGTTTTATGTTCGAAGTGCGATTCCACGAACATTATGAATCGCGTGGCAACAAGTTGGAAATGTACTAGTTGTTTTAGCATCTCAAAAACTGCTCAAATTCAAGCTCTAAAAGATTATGCTTTATTAATATCCACTCAAATAAGTAATCAAGAATGTAAAAACTTTTTGAATTTATCTACAAGAGATCAATCCCACTATCTTCTCAACTCGCTTAAACTTACTTATACCGGTACTACTCGTTCACGAACCTACCACCTAGACTCCCTTTTAAACAGTTAGTCATTTGGATTCACGATTGCCATCTGCTGGTGGTCTTCCCACTTGCCGTTGATTTTCACATTCTTTCGTGCGAGTCCTTCTTTTTCAAATCCCGCTTTTTCCAGTACTCGTATGGAACCAAGATTATGAGGCATGACACCAGCTTCAACTCGATGCAGTTTCAGTTCATCAAACGCATACTTCACAATGAGTTTAACGGCTTCGGTTGTATAGCCTTTTCCATTTTGCTTTTTATCCAAAAAGTAACCAACAAAAGCACTCTGTATGGAGCCGCGCATGACTGAAAACAGGTTGATTGATCCAATGAGTTTGTTATCTCCACAGGTGAAGATGCCAAAATAATAATCGGTATCGTCTAATGCGTAAGTTACTAGCCTTTCCAACCGGTCACGCTGTCCATCTAGCGTATAAAATTTTTCATCCCGTTCCATTGCAAACTGTTGAAAGAAGGTACGATTTAGCAACTGAAGTTCAAGCATCTCTTCAGCATCTTCTGGCTTTATTAACCGAATATAAATGTTTTCAGCTTGTAATTTCTTTTCCATGAGTTCGGTTATATCAATTACTTTTTCCATCCTCATTCTCCTTTTCTTCTGTCTATTCAACGAGACGAACACTATAATTTCTCATACTGTTTAGTGTTCCTTTGTACTCAAATGTCCCCTTTTTGATCAAATGAATCAGGCGATGTTGAATAAAAGCATCTCCGGTATATTGTGTCATATGGCCGATAACGGTTCCGATCAATCGTGCTGCCTTCATAAATTCTCCAGCCCGTTTTCCATGTATGCGTTTAGCCATTTTCACAATAAACGAATCAAAATAATCGCTTTCTACACTCTTAATCTGGTGATCTTCCCAAATGCGCAGAATCTCATTTGTTTGATTTAATTCCGCCCACTCATCAATAAGAGTTTGCTTCATTTGCTCTGAAAGACTTTCATCCTGTTTTGTCTTTTCCATGATTATCTTCATATTTTCTGGTGATATCTCACCTGTTCGTAAGGAATCATAAAAAATATCCGGCTCTTTACAATACAAATCAAAGCTTTCATTTGAATTAATCACGCGTATTTCATTATTTTTGTGTTGAAGCAGCTTCATTACAAATCGTAAGCCGGTTTGTTCATGTGCATTATCAGCTGTCCAGATCGTGATTATTTCATCTTCAGCAATCTCCTCAATCTCTTGAAGTGCTTGTTGAAAATTCACCACATAATCTTTATCAAAGAACTCATCAGCCAAATTCAGTTTATTCAGCCAATATGCTCGTTTTATCACACCTGCTTTATTCTCTAAATCGCGAAGCGGGCCAACAGAAAACAAGTCAGCAAATCCTATAACTCTATTAACATCCTCTTGCCGGCTTTCCTTTAGCATCCATTTCATGCATCCAGCTGGAGATTCACCAAACAAAATATGTACGTTCATGTTGACTCCTTTACGATTTATTAGAATTAGACCGTTCGTTTCCTCGTTTAAAGTTACCGGTCACTTTGGCAAGGATAAGCTGAACTTCTTTTTCACTGTTCGCTGAATTTATCCTGCTCATAATTTTCTCAGCTTCTTTACCTTTTAAAATCATTACTTGTTTTCCTTTGTAATCAATAAACACCGTATTATTCTTCGTTAAGCGATAAGTAAAAATCTCTTCTTCTAGCCTTTTCCGTTTGTCAATTTGGCCCATCCCGTCCCCCACCGCAGTTATTGATTTACAGCAGCTAATCTTTCCATTATTTTATCAACACAATTCTCAATTCCAACTTGGTAAGTATCTACGTTGATGTCGTATCTTTCATTTTGCTGATGAACAAATGTTAATTGATTCTTTGCTTGCCCAATTACACGATCTCCCCTTACAGCTTCTCTTCTTTCCAACTCCTCAAGAGGACAGTGCACGCCGACAAAAAAGACGGGGTATTTATTCAATGTTTCTAGACAGTCATCCAATGTAAACCGATCATGCATGACTTGATCGACAACGAGATTAACTCCTTTATTAGAAAACATGGCTATTGATCGATGAAAAAAATACTCTGTCGGAACCGGAATTAACTTGTTTTGATCCCGATTTTCCATCTTTTCAATGACACAATCAAAATCATCGATGCTTAGGTGAAAATAATCAGGAAGCTTTTCTACTAATTTTTTGGATAATGTAGATTTTCCAGAACTGGAGACACCGTTTAATAAAATAATTCTTCCTTTACTCATACATTCCCTCTCATATTCATTATTTTGAATTCAGAGTGAAATGACCCTGAATTTGTGTTTCAGCTGCAACTTGTCCCTTCCTCCGATAATAAAAATACACGATTACAAACAACAGGGACGTCATCATCAGCACGATCGTATTATTTATAAACGGATTGATTTCACCTTTAGAAATGAGAATGATTCCTCCACCTGGTTTTCCGATGAGTCCATACAACAATCCATAAGCGATATTCAATCCAAAATGTAGACCAGTATCAGCCCAAATGGTTCCTGTTTTATAAAATGCATATGTAAGGGAACAGCCTAACACGAATGAAAAAATAAAATTCATAAGTGATAAGTCACCGTTCCAAAAATCGTCCAGTGCATAAATAATAATGCTGATGCTCATGATCACGATCGGAGGCATCTTCCCTTTTAATAGATTCATTACAAATCCGCGTGTGATGAGGTCGTTAATAAATGAACCTAGAAAAAATCCAGCTAGAACTTGAAGTAAGATCCAACCTGCATTCCATCCTGTTTGGACGCCCGTGATTTCAAACTTTCCAAAGCTCCAATAGGTTATGTACAAAAGCGTCCACACACTAAATCCAATAAACAAGCTGATCAAGAAATACTTGCGTGAATTTTGAGTTTTAGCTAAACCAATTCCTTGAAGTCCTGGTAGTCCATTGAGCTTTGCGATATAGGAAGCCAAAGGAAAGAACAGCAATATACATAAAAACTGTATGACGGTGTTCGAGATCAAATGAGTCGTAACATTAAAATAGAAATCCAGTAGTAAGAAACCGACTAAACCAAATATTAGCTTTTTCATTGTTTACATCCTCATATTCGCAGTGCTGAAGCTGCTTTATATTCTTCTTCTTTTTTTACATAAATATCGAACTGCTTGTTCTCATTAAAGTTCCGGGCACGTACATTTACAGGGATTTCCGTTCTATAATTCACACCCGCTTCTTTTAGTTTTCCAGTAATTCGAAAGTAATTTTCCTCATTAAACGTGGTATGAAGAAGGATCCAATTTCTTTTTAAAATCGATTTAATAATTGTACTTAATAGGCTGAAACTGAAGAATGCAATTAAAATGAACAAAAAATATCCGGTCATAAGATGTCAGCCCTCTTTTCTTATTTTCTAAAATTACTTATTTGTTTTACGCCGACCTAATTCTTATTTATAATCAAAAGAAAATGGAGGCTAGTGATGGTTGCATTAGATCGATTAAAAAATTATGCAAAGAAGTTAAAACAAGAGTTATTTGTTCTTTATCTCTCATACAAAGATCAAAGAACTCCTTGGCATGCAAAAGCTGCAGCAATCTGTGTGGTAGCTTATGCCTTCAGTCCGATCGACTTGATACCAGACTTTATTCCTGTTTTAGGGTATCTGGACGACCTTATTATTGTTCCACTCGGCATCTCTCTTGCTTTAAAATTAATCCCTCCTATTGTGATTGAGGAAAATCGTGAAATGGCGGAACAATTGAAAATGAACGGAAAGCCGAAAAATTGGTTTGTTGGCATTTTATTTATCTTCATTTGGATTTTATTCACAGTTTGGATAGGTCGTATAATCCTTGGCTATTTAAGGTAAGAAAAAAGAGCTGCGATATCAACAGCTCTTTTCATCATCAGCCAAACAAAATATCTAAAACTGAACTTAATTGACCTTTTTTGCCTTCTAAGACATTCGGATCATACACTTCTACATAACCGCAATGCGCGCAAGAAACGAACAAAAAATGATTATGCTGAATATCCAGCAGCTTGCTTAATCCAGATCCCGTCATTGCAAGTTCCTTAGTTCTGCACTGAGAATGACCACATTTTGTACACTTAAATTTACTTCGAATGGCTTCTTCAACTTTACTCAACAACATCATCTCCTTGATTGAAATACGCGTTTATGCTGCAAAAGTTTCCAATAAAAGGGTTAATTCACCAATTCCCACTTCAACATATCGCCTTCACGACCGGTTTGTTTCATATTTAATTTTTCTAAAACTTTAATGGAGGCTGTGTTGTCCGCCAAGCATTCTGCGGTTACTTTATGTACGTCAGCAGAGGCAAAAGCCCACTCAATGATGCTCTGAACGGATTCTGTTGCATAGCCCTTATTTTGAGCGGATGGAATGATGCCATACCCTATTTCCACCAAGTTATTATCAGGCTTACCTTTAAAACCAATATCACCGATAATTCTGCCAGACTCTTTTTCAATCACAAACCAAACTCCCCATCCTAGAAGACTAGCATCCTCTTTTAAGTTCTCTAAATATTTTTTGATAAAACCGTGAATTTCATAATCCTCTGGTGAAAGCTTGTTAACTATTTGTTGATCAACAGGAAGGATTTTCAGTCTGCTCGTTTCGATCATTAATATATGTCACCCTTTTCCCAATATATGCCGGTAATCTAATCATAAAATTATGGAAAAATTTAGTCAACGAGAAAAATCAACCCCCATAAATGAGCGTTTGAATATTAATAGTTTAATGAGTACATAAACGATCATGAGTTATTGTGAACTGTTTTAAAGGAGGAAAAAGATGGAGCCTTATGTGAAAGATGCTCTCCTTGAGTGGAAAGAGGAAATCGCCAAGCAAAAGAATGAATTAGATGAGGAGTATGAAAGAGTAAAAAGTGAACTTCAGCTTTATTCTTATAAATTTGGTATTACGAAACAAGTGATTCAATCAACGATAAATGAAGAAATCATCAATAATATCAAATCGACGTATCAAAAACCATTTGAAGTAAAATACAATGAACTGAAAGAAACGATCAAAAAGCTCGAAGAAAAACGCAGCGTTTTTAAAATGTTTGTAGAAAAGATTGAGAATGTAAGTGAAATAAAAGAAGATTAATAAAAAAGATAACTTCTGTTTCAGGAGTTATCTTTTCTTTATTTCTGATTATTCCTTATCATCCGCTCTAGTTTTTTCACGGTTTCTGTAAGATCATCTATTTGTTTTTGCACCTTATCTTTTTCTTGGTCAGACTTAAAATCATCAACCTGATCTTGAAAGTCGGCATTGATATCCGTGTTCAGCTGGATGATTGCACCAATTGTTTGCAATGCGTCTCCTACAGTAGAAACTGCAGCTCCGATTATGCCAATTACCGTCCCCCGATTGTTAGAAGGGATAAATTGGAAGTTCCCTGAACCGTCCGTAGTAGATGGCGTTTCAAATTGTTCAGATACAATAAAAGGGAATCTATCTTTACTCAACTGTCTCACTCCAGTCTAAACATAAACGTTTACCCAATCATCATATGAAGTGAGGGTGAGAAAAGTTCAACTTCTCCGTTACTTTTGAATGAATGGGTCATTAGGCTTCTCGTTTGGTTTCGACTCGTTAAGCATTTTTGAGATGTGAATAAATCCGTATATGGAGATCCCCGTAATCGTCCAATTTAGTACTTGCCGAAGAATGATCCCCTTATCAAAAGCATCCACACCATATTTCATAATAAGCCAAACTTTTATTGAGGCTAAAAGTACTTCTCTAAAAGCAAAGCCAAGAGTGATGAGTTTAAATATGGTCAACGTTTTAGACTGGTAAAACAACTTTTTCATCTTGTCCCGATTATGACCTTGCATCTCCACTACATCGAGTGAAAAAAATAAGTAAATAGGCTTGTTCATCATAATTGTAATGATAAAGAACAAGGCGAAAGCGTAAGAAAAAAACACATTATTCCAGAGCATTCGAATCGCTGAACCCGACAAAACATCAATTAAAGTTCCTAATGAAAGATTCGCAATCATAAAAATACCAAGTAAGTTAATTTTCTTTAATAAGATGAACCGGATAATCGAGTAGATGATTCCGGGTACTGAAGAAATCAGCATGGCATAATAGTCACTTATATAATCTCTAGAAAAATTCCAAATAAGTAAAGGGAATATTACATAGCAAATCAAATCCCAAACAACAATGTTTTTATGCAAGATATACTCAACTTCCTTCCTAAATCGTGAACTACAATAAGTGTATATCGATTATACCATATAATGGAAAATACAATTCAGAAAAACTAAGCTCTCTCCACTTATGTATCTAATTACTTTAGTAGGATTACCATCGACTTTTAGATTGAAATTAACCTGCCAATAAATAAGAGCCATTACCACTGCCGCTGTAGTCAGCTGCCTGTAATCGCTCTTTATGTTTCACCTGATTCAATTTGTCTTTCTTTGTTTTCGTTTTCTTGGACGTCATCATTTTGTATATGTCTGCGTTCGAGAATGTACTTCTATTCGAATCAGGATTTCGTTTTCCCTCTCGAACTAATTTTTCTCTGAGCTTCCTCGCCTTTGTTTTTGCCATTTTCTTTCTCTCCCTTTTTATTAAATAATAATTGCTGTTTTATTATAGTACCTTTTTATGATTATGATACTATTAAACTGTATTGTTTTCCATAAAATTGAAAGAGTGATAGTTATGATAGCTGCAGAAATAATGGACGTTGTTGTAAAAGGAATTATTTTTCATAATGGAAAAATGCTCATTTTTAAACGTTCCGATGACGATGAGTTTGGCGCAAGTACGTGGGAATTCGTTGGTGGGAAGGTTGAGTTTGAGGAAGAATTGGAAGCTGCTCTTATCCGGGAAACAAAAGAAGAATCGGGATTAGACATTACCGTTGACAAACTTTTATATGCAACATCCTTCCAGACCACCCCTTCCAGGAAAGTAATCTTATTAAAATACATATGCAAAAGCGAATCCGATAACGTCATGATTTCCCATGAACACTCTGATTATAGGTGGGTAACTTCAGCGGAACTTCGCCAGTACCTCCCTTCACACATCATGGCTGATCTTAAAAAAAATCACTTTTTTTCGACACAAGCAATTTAGCGAGGTGTTTCAATTTGGAAAAAGAACAAGCAAATTTAATCATCAAAGTAATGGTTGAATGGATGAAACAGCCATCTTTAAAATACGAAGTGCAGAAGCTGCCACTAATAAACGATGAACTTCCTAGCTTTCACCAATGGACAAAAAGAAAAACAGTTCTCGCGGCGTTTTCAGTATCCATTCCTGAAGAAAACGGTTATCACTTCCTATTCATCGACTGGCATCGAAATGATAACTTTTACCTTGTCATCTATACACAAAACAAATCAACGACTGTCGCAGAAATTCAACGTATAGCCATAATCAATGACGTCCCTCATCTTACATGGACTTACAACCCATTAAAAAGGGATGGAAAGAACGATGTGCGAAAATCTTATTTCAAACAGACTTTCGGTTCCCTGAACGTTCAAGTCCCAGTTCCATTAAAATCAAACGACGTTGAATTATTTATGGAGCGGCTTTTCAAACTTTCTCATAACCGAATGAGAGCAGATAAAGCACATGAGATATTTGATATATAACAATGAACGCCTGATGACATTATCGCATCAGGCGCTTTTACTATGTAAGGGATCGTTGTTCCCTTTGTTTCGTTCTATCGTTTAGAACACTTCGGTATTGAGCTGCGCGATGGAGTTTAGAAAGCAGAGACCCACGTGTGCAATTAAGGGGTAAGTCTATCCCGTTAGAAAAGATAACAGTTGAATGTTTTAATCCAATTTTATCTACGGTGTCGATGTGTGGTTGTGACAGCCAAATGCAGGTGTCATTTCGTGGTGATTCAATCGGGAAAAAATAGAGGTTAAGCTTGGAATCAATCATGATCGGTGCAAAATGAATAAAACCCAAATTTTTTCGTGCTGCTTCTTTTTTGCCTTCCCATGACCCTCCATAAAAATAACAGCTGTCCTTAATTACACGGATTGGTTTTTGTTCAACAAGCAGGATGGCATCACGTTCATAAATTTCTGCACAAACTCGTCCAAATTCATTTATAAATGGCACAATCGCCATCGTATCTGGGTTAATAATATAACTCTTAACTTTTTCGTGTTTCATTTTAAAAGTCATCAACTCGCTCCTTTAAAATCATATGATTAAATTCTCTTACACATAGTGAAATAACCATCACTACATCTACCCTCCTATTTAATATTCATAGTATATAATACCTACATTTATTTACTATGTAGTAATATCTTACCATGTAAATTTTTACTAGTCTACAATAATTCGCAAAAATATTCAGAAAATTCTACGAATCGACTTTTTTCTTCATTCAAAAGAGCACTTCTCAGTAGATTTTCCTTTATAATTAGAGCAATTTCTAACTCAATTCATGTTTTCTTTTGTAAACCATTACTGACTCCGATGAGTGCTTGGACAAGTTAAACGTCCGTATTGTTATCTTTAACTGACTTATACTTTCATCAGTAAGTTATTCCAAAAACAATTTTCGATCCCTCCCCTAGATGCACCCTTGCTTTCCTAAACAGTACAGTTTTTATGTGATTCCTATTTTTTGATTTTCTAAAATTAGACATATCTCCAAGTACCGTTTTATATTTTTAACAAAGGGAAAAAATACATTATTAAATCAAAATGAGGGATGCGTAATGAAGAGGATCACATATATATGCTCAGCCGTTGCTGCGCTCTTGCTCGTAAACGCGTGCTCCGCAGAAAAAGATGCACCTCAGAAAAGCGAACAGATTGACAATAAAGAAGTTGATAAAGCGAATGAATCGAAACAAGAACAAAACGATAATTCCAAAGAAAATCAAGATCAGCAAAGCAATAATGATGCTGACTTAACCGAAGAAGAAGTATTAGCGGCCATCAAAAATCAGAGCCATACACAAATTCCGATTGTACTACCCAAAAAGCTTCCTTTAAAAATGGATGAACACCTAACAGCGACCACAAAATCTGACCCTTCCAGCTTTCAAGTGATGTTTTTTACAAGCACTAAACCGATTCCTATCAACAATGAAAAACTTAAGAAGAAGAACAGTGAAGCAGTTCCTCTAGTCAGATTGACTGTTCATAAATACAACTCGGAAAAAGAAGCTGACGAACAAATTGCCTATCAGGACTTCAGTAAAATCGGCGGTCAGAAAATCGACCTTGGACATAACATTATCGGGTATCAGGATGCTGGCGCAGGTTCACTGTGGATTAGCTGGAACGAAGGCCGGTGGTCTCTCACAAGTCATACCCAGACTTCGAGATCAGAGGATGGTGAGCAATTATCAAGGGATGCAGTGGAATACTTAGAAACACACACACTGCCAATTCCAAAACCTCATGGATACGTGCATGTGGATGCTACAGGTATGGATAACAGAATCCTTTGGCAGAATGGCACAACCGTATATACGCTGGACCAATTTAACGATCCGATGAGCGCGTTAATAATAGCGGCGATGTTTGAATAAAAAGAGAACCGACCTCGTGATGAGATCGGTTTTTCTTTTATTGCAGATTAATAAACGGGGAATCTCGTTGTCAGCTTTATTCATAAGGTCTATTCATAATTAGAAGTTTCATTAAAGTTTGTGCAATCTATCACAAAATGTTCATAAAATCCCTGCCTAATATGCTTTCTAACGTTTTATTATTTGAAGAGAGAAAGAATTAAGATTACAATGAATTGGTTATGATAGTGAGACGAATAAAATGAAGATGGTGTCAATTAGTATGGATACAGGTATTCAAAAACAAAAAACGTCAGCTATTCTCGGACAGACGGTGAAAACGGGAATCATTAAATCAAATCTCGTTCCGATGTTCGCAGGATTGACGCTGGCATTATATACGTACGATATTAATCCGGCCGATAAAATGCTCGACATCTTACTTGCCTTAATCGGTACGATCTTAGTGATCGGTTCTGCGGGAACATTTAATAATTTATATGACCGCGATATCGATGCCATTATGGAAAGAACAAAAAGCAGACCAACCGTTACTGGCGAAATGAACGCAAAAGCGGCATTATGGTTGGCTATTTTGATGGCCGTCATTGGAATCGTTGCTCTTGCCTTTACTACTCCACTCGCTGGATTGTTAGGTTTTCTCGGACTTTTCTTTTATGTCGTTCCTTATACGATGTGGACGAAAAGAAGAACAATCTACAACACGGAAGTAGGAAGTATTTCAGGTGCGATGCCTCCCGTTATCGGGTGGGCTGCAATGGTAGGCAGTATTGCACATCCCGCTGTTGCTGCACTATTCATCATCCAGGTCATTTGGCAGATGCCGCATTTTTATGCGATTGCAATCAGACGTCATGATGAATATAAAGCTGCAAAAATTCCGATGCTGCCAGTCGTAAAGGGTGTTCAACGAACTTACACGCAAACCAATGTGTATCTGGTGTTGTTAAGCTTAACCAGCTTTCTTTTCTTGCCGCTAAGCTTGGGACTTACATTGGTGGCATTGCTGATGAATGTTGGCTGGCTCGTTCTTAGTATCTACGGCTACAAAAAAAATAAGGATTCGGAGCAATGGGCAAAGTTATTGTTCATCTACTCTCTGATCCATATGACGATCTTGTTCTCAACCGTAATTGTTTACTCACTCGTCGGTATATATTTCTTAAAATAATTAAAGAAGAGGCTGAATCAAAAGAGTTTAAACTTTTGATCCGCCTCTTTTTCCTTTTTAGAATCACGTTTGTTGGACTAAGGTCTTTGTTTGTTGGATTAGGAGCTTTGTTTGTTGGATTACACCCCATGTTTGTAAATTAACTATATTAAACATCTATACCAATGAAATATTTAATTAACAATCATTTAATGATAGACGTCATTAAACAGAAATAATATTATTAAAATATGGGGCTTTAATTTTGGATGATGGAGGAAACAAATGAACTACGAACTGCAGCAATATTTATTGAACCGAGCAAAAGATTCCTCAGAGAATTGGTATGCTACCCTTCTAAAAGATGATACTACAGGTGTCTTTGCATCGAGAGATCCTCACACAATAGAATCATACAGAGAATCCAATCATAAATTTCATCTGATGCTATGTACTGTTTTTTCAGAAGATAATGAAATATTCCAGTTAGGGCTGGATGCCTATATAGATGTTATGATTAAAAACCGTGATTTTTTAAATACGCCACTTCACTTTATCTTAAGAGAACTTCAACGAACGCAAGATCTTTTTCTGGACCTTATACAAGATTTTTTAAAACAAGAATTTGGAGATTTTGTGCCAGAAGAATCCCTTGCATGGAACCGTTCAATCATTGATGCGATTAATCTCATCATTTTAAAATATGTAGAAGCTGATTATCAGAATGCTCTTGGAAAGTTAGATATTCAGCGGGACGTGATCACAGAGCTTAGTTCTCCCGTCATTCAATTAAGCCGCGATACAGGTCTGCTCCCTATTGTTGGTGATATTGATACGAACCGTGCACAGCATATGATTGAAACGACACTAGAGCAATGCACTAAAAAGAACATTGATAGACTTTTCATCGATCTATCTGGTGTTTTAGTCATCGACACGATGGTCGCTCATCAAATATTTAAGCTGGTTGATTCTTTAAAGCTGTTAGGCATTGATCCGATCCTTTCTGGTTTGCGGCCCGAGATTGCACAGACCGCTGTCCAGCTGGGCGTCTCATTTGATAACATCAAGATCACTTCTACTCTCGCAAAAGCTCTAAATTTTTAAGATTTAAAAAGCTTCCTTTCTCAGGGAAGCTTTTTACAATTCATTTTTTAAGCATACAAAAGCTCTTTTGTGTTTTCTAAAACTAAGACGGGTTCATCAGAAAGTCTCGCTCTTTCTTTCGTATGTTCTACCAAATACTCAATATGAGCGGAGGCTTGTTTGGCTCCCCTTACTAAGAGTGGAACACCGATAAAGTCGATTCCGAGCCGCCTTGAAAACAACCCGCCAAACGTCATTGCAATCGGCACTGTTGGTGATGTATTGGAGAAAACAATTCTTTCGGCAGAATGGCTATCCTTCTGCAGCAGTTCGAACAAGTTTTTCAAACCCGGCACGAAAATCTTGGAGTTGCCTCGGCCGACTGTATAAACAGAGTGACCATCCTCATCGACCCCATGAAAAATGATTTTTCCCATATCCGATGTCTTGAGTTTGTTAAAGTAATCTACATTCAGTATTTGTTCTTTTGTCAGTGGCTGATTATGTGGAAGCTTCTTCAAATGGAACGCCGCAGCAAGTGACGTCGTATGCGTTCCTCCATAATCGTTATAGATAAAGATCATGCTAACATCTCCTAAGGTCTATTCATCCATAATTATCACCTATAAAAAATGAGATATACCTATTAACTAATTTGCCAGAAAGCATAGTCCGCATTTTATTCGATTAACTGCTAACCTTTAGCTTCCTGTTTTGTTCCAATAAACGACAGTAGCATCTAATTCACCGGAACTTACAACACGCGATAAAAGTCCATTTCTATTAAAGATTTTAAGAGTTTGAGTCGCTTGACGTTCGCTAGTCTCAACAAGCAAATGACCTCCTGGAGCAAGCCAATGTGACGCCTCATCAGCAATTTCCTTCTGAATATCATGTCTATCCATCCCCCCGTCAACGGCAATTTTCTGAGGAAAGAATCTGCATGGAATTTCAATCGATTTTCTTCCGAGTGTGTCTCACCTCCTGTCCCGAGGAAAGCGAGCAGCCTGAAACGGAAATCAACTACTTTCAAAAACAACGATAAATACGAAAAAAGCTTTATTTTACAGCTAAATTTGCTGGCAGGACTTATTACTATTTAAAAGAACTTTTATTAAAGTACTTATATCAAAGGAGAGTGAAAAAATGATTTTAACAAAAGAGGATTTGTTTGAGATTTTAGAAGGCAACAGAAGATTAACGATGCGTATAATTGAAGCATTTCCCGAAGACAAATTATTCAACTATTCACCTGACGAAAAGCTCCGCCCCTTCGCAGAAATGGTTAAGGAAATCATGAATATTGAAAACGGTTATGTCCGTGGAATTACACTCGATGTTTGGGAGTATGAAGATTTGTTTGCTGGGATATCTGCAAAAGAAGAGTTAATTAAAGTGAGTAACAAAGTGCGGGAAGAGACGAGAAAATTGTGGAGTGAAATGCCTGCAGAGAGACTTAACATAATGGTTAAAGATCCCTTTTTCGGTGAAGAACAAAGCCACTTTGCAAGACTTCAATACAGCTTGGAAAATGAGATCCACCACAGAGGACAGGGTTATACTTACCTTAGAATACTAGGCATCGAGCCACCTGAGTTTTATGTGAGATAATACGTTACAATAAGAAAAACCAAACCGTAGCAAGTTTGGTTTTTCGTTTAAATAATGGTACAAACTATGAAACCAGCAATTATCCCTTTAATAGCTTCAAAAGTGGTAGCACAATCACCTTGAAAACGGGAAATAGCAAACCCACTAGCTTATCAATACCATTTTGCTTCAAAATATACGGTCAATTATATCTATGTGACTTGTTCTTTTCATTCCTCCTCCTGCGAAGTAGCACTACCCGTTGTAAATTCTTACCCTAACTGGCGTTTAAACTTTTTACTAGCGAAGAAATAAGCGATGACCATGATACCGACACACCAAGCAAGCGCTACCCATATATCACTGCCAACAGCTCCTTCATACAATAGTGCACGGACTGCATTCACGATTGAAGTCACGGGCTGGTTCTCAGCGAACGCACGGACAACTTTTGGCATGGTTTCGGTAGGAACAAAGGCCGAACTGATAAACGGCAGGAAAATCAATGGGTATGAGTAAGCTGTTGCCCCTTCCATTGACCCCGCTGTCAATCCGGGAATGACCGCCAGCCATGTCAACGCCAGCGTAAACAGCGCGAAGATCCCAGCTATCGCGAGCCACTCCAATAGACCAGCGCTGGAACGGAAGCCCATCAAAAGCGCGACGAGAATAACTATCATGATAGTAAGCGCATTGGAAACAAGCGAGGTCAACACGTGTGCCCACAATACCGACGAGCGCTTAATGGGCATTGTAAGGAAACGCGCCATCAACCCGCTCTTTACATCCGTAAACAGCCTTACTGACGTGTACGCGACGCCGGATGCGATAGCCATCAGTAAGATTCCCGGCAATAAATAATTGACGTAGTTGTCCGTGCCTGTCTCTATGGCTCCGCCAAATACATAGACAAATAGCAGCATCATCATAATCGGCGTAATCGCCACCGTGATAATCGTATCAGGGCTGCGCATGATGTTGCGCATTAATCGTCCTAGTAATACTCCTGTTTTGCTTTTCATTTACATTGCCTCCTTATTGCTGATAATTGAGAGGAAAATTTCTTCCAATGTCGGCTGCTTCTCGATGTACTCCACTTTTGCTGGAGGAAACATCTCTTTGAGTTCGGTAAGAGTACCGGTCTTGATAATTTTTCCGCCATGCAGGATGGCGATCCTGTCCGCTAGTTGTTCTGCTTCCTCCAGGTACTGGGTCGTAAGCAGGATGGTCGTACCGCTGCTGGCAAGCTCCTTGACGGTATTCCAGACTTCAATACGTGCTTCTGGGTCAAGTCCTGTCGTCGGCTCGTCGAGAAAAATGACTGCCGGCTCCCCGATCAGGCTCATAGCGATGTCCAGCCGGCGCTTCATCCCACCTGAATATTGGTCTGCCCGGCGGTTGGCAGCATCGGTCAGACTGAATCTTCTGAGCAGATTGTCTGCGACTTGAGCAGGATTAGAAACTCCCCGCAACTGGGCGATCATCATCAGGTTTTCATGCCCGGTGAGCATGCCATCTACAGCTGCGAATTGTCCTGTCAGGCTGATGCTCTGGCGAACCTGATCCGGTTGACGCTGGACATCAAAGCCGCAAATACTTGCTTTTCCGCCATCGGGCTTCATCAGTGTCGAGAGGATATTGACCGTCGTTGTCTTGCCCGCTCCATTTGAACCCAGCAATGCGAAAATTTCGCCACGCCTCACCTCAAAATCCACTCCCTTTAATACTTCCTTATCTTTATAGGATTTTTCCAACTCTTTTACAGCAATCACCAATTCGTTCATTTTGTTTGCCTCCTTATAAAATAGCGCCTTGCACAGCTAGATTGCCGAAACTCAGCTATTTAGTATGACTTATATTCTGTAACACTTACTACTGGATTAAAAATATAACCGAATAGCAAAATCGACATTTTTAACTAGCTATTCAGTCAGTATTATTTATATTGAATTCATTCTTTTTCCAAATGCTTCTTGATACTCTGATTCAATTCCTCACGATACTTGGCGACATACGTTTTAGCGTTTGCCACTAACTCATCGGCAAAGGCAGCTACGTCATCCCCGGTGATTTCAAGCACTTGTCTGCCATCGGCCGCACCGGCTTCAAACAACTCGATTAATTCATACTGCATGTGCAGCATATCCATTCCGTTGCCTGCTGAGAAATTCCACATGTAGTTTTGAATTTTTTTAAATACAAACTGGTAATCCTCTGGTAAAGCCTCAACCCGAGCCATCATCATTTTGTACTCTTTTTTATCACCAATCATTTTTTTGAACATTTCCAACATATTATTTTTCCTCCTTTTTAATAAAACTGAACAAGACATTCCAAAAAGATCGGACGGAATATGTTATGAATCTATGTTGACTTTAAGACGTTGATTTTCGATGATACAAAGTCCCATTTTTTCCAAAATAAATCAAGCTCTTGGCGTCCAGCCTCATTAAGTGAGTAAAACTTGCGTGGCGGACCCATATCTGACGGTTTCTTTTCTATGCTCACCAGTTTCTTCTTTTCTAATCGCACGAGGATCGTGTAGACCGTCCCCTCCACGACTTCAGTAAATCCAATCTCATTCAAACGTCGGGTAATCTCGTAGCCATATGTTTCATGGCGGCTGATGATTTCCAGCACGCAGCCTTCCAGTGAACCCTTTAGCATTTCAGTTAAATGTTCTATTGTCATAGCCTCCTCTATTTGGTCTGACTTATATCCAGTATAACTTAGTACCGAACAAAAATTTTTTACTTAACAGCTTTCGGGAAATCGAGCTATTAAGTAATACTTATTACATGTATAATGTAACACTGAGTAGTGAGGGTGTCAACTAATTTTTGTAAAAACATTTCTGCATCCCACTATTAAGTGACCTCGTTATCCCGTGTTACATACTACTAGTATATTGTATTACGGAGTAGATGATTTTGTCACTCTTATTTTTTAAATATTTTTCTAATTTGGATAGCTTATTTAAACTTCTGTAGCCAGAACTTTCCTTCTAGTTGCGTATATGAGAAAACCGGTTCCAACATCCCTAGCATCATCGTTTCGGTCGGATGAATTCCTTCATTTTCTTCCGCTGGGGGTGTCTTTAAAGAACCCAAGTTTACCGTTCTTTTTCCTAATACGATATCAACAAAAACATTTAAGTTCGGGTCATGACCGCCAGATGTTCCTAGGTTGATGATGGCGATTGGATGGTACTTTTCAATTGCAATGGCAGTACCTCATACATGAAAGATCCTTCTCTTACAACAGATAGTAACTTAGGACATGCTTTCCCCATAATTTATTATGAGGAATTTGAGATGATTTTGCCATTCTCAACTCGATTCTAGTATGACAAATAGATGAGGAGGTGTTTTTATTGGATGAGAAACACCAATGGAATCTAGAAGGTTTGAATACTGGTGATCTGCATGTCAGCGGAGGTACGCCACAATATCCACAAGGTCAAAATTCAAGTGATCAAGCTAGGCAGTGCGTTGGGTTATTTTTCTGCGTTGGTTTCTGTATCGGCTTCTGCGGCGGCTGTGGTGGCTGTGGTGGATGCGGAGGTTGCGGTGGATGTGCTCGTTGTGCCCGCTGTGGTGGATGCGGAGGTTGCGGTGGCCGATGTGGCGGCTGCGGAGGACATTGCGGACGTGGGCCAGACCGTTGTGACGGAGGCAGCTGTCGTTAATTTGTCCCAAGAATGTATTATCATTTAAAAATTGCCCTGCATGGAATGTGCAGGGCTTTTACCGTTGGCTAGACATAATGGACAAAAGGAATCCATACAAATAAATTGATGCAAATATGTTAAGCGTTCTGAAAAGGAGGGGTACCATGCAAGCATTTAATCCTTCAATGTGTTTGAAGGTGAATAGAGATACTTTTGTTTTGCCACAATCGAACAATGGCGTCTATATTCGAAACAATGTAACTTCTATTCGAATGGATGGAAGCACCATTGAAAAATGGCTGGAACGATTAATTCCCATGTTCGACGGAAATCGTTCACTCGAACATATAACGGCCGGCTTACCCGATTCGTACAAAGATCAGGTGTATAAAATTGCTCAAGTTTTAATTGAGAACGGATTTGTGCGTGATGTCAGCGCGGATCTCCCCCATCAGCTACCCGATCACATTCAAATGAAATACGCTTCCCAAATCGAATATTTAAATCATATCAGTGACTCTGGCGGATACCGATTTCAAGTCTTTCGTCAGTCGAAAGTAGCTGTAATGGGTTCAGGCAGTCTTCTTCTCTCTCTCGTTCATTCATTGGTTCAATCCGGACACACTCGCTTCAGCATCCTGCCAGGGGATCTAAATCAAAACGAAGAGCTTCGGTTAAGTGAGATCTTAGGTGATGCAAGCAAGTCAGATTCAGATACAAAAATTACGATTGTAAGTCCAGAAAATAAGGCATGGGGCGAAATGCTAGAATCGTTCGATTTCATCCTTTATGGAACAAAAGACGGTGACCTAGATGAGCTTCGTACCATTCAAAACGTTTGCAAAGTACAACGTAAGCATTTTCTGCCCGTAACGATCATAAAAAATCTAGCTTTTGCCGGACCGTTCGTTTCAGCTGAATCGGAATCGTGCTGGGAGTCTGCTTACCGCAGGATTCATGAACGTCCGAAAAATGATAACCAATCCTTCTCCTCAACAGCCGGTTCATTGTTAGCAAATGCAGCTGTTTTTGAACTGTTCAAAGAAATCACCGGCGTACAAGCCAAAGTATTTGAAAATACAAATGAGCGTCCCTTTTACCTGCTTAACTTGGAAACGCTAGAAGGAAACTGGCACAGCGCTATTCCCCATCCCCTAGTGACTGGCCGTATTCATAAGGAAGCAATTCAAGATCCGCTTCTATTTTTAGAAAAAAGAAACAAAGTGCAAAACGATTTGCATGCTTTGTTTTATCAAATGACTTCAAAAGAATCTGGCATTTTTTATTGTTGGGAAGAAGAAGACTTACTGCAGCTTCCCTTGTCACAATGTAAAGTTCAGGTGGCAGATCCGCGTTCAGACAGCCCTGCACGGCTTCAGCCTGAGATTGTCTGTTCAGGACTTACACACGAAGAAGCGCGTTTAGAAGCAGGTCTCTGCGGACTTGAAAGTTATGTAAGTCAATATAATAAAGCAATACTAGGTATTGGAACCGGGGCAACCGCCTTAGAAGGATTATGCAGGGCACTGCAAAATGGGCTTCATGAGGAATTTGTAAAACATACGGCTAACGGTGCCATCCTTCAATCAAAATTAGACAGTAAGCCACTAAGAGATTCTCGCTCTCAATTTTTAATAAGAGCTCTATCAACTTTACAATCAAAACCAGAACTGTATTTAGGTCAGGCGTTATTCGGTTTTCCTGTTGTTTGGGTTGGTTCGAATGGTCATTGGTATGGAAGTGTCGGGCTGGATATGAAAATGGCTTTAAATAGGGCATTACAAACCGCTGTGATGGACGCACAAAATAAAGAGACGTCACGCAATCCATATGGCGTTGTCATTTCCTCCGCTGATCTGATGAAGCATGACCCAGTACCACACAAGGTTCCGGTTCCACCTTTTAAAAAGAAGCCGCTCAAAGAAACATTCACTACAGCCTTACACACATTAAAAAGAAATAATATGCAGGCACAGTTCTTTGTTCTCCATGCGGAATCAATTTTTGAAGAGAACACAGCTGGCCTATTTGGGATGACGATAAGCGGGGAGGAACTTACATGAGCCACTCAATCGCCGTTGTCGGAGAAGGTTTGTTGGCTGATTATGTATACAAAGAGCTGAGTGGAATCTATCAAATTACGCGCTGGTCCTCTATGGATGAAGCTAGTCCGAATGGAGAAAATCTAGCGTTAGTGCTCCATGATTCCTGGAGACCGGCTGAACATCTAAAGGCTGATGACGTCTTTCGCTCAAGCGGTATCCCATGGCTTAGGGGATTCATAGCATTTGGCGAAGCAAACATTGGCCCCCTTGTTCTTCCTGACAAAAAAGGGTGCTCGCAATGTGCAGATGTTCGCCGTTTTATGACGGGACCAGACCGGAGAGAACAATTTCAAATAAAAGAATATAAGATGGATCAGCGTAATATCCAGCAAGACCCATGGGCAACAAATCTAGGATTATGGCAAACTTCCCTTCTCGTTCAAGAAGAGGTTCATAGATTTTTTAACGGTGAAAAAGCGCAGACACATGAGCACGTACTTTTTCTTCATCTAAACACGCTCAGGCTGTCTCGCCATTTCATTTTGCCTGACCCCTATTGCCACGTGTGCAGTGATCTGCCAGAGGATACAGCGGACCTCGCAAAAATAGAACTGAAACAAAGTCCAAAGACATCGATTGATAGCTACCGATGCCGCTCCATGGACGATCTACAGACGGTTCTAAGCCAGGACTACTTAGACAGCCGGACGGGGCTTCTTAATTTTAAAAGATATGACTTCACTTCCCCTTTTGCCGATACGATCGTGAATCTTCCTTTATTGTCAGGCAATGAACTGAATGCCGGTCGTACGCAATCTTATGCGCAAAGTGAACTTGCGGGCATTTTAGAAGGACTCGAGAGAAATTGCGGTTATTCACCAAAAGGAAAACGAACGCAGGTGTATGAGCCTTATTCAAAGGTGGAAAAATACGCCATTGATCCTCAATCCATTGGACTGCATACAGAGAAACAATACGAATTGCCTGACTTCCCTTTCAGACCATTGGATGAAGACCGTCCCATTCATTGGGTTTGGGGTTATTCCTTAACAGAGAACCGTCCGATCTTGGTCCCAGAGATTTTCGCTTATTACAGCTTAGGTGGCGGTGAAGGCTTTGTTTATGAAACATCTAACGGCTGTGCAGTCGGTGGAAGCTTAGAGGAAGCCATCCTTTATGGCATTTTCGAAATTGTAGAGCGGGATTCGTTCCTTATGACGTGGTACGCTGAACTCCCGATCCCGCGTCTTGATAATAAATCCATAGACGACCAGGAACTGCAGCTCATGATCCAGCGTATACATGCTGTCACCGGATTTGAGGTTCATTTATTTAATGCAACTACCGAGAACGGTATTCCGAGCATTTGGGCCTTGGCTAAAAACACGAAGGAAAAAGGCATGAACCTGTTATGTGCAGCAGGAGCACATGTTGATCCGCTTCGGGCTGTAAAAGGAGCCGTTCAGGAACTCGCCGGCATGCTTCTCAACATGGACGATACCTTTGAAAAAAATAAAAAGAAATATGTGCAGATGTACAAACATTCGCACCTCGTTCAGCAAATGGAAGACCATTCGATGCTGTACGGTTTAAAAGAAGCGGAGAAACGCTTGTACTTCCTGCTTGATAAACGTCTTGTCAAAGATTTTCACAAGGAATTTGGTCCCGTTCGTAAATCCGCTGATCTTTTAGATGATCTACAGGCGGTCTTAGACGTTTTTAAACAGCTGAAGCTTGAAGTCATTGTCGTGGATCAAACAAGTCCTGAATTGAAACGAAATGCCCTTCATTGTGTAAAAGTCGTGATACCAGGGATGCTGCCGATGACATTTGGACATCACCTCACCCGGCTAAAAGGACTGGATCGGGTGCTGAAGATTCCAGCAAAGCTTGGATATGTAAAAAGACCGCTGAAGTTTAACGAGCTCAATCCTTACCCGCACCCGTTTCCGTAAAAACCTAAGGGGGAAAAGCAATGAACCTCGATGAGTTTTTGTATAAACTTCATTATGAAACAGACAAAGTCATCCCCCCTGACTGGGAGGTGAACTGGGACGACGCCCCTCTTCCCTATAAAATTTACCGAGACTTACCTGTCGTGGACTTACCCGCAGACATACCATTTCAGCTCGAACAAAAAGAAAGAAACGCCAAACCAGGCCTTAAAGAGATCGGTCACTTTCTTATGCTTACGTTCGGAATCACACAGTTTAGCGAATCAATGCCGTTTGCGGGTCAAACGGATACGTGGGCAACATTGCGGCGCTTCGTTCCATCCGGTGGCGGTTTGTATCCAAACGAACTTTATCTCTACTTAAAAATCGATGACCTTCCATCAGGCATTTATCATTATGATACTGCACACCATCGTTTGGTTTGTTTGAGAGAAGGCAATTTTGATGACTACTTAAATAAAGCTCTTGGCAATCGCTGTGACATTTCCTCCACATTCGGGGCTGTTTTTATCTCGACGTTTTTTTGGAAGAACTTTTTCAAATACCACAACTTCTCTTACCGTTTGCAAGGACTCGACTCAGGGTTTGTGATCGGCCAGCTTCTCGAAGTTAGTAAGCGATTTGGATTTGAAACAGGAGTCTATTACCACTTTCTTGATCGCGCAGTTAATCACCTATTAGGGTTGAATGAGCAAGAAGAAAGTGTGTATGGAGTCATTCCGCTTTCCGTGGAAAAAGCGATGCATTGGTTTCGTGATAAGCCGGTAGAACGTATTACGGCTGAACAATTGTGCAGCGAGATGAAACCACTCACCCATCATCATTACGTTCGATCTAAAGTGATCAGGGACTATTCCACCCTGATTACGATGAATGAAGCATGCATGATGGATGAATTCGCAATCCATCCAAAGACGGAAAAGCAAAAGAACGATGAGGCCGACTATCCGATTATCAAATTGCCACAAATTGAACGGTTAACATATGACTTCTTATCCGCCTGTCGAAACCGATATTCACCTGGAATGGATTTTATCTTGAAGCCGATCAATCAGCCTACATTTTCCGCTCTATTACACGAAACCATTTCTACGAGTTCTTACCGAAATGATTTAGACCATGCATTTCACAAGCTCCCTTCCCGAGTCTCACTTCATTGCTGTACGTATAACATTGATGGCTTACAGAATGGCGCTTACCAATATGATGGTTCAGCACATGCTCTAAAACATATTCAATTAGGAGATTTTCGTAGCGCCTTACAAGATGGACTGTTATCTGAATTTGTAAACATGACACAAATTCCGCTTTCTTTTAATATCGTTGGCGACAAAGATCATTACCGAAATGCCTATGGATATCGGGGACACCGCATTCAACACATGGAAGCTGGTATTTTATCTCACCGCCTTCTATTGGCTGCCTTAGCTTTGAATTTGGGCGGGCATCCTATCTTAGGATTTGATGTAAATACTTATGATGAACTCTATCAATTGAACAAGATTACAAAAACGAGTTTGCTCCAGATTCCGATCGGACACTACCGACCACATCCCAGATTACAAGGAGCTCTGCACTCGTAAAATCACTATTAAAAAATTGCCTTGAAGTTTGGATAGAGAAAATAGCTAATACAGCAAAAGCGGCATATCTATTCTGATTTGAATAGGTATGCTTTTTTCATATAATGTTCCAGGTTTTTGTCGGAAGGAGAAAATCGTATCTTAATCGAATTCGTAGAAAGGATAATATTGCTGCTCATATTCAGCTAAAGTGCAGCATTGTTGAAAATCGTAAAACAATTAAAGGAGTAGAGGTTTTGAGTAAAAAATATAATATTTCGGGGTTCTATTTATGCTTGGTGTGTTTGATGTTCACTTTACTTTTGTTTTATACAACATCTACCCAACGATGGGTTGTAGCCCCACCATCATATTTTCTTTGGTTTCTTAGTATAATAGCTTTCTTCTTGGGTTATTTAGGATTAAAAGATAAAACAAATTGGATTTCAAAATGGAGAAGTCGTTATACTATTACTGTTTCATTAATGCTCTCATTCGTTCTTTTTATAGGTGTACTGCGGCTGTTTTTTTACTCTGAAGAATTAATGTTTACTACACATTCCCCTGATGGACAACATACAATCAATTTTTACCTTACAAACGGTGGGGCGACTACAGCTTATGGAGTATTAGGCAAATTAGAAGGTCCGCTTTGGTTCGAAAAAACGATTTATGATGATTACAGAATGGACAGAGCGAATGTTAAGTGGATCAATAATGATAAGATTTCAATCAACAAACATCTTTTAGACTTAAAAAAGGGGGAAACCTACTCGGATTAAAATTTACTTTTTTAAAAATTGGGTGCTTTTATGGAAGATCCAGTAGTGATTAAGTCTAACAAGACATTGGAGGAGCCGTTTTGAAAATAAGAGCGATTCATAAAGGAGAATTTGAATACACAGAAAGTTTTGTTCGTAAAATTTTTAAAAACACAGGTCATACGGATGGAGAATATGAAAAGGCATGGTTAAAGAAGATAAGAGAAAAACCATTTTATATTCCAGAATTTGATTTAGTAGTTGAAGATGAAGGTAAGATTATTGGTCATTTTGTCCTCTCGAAGTTTCCAATTAGTCAAAAACATGAAGATGAAGTGTTAATGCTTTCTCCAGTTTCAGTTGCCATTCCTAATCAGCGTCAGGGCGTTGGCGAATATATGTTGCGGGAAGGCATTCAATTAGCTGCTGATTCAGGGTTTAAGGGAATTGTTGTCGAAGGAGATTTCCGCTATTATCGACGCTTCGGGTTCAGAACTTCAACAGAATTCGGCATACATGCCTCACAGAAAAATCTGCCTCCATCAGAAGATTATTTAATGGCTCTGGAATTGTGCGAAAATGGGTTAAAAAACATTTCAGGTGAAGTGGATTATTCGATGTACAACGATTAAAATTTCTACAATATAGCCAAATGTATAAGTGGATTTACTAAATTTGTTTATAGAAAAAAGAGTCTCACACGCGAGACTCTTTCTTAATCAAACCACACTACTTCTCCGGTATTTCACATCCATCATTATCACAAATCATACCGTCTTTGTCGTTTAACATGGTAATTTTATCCTCGGCGATGATTTTATTCAAAGCCTGGACAAATACATCGGTTGGCTGTGCACCGGTGAGGGCGTACTTTTTATTAATCAGGTAGAATGGCACTCCTGTAATGTTATACTGTCTGGCTGTTTGCTCATCAGCACGGACGGCGTCTGCCATCTCATCACTTGCGAGCATTTTTTCAACATCTCTACGATCCAACCCAACTTCTACGGCAAGTTCTGTTAACGTTTCATGATCGCCAATATGTTTGGATTCGGTAAAATGTGCTCGCAAAATCCGTTCGGTCATCTCTTTCATGAGACCTTGCGATTTCGCAAACATCGTCAGACGGTGAGCATCAAAGGTGTTGGTTAATATTAAACTGTCCATATGATATTCCAGTCCAGCTTCAGTCGCCATTTGCACCATGTTTTGCGTGTTTGCTTTTGCTTGCGCTATACTCATCCCATATTTTTTCGAGAGTTTTTCGTATATATTTTCTTTTACATCACGTTCCATGTTTGGATCCAATTCGTAGCATCGATACGTTACTTCGATCGGATGATCAATCTGCTTAATAGCGTCCTCCAGACGCCTTTTGCCAATATAGCAGAATGGTCAAGCAAAGTCTGTCCACATTTCAATATGCATGGTTATCCCTCCAATAGTTATATTCTTCTTTAGTATAGAAGCTGTGCTTGTTTTTTACACGTGATTTGATTCGGTAACGTGAATGCCGCAAAAGGCTATTTTGTATCCATTGTTGTTTTTAGTGATTTCCGTTTCAGGATGCTCACTTTCCGCGGGGCGAGCGGTGAGCCACATTGGCGCTACGCACCTTTAAGTGTCTCACCTGTCCCGCTGATCCCGCAGGACAAGGAAGGCTTCGGCAGCGTAACATCGCACGAAGAAAATGTGATTTTTCATTTTCGAGGAGTCTCGCACCTTACACTCCAATCACCTTTTATCGAAAAAAAACGTAAAAAAGAACCTTCAATCAACAATCGATCAAAGGTTCTCAATAATTTTATAGAATTAACTAAACGCGAGTTCTTTTTTTTCGCTTGCACTTAGACCAAGCGTTTTTGCTGTTGAAGTTTTGACTTCGTGCAGAAGCTCAGGGTTTTCCATTAGTGACATGCCATAAGAAGGAATCATCTCTTTGATTTTTGGTTCCCATTTCTTCACGTGCTCTGGGAAGCATTTGTTGATGACCTCTAGCATAACGTGAACGGCAGTAGATGCACCCGGAGAAGCACCTAGTAATGCTGCGATCGAACCATCTGCCGAAGTGATCACTTCTGTACCAAATTGAAGAGTTCCTTTTCCGGCTTCCGTGTCTTTGATTACTTGTACACGCTGACCTGCAACGACTAAATCCCAATCCTCTGCTTTAGCATTTGGGATAAACTCACGCAGTTCTTCCATGCGTTGTTCTTTCGATAACAGGACTTGCTGAATCAAGTATTTTGTCAGTGACATCTCTTTTGCGCCAGCTGCCAGCATTGTTAAAACATTGTTCGGCTTTACGGAAGTGACTAAATCAAACAGGGAACCCGTTTTCAAGAACTTTGGCGAGAAGCCTGCAAATGGACCAAACAGCAACGACTTTTTATTGTCGATAAATCTTGTATCCAGATGCGGCACAGACATTGGCGGCGCACCAACCTTCGCTTTGCCGTATACTTTAGCATGCTGCTGTTCGATGACATCCTTATTTTTACAAACCATGAAGATACCGCTTACCGGGAACCCTCCAATATGTTTGCCTTCAGGAATACCGGATTTTTGCAGTAAATGAAGACTTCCACCTCCGCCTCCGATAAAGACGAATTTTGCTTTATGTCGTTCTATGTTACCGCTAACAAGATTCTTGATTTTCAATTCCCACGCGTCATCACTCGTGCGGTTAATATTTTCAACACTATGTTTGTATTTCACATCAACGTTTTTCGCTTTTAAATGGTCAAACAGCATGCGCGTTAAAGCACCAAAGTTAACATCCGTTCCAGCGTCTATTTTCGTTGCTGCTATCGCTTCGTTAACAGATCGTCCTTCCATAATAAGCGGAATCCACTCTAACAGTTTCCCATGGTCATCAGAAAACTCCATCCCTTTGAACAAAGGATTTTTTGACATCGCTTCAAAACGATTCTTTAAATACGCTACATTTTCTTCCCCTTGCACCATACTCATATGAGGCAATGGCATAATAAAGTCTTTTGGATTGTGTATCAGTTTTCTTTTTACGAGATAAGACCAGAATTGCATGGATAGCTGAAATTGCTCATTTATTTTTATCGCTTTACTAATATCGACAGATCCATCGGGCTTTTGTTCCGTGTAGTTCAGCTCGCACAGTGCCGCATGCCCTGTTCCAGCATTATTCCATTCATTAGAACTTTCTTCTCCTGCGGTTTCGAGCTTCTCAAACACTTTAACTTCCCATTCCGGTACGAGTTCTTTCAAGAGCGTCCCCAGAGTCGCACTCATGATTCCGGCACCGATTAAAATGACGTCTGTTTTAGTTTCTTTGTTGCTCATTTTTATCAACCTTTTCCATTAAAATTTGCAGTAAAGATTCAGGCAACACCAAGCGAAGGTGATAACCTCGTCACACACTGTTTTATGTCTCTATTAAAACCAATTCAAAAGCACCATTACAATTATTTACGGAATTTAAATTTACTATTATATGATAATTATAAATTATTTGAAACCTGATAGAAAGGGAAATATATGTTCACATGTGCTAAAAACACACTCTACTGATAAAACAAGTACCATTCAGATCTATTCATTACATGCCTTGATCATAAATTTCATGTACTTCAGCGTGTCTCTTCTTCTCTTAAAAATAGAACTATACAGAGAAAACGTATTTCCATTTCTGATTCTTAATGCTTCACGGATGATGAGGTGATATTCTTCCGGAACTGTTTTGAGTGCATACTCCCCTGCTCCCATTTTTGATGTGATATCCTCTTCTCTCAACGAGTAATACAGACGCGTTACACCAAGCACTCCCCACTCGATCATGCTAGGACTTACGAAAAGACCAAGGTATTGCAGCGACGTAACTCTTTTACACCTGTTTACCCAGTTCAGCCAATAACCGTTGATGTTCTCTACCAGATTCGTTTTCAAGAGGTTCCAGTCAACTGGATAGTTATACGATTCTACCGGAAGACCCTTTACAACAATTCCGTACTTCTTTAATTGATAGGCGTCAATCCAGTTTCGGTGAAAAGGTCTGAATCCTTGCAGATTTCCTTCATTAAAATACGGACATGATGATTCTCCTTCATTATGTCCTTCCAAATCATCTCTCATCACATACATGCCATCTAAGCCCGGTTTCGGAAACTGTCCCTTCATATCCTGATGAATCTGTTTTAACACTTCAAGGTCAGCTTTTGTTAACTTCCTTTTTACGACCGCATAAAAGTCGATATCACTTAATCCCTCTTGATAAGCAACAATCGATACCGAGCCAAACAGATAAAAGGATTCCAGTAAGTTCGGCAGCTTTTCATCCACCATTTTAAAGTACGTTTGTAAAACTATATTCACGGTTGCTGGAATGTGTTTCGTTTCATTCGGTGAAATGGATTCGTTCATCATCTAACCCCGTTTCCCATACCTATTCTCCATACCCATTTTAACATATATATCCAGAAAGCAATTCTCTCTACTTTCATCAAGAAAAATTTTAAGTGATAACATTCAATTGACATATAACCATAAGGTGTTATATCATCAACATGTAACCAAATGGTGTTATTTCAAAATGGAGGGTAAAACATGACGACATTACAAGATATTAAACAAACGGCGATTTTTAACGCACCGATTCAAAAAGTGTGGGACAAGGTATCTACAGCTGAAGGCATGACAGCTTGGTTTATGCCAAACGACTTCAAAGCTGAAGTTGGACACGAGTTTCACATTCAGTCCCCTTTTGGTCCATCACCGTGCAAAGTGCTTGAGATCGATGAGCCTCATAAGGTATCTTTCGCTTGGGATAATGACGGCTGGATCGTTACGTTTTTATTAAAAGAGTTAGGTGAGCAAACTGAATTCACACTTATTCATGGCGGATGGAAAGATGAAAATTCAATCATTGGAAAAGCAGGCGAAAAGAGTTCAATTATCCGTGATCGCATGAACGGCGGCTGGGTTGGCCTTGTGAACGAACGATTGAAAAAGGTCGTTGAGGGATAATGTCTGCTTCAGCAGAAAAACACGATGTCTTTAAAGCAATTGCCGATCCGACGAGACGAGAAGTATTACGGCTGCTCTCAGAGAACGAACGGCCGATCTCTGAGATTGCCGATCACTTTGACATCACCCGAACAGCCGTAACAAAGCACCTGCAAATTTTAACAGATGCCGAGCTCATCAAAGGGCGAAAAGAAGGCAGGGAAAAGATCTATCACCTTAACCCAGAACCGTTGACTGAGGTGCAGCAATGGCTTTCTTATTACGAGAAGTTCTGGAGCAACAAGCTGTCGATATTGAAGCATATCGTGGAAAATAGCGAGGATTAAACAAAAGCTTGTTCCTTAATTGGAGCAAGCTTTTTTATAAGTGTGTGCTCAAGTATAATGTAAATAGAAATTTAAAGGGGGATTTTAATGAAGTCCATTGAATTACTTATTCTTAATTTTAACGAAATTAGAAGGAGAAGCATCAAAGTCTGGACATCCATTCCTGAGGAAAAACTTCACTGGAAGCCAGATGGTGAAGCAATGAGTTGCCTTGAGATGATTCGGCACGTACTAGAAAGCGAACATTATTATCACCTTGCTATTGAAAATAGAGGAAGCTTACCAGTATTCGAATCACCTTTCGAAAATCATCCATTCACAACTGTAAAGGATGAGTTGGAATTTGCAGAACCTTACCGCAAACAATTTATAGAAACCATTAAATCTTATTCAGAAGATGATTTAGATCATATTAAAATTGATCGTTCAGATTCAGGGTACATAAGAGATTTAGGAGATATGCTGCTGCGGATTGCTTATCATGAATCCGTTCATACCGGCCAGTTATTGGATTATTTAAGAACAGCAGGTGCTGAAAGAATTAGCATCTGGGATTAAGGCGTTTTCATGTTTGTTATCACAAAGCAGTAGCTTTCCAATTACAGCTTATCTTGGAAAATGATGAATAAGAAAAAAGCTTAAGGATCATCGTTGTCCTTAAGCTTTCCATCTATACTTCAAAGTTTTTCTTGATGTAAGGAAGTGCGTCTGCAGGGTAAATGCAGTCCAGATCACAAAACTCCCATTTGCTCTTCCCTTTCTCTCTAGCAATCGCAGCATTAAAAATCATACCCTGACAGATGGTTTCCGGCATGTCTTCATCAAAGGTAATGGAGTACTTCTCTTTTGAGATCAAATCAACGGTATGAAGTATCGGAATCATAACTTTTTCTACTAAAAACAAGCCAGCTACCTTCTCTTCATCTCTTTCCGTGAACTCACTGGGATTCCTCAACATACGCATTTGATCATTTAAGCTCCGAATCTCCACACAATTACTAAGAATCCTTTGATTTAAAAGATTATCAATTAGCTCCTGATTGTACTTTGCTAGGATCATCCTAACGGAGCTTTCATTCTTCCAGTCGTACTTTTGATCGGTCCATTTTGCAAACTCGGTAAGCACAGTGAAGAAAGTCTTCATTTTCATTTGTTCATGATCATACAGTTCTATAAAATCAAACAATATGATTTCTTCCCAAAAATCAGGCTCAAGATCTGACCAATCATCAGCTTCAAAACCTGATAATATCTCCCCTAAAAATGTGAGAGTTTCAGTATACTTCTTAATGGTCGGAGCCTTTTTTCCTTCTACCTTATCCAAAAAAAATTGAGCAAGATCTTTTGTATAAAAGTCAGTTGGGTTTAATCGCAAATAATCTGCTGTTTGTTGTAGTTCACGTGACATTTGAGGAGAATTACTGCGACCGCCTTGGACGACAATAAGTTGACTCTCTGTCACCAAACAGCACTTCTTATATTTCTTACCGCTGCCGCAATGGCAGGGATCATTTCTTTCAGTCATATTAACATTCCTTTCCCGTACTATTTACAGGGCATAGTTTTCTTTTACAAAGAAGAGTGCTTTTGGCGGATAAACACACGTCACAAAACTCCCTCGTCCTCTGTCCTTATCGCCTTACGATTTCCGCATAAGTCCGGTTCAAGTTCCCCCCAGGAAACAGTCTCTTCATATTCTGAGAAAGCATCATCGTACAACAGTGTACTTCTCTATGGTAGCTTTGCTTATTCCATCTGTTTTTTCAATCTATCTCCATTAGTTTGCGCATCATTAATGTTTATTCAGCTTTTTTCTCTTCCGCAAGACAAAGGTCCGTTGTTCCAACCATCGTTCCATTCCATTTCTTGCTTCTATAGTACATGAGTGTTGGTCGAGTGAAAAGTAATAAAAAAGAGAATCGCTTATTTGCGATTCTCATTTAATACCACTTATAAATTTGTTTATATTATTATCTTTCTAGGAGTCCAAAAATCAGTAAAACCATTTTCATTACTGAATTGATATAATTCGAGCAGTTTTTTTTCTGAATATACCTTCATATCTTGTCTTTCTTTAATGACTGGGTCAGTAATTAAACTTTCATTTCGATTAAGCAGAGAATGTAAGAAGGGTTCTATTGCTAATTTATCATTCTTTGATAAATTGCAAGGATTGCATGAGATAACCAAATTCCATAGTTGATCAGATTGAACGAAACTCCATGGAATGAAATGATCAATGTGAACAGAATCTCGATTTTTGACTTGTTTTCCACAATAAAAACATTTACCGTTGTAAAAAGAAGTTAGAATGAAATAATATTCATTCAACGAAGACCTTTTTGACACATTTTCAACCTTCATTAGAAGATTAGTAGTGTCACCTTGCTCATTAAACTTTTCCAAAAATAAAGCAAGGTGGTAATTCGTCATGTATGTCAGAACTCTTTGGTAACGTTGCATAAATGAATAGATGCTGGGATTCATCTTTATATATTCTCGTTTATTATCAAAGTCATAAATTGTACCGTTAGTATCTCCAAATATTGCTCCCATTACATTTAGCTTACCTTTGCGTTTGACTTTGGTAACTATATTTATCTGCAATTCATTTGTTAGCTTATCAAACACCAATGAGTTAGGGATATTATACTTTTTCTGAATTTCTAACAGTACTTTTTGTACTTCTGCTTTTTTGCCTGTCATGTTTATTTGATTTAAATTATGATGTATTACCAGATTCCAATATATTTTTGAAAAACTTGAAAATATAACATCATAAGATAATTCCAATTTGTCATTAACGTTGTATAGATTTTCTAAGAGAGATTTAATTAAAACAAATTTATATGTGGTAGAGTTTTTGGATTTGGAAGAAAAGATATAATTGAAATGTCCCCAAATTTCTTTATCCGTTAAATAATCAATTTTCATTTCTCCAACTTGCAATTTATGACTCATAATAATCGTCTCTTTTCAGTAGTAATCTATTATTCTCATACTATCAATATTGTTATTTAACGTCGATTAAAAAAATACGATCTAGAAACCCTCCACGCTTTTCAGCTTTTTCTTTTCGGACTCTTTCAATTTCATGTATATCTGTACCATGAACAGTTGCGAGTGCATGCATAAGTTCAAGAAGGTCAGCAAGTTCTTCAACTGCGTCGTTATCATTATCTGCAGCAGCAAACTCATCCAGTTCTTCGTAGCACTTTTTCTTTAACTCTTTTATGTATTCTTCTTCAGATAGAATTATAGTATTAAAGGATTCTCCGTTTTTTTCGATAATTTCAGGAATACGGTCACGAACAAGCTTATTGTAAGTTGGCACAGTAGTCTCTCCCTTATTTCATATGTCTAATTAAATTGTAATAATAACTCTATACCCAAAAAATAATTCTTATAAAAAACCACCTTCTATATCATAGAAAATGGTTTTCCATTATACTTGTTCTTTTATTAATCTACATAACCATGCCCAATCAGTTTATGTCCCTCTAAATCAGCATACACGACCATATTATTAGGGATGGAATTACTCTTTACTTGAAAATCGATCACATATACTTCGTGGCCTATTTCATTTTTATCGTTAATGTTACCCATGCTCTGACTAAGCATAATTTTCCTGATCTTTGCATCTTTCCACGATCCAATAACTCTCTTTTTATCTTCTGTTGATAATTGGTTCCATACTTCTTCTCTTACATCTTTACTCTTTGTTTCCTCTGTTTTACTGAATATGGGTTCTGTTTTACGGACGATGTTTTCTGTTTTTGATTTGTCATCTTGTTTAATAAAAGATGTTAGTCCGATAAAAAGTATGGAAGAACAAACGAGTATGATTACCTTTTTCATAAGCCACCCCTAATGTAACGTTCTTATTCATTACATTTTATGGAATAATCGGTGTGCTTTCCTGACGATTCACGTTTACTCGATCCATCCACTCATTTATTTGTAGGTTTAGAATCTCCTGCTGATCGATATGCAAGTTATGTCCTGCAACATCAATAACTGAGAATGTAGCTCTTGGATAATTGTCGAGAATATCGTACACATCTTTATAGCCTGTGATATGGTCCTGTCTTCCGGTAATGAACAACATTGGTTTTGCGAATTCTACTTGATCAACTTCAAATGTATAACCGTAATTTTTTTCGATTTTTGCGAGAAACTCGTAGTCTGCTATTTTCAATCCTGAAACGACTTCTTCTGAATATCTTTTCCATGTGTGTTCATTTAACCTCACATTGATCCCTAAGAAGTCCTCCCTCTCTTCTTTTGTTAAGGTGGCGAGGAAGTTCTCATCCACCTGCAGTGCTTTATGCTGTGGCAAGGTACGGTCTGCATGATCAGGTACGATCATCGGACAGATCAGTGCTGCACCTAATACACGTTCTGGCATTTTCGTGATGATGCCTCTGATCATGTAGCCTCCATAGGATTGTCCCGCTAACAGAAAGTCTTCACCTGGAATCAACTTTTCTATTAATTCCATGACTGCTTCTAACATCTCATCCGTATTGTTGATGGTTTCATAGTCTTTCGTCTGCCCCATTCCAGGCAAATCCAGATAGATTCTTCTATAGCCGTCTTTCTCTTGGAAGATCGGTTCCATACACCCTTTCATTAAACGGTGATCCGGTGAGAATCCATGAATCATAACGATCGGTGTTCCCGATCCGATTTCTTCATAATACATATTCACTTTCTTTAATTGACAATATGGCATAACGATCCCTCGTTTCTTTATGTTCACGCATTAATGTTCGTTAAAAAATCGTTAAATCCTTCCCTTATTTTTCATGTTAAAATCAGGGAAGTACAATTCATCATAAAGGAAGATTCGTCATGAAAGATACTTTGATCCGTCTGATTTTTGGATTGATAACGCTTGGGGGATTTATATAGGAATAAAACTATTCCTTCATAAAGAGATCTATGGAGATTTCTTTGCCGTCCCGGTTATGTTAGCTGGGGGTTGGGGTGGCTGGCACCTTTATAAAAAGTTTTGAAAATAAAAATGAGCTTAGGAGATGGATCATTCTCCTAAGCTCATTTTTTTATAGTTTCGGATTCAAAGGCGTGAGTTCGAATTCGGGCTGTTGTTGTTCTTGTTCAATTAGTGGTTTTTCGCTGTAAACAAACTTCGATACTGGCAGGTCAATTGGTTTCATGATTTGCTTTTCTGGATTCGTCATTGACAGCATAACAATCCCTCCTAACCAGGTTTTAACTATCATGTTCCCGCTTTATTATTTCAATAAACCTTTTTCAGTAAAAATAGGGCTTCAGTCCTGATAAGTTGTCTACTATGAGCCAAAAGCGTTATGATACATACTATGATAAACTGAGGGCTTTTGCCCCTGCCTAAGAAAGGGATGAATTCTTTGAGATTTGGTGTGATAGGTACAAACTTTATTACAGAACGTTTTATTGAATCAGCAAGTTTAATCGAGGATTTTTCATTGAATGCGGTTTATTCCCGTACAGAAGATCGTGCAAAAGAATTTGCAGCGAAGTATAACGTTACTTCGACTTTTACGAATGTCTTGGAAATGGCGTCAAGTGACGAAATCGATGCAGTCTATATTGCGAGTCCGACTTCGTTACATTACGAACAGTCGATGATCTTCTTACAACACGGCAAGCATGTAATGTGTGAAAAGCCTGTTGCGTCGAACGCTAAAGAACTCGAACGCATGATTTCGACCGCTAAAAGCCATAACGTAACCTTTATGGAAGCGATGCGTTCAACAATGACTCCGAACTTCCTGAGCATAAGAGACAACTTACATAAAATCGGTGATGTCCGCCGGTATGTCGGTATTTCGTGTCAGTACTCCTCCCGCTATGATGCGTATAAGGAAGGTAAAGTGCTGAACGCGTTTAACCCGATTTTCTCAAACGGTTCGCTAATGGATATCGGGACTTACTGTCTGTATCCGATGGTCGTTCTATTTGGAATACCTGAAAAGATTAAAGCAAACGGTCTTAAACTCGGTTCCGGCGTGGATGGTGAAGGCAGTATCCTTTTAAAATATGAAGAGCATGAAGCAGTCGTCATGCATTCTAAAATCTCAAACTCCTACTCACCGTCTGAGATTCAGGGTGAGAACGGAAGCATTCTGATCGACCATATCCAGAACATGACAAAAATCGAGATCCGTTATAAAGACGGTTCAACAGAAGACATCACCCAAATTCAGGACAAGCCTTCTATGTACTATGAAGCAAAAGAGTTTATCGAGCTTGTACGTGCCGGAAAGCTCGAATCTGAAATCAACTCTCACCAAAACAGCTTGCGGGTATTAAGGATCATGGATGAAGCGAGAAACCAGATTGGTCTCATTTTTCCGGCTGATACCCGATCCCTGGATGATGTAGTAACGTACACGCCAAACGACAGAACGGCAGACGGATTGCTTGATTTGATTAAAGGGCTTTCGAACGAAGAACGCTGGAAGCTGCTTGATAAGATGTATAATGAATATTACAATACATCTGGCATTCGCACGAACGGTGATATTGATTATTAAGAAAGAAATGCACTCCAATTTTGATTAACGGGTTACTTGTGAGGTGCAAACAGTCAAATATTATATGAAATCTTATAGGTAATCACTGACAAAACACTTGGTAATTCACAAGGTAAATCACACAAAAAAGACCGACTTTTGTTAAGTTGGTCTTTTTATTACCAATTATTGTCTTAGTCAACTAAAGTCCCCATTAATATAAAAAGCTCCCTATAATATAATAAACATAAGTTAAATAACTAATCATAACTAGGATCATGGAAGAGATGTTTATTAATTTTGAATTGCCCACCTTTTTAAAATGACGATAGATCAAAAAGAAAAGACAAGTAATGATTAACTGTAATATAAAGGTTATATAGAGATATGCATGTAAAGAATCTCCTATGCCAATGATAATACCTGTACCTACTAAAAAAATCCCTGATAATGCAGTTATCGCAACCATATTATTTAGAGCACTTCTTTTAAATTCAACTATTCGACCTAGAACCAATGCTATTCCTAACACCATAAAACTTATCAAAATATGAAGAAAAAATACTAACACAATTATATCCCCTATCTTCTTACAAACATCAACAATCATAATCTTTCTATTAAACTTACATTTATTTAAATAAATCTTTTTAAATATTCGCCAAATATTTTGTTCATAACTTTGGGTGTGTTTTCTAAATAAACATTAATTTGTTCCATGTTCGATTCGAATTTATCAGTGTTTCTTTCATCTGTTGGAAAATCAGATATTCCCTTAATGATGATGCATTCAACATCATTCTTCTTACAGATATAAGCAATTGCACCCGCTTCTGTATCGGCTATTGTTATTTCGTTTTCTTTTAGTTCTACATAGTCCTTCCACATAACTACCGCTTTATCGGAGGTAGCAATTGTTCCAGTATAAAAATCATTTCCATATTTTGATAGATCAATATCAACTATGAAGTATTGTTTAATAAAAGGCTCAATTTCTTTTACTGTGCAATCATATTGAACGGCTTTATCGGGTACAAAAATATCCAAATTACAGAAGGTATCATCTATTCCTGCACATGTTCCAGCAACGATTACTTTCGTTAAATTAAATTTAGAAATCATATACTGATTACCACCAACACCATTTACTTTTCTTACACCTGTACTATAAAAAACAAGTTCAGTATTTTTAATTGTTCTTAAGAAATACTCGCCATAAGGATAACCGAAACGTTCGTTATCTTTTATGCCAAAGTATTCCAATGTCGCTTCATATTCCCACTTTGTTGCAATACTTATTCCTATCATCGACTTATCACCCTGCAATCTAATTTGTCACTATTGAATGTCTATACACGGTCTGAATGGGTTGTTTACTCTGTCTGATAATAGATCTAATCGTCCAGCCAAACCAAACACTTCTCAGTTAACACCTGCATTTCCTCGAAGAAGAGACCCGCATGGTACCCGTCACAAACACCGTGATGCACCTGCAAAGAGACCGGCAGCCAGACATTATCGTCCTGTGTAAAATATTTACCGCTTGTGATAATCGGCAAGAGATAATTACCATCATTATTAATGTTTAAGTTAAAACCTGTAAAATTGACCCACGGGATGCTTGAAATGGGAAAGGTGTTCTTCGGCTCATCCGGCTTCGGAAAAAGCCCCTTCTTCTCACCATATTTCTCTCCATCCTCTTTGAAATTTTCATAGAACCGAGCAAACCTAGTAGAATAGTTGGTCCAAATGCTGGAGAAGGACTTATTATCTTTATGGAAGATGGTATAGGATGGACTCATTTCCTTCCAAAACCCGAGCTGACCATCATCAGAAAAGGACGTTCTAAATTCCTTATGAGAATTAACAACTCTGCTTACCATATAGATAAAAGCTGGGTATAATTTGATGTCTCTGCTTTTAAGCTGTTGCAGCAATAAGGTGATGTCAAGATTAACCGTAATACTAAACGTACATTTTTGGTTAAGATAATGTTCAAAATATTCCTTTCGATCCCAGTTGTCTTTATCGATATAATGAAACTTCATATTTTAGACTCCTATAAATTTGATAGTTAACGGAAAGCATGTGCCGATCTTTCAACGACTCCCGTTTCCGCATTGATATAAATGAAGTTATCCTTCCCTTCAAATACATTAACGAGAACATAGTCAGAAGAGATGGTAGAATACATAATTCCTTTTTCAACTGTCTTTCCTTTTTTTCCTGAAATTTTTGCAGCTTTTCTTTCTAATTCCTCCGGAGACAATACTTCATAATATTTTTTAGCGAAAAATTCTTTAGAAAATGTCTGCCCCATTTCAGACAGCGTGCTAAATTCTCCGGTCCTTGCATCAAAGTCAATGAAGAACGGATCTGACGATTGGAAAAGTAGCTGCTGATTTCCAGCAACAGGCACAAAACTGATCCTGTAAATATCTTCAGAAACGCCCTGTACATATTTCCATTCAAATTCCGCATTCCTTCCATACATTCTTTGAAGGAGAGTTCTTGCTTTTTTCATGATTTCTTTCTTTCGCATAGGCTTTTTATCATTGGATGGCGGGGAATCGTTCACTGCCCAGAAAATGTTTCCGGTATATCCGTTTATCTTTCCGCTGATTCCCTGCTCCGCCCCTTTCATCACAAAATGGTACACATCAGGCTCATCATTTAAAGATTTTTTCAGTTCAACCTTGCCATCCTTATCGTCGAAAACGGTTGTCACTTTTTGCTTCAGTTCTTTCTCTGTCATCAACTTCATTTCAGAAGGCAGCTTGTGATATCGCGTATAAAAATAGGACAGTTCTTCAATTTTACTGATGGGTTTACCGATCCCTTCAACATCCAGTAATTCGAAGTAAGAACTGTAGCCATGATGGAATAGTTCGTATTCGTTTCGAACATGTTTATAAAGGACATTGGTTTGCTTTTGTAAAAGTTCAATCGCTTTTCTGTCTGTATCATCTTCTAAACCTTGCTTTCTCCGTTCTCTAAGGGTTACTGCCATTTCATCCAGATCCTGTGTGTTCACAAAAAAAGGGTAAGAAGTATTTTTTAACGGATTGCGCTCCAGCCAATTCAATTCATTATCCAGATCCATAATATCATTCATTGTGTAGTCGATAAATTGTCTGTTCGTATCCAGCTCATAAGGATTATTTTTAGCCATTTCTTGAAGGGATTCACTATAAAGATACATCCCGTTCATGAGGGTAGCTACTTTCTCACGATTGGCGGCATACCGGTTGACACAAGTTACAATGATCACCGCCAACAGTAACCCCGCGATGATTTTCATTCTTCTCAAGCGAAAGGTTAATCGGATCCGATCATCCAGCTTCTTCGGTAACAGATCTTGATCGTTCGCTTGGAACAGATGCTCTTCGGAAAATCCGACTCCATTTTGAAACAGATTGCTGCACGAACGGCAAGATTTTAAATGTTCCTCTACCGCCTGCCGGTTTTCTAACTTCAACTCATCTTCTTCATATAGGGGATACAAATCCTCAACGAGACTGCAATCCAACTTCATATCCTTCCCTCATCCCCTTCCAAATAATACTCTCTGAATCTCTTTTTCGCCCGATGGATTCCTACTTTAATGTTCCCTTCCGTTTGCTGTAAGATGGCTGCGATCTCATTCAGTGAAAAGCACTGTTCCCTCAGAATGAGTAGAGTCCTTTCCTTTTCTGTGAGTCTTCGCATAGTCTGCCTAACCATCATTTCCGTTTCAATGTTCCGGGTGATTCCTCTTTCATGCCGCTCGGGTTCAGCAAAGGGTACTTCGTTCTTTTGAGAAAATCTCCCCGCTTCATTTAAATACGTATTTCTCGCAATCTTAAAGAGCCACGTCTTAAGGGAGGACTCTCCGCGAAAACGACCATATCCCTTGAAAGCCTTTAGGAATGTATCATGCGTGAGTTCTTCAGCTATCGTACGGCTCTGGCACATATGGCGAAGATAACGGAAAATCGGTTCTTTATATATGTGATACATTTCTTCCAGTGGATCTGCCATGCTTTTCTCTCCTCCCCCTATTACTGACAAACAAAATAGGAAAAAGTTACAAATTTCTTTTTCTATTATTTCGGTTATTAGAAAGAGAGGTTAAATGAATCGTATAAAAAATAAGGACCACACACTGTGAAGTCCTTCCTGAAAAGTAATTGTTAGATTTAATCTAAACAATGTTTAAGAATGATCAGCTTATGCCCATAACAGATTAGTTACCCATTTATCCCTATCAAATGTATACTGCAATCTAGTATGCTTACGGTCTTTATCTGCTTGCCAAAATTCAACTTCTTTTGCTTGAACTCTATACAAAGTCCAAGAAGGAGATATTGTATTGGGCTCTTGCTGAAGATGGATAATTTCCTTTGTTAGCTGCTCCTCAAATTCAAGGGGATCATTCAAAACCGAACTCTGTTTGTCAAGCAACGCAATAGCTCTAGCGATCATCCCTCTATTCAAAAAATCATTGGCACTCATTTCTTTTTTCATCTTAAATGCTTTCCCGCGTATTCGTACTTGCCTTCCTACTAATGACCAATAAAAGGTTAAAGCAACTTTTGGATTCAACTCCATTTGTTTTCCCTTTGCACTTTTCGAACTTGATGCAAAATACCATCCATCCTGGTCAACATCTTTTATTATGAGGACTCTTGCATCTGGAAATCCGTTCTGGTCTGTTGTCGAAAGAGTCATTGCATGGGGTTCATGTACACCCTGATCAACTGCATCTCCAAACCATTCCAGAAAAAGTTCATAAGGGCTCTCAGGTACCTCGTTAATATTAAATGAAGGGAAGGGTCCACTAAGGGATTTACTCTTTCTAATCATTTGCCTGATGTCGTACATACAAGTCTCCAATTCTTAATTTGACATTTATGTATTATTTCTTGAACTCAATTAACCAGCAATCCTGGTATTCTCCCTCATGAAGTTCACGATTTGGCAGGAACTTCACTTTTTGAAAACCACATTTTTCATAACATTTTAACGCTCTGCTATTTCGCACCTGCGGATCCATTACGATTCGTTCAGCGTTTTTTGTTCGATTAAATAGTTAACCATCGAGGTAACGAGCAACGTTCCGATTCCACGATTCCAATAGTCAGCCTCACCAATAAACTGATCGGTTCCGTAAATGTTTCCTTCCGAATACCCGTAAACCGTTTTTGTTTCATCGTCTAACGGATACTATTGTATGTATCCAAAAGTATCTTCTCTATACTCAACGATACATCTAACCGTATCTTTTTCAGACTCATAGAACTTTTCATTCACTTTGTCCAAATCGAAAGGATTGTCTCGTCCTTCATAAAATTCCAGCACTGCTGGATTTGATAACCATTGCACTAATAAGTTCTTATCTCTTTCTTCCAACTTACGGACTTGCAGATCACCATTTCTAAACAGCATCCTATCCACTCACTTTTTTAATTTATTAAAAACATTTGTACTGTCCGATTGTATTTCTCAGGTTCCTCCAAATCAGGAAAATGAGCGCTATGATGAAACAAGACCATTTCGCTGTTTTTCATTTCTCTATTTATTATTGTTGAAATCGGTATTCCTGTATTGCGATCAAAAACTCCGGTCATAATTAAGGTCTGATGATCGATTTCCTTTAGTCGTCCAATTAGTGGTCTTTTTACAGGGTTTTGTTGTAATCCTTTAAACATATGTCCCGTGTTAACTAAGTTACTCTCTTCCCAAAGTTCTCTGTTTCTTCTAGCTATGTCTTGATTTTGAAACAACAATAAATCAACCGATTTGCTATCCGCCAGCTCCCAAAACGCATTATACGTTTCTGCAATCGTTAAGTTTTTGTTTAGTACGTCTTCCATCTGTTTATACATCTCGTTACCGACCACCGAACAGAAGCCAGTAATTTGCACGAACTTGTTTATTTTCGAATCTATTAAACTCGGACCGGAAAGGATGATCTTGTTTATCATCATCGGGAAATTGTGAGCAATCTCCAGTGCAAGCTCGCCGCCAAACGAATAACCTAGCAAATCCACTTTCTTTACATCTAACCATTTAAATAAGGCTGCAAAATCCTCAATCAATAAATCGATGGAATACTCCGTCTCTTCGGAAGGTTTTTCTGTTCTGCCGCATCCACGTTGTTCATAATAAATAACGGTTCTTTCACTAGAAAGTAAAGGAACGATCGTTCGCTCAAATACATAATGATTTCCACCTGGACCTCCATGTAAAAGAACGAGTGGAACAGTATTGTTTTGGCTTCCGTCTATTTTTATCCAATGGACAATACCATTCAGGACTGCTTTATACTCTCCATTTTTAAGTTCCAATAATAAACACCTCTCTCTGTAATACTCTTATTAAGTTCCATAAAAAAGAGCATTCCTCCTTCTCGAAGAAATGCTCCATTTTATTTACTGTCATTTATCTATTTATTTTTCTGTACTCGTCTCTGAGATTTGTTTTACTTCAATGGCAGCTTTTTCTGCTGGGCTTTCCGCACTTTTCGCAAATCCAAATATGCTGACACATACAATGGCTATACCTAAAAGAAGTTTTTTATTTAATCTCATCGTTCCATCGCATCCAATTCAATCGTGACTTTAAATAAGTCTCCATCCACATCAATATCCATGCTGCCTTCGTGCAGGTCGACGATTGATTTAGCGATCGCGAGCCCTAAGCCCGATCCATCTGTATGACGTGAAGTATCTCCCCGCTTGAAGCGTTCAAACAACTCCTCGATGTTTCCGCCGAGTTCATATTCTGAAACGTTCTTAAATGATATCTTCACTTTATGGTTTTCATATGCTACTGAAATATAGACTCTTGTGTTCTCGTGAGAATACTTGAGAACGTTCCCGATCAGGTTATCAAACACCCGCCACATTTTTTGTCCATCCACATAGGTAAAGATCGGACTGTTCGGAGTTGCGAGCCTAAACGTTAAGGAAGACTCCTTAATCATTTCATTATATTCAGCCATCGCCTGCTGAAGAAGCTGGACGATATCTACCTTTTGTTTCGCAAGTTCAATCTTGCCGCTTGCCATTTTAGAAGCTTCGAACAAATCATCAATCAAAATCTTAAGACGTTTCGATTTCCGGTCGATAATTTCCAGATACGAATCATGATCCTCCTTCGCAAGCCCTGGAGACTTCAAGAGTTCTGTATACGTGATGATCGAAGTCAACGGTGTGCGAAGGTCGTGACTGACGTTAGTGATCAGTTCGTTCTTCAGCCTTTCACTTTTCGCTTCTTCTTTCTTTGACGTTTTTACACCGTGTTTCAAAAGATTTAGATTTCCAGCAAGCATTGCCAATGCTGATTTTCCCTTATGAGGCAGGTCTTGTTCCAGTTGTCCTGCCGCAAGTTCTTTAGAATGCTGGATGATCCGGTTCAAAAAGCCGATCCGTTTGAACAAATATATCAGTACAGGTACGGTAAAGATGATAAATAGAAAGAAATAAATGATGAAAACCTCTGGATAAATGACCACTACCCCAGCACCGAACCCTGACAAAAAGATCACGATAAGTAGGAGCAGAATCTGAAACCCGACACTTCTGTTGTAAAACGCATCTGACCCCAATCGGTAAAACCAGCGGGACATTTTTACAAGGAAAGATTCTCTATACAGTGCTTTATTGCCGATCTCCGGGTAGATCCAAATCCCTTGGATAAGCGTGATTCCTACCATGAGGACTGTGATCAGAAATTCAAAGAGTCCATCACTATACAAAACCGAAAAGGACAGATTATCGTAGTTTTGCGCATTCATCACGAGTGCCATCAACATTAGAAGAATCGAGATCAATAGAACGCCCAACCGGATATCGATCGGAATCCTTTTATATAAGTTCCTTTTTTCTGATGCAGCAATCACCTGTATCGGGTGGAGTCTTCTTGCCCATAAGAACGCGAGGCAAAGTACGACTAGACTGCCGATCGATGTTGCAAAAAAGAACATCTGTCTGCTTTTATAATCATCGTTCTGTTTTTGGAGCCAGTTCCCTTTAGAAGCAGCAGCCGGCAGGGTAATGATTCCTTGAAGCAATTTTGGTTTTTGAGCAAAATATTCGTCCTGTGTATAGTCTAAAAAAGAATAATGACCATTTAACTGCAGAGAACCATTTTCTGATGAAGATGAATATTTTCGAGTGAACAAATTAGATTGATCCTGCAGGTCTTCCGGGCTGTTCGCATTGTTTACATTCGTAAAAACCTCTCCTGTTTTCACATCTTCTAAATAGTATTGGAAACCTAGCAAATTAGGATCGTAACCGGCCAAGTACCTTTCTCGTGCATCGATAAACTTATCAATCTGTTTTTCTTTCTCTTTCATAACCTTTGCTTTGACATATTCATCGCTTTTAAAATTTTCAACGATGTCTTTAATCTTCTCATCTCTTTGCTGTTCATAAAGCTTCACGACATCTTCATTTCCTGCAGATCTGGCATCCTCTATTTTCGGTTCATACTGATCCTTCAGGTTGGTTACTTGCTCGGACAGCGTTCCATAACGTGTGCGATGCTCTTCAATATCTTCCTTCGTAACCTTGATATTGTCCTTTAATTCCTCTTCTGATGGATGATTGATGTCCGCTGTACCGATGTACTCGATAAACTCTTCTAACGTTACGTTAAAATCTTGTGTATGAAAATAATCTTTGTTGACGTACCAATGACCATTTTCAAAAATGGAGACGATTCCGCTGATTCCAAAGGTCAGCAACAAGACCCAGACGAACATTTTAGTCCTACTTTTCCATTTTGTATCCAATTCCCCATACCACCTTTAAATATCTTGGATTTTTCGGATCGATCTCGATCTTTTCTCTGATCTTTCTAATATGGACAGCGACTGTATTCTCTGCGTTATAACTTGGCTCTTTCCATACGCGTTCATAAATGTCCGTTATGGAAAACACTCTGCCCGGATACGACATCAGGAGTTCAGCGATCTTATATTCGATCGGTGTAAATTTTACAGGTTCACCGTTTACGGCAACCTCCTTCGCTTCCTTATCCAGTGTCAGCCCATTCAAGTTTATGATTCCGGTTTTCCCCTCATATGTACCGAGTGTGACATACCGGCGCAGCTGGGATTTGACTCGGGCGATGAGCTCGAGCGTATTAAACGGCTTTGTTACATAATCATCGGCACCGATCTGAAGGCCGAGCACTTTATCGGTATCCTCACTCTTCGCACTGAGGATGATGATCGGGATGTTCTTCTGTTCCCGTATTTTAAATGTTGTCGAGATGCCATCTAACCTCGGCATCATGACGTCCAATATAATGAGGTGGATGTGGTGTACGTCTAATTTTTCAATCGCTTCGATTCCATCTCTCGCTTGTATGACATGTATTCCTTCGTTCTTCAAATATATTTCAATCGCGTCACGGATCTCTTTCTCATCATCCACGACCAGCACGTTATATTCATTCATGTTTTCTCACTCTCCCTTCTGCATTATAGCATGGTATATATTTGAAATTATTCTCATCTTATCCTGAATTTCTTTACATTTACTTAGCATAAATCTTAAGACTTTCTTAATAATGAAAGTTGTTCTCCTCCGTCTGCTCTTGTTCTACAAAAAAAGGCGCTAACCCATAAACGGGTTAACGCCTGATAGATAGAGTCTATTCGATGTGTGAAGCTTCACTATATTTTTTAAAATTGTCCAGAAAACCTTGCCAGCCCGCTTTTTGCATATCGACGGGATTCGTGCTTTCCGCGTCGAATGTCTCAACGATCTTTGTAGCGTTTCCCTGGTCTTCAAACGTGATGGAGACTTTTCTGCCATCACCAAGCGTGTAAGCAATCCGTTCGTTGAATTTCACTTCGTCATAAACTCCTCCAAAATCAAAGCCGAAGCTGCCATCCTTCGCTTCCATTCTCGTGAGGAAACTTCCTCCCTCTCTTAAATCATTCTCCGCTTTTGGTGCATGCCAATCATCAGATGCAAAACTCCATTTTGTGATATGCTGTGGTTCTGTCCAGTACTTCCAAACTTCTGCGACCGGCTTTTGAACGGTCGTTTCTACCGTTATTGATACTTTGTTACTCGTTTCCATCGTAAAATCCACCTCACATTTTATCGTTTAGATTCTGACGCGAAAAGCTAATCATTCAATTTTTTAATTCCATAAAAAATGACTATATCCTTCTAGTAAATGAGATAGAAGAAAGTATTCTCTTGTTAATCGCCCAATTCATTTCAAAATAAAATGCACTACTTCTGTAAGAAACGACTATTGGTTTGATTGGAAAATACGGTCGATGATATCAATCTACTAATTGACTTTCATTATTCTTTATATCTTCCACACAGAAACTATTGATCAATCAATTCCCCTTGCCATCTAATAATATGATTTGATGATCATCGTAACGGTAACCACAACGAAAATACTTACATAAAAATAAGCTGAATCTACGTTACGATTTCTTTTACCGATTATTTTTCTTACGAGATCTTCACATAATCTCGTGCCAATGATTACGCCGATAAGAAATGGGATGAATAATAGATTGCGAACGTAATCATAGTTAAACAAGTTGATAACAAACATCAATATTATTACAACTATTAAAGAACTAATATCCGTAGCTCTCTGATTTTTAAACAGCCATTTGAAAAAGATCCTCAAGTCCTTCACTCTCCAGATCGAATAACTCTCATTATAAAAATACCATAAAAAGTAAATAAAAGGCCGTAATTTTAGAAAAATTTAGGTGAAAATGAACCGTTTTATTGGGGCCGTTGGATAATTATGTTAAATTAGTGTTGAGCCGTATGACACATTATTCAGACACACAAGCAGGGGGGATAAGAATGAACAATGTTCGGAACCATTTTATGAAAATCATAATACTGGGGTTCGTTATTTTATCAGCATGCTCAAACTCATCAGAGGATTCAGTACATAATTCCAACCCGAAGCCAAATAACCAGTCAGATGAAAATGAAAGCAAAACAGGAAACAAAACGGAGAATACTGAGAGTAACGACCAATCGGAACAAAGTGATTCATCCGCTGCCGAATCAACCGATTCAAAACCAACAGATGAAATGACTAAGGATGAATATCTTGAGAAGCTTAACGAGATGGAAGAAGCTGATCGAAACGCAAAAAGCAAAACCACTATGAGGGAACTGGAAGAACAAGAAAAAGAGAGGTATCAAAAATGGGATGCCGAGTTGAACGAGATCTACGGTGTGCTCCAAAAGCAGCTGAGTACAGAACAAATGGACCAATTAAGAGAAGAACAACGTCAGTGGATGATAAATAGGGATAAAACTGCGAAAGACTCCTCGCTAAAGTATAAAGGCGGTTCAACGGAAACCTTAGAATATGTGGCTACACAAGCAACCGTTACAAGAGAAAGGTGCTATGAGTTAGTGGCACATTATATGAAATAAGGCCATGTCATAAAAAAGGGCAAAACTCCACTTCAGAGAATTGCCCTTTTGGGCTACAAAAACAGCCAATAAGATAGAATAGCCAACATGGAGACACCGATGATTGATTGAGTCCAGACGAGTTTGTTGCTGATTCCGGCTTTTCGTTCAAGATAGAATATATAACCATTGGTAAAGGAATAACCGATTAAAGAAAAGAGGATGCCTTGATGATCCATTTGTAATCCTAACTGAAAAAGCTGGATGAAACCCAATCCAATAAGGACCATACCAATCGTGCCGAGAACCATATTAAAATACAAACTACTATTCTCTTTCATCATAAAAATCACTCCTCTATGGTATTCTTCTTTAAGCTTTGACCCATATGAATGCGCCTTTAAACAAATCTACTAACCGTTCTTCCTCATCCAATTTTCCACTTTTTTATTCATCTTCTTTTCCAATCCACCCATATTTCCACTGTCATCTGCAGCCTTTTTAACATATTTCTCTGGAAACATTTTTTTAATTGAGGATTGATACAGTGACCCATCTTCAGGCTCTTTGTATTTCGTTACCATATAATGTCCATCCTTCTTCTCTAACCTCACCAATGCCGGTAAAGAATGACCAGATTGCGCCTTCGTCCCATGAGATTTATTAAAACCACCATAGTATGACCACATGTAAACGTCCAACGTGTCCCCTGATCCACTCGTTCCATAGATTTTATGTACTTCAAACTGTTTGTCTGTTTCCCCATAACCCGTTTTGTATTTTTGAACAATATAGTCCGATATTACTTGATCCATCTCAGGTGTTACCTTTTCATCGCCGTCTGTTACATCTGAATTGTAATTGCAAGCTGATAACAGTGATGCTGTGAGCATTAAGAAAACCAGCGTCAGCAAATACATTTTTTTCTTACTCATATTTAACCTCCAACCTATTAATCTCAAATTTATGCCCGTTTTACCATCGTAATAAAGGCAGCCCTCGGAGTGCTGAATTCACCTTCTTTTACAAACCCCAGCTTTTCGTAGAGATGGATCGCTCTTTTGTTGAATTCAGCCACCGTCAGTCGAATGGGAATGTCGCCACTTTTTTCTTTAATAAAATCCATGATGGTCGAAACGAATTGATAACCGCTACCCTTACCTGTATAACCGGGATTCATCCCCAACCCCATATCAATCAGCGGTTCATTATAAACACCATGCTCATAACCAATCGGAACTTGAGCAGCCTCACCCGTACAGTAAAACCCTAGTAATTCTTGATCGTCTTTCCGAAGAGAGTAATAGGAACCATTAAGCAGTTCGTTCATCCCCTCTTCGGTAACTGAATTATTGTAAAAGTCATAGGGTGTTTCGTACGTCCATTTCAGAATTTCCTCTGCTGTTTTTTCATTCATAGGTTCTACTTTTACTTCCACTTTCTAGACACTCCTTCTTACAATCCTTCAATAACTACATATAGCTAGTTCATAAAGTAGATACATTCCATTTTTCAATATCTTTAAAGCCTAATCGCTTGTATATTCTTCCCGCCTCTTCGCTATCATAAAAAAGACACAATGTTTTCCCTTCTGTTTGAAGGTCATGGATTAGATTTTCCAAGCATTTCGTGGCGTATCTCTTTTTCTTATGAGATTCTATTGTACAAACAGCTGAAATCATCGCAGAAAAACTATTTTCACAAACCGTAGAAGCTGCTGCTACATACTCCCCATTGTTTTCAATAACGTAATTTTTAGTCCAGCCTTCTGAGATGTTTCGGGCAATCACCTCTGGATCATGATGATCTTCTTTAAATTCTGGTATCTGGTTATATAAATCTACTATCTTACTAACCTCTGTTTACTGGAAAACTTACTATCTATTGATATGGATTAACTGCTTCATTCGATAAGTCTATAGTAATTACTTTTTCATCAACATACCAAAAGTCAATTTTACTTTTATATGCATGGTCAACATATCCTATGGTTTGAACACCTTGCACAGTATATTCATAATAGTTTTTACCATATTTATTGATTACTTCGTTGATCGAGTCTCCTACTTTGACTTCTTTTTCAGTTTGAGTAGTTTCATCTCCTGTGATAAAAGTGATCACATCGTAATCATTTGTCAATATACTATATTTATCATGATCAAGATGATATGAATTTGAATGATCGTTTTTAATCTGATGTTTTTTGATAAAATTGCTATCATTTATTTTCGTACCTAAAACGATTCCATCTATATTTTCTTCCGATAAATCTGTGCTAACTGTATCGGCAACTATAGCCTGTTTGTTTTGGAAAAGGGAACAGCTAGTTAATAGAAGTAAAATTGAAACTAGTAAAAATAAAGAGCTGAACTTGTTATACAAATAAAATCATTCCTCTATTCAATGATCATCTTAACTGCATTTTAATTAGAAGCAACAAAATACCAGTTGTCATCAAGCTTTTTTATTTCTATAAAATTTTCACCGAAGGAATGTGTTGGCTTTCTATCATTTGGTGAATAGACTATGCCTGAGAAATTATCGAGTATTCCTCGGAACGTAAAAAATAGAACAGCATAATCATTGCCTTGTTTTTCGATGACAATATCACCGCCACCGTTTGAAAGATGCTTATACTCTTTTGGCAAGTGGATGAGTGATGGATTATAAGATACATTCGGTACAAATGTTCCATCATTCACTTTTGTTATAACTTCGTTTCTTTTTGACTCGTTCCGTTTGAAGTCCATTTCGATTACAATTTGATTGAAAGGAATAAGAATCCATAATACAATTGCTAGCATTTGAATCCCTAGTGGCTTCCAATCCTTTTTCTTAAATAATCGTATGATAGATAAAATAAAAATGACGATGAAGGATCCGTAAACAATTAGCCATGCAAAAGGCATTAGAAATAAAGTTAATAAATCCATAAGCTTCCATTGTAAAAACGGAAGTACAATGATGAGCAAGCTGCTCATTATGGAAGTCTTTAATAGGTTATTCAAGCTATCACACCAAAGAATTGTTCAGAACAATCCCTTCTCTCTGTTTTTAAAGTGAATAAAACTAGTTCAATAATCTACCCTCTGGTGTAATGGAGTCTGCAATTTTTACCATTTCTGATTGAGGCAAACTATTTTCCCCTTTGTATTCAATACCTAATTCCAGCTCTTCTTTTTCTTCTTTCCAATATAGATATTGTTTCTTATTTTTCTCTCGATAAAAGTATTTGGTCCCTTTAATTTTTGTTCTCTTATCCCACTTCGGGTCATCATACCAGCTGACATAATCAGTAGCTAGAATAAGGAGTTCGGTATCTGGCGCCTCATAATGCAATTTCAGTTTCTCACAGCTTTTCCCGCAAGACCTGCTCGTCATATAACTCTTCTCGTACTTAAATGGCAGATAACTAGGCTCTGCTTGAATGCCAACAAAAACATTGGACCAGCCAATCGGTAAATGTATAACAGGTGTTAAAAAAGTTAATAAGTACAAAAATACTCCCAAAACCAAAAAATATTTCAATACTTTTTTCTCGGTCATTCGCTTATGTTTCAAAATCAGCCTCCAGAAAGAGTATCTTCATAATATCCTTACCATATCATTTCAACATCTTTTAAAATCGATTCATTTAATCTCTTATTTTTTGCACTCCTTCATGAAGAAATGCACCGGATTTGAATAAAAATTTTGAAAATACTCTATTTGGATGTTAAATATTTAGAAAGCTTTTTACAGGTACTAAGAAAGCTGCTAAATTTTCATCGTGAACAAAGTGCCCTGCACCCTCTATCATCACCAATTCGCAATTCGGAATTAGCTCTGAAACTTCTTGCATTTTGTTTTTGGAAGTTTTACTGGACCCACCACCTATAATAAGAGTCGGCATGGTAATGTGTGTAAGACGAGCCCACCATTCAGGTTCATGATATTGCCCTAGTATCGAGGGAATAACCAACCAATCAAATAGCAGAGGATGAGAAGGTTTGTCCGGAATTTCTTTTGGCTTATCCTCTAAAGGCGGAACAATATCTTCGATGATCAAACGTTCTATTCTCTCTGGATAGGTTTCTGCAAAAAGATAGGATACAATTCCTCCCATTGAATGACCGATCAGTGTAAACTTCTCTAATTCCAAGGCATCAGCAAAATGAAGCAAGTCCTCGCACATGAGTTCAATGGAATAGGTAATCGTTCTCGCACTCCCACCGTGCCCCCGTTGATCTAAAGCTAAGACGCGGTATTTTTTCCCTAGTTCAGCAGCAGCTTTATCCCATGATTCTGCATTTTCTCCTAACGCGTGAAGTGCAACAAGCGGCGGTGCTGAAAGATCTCCACTATCGCGGTATTTAAAGGTTTGGCCATTCAATTCTATTTGCTTCACTTCAGTTTGATTTATTCGTGTTTCCATATTCCTATCAACTCCTAGTCTGGTGTTTCAAATTTGAATATTAATTATTTACAGATTTACCCTTTCTACGTATATGTGAACTTTCCCTGCCTACCATCTATCTACTAATCTTGATAAATCGTTTTACAATAATAATAGTTTTCTTCATCCTCCCTAGTAATTGTCACTTTCCTTCTTTCACTAGCATCAAATCCAAATATCCTAATAGTTGTTATAAAAGGAATATTTTAGATTATTCCAAACAGGTATCATATGAGCTAAGGTGAATATTTTTAATATAAGGAAATTAGAAATTTGGGGGTGTACCACTTGAATGGGGATAAAATGAAAAAGATGGGGAGTCTTATTTTAAGCCTATTTGTACTATTTATCGCGGTTACCGTGTTTTTCTCAAATCGAGAGACGAAAACATCTACCACCATACAAGATCCTGTCTCTGTTGAAGTAACTTCAAAAATAAAACTCATCAAACCCAATAGTCCGGAATGGCTGTTTACGAACGGACCTTGGAAGGAAGTGGATGAGCCCACGGTAGGCAAAGTGATGAAAGGTTGGCTGGTAAGTGGCGATGTACCCCATTACGGCCGTCGGGTAAAAATAGAAACAGACAGCTCGTTCGCTGTTTTAAAACAAGTGGGAATAGGCGGCACGCTCACCGTGTTTGTAGACGGAAAGCCAGCAGTTGAAAAGAAGCTTACAGCGGATGGAAAGGTTAGCAAGATACCACTTTACGAAAACAAAACAGGCTGGCATAAAATCGAGATCGTGCATTCTTCGCTCAGTGAACTCGATGGACTTTTTATCGATAAAAAAGCAAACGTAAGAAAGCCGGTTGAGAGCAAAAAAAGGCTTGTCGTGATGGGTCATAGTTATGCAGAAGGATACGGCAGCAAAAATACCGCACTTCTCTCTTTCGCCGGATTGCTGGAAGATAAACTCGGTGTTGAGAGCATCAATCAAGCAGTAAGCAAGACGGACCTGGATGTTTCAGTTCCAGCATCCAGTAAGAACAGCGGTCTCGATCGTCTGCAAAGTGATGTAATCGATCTAAAACCAGATTATGTTCTGCTGGTATACGGCTATAATGCGAGTTCTAGAAATCTTGAGCAATACCAAAAGGATTACTCTCAGTTCTTAACTGCCATACAAAAAGCGTTGCCGGAAACGAAAGTGTTTGCGAGTGGTATTCCATCCGTCTCTCATTACTCGGAAGAAGATCTCACACCTAAAAATCTTGCCATTCAGAATGCTTGTCATCGAGTATCGAACTGTACATTTATTGATATGAAAGACAAGTGGAACGAGACAAACTATTCGAAGTATATCGGTTCGGACGGTGTTCATCCGAGCGACGAAGGCCATGCGTTTCTAGCGGAAGAATATGCAAAGGCGATTAGAGCTGCAGCTCCAGAACTAAAGTAAATTAATCATTAAAAAAGAGCCGATTATCTCTGTAATAGCGATAACCGGCTCTTTTCTTTAATTCGCAGGTCCTTGATCGACTTCCATTTTAGTATGATCCTGAGGAACAGATCGTTTTATAAATAATGAAATGATCCAGGCGAAGGCTACAAGTCCAAATGCGAGAAAGAATGCACTTTTCATTCCAGCAATCATCGCAAGAATTTGTAAGGTAGCATTATCTTCTTTCATTGAAGTATTTTCTAAATAACGAGTAGAACTATTCGTCATGATGGACACAAGTAAAGCCGTCCCAATAGCACCAGCCACCTGCTGAAGTGTAGTGATGATAGCTGTCCCATGCGGATACAACGGCGGCGGCAATTCGTTCAAAGCGTTGGTCATAATCGGCATCATAACCATGGAAATACCTAACATTAAAAGCGTATTGAATATCATAATCGTGATATATGGTGTTGTTAATGTAATACTTGCAAACTGCCAAAGTGTAATGGCAATCAACCCTAATCCAATCAGCGCAAGCCATTTGGCACCGAACTTATCAAATAAGCGGCCCGTAATCGGGGACATGATTCCCATGACAATCCCGCCTGGCAACATAATCAAACCTGCTTCAAACGGACTGTAACTTAATGCATTTTGGAGAAAAATCGGCAGCAGCATCATGGCTGAAAACATCGACATCATAACAATCATCATGATTACGGTAGACATTCTGAAAATGCTATATTTAAACGTTCTTAAATCCAGCAGTGGTTGAGCAATCGTCAGCTGCCTCCACGTAAACACGATTAAAGACACAGTACCGATTGCTATTGGAAGCAGTACGTGATTGCTCATCCATCCCCCGTTTGCTTCACCAGAACTGCTGAACCCATAAACAATTCCACCGAACCCAAGAGTTGAAAGAAGAAGCGAGAATAGATCAACCTTTGGATTTGTCGTCTCCGTTACGTTTTTAAGCTTCGCATATGCAAAAATAATGACAATCAAAGCGATCGGCAGCACTCCGTAAAAGAGAACCCGCCAGCTAAAATGTTCTACAATAATGCCTGACAGTGTGGGTCCTATTGCTGGAGCAAAGGTAATAACAACCCCAATCGTCCCCATCGCCGAGCCCCTTTTTTCAAATGGAACGATAGAAAATACAACATTGGTCAGTAAAGGAAAAAGAAGTCCAGTTCCTGCGGCTTGAAGCAGTCTTCCGAAGATTAATACTTCAATCCCTGGAGAAATTGCCGCTACTAATGTCCCTACTGTAAACAATGTCATGGCTCCGAGAAATAAGCTTCTTGTCGTAAACCGCTGAATCAGAAAAGCAGTGACAGGTATAAGAACACCGATAACGAGGAGATATCCAGTAGTCAACCACTGGGCAGTACTCGGTGTGATCCCGAAATCATTCATTATTTTTGACAAAGCTACGTTAAGAAGCGTTTCATTCAAAATGGCAACAAAAACACCGAGTATCATAATCATCACTAACAAGAAGTTGCTTCTGCTCCCAAAAGTCCCTCCGGTTTCAGTCAATTGATCTTGATTTTTCAATTTTTTCTCCTTTCATTCCAATGGTGAGCAAATTTCCATACAAAACATTGAATATGAGTTTTATCGTTTTCTTCTTAAAATCTGTTATTAACTGTTAATTAGAGTGTCAGATACCTTACTCTCACGGTTCAGTGGACCCAATGAGACACCTTACAGGGAAGTTCACCTATCGCCTAAAGGAAATCAACAGAAATAATGACAAAAAACAGAACAAACATTCGTATCCATATTATCACATTAATGAAGAATCTGCCAATCAATCATACATCCTATTTTTATCATTTATTCATAATTCTGAGGAATTCGAAAAAAAAAAAGAGTACGCTTCACAATGAAGTTTACCCAATTTTTTTCTATCACACTAATTTTAACGATTGGATGGCCATGAACCCTGCATTTTTCTAGTTTGCATGATTTGCCCCGTATGATAAGCATCGTGGACGAATATATCCAGCAGTTTCCCGTCCAGTGATTGATGATCGAGCTCATTGACCGTCATGTTGCTGAGAATCTCTCTTAATTTTTGATTAACGTTTACCGCACGCTCAACAACTTTCATCCATTCTTGATCATCGTTTGATTGTTCGGTAAGATAGAAATTCTCGTCCCCGCTGAGGTGATTTGTCCATTCACGGCCTTCCAGATTTGCTACTAATCTCTCTTTGTAATAAATGAGATGATTCAAGTTCTCCCAAATTGATTTCGCAGCTTCCCCTGCCGGTTTCCATCGGGCTTGTTCTGCCGTTAGCCCATCGATTGAGTCTTTGAACGGAGCATACCAGCTCTCTTTATCAAACGTTGAATCGAATACCTTTAAAAGCAAGTCCATTCTATTCATTTTAAACCCTCCTGTCTTTCTGTCCACCCATTTGCAACTCTCATTGTGAACAACTTCTTTACTCATTAATGAATTTCCATAAAAAAAGCACTTCTCCTTCTTGAAGAAATGCCCCCAGTGATTTACGAACTTCATTTACTTTTTCGAATAATCACTATTTTTTTCATAGATGTATCTCCCTAATACTCAAACTTCATTGCTCAGCCTGCTATTGTCCTACAGCTTTACAGAATTATTCATGCTGGCCGCAGCCGTTTGTTTTTTGATAACCATAACAAACAGACTGGCTATCACACAAAAAATGCCTGCTAAGAAAAATGCCCACGTGTAGGAATTGAACACTTTGTAAATCAGCCCGCCGCCATAAGCGGCAACTGCTGCCCCTGCTTGATGAGAGGCAAAAATCCAGCCGTATACGACCACGCTTTTTTCGATACCAAAAACTTGCCTGGAGATACCGATAGTAGGCGGAACAGTCGCGATCCAATCTAATCCGTAAAAGATCGAAAAAATAAGGAGCAGTGTGTACGAATCTTTAGCTAATGCATAAGGAAGCAGCACGAGTGACGCTCCTCTTAATCCGTAGTACCAAAACAAAAGCCAGCGGTTGTCTATGCGGTCTGACAGCCAGCCAGAAAGCGTGGTACCTACGAGATCAAATATGCCCATAAACGAAAGCAAGGAAGCTGCGGTTACTAATGGTACGCCATAACTCATACAAAAAGAGACAAAGTGCGTCCCGATCAAACCGGTTGTAGAAAGTCCGCAAATAAAGAAACTGCCTGCCAAGAGCCAAAACTCTTTCACCTTCACAGCTTCAAATAAACCATTAAACGCAATCACGATCGGATTTCTCTTTTGTTCCTCGCCTTTATCTTCTGATGCTTTTTCAAGTCCGTACGGCAGAACCCCAGCGTCTTTCGGAGAGTTTTTCATAAATAAAACAATGACAAGAAATATGCATACACAAAGAACCATGATGAGAGCAATCGCCGAGCGCCATGAAAAATGATGAATGATCATCGCTATAACAGGAAGCAGTATTAACTGACCGGTTGCGGTACTGGCAGTTAGAATACCTAATGCAAGTCCCCTTCTTTTTTCAAACCATCTATTGGCGATATATGGGCTGAGAACGGTAAGAAATAACCCAGAGCCCAAGCCGATAATAATTCCCCAGATGATAATGAGCTGCCACGGATGCTGCATGATAAACGTCAGCAAAGTTCCTGTTAATAAGGTAGCCATTGATATCAGCATGACTTTCTTAATGCCGAATACTTCTACTAAAGCAGCCATAAATGGACCTGAAATGCCATATAAAAATAATCCCACAGCGAAAGCTAATGAAATGACAGAACGGTCCCATCCAAATTCTTTTTCAAATGGATCGATGAAAACACCTGAAGATGACCTCACAATTCCTGCTACAATAATCGAGAAAAATGCAATGCTCAAAATCACCCAGCTGTAATGAATCCGATTCTGTTCCAATCCCTTACCCAACTTAAAATCCCCCATTTTTTAATAAATGCGTAAAAATCATTCCTGCTCTTTTTCAGATTTGGCTCCGTTCTCGCTCAGCCATTGTACGAGATCATGGGCATTGTTTCTCCAGGCTGCATCCAGAGGTGTCAGATCGTCATAGCCGATCCAATTCTTGTTAGCACCGTGATTCAAAAGATATTCAGCTGCTTGTCGCTGATCCCCATGGCAAGCCAGCCAAAAGGCTTGAGTGATTTCGCTCTGAGATGGATGCTCACTGTCCTCAAAACGGGATTTTACTCGATCCATCAGCCCAAGTGCTGCCTCATTCCAAAGCTTTGTGGCCGCACCGCGATCAACTAGCTTGTGCGCTGCTTTCCACTGCCCGAACGCCACCGCATCGTCTAAAGGTGTGCCACCTCCGATAACTGCTCCATCCGCATTAATATCTGCCCCGGAATCGAGAAGAGCATCCAGCACTTCAATATCATCACTGCTCGCAGCCCAATGCAGAGGCGTCTCTGTATGATGTCCGGAGAATCGAGCATTCACATCAACCCCAGCATCTACTAATACCTTCACCGACTTCGCACCATTGGCGAAGTGACCTGGCCAATCAGTCACGATATGCAAAAGGGAACGCGACACTTCTGTTTTGTTCTCATTATCACTTTTTGCAACAATTCTCGAAGCAGCCAAATGCGAATTCTCTGCCAGCAATTGTTTTAAATGTTGGACATCCCCTGTATGGATGGCTTTAATAACTTCGATGGCTAGCACTTCATCTTCATATATCATGTACATTCGTATCTCTCCCCTTTAACAAATCCAGTCCCTTTATTAAATACCATCCCATTTAAAAAACATTTCACCTGTTAAAACTTCCGTAAAAATAGTCGCAATGATCCGAAATAATAAATGGTACCCAATCGTTCTAACTAAAAAATATTTTTTACTTCAATATCAACCCAAATATCTTTTAAACTAAGACCGTTTATGTATGCCTTTTCAAGTAATTCCACAGCCGTTTCAAATGTTTGATAATCCTTATAATACTCGGATAAGTGCCATCCATGCTGAGTATGTGATATTGAGTATTCTTTCTCTTTATATAAAAAATGAAATTCGTGACCAATTTCCAAGTCACTTTTAAAGTCCTTAAATGAATATTTCATTATCTATCCCGCCAAGTTAAATATTATTGTTATTCCTGAGTTAACAGCGAACGATTAATGCAGCAATCGCACCCGGTCGTCCTTATCTATGCTGATCAAATAAAATGAGGTTTCCGTCTGGGTCTTCGATCGTAAAGCTTGCTGGTCCTTCACCCGTTTCATCTGCTTCGGTCAGCAGTTTTGCCCCTTCTTCTTTAAGCTGTTTTTGCAGATCGCGAACATCTGTAAACGATTCGAGATTTTCTGCGTTTTCGTTCCAGCCCGGATTAAACGTAAGAATGTTTTTCTCAAACATGCCTTGAAACAGTCCGATAATACAGTTCTCGTTCTTCATGATCAGCCAATTTTGTGAAATGTTACCGCCAAAAACCTGGAATCCCAGATTTTCATAAAAAGATTTTGATAGATTTATATCTTTCACTGTTAAACTTACAGAAAATGCGCCTAGTTTCATCTTTTAAAATTCCTCCTCCATCAAGCTACTCAACTCCTATTTCGACTTTTTCTCAACATCCCCTCTTAATTTCTTAATAAACTACTATCGTCACTCCATTCTTTAGAGTGGATTTTGTGGTGGGAATTACTCAAAATAAATAGGTAATATATGTTAACATAAACATGGTAGGTGTACTCTAATTATGGAGAGCGTTAGTTGAAGTAATGCTGTAACATAGATTCTTTGTGGATTGTATCAAGAGGTAGAATTATTATAAAAAAGGGCGGAAATATTGATGTTAGATCGTATCATTCAACAATTTGGATTACAGGTACAATCCATAAATGGGGTTGAAGACTCCCACAGTTCAACGATTTATAAATGTACTTTGTCTACTAGTGAAAATGTTTTTTTGAAGTTTCCTTTTTCAAAATTGAAGTACCAGCGAGAGTTTGAAGCCTATGAAATTTTAAAAGGGAGAGTCTCCGTACCGGAAATGTTAGATTATTGGTCTGGTGATGAGGAATGTCACGGTGCTTTATTATTATCTGAATTAAAAGGAAAAACGTTAACACCTGCTGCTACACCAAAAATTGCGTACCAAGTCGGGGTCCTTCAGGCTGAAATGCATTCTATTAGTCCTCCTGCTGTGCTAACGACTATAACAAATGAATTTCCGAATTGGTCTGATTTTGTTAAAGACCAGTTTTATAGTTTTGCTGAAGATGTAAAGGCCATTTTAGATGAAAAATTATACGAAAAAGCCATTAACAAATTTGAAAACATGCGGCAGCACCTTCCGTCTCCAGATGGGCCAAGCTTTGTACATATGGATTTTCGTCCAGCAAATATAATCGTTGATCACGATCAAGTTTCAGGAATAATAGATTTTGAAAGTGTAAGATTTGGTTCAACAGACATCGATTTCACTAAACTGTATCGCGATTTTTTAAGTTGTGATGTTAACTTATACCATGCCTATCAAGAAGGCTATAAAAGTATCAGACCTTTAATTGACCTGGAAAATGTCTTACCATTTTGTCAATTTACTGATGCCTTCAATAGTATTGGATGGTGTAAACGCCGAGGAATTGAAAAAAATGCTTTATTTCTAGAAGAGAATTTAGTGAGATTAAAGAATTGGTTATTGTAATTATTCTATAAAAATGAAAAGCTCAGTGCAGTCATGCTCTGAGCTTTTTCACGAATTTAAATGAAGGACATGCCTCTTATCATGTAAAATGAAGTTTGTAAAAAACGCATAAACCAACATCTGTACCTTTAATTGCTAAATCAGTCTCTATTGGTTTATTCACCTACTAGTCCATCACCATCTCGATCGTCCATATATTGATAGAGCCATGATTCGCGCGTAATTGGCATTTTAAATCCAGCAGCTTTGGCTTCAGCGATCGTAACACTTCCATTATGATTGGTATCCACCTTACTAACATCTTCATTATTACTTACCGTTTCGTTTGCTGGTACATTGTCTGTTTTCGGTGGCGTACTGCTGCTCGTCCCTGTCGTTTCCCTTAACTTTTTGTTCACTTCATCTGGGTTTACATTGTCAAATTCATCTATAATGGATCTGCCCTGAATTTTGTATGTGAATTTATAATCGTTAGGAATTTGCGTCTGAGTATTTGGATATTGAATCACTGCTACGAAATCTGTACAACCTCCTGCATCTCGAATCACTTTTTCCATATAAGCTTGATCACCGTGCCTATTGAGAATGCTGTCTTGAGGTGTAATGTTATATGCGTTAGATACTCCCCCTAGTGAGTCAGCAATCACATGCCCTTGGTCTAATTCTTGACTTTCTGTACCGGGAACCTTTGCTTCATCAGAATAGTATCTCCCAGACGATAAGACATGTTCAGTATTCGGATTTTGGAGTGTTATATTTTTTGCCTCAACACGAATTAGCTGCCCATATTTATTTGTAAAAGCCCAATATTCTCTGTCGCCAAACCCGATATCAACTCTGACATTCGGTTTTCTATAACCTGACATATCTCCGCCATCTACAACAATTAGTGTATATGTACTGTAGTCAAAATCACCATTAACACTTGCTATCGTTGGTGTACTAGTGGAAACGCTTGGACTGACTGCGCTTTCACTAGTCGTTTTTTCTGCTTCATCGTCAGGTGAACTTTTTTTGTTTTCAACAGTAGTTGCTATCTTTTTGCTTACTTCATAAGTTTTATTTTTTTTGATTTCTGTATTATGTTCTTGTGAACAACTAGTAAGTAGTAAAAGGAGTAAAAAAATAATCCCCCATGATTTTTGATGCCATTCTTGTTGCATATTGCACCTCTTTTTATAATTGAATGAAAATGATTTTACAGATTTTTTATAGGTAAACAAAATCTCAGAATAATTTTTTAGGTAATAGCAAGTAAAAAAAATCTGTCCCGATTGTTAAATAAGAGTATATGATCATTCTATAACTTTATTGCTTCTTAGTTGAGTTGATAAAATACCGCCGCTGCATTACCAGTTTACGTCTTTCAATCAAGCCCCTATTTGTTTAAATACAATCTCTGACTCTTGGACTTGTTAGTTAAGTACGATATTTTACAAACTTACATTTCTTTAAATCTCTCTGACGTTTCTTCTCCGGATAAGATTTTTGTACTCCAAAACAGCCTCAGAACGGTGAGATAATAAACCGTTAATAGTTTAAGCAGTTATATCCTTACAGAAAATAAGCCCTTCTCATTTATATTGAGAGGGACCGATTAAAACAAATAAATTGCCTCATAAGTCTACTAATTCTTACAAGCATAATTGTCATGATCTCTGTCCATTTTATCTTGATATGCTGGATGATCAGCTAGAACGCCCTTTGGATATACCTTTCTTAATTCAGTACAGTTGGCAAAGAACTCTGACCCTCCACTAGAAGTAGTCGAATTTGCTTCAGCCTCAGCTTGTGCTTTAGCTTTAGCATTAGCACGCCAAAAATAAGCAGTTTAATTTTTTCGTAAATTGTCCCCTTTTTGTAAATATCTATAAATACCAATACTATTATACTGCTAAAACACTTAAAAAAAACGAATATATTTATTTATATAATTTAAAAAGGATTCCAAGCTAAAGCTGGAATCCTTTTTATCTTAACTATGTGGGCAGGATACTGACACTTTTTTCCGATAAAGGAAAATGGAAAACTGCTAGTATTTTGAATCTATGCTACAATTCAGCTCGCTTTTTGAATAAGTTCAATAAAAAAGTGCACTTCTCCTTCTTGAAGAAATGCACCCAGCTGTTTAGGAGGTCTTTTCCTAAATAATTCCAAATCTATTTAAGGCTAATAAAATACCATCCTCACTAGATTTTTTTGTTACGTAATCAGCGACATTTTTTAATTTATCACTACCATTACCCATCGCAATTCCTAATCCTACTAGTTCCAACATATCTATGTCATTATCTCCATCGCCAAATGCAATCGCTTCCGACTTATCGACACCATAATATTCTAATACTTTTAAAATAGCTAAAGACTTTGAGACGTCATCTTGCATTACATTCAACACATAACGGTGCCATCTTCTAAAAGTTAAGTATGGAAAATTTTGTTGGTACTTCTCCACTGTTTCATCAGTTGCAAATAAGCACATTAAAAAAACATCCTGATTATAGATCAAATCATCTATTTCAGGATATTCATTTAACGATAAAGTTTCCTTTAATGCTACGGAAATTTCATTTTCTTTTACTCCATTCATTTTTAAATTTTCCGTGTAAAAGGAAAGACCGTGTTTTTCTTTGTTTGAATACTCCACTATCTCCTGTACTATTTTTCTGTCCATTGGTACTTTGTGAATTACAACATCATTATGCTTTACATAGCCCCCATTTGCAGTAATAAATGTGTCGATCCCCAAATCACTAATTTCTTGACACATTGATAGAGGTCTTCCTGTTGCAGCAACTAGTTTTATTCCTTTATTTTTTAAGGCTCTAATTGCCTTTTTGGTGTTATCTGATATATATCCATTTTCGTGATTGGTAATCGTTCCATCGATATCAAAAAATATTATTTTATAATCCATACAATCCCCCAATTATTCGGTAAAAAACAAGTATACCCAACAAGATCACTTATATTCTAATTCCACAATCCTGTAACGTTTGTTCAATAAGTCCCATGAAACCATTTTTCGATCAATGCACCCGAATGCTAAGTCGTTTACAAGTGTTAAAATTCTATATAAAAGGGTTGGTTGTTATTATCTAAACAGTACTCAATTCTTTGTCTGAAATTGAGGTGTGTTACCATTTCTAAAGCTTGCTCAATAGGAAAGAACCCTACTTCCAAACTCTCTGAAGAAGTCGTTAAGCAGCCACCGACCGGCTTAGCTAAGAAAAGTGTATTACATATGGAACGCTTCACATTCTGGAATACTCCACAAAAATTTAATACTTCTATATCAATCCCTGATTCCTCTTTCGTTTCTCTTATTGCAGCCTCTTTTAAAGACTCCCCTTCTTCCACTTGTCCGCCCGGCATTTCCCAGCCTCTTCTAGGACCCTTGATTAGTAAAATTTCTCCTTTTTCATTGATAACGATCGTTGCTGCTGAAACGATATGTTTCGGCGGCGAATAAATTTGGGGTGCACTGTTAATTTCCATGTCTGATCCCTCCGCTTAATTTTTTACTAAGTAATATTTCTCGAATATCTGTGATGTCAGAAACAATTGCATAAGGTATATGTGAAGTCGGCCGAACGTTATTTTTGACATTTACCCATATCGCTTCCATACCCACTTCAATTGGAGCGATTACATCATGTGTCCAAGAATCGCCAATAAATAATGTCTCACTCGGCTTTTTATTAAAATAGTCTAGAGCTTTTGAATAAATTCTCGGATCAGGCTTTCTATATCCTAATTGTTCCGCATGAAAAACTTTATCACTGGTAAATATGCCATCTAACCCCATACGGCTCAGCTTTTGATTAGGATGATAAAGACCGTTAGTCACAATCCCTAGTTCATATTGTTTACTCAAATCATTTACCAAATGAAATAAAGATTCGTTAACTGTTATAAAATCCATACTTGTTTTGTAAAAAAGAGATTCGAGCTCATCTAAAGTCTCTCTATCTGTTTTAATATGGAATTGTTCTAGTGCATACCCCCACCTTGCTCGCTTAAATTCTAAAGTGCTGTATTCTCCATCGATCGATTTTTCTACTAAGCTACGAGGTGGTTGTTTTATTATTTCTAGAAAGCCTGATGCATCAAGCTCATTTGTGTGTGGATGACTCCCTAAACAATGGGTTAAACCATCATCGAACCATGATGAATTATTAAGTAAGGTGTCATCTAAATCAAATAAAATCAAGCTAAATCTATTCATTTTGTCCCCTTTCAACCGTTAACCATACACAGCTATAATACAATTTTACTAAAATACCATTAATTAACAATGGTTTTTATGATGATAAAAGAATGATAGCTTGCTTATTTATAAAGCTTCATGGATCCATTATTTTTAATAATAAAAGTTACAAAAGTCCCCTCAACGTATTTTACAGTTCTCTCCTAATTTGAAATCGTATATAATAGGGGTATTCAATGAATAAGGAGGCAATTTACATGAAAAACATGATGAATTCAACCGTACACACATATAAGGGTGGAACTCGTTCTTAACATGTAAACGGTGTACCCCCTTATATGTGTTATTTAAATTACACAAAAAGGGGTAAATTATGCGTTTTCCAGTTAAAAGATTTTTTTCCTATTACAAACCTTATTTAAAGATTTTTCTAACGATATTGGCGTGTGCCTTTGTCGTATCTAGTGTGACTTTGGTGTTTCCGTTACTTGTTCGCTATATTACAAAAGATGTTCTTGTAGGGGATTTGTCCCGTGCACTAAGTGATGTGTATTGGATAGGCGGACTAATGCTCGTCTTAGTCGTGATTCAGAACGTCGGAAACTACATTGTGGATTACAAAGGGCATGAAATCGGAGCACGTATGGAAAGTGATTTGCGCAGTGAACTGTTCGATCACATCCAAAAGCTTCCCTTTAGCTTTTATGATAAAAATAAGACTGGTCAGCTCATGTCTCGAATAACGAACGACCTATTATTGCTGTCAGAGCTATACCATCACGGTCCTGAAGACTACGTTAAATATCTCGTCCGCTTTATTGGAGCATTTGTCATATTGTTCTTTATTAACGCACCACTAACGATCATCGCTTTCTGTTTTTTACCTATCTTAGGTGTCTTTTCTTTGTATTTTAATAAGATTGAAAACCGGGCGTTGAGAAAAATTAAGGAGCGAATAGGAGACGTAAATGCACAGGTTGAGGATAGTCTGTCAGGAATTCGTGTCGTAAAATCGTTTGCCAACGAACATGTTGAGGTGGAGAAGTTTAACCGGGAAAATGATCGTTTCCTGGATAGCAGAAGAAAATTTTATAAGATAGAAGCTACTTTTTACAATGGAATACAAACGATCATTCAATTAATTACGATTACAGTGATCATATTTGGCAGTGCGAGTATCGTCAATAAAACGTTAGATCTAGCGGATTTGATCACTTTTTTACTGTATATCAACTTCATGATTGAGCCTATTCAAAAACTGACTCATATGAGCACACAATTTCAAGAAGGCATCACCGGCTTCCAGCGCTTTATGGAGATCATGAATATGAAGCCCGCGATCGAAAGCAATCCGAATGCCGTGACTCTCCAAAAAGTTCACGGTGAAATTGAGTTTAATCAGGTTTCCTTTCGTTACGATGACCACTTGGACAACGTGCTAAAACATTTATCGATTCAAATACAACCAGGAGAGTACGTAGCACTAGTGGGTCCGTCCGGTGCGGGTAAAACGACTTTATGCTCACTCATCCCCCGCTTTTATGATGTGACAGATGGCGATGTGTTACTAGACGGGATAAATGTCCGTGATATGGACCTAATGTCATTAAGAAAAAGCATCGGGATTGTTCAGCAGGATGTTTTCCTTTTCACGGGTACGGTAATGGAAAATATCCGCTACGGAAATCCTGCAGCGAGTGAGGAAGAAATTATTGCGGCAGCCAAACATGCTAATGCTCATGACTTTATCATGAACCTGCCACAAGGATACTATTCTGAGATCGGGCAGCGCGGCGTTAAGCTTTCTGGGGGTCAAAAGCAGCGGCTAAGTATCGCCCGCGTATTCTTAAAAAACCCGCCTGTTCTTATTCTAGACGAGGCCACGAGCGCACTTGATAATGAAAGTGAAAGCGTTGTGAAACAATCACTTGAATCATTAGCAAGGGGACGTACAACGATCGTCATTGCCCATCGACTTTCAACGATCCGTAATGCTGAGCGCATTATCGTACTGACGGAAGATGGTGTTGTTGAACAAGGCACGCATGATTCGTTGCTTGCTCGCAGTGGACCTTATGCGCGTCTGTATTCCAAACAGTTTGAAATCCAAGTATAAGCTTTTCAAACAAAAATCAGCTAATCTCCTAAGGAGAAAAGCTGATTTTACGTTTTAATAACCTTTAAAAGCTAACCATTTAAACACGCTAGCTTTTTACCCATGATGGTTCAATGAGATCCGTTTCAGGCGGGACATATCCAAGTTTTCTTCCTACTTTTACAATTTGCCCTTTATGGTGGAATTCATGTGTGATGGTGTGTGTAAACAGCCATAATGGAGTTACTTCCAAGCTGCCGCCACTATTAAAAGTTACTTGAACTGTGTGATTCCATTTCCCTTTATATTCATTCAAAAATTCATGAACCAGGTTATTCGTTTCTTTAAAAACCTCTCGCATTTCCTGTACATTGTTAATCGACTCTGGTGTTATGGGGGTAAGTGGTTTTCCAAGGGCACGGTTTCCCAACCAAACGCGATAACAATCAGCTACATGTGCATGAAGATTACGAATGGAATCCCCGCCAAAAGTTTCATTCTCCTTAACATAATCAGACGGTGACAAAGTTTCGCAGTATTGAAATAAGGATTCTCTTGTGCGTTGGATCCAGTCATACTGGCTTTCGAATACTTCCATCATCTCACTCTCCTTTTATCGTTTAACCTTTTCCATACTTCAATAAAAGAGTGCCTTTCTCCTTCAAAAAGAAGCGCACTCGTTTTAAAACAAATTCGCAAAAAGCCCACTCTTCGTTAATGAATGGGCTTACATGATAAACGCTAAGTCTATTTATTTACTTTTTTGATCTGAAAGGTGGTAAGAACACGAGTTATGCGAATCTTAAAAGTTTCATAAGAATCAATATGAATACTCCTATACCTAACCAAATGTGGTTCCTTCAAAACCGACATCTCCAATGGTTCATTCCAAAAAAAAGACGCACTGCTTCGTTAAGAAGAAATGCACCTTATAAAAAAATAGCTTTGTGTTACTTATATTCTAAATGCTTGTGTTCAAATACGTCCTCAACTGATTTTCTTACCATAATAAAGTAATTAATATTATCGAGTCCATGCAAATTACAGTTATGATGAGCGATAATCTGTTCTGCACTCAACACTTTATTATCTGTTGTGGAATGACCATCCTCGATTAAAGTTACATCGATACCCAGAGTTGTTGCTGCTCTTGCAGTTGTATCCACACAGTATTCTGTTTTCATACCTATCATCACGATATGACCGATCTTTAATTCGTTTAATTTAGCCTTAAGATCTGTTTCAAAGAATGCATTGGTTGCTTTCTTTTTAATCACAGTCTCATCTGCTAACGGTAAAATAGCTGGATGAATTTCATGCTGTTGTGGGTCATCCTTACCCACATCTAAATCTTGAATATAAATAACGGGTATTTCCCGTTCTCTTGCCTGCTGAATGGCATCTTTCATTACGGTTAATACTTGTTCTTTTTTAAATACTGGCCCAATTGATGGACCTTCTATGATGCCGACTTGAGCATCAATGACTAATAAAGCAGTTTGAGATAACATCTAAGTATCCTCCTCATTTTTAAAACAAGAATAAAGATGTCAGGATGAAGTCCAATCACTCAAACTATAAAATATCAAAAACAAATCTAAAATTAGCAGATTACGATACTCTTAATTGATTGAAAAGAGTGCTATTTCCCGACATTTTATAGAAAGGTTTTATCTCGGACATCGAAAATTTTCTTGTTCTTGTTTGACATCTAAATGTACACATGATAAAAACCTCCTTCACCAATTATTTCCTAACCATTCCATTATACAATAAAGGATTATATTGGTAATTCTTTTTGTAAGCGTTTTTACCTCAGGTTGAAAATACCTTTCCCAGTTTCCATGCTAATCGGTAAAGATGAATGGAAATGGGCGATGACCCAAGATTCGTCCTCTTTTTTTAAACCGAATGTGAATCGATTTGATATGTGACGCAGTTTCTCCCCTGATTGGTTATGGGCAGCAAATGTAACGGCACAATGAACGAAAGCCAGGTCTGAGCTTTCTTCAACAACTACATCTGCAAAATCGGTTTTGAGCAGAACGCCTTCCTCACTTAAACCATTGAACCACTCTTTCACAATTCCCCTCCATTGAGAAATACCTTTACATTCCCAATCTGTCCAGCAATCATAAATATGAATATTAGAAGAGAAGGAGGATACAAACTTTTCTACATCTTTTTCATAAATGGCAGATTTATAATTCTCCAATACATCTTGGACTTTATTCATAACAATCGGCATAAAATCATCTCCTTTTTAGTGTTCATTAAACTCACTCATCTTGTATTCTGTTTTCACCGGCTATTACCTTCTTTAACTACGGCTTACAAATCACGAATGTCGATATTCAACACTCTCTAATCTCGTCAATAAAAAAAAGAGGCAGGATCACAAAAGTTTGTATCTTTTGTGCCAGCCTCTCAAACGTTGTGTATTTTATTTATATCACTGTATCAGTTTCTTTTTCTTTTCTGAGTTTCAATAACCGATACGTGTGCTGTACGATAACCTTTAGCACAGCATAGAACGGAACAGCTAATATAAGACCTAACACCCCGCCAAGACTTCCTGATACTAAAAGAATGGAGATAATGGTTAACGGGTGAATCTCTAATGATCTTCCCATGACTTGAGGAGAGATGATATGATTATCGATTTGCTGGGCGATCACCATGACGATCAGCACTTTGGCCAGCATGAATGGTGATGTAAGTGCAGCCACGATCAGTGCAGGAATAATCGCAATAATTGGTCCTAAGAAAGGAATGACGTTCGTAAACATACCGATTAAAGCTAAGATGAGAGAATAATCGAGACCGATGATTAAATATCCGATGAATAACAAGACCCCCACACAAGCGCTCACAATAATTTGGCCTTGAATATAGGAACTGAGTGCACTATCCAGATCGCGAAGTATTTTAATCCCGTTTTTCCTTTGAACTGCGGGAAGCAGTCTCAACACGAACTGCGGGGCTTTCTCACCTTCTTTGAGCATATAAAATAGAATGAACGGGACGGTTACAAGTACCGTGACAATCCCTGTGATCACACTGATAAATCCCGAGATGTTTCTTCCGATGTTCGAAAAGCTCGTCGAAAGATAATGGGTAACCTTATTTGAGATTTTATCCGTATTTAAGTTCTTGTTCTCTTGAAAACGGCTAATCCATTTATTATGCTGAAGATCGTCTATTTTGGACCGCGTTGAATCTATTAATTCAGGCGTGTTAGTAACCAGGTTATTCACTTGTTTTTGAAGAATTGGTCCGACCACATAAATAAGGGTCGTGATCACAACAACTGCTACCATATAGATTAAAAGAATAGATAATACCCTCGGCTGGTTTTTGGATTCTAAATAAATCACTAAAGGACGAAACAGATAATATAGAACACCAGCAACTAAAAATGGAAAAAACAACGTGTTTACGAGAATAAATAGTGGATGAAAGATGAAATTAATCTTAATCCCAACATAGATAATGAGAAATGCTAGTAATAGCCCATATCCGAACCTAAATGCTTTTGATTCCGGCATGACATCACCTCTTTTTAAAAGTTTCTTAACCTTGTCCCCTTACTCTCCCCAGAGATTATTGTAGTATTCCCTAATCTTTCAAAAATATACCTAGAATCATATTTTTTAGATTAAGCGAATGATAATAAATAGTTTACTAACAGCCGGAATAAATAATAAAAGACACCTCAAACTTTATTAATTATAAAAGACGCTTTCCATATTCTGGACCGCGCCTTGATAACTTAAAACTTATTAAGCTTCAACTACTTCCGTTTTCCAGCTCTTTTGCAACTTTCGAATAAAAATGATTTGCCCAATGTGATAAGCATTATGTGTTGCAACATTCCCAATGATTTCCCACCATTTCGCAGCTTCTGGAAAACCATTCACATCACTTTCTAATTTTTCTTCCGATAATAACGCTTGCCATTGCAACAGCACTTCCAATAGACGTTCTTTCAAATGTGTAAAGTTTTCATTTCCAGTTAGGACAAAGCTTTTATTATTATCACCTATAGGGGGTACGGCATTGACATGAGATTTTTTATATCTAGTTTGCCATGTTTCGTTCCAGTAGAGTAGATGCTGCACAATTTCAGCTATACTATTGCAATTTTCGTTAGGTTTCCAAAAGGCCTCTTCTTCCGATAGATTTGTAACTGAGTCGGAAAACGGAAGATACCAGCTTTGATCATTCGCATTTGCTAATAATTGATCGGACAAAACATTTTTAGCATGGACCATAATTGTCACACTCCTAAAATAATGATGAATTGATTTATATAACACTACTTGATGCCTTATTCACCAGTCAGGTTTTCCTTTCACGTACGTTGTAAGAAGGAATACTTATTTGTTATGTTTATATGCTTTCCCATCTATTTGTACTTTCCATATACTCCAATAAAAATAAGACAACTAACAGTTTTCTTTTCTCACAGTCCTCTTTATTTCAGCATAGAGTTTAAGAGGTTGCGAGCCGTTGAGCTTTAATACAGGACTCTTTGATATTGTCATTTGATAGGATTGTTCTCCATATGTACCTGCCATCTTCTTATCTTCTTCTGACCAATAAGTTTTACACCATTCTAAAAAGTCATTTGTATACTCACCATTTTCATCTAGCCACATTTGACTATTACGCTCGATTTCTCTGTACCTTAATCGGTTCATACGGACTTCTTCATCAAGTGAAAGAAAAACTAAAAGGTCACGGTTATTAAAACCTTCTGGACACCACATAAAAACGGAACCAGACGCTATATAACTATCATTAGAAAACATATCTCTTTGGTACATCTCAACTCGTGTCCAAATTGGATTTTTCTCTGAAAAAGAATCATCTTTCCAAAGATAATAATCAGTATCGATCCACTTGATATTTTCCTTTTCACTAATATAATTTGCTAATGTGCTTTTTCCAGTACCTGATGCACCAATGATTTGAACTTTCATGAATATCACCTCTCATACGGGTCGTTCTATCTTTTCTCTTAAATGACTGTACCGTTTGGCCATTTCACTTAGACTTTATAAATTAGCAACCCTGCCCTTTTTTTAGTAAACAAAGAGCGATGATACAAGTTGTCTTACTTCTCAGGTATCTTGTGTCAAATCCGCTTCTTTTGCCAACAATTCAGTCAGCTCAGGCGCCTCATATACTTGACGTAATTCAATCTGACCTTCCCCATGTCCTTGCGGGTCAGGCATACGCATAGCCCACTCGATGGCTTCTTCCTTCGATTTCACATCAATGAGAATGAACCCCGCAATCAATTCTTTCGTTTCCGTAAATGGGCCCTCCGTAACCATCGGCTTTTCCCCTGGATTCTGATACGAAATGCGAATCCCATTTGAACTTGGATGAAGTCCTTTAGCCATAATTCGTACGCCTGCATTAACTAATTCCTCATTAAACTTACTCATGGCTTCATTGAGCTCTGGGTTCGGGCGATTTCCGCCTTCCGAATTTTTCGAAGCTTTGACAATCAGCATAAATAGCATGAAAATTTCCTCCTTTTCTTTTTGAACCACCAAAATAGACACAATAAAAATAAAATCTTATAAAACAGCCATTATAGCGGAATACACTATTTATTATCGCTCTTTTGGCCAAGAGCCTTGTTGTTTGCGAATGAATACAATTTGTCCAATATGATATACATTGTGTAAAATTTGACGTGCCAATACACCAATCAATTCATCACCCAGCTCACTGTCATTCATTTGTGCGAGTGACTTACGCAGATCTCCAAATATTAGGTGTGTTTCTGCTACAGCTGCCTTCCATTTTTCAGATTCTCTTGGGTCTGGGATTTCTCCGAATGTATTCACCGCCAAGATTTCCTTCCATTTAGAATCTGCTGGTTTGCCAATATCACCGAATGTAGCCTTGTTAGTAGATGTTTTTTCTTGAGGAGTTTTGTCATTGATTTGTCTAACAAGCACGGCGTTGTAATAATTTAGATGGTTCACAATTTGCCAAATTGTATTTCCTTCTCCTGGGGGCTGCCAGCTTGCATCTGTAGAGTTTAAACCCTCAAGAGCAGATTCTAAAGGTAAAAACCAGGTCTCAGTATTCCAACAAAAGTCATATTCCATGCGAAAAATATCCATCAGATTTAGGTTCATATGCTTTCTCTCCTCACTTCAAGTGATTGGAAATAGCTCTATAATTCTGTTTGAAAGATCTAGCTGCAAGTTAAAATCCTTATTTTATAAACGAAAAGCCACCCAAAATGGCAGCTCATCCGTTTATCTTAGTGTTTCCCAATAATCATTTCTGTTTAAATTGTCCACACACCATTGATAATGCCCGTCAGTGCAATCTTTCGAATAAAAATTTGCCGTAATCATGCTATAAACCAACACATAAAAATATAGACTGCTTTTTACGTTCTCACCTAGAGTGTCGAGGATCATGTTCAAGTATCTCTCACGAATGTTCATCTTTAACACATCATACATGTCAAAGCATACCCATCCGACTGCAACGTCAAATAAGTAATCTCCATACATCGTCATTAATCCAAAATCGATTAAACCTGTAACTTTTCCTTTTTCAAGAAGTAGATTACCAGGATAAAAATCACCGTGAATAATTGAATAATCTCCTTTATATCCAGCTGCTAGCCTATCCAGTAAACTATCAACTTTCTCTTCGTAACTCTCGACGTCTTCCATAAAATAAGACTTCAGTTCAATCTGCTTTTTCAGCATCATGTTTTTTAGCAAGTCAAACCAATTGTTACTTTCAGTTAAAGGAATACCAAAGTCACCAAATAACGTGTAGCCTTCCAGGGGTTTATTTAATGTTAAACCTTTCAATTCAATATTCGCAGCAAGGTACATTTCCATTGCTTTATTTAATTGCAGATCATCCATATTCGAGAGAAGGCTTTGCATATCTGTACCTTTCATTCTCTTTTCAATCGTAATTAAATAATCTTTTTCTTCAAAAATTTCATAAATACGAGGCAATTCGTAGCTCAAATCGTTTTGTTTAATAGAATCATAAAAGCTTTTCAGTAATTTTTGCTTATGAGCATCTGACAGGTGATTATACAACTTCATCACTTTATCATTGCTATAAGCATAGACTTCTGCTTCCATTCCGGCTCCCAAAAAATCAGATTCAGAAATATGATATTGGTCGAATATGAATGATTTATTATGTACCGCTGACATCTTATCACCTCTTAATCTCATATTTCTATTCAGTTCTTAGTATCCCTGCTCTTAATTTATTTCACATCGAAAATACCCCATCACTGCAGCTTTTTAAAGTTTACACATTTATTTGTTACTCTTTAACTGAAACAAAATGGACTGTTGTAAAAATGTGAGATTCGTTATATATTTAAATGAGAATGATAATCACTATTATTTGCTTCCTGAGGAGGAACGCATTATGGCAAACAAGGATATTTTTGATGTAACCATTATTGGCGGAGGTCCAGCAGGACTCTATTCTGCCTTTTATAGCGGACTAAGAGATATGAAGACAAAGATCATTGAATATCAGCCGCACTTAGGCGGAAAAATACATATATACCCTGAGAAGATGATCTGGGATGTTGGTGGCCACACTCCACTTCCAGGAGCAAAGCTTATCGAAAAACTTGTAGAACAAGGATTAACTTTCAGCCCGGAAGTTGTATTAAACGAAAAAATAGAATCCATTTCTAAAGACGATGAGGGACTTTTTGTAATGAAAGGCGCAAGCGGTGTACTTCATTATTCCAAAACCGTCATTGTCGCAGTTGGAAGCGGGATATTAAATCCGCAAAGACTTGAGATAGAAGGTGCGGAAAGATTTGAGGTTTCAAACTTAAATTATACGGTTAAATCGCTTCAGCAATTCAAAGATAAGACCGTTATTATTTCAGGTGGAGGCAATACCGCAATCGACTGGGCAAACGAATTAGTTCCTATCGCTAAAAAAGTCTATCTTACCTATCGAAAAGGAACGTTAGCTGGTCATGAAGCTCAAGTCACTCAGCTTATGAATAGCTGTGCAGACTGTATCTTCAACACTTCAATCTCTAAGCTGTTCGCTTGTCCAAATCATGAAGTGATCGAACAGATTGAGTTAACCAATCATGTAACCGGTGAGGTCTCCTATCTTCCAATCGATGAAATCATCATCAATCATGGGTTTGAGCAAGATTCATCGTTGCTTGCAAATAGCGAGTTGAATATCGAACTTGCAGATAACTTTTATATCGCTGGAAATGCGAACAGTGAATCATCAGTCCCTGGACTATATGCGGCAGGAGACATACTGAAACACAATGGCAAATTGAATTTAATTGCAGGAACTTTCCAAGATGCTGCTAATGCTGTGAATAAAGCGAAACAATTCATCCAGCCTGATGCTCAAACAGTAGCGATGGTTTCTTCTCATAACGAAGTATTTAAAGAACGGAATCGAGAACTAGTTAAACAAATAATCCATTAAAATAAAAAAGGAGCTTGAGGGCTCCTTTTTTACTGCTTATTTTTTTGCCAATAAGTACATGAAATACGGCGCACCAATAATGGTAACGATAATTCCAGCGGGGATACCGCTTGGATCTAATATAACTCTTCCTATGCTGTCCGCAGCAAGAAGCAAGATTGCACCGATTAATGCGGCTATCGGTAAAAACGCCTGATGACGGGGACCGACAAGTGATCTGGCAATATGAGGGGCCATAAGTCCAACAAACCCAATGCCCCCGCTTACAGCTACAGATGCAGATGCTAGCGCGACAGCGATCATGATCAGTATGATTCGTTCCCGACCAACATTCACTCCTACACCAATTGAAACATTCTCGTGAAGGTTTAAGGTATTCAGCACATTAGACTTTAGCAGTGTAATCGGAGTCAACAGCAAAATCCAAGGCAGTAATGATAAGACGAATATCCAGTCATCCCCCCAGATTCTCCCCGCCATCCAATTCGCCATGAACGAGTAGTCTTCCATTTCAAGCCGAGTGGATAATGTTAGTGTCGCACCATATAATGCCGCTGCTAAACCTACACCCACAAGCACAAGCCTCGTTGGCTCAACACCCTCTCCTTTTATGTAAGACATGAGGTAAATAACAGCTGCAGTTGCCATACCGCCTGCTAAAGCAAAAAGCGGCAGAATGTATAAGAAGCTGGATGTTTCAACCGTAAAGAACATGATATAAACTACAACCATCAAACCGGCACCGGCATTAATTCCTAAAATACCAGGGTCAGAAAGAGGATTTTTGGTCAAACTTTGAAGAATAGCACCAGACACTGCGAGTCCCATCCCTGCTAGGACCGCTACAAAAATTCTTGGAAGTCTAAATTCAAACAAAATCAGGTTTTCCCTTGGTGTACCCTGACCGATTACCGTTCGAAATAGTTCTCCGGGAGTTAATGAAGCAAATCCTGTAGCTACACTCAGAATAAAAACGGCCACTAGTAAAACAATCGCTGCAATCGTTGTAGCTCTTATTCTCTTGATCTGCCTTAGACTCATCATGATCGTTTTCTTCCTCCCTTTCTAGCAAGGTAAAGGAAGAATGGCACTCCGATCATGGCAACAACCGCACCAACTGGCGTTTCATAGGGAGCATTTACCGTACGTGCGAAAGTATCCGCCAACACCATAAGTACACTGCCAAAAATCGCTGAGCATGGAATAATCCAGCGGTAATCAGTTCCGACAAGAAAACGTACGATATGCGGAACCATTAATCCTACAAAAGCTATTGCGCCGACGAGTGAAACTGCAGCACCTGCAAGTATCAGTACGACTGTCATAAGAACGGCTTTGGTAAGTATTGTCCTCTGTCCCAGGCCTTTGGCTACCTCTTCACCAAAACTAAGGATGGTAAGCTGTCTGGAGAATATAACGGCTATCACGATTCCAACTAGGACAACAGGTACAATTAACTTCAACTGTGCCCAATTTGTCCCTGAAACACCGCCTGCCGTCCAGAAAGCAAGATCTTGTGAAAGCTTAAAGTACAAAGCAATTCCTTCACCCAACGAAGAAAGCAGTGCAGAAACAGCTGCACCAGCTAGTGTAATTCGAATAGGAGAAAGTCCTCCTCTGCTCATTGAGCCTAACCCGAACACCATACCTGCACCTATTCCTGCACCAAGAAAGGAAAGTATCATCACTGTAAAATAGTCTGCTCCTGTGTTAAAAGCAAAAACACAAGCAAGAGCTAAACTCGCACCAGCGTTCAAACCAAGCAAACCAGGGTCTGCCAGGGGATTTTTTGTCATCCCCTGCATGATCGCTCCACTGACCGCAAACGCCGCACCGACAATAGCAGCACCAAGTTCCCTCGGTAATCGGAGGCTGATAATGATACGGTCCGCTTCCCTGCTAGGATCGTAGTTTAAGATTGAGTTCCAAACCGTAAGAAAATTGATCTTTGCAGCTCCAACTGATATTGCAAGACCAATACTCGCAATCAGAATGATGAAACCCATCAATAATATAGCTGAACCTACTGCTGGCCTAGAATACACTTTATTCTCTTTTATCTGCTTTGTCTTTGTTTTAAACATGGCCTATAATCCTTCTTATTGTTTACTTTGTTGTTAATTCTTTTACAATGAAATCTAATTCTTTTTCTAGAGAAATCGGATCGTTAAAGTAGAATGATTCTGAATCAAATTTGATTGCGTTACCGTTCTTAACCGCAGGAAGCTCTTTCCAGACATCTGATTGCATGAATGAGTTATCCGGGTTGCCTGCACCTGAACCAACAAAGATATAGTCTCCAGCATATGTTGGAATGACTTCAGTGGAGATCGCTTTCCAGCCAGGTCCAAACACATCTTCTTCTAACTTCTTAGGAGCTTTTAGTCCAAGTGCTTGATAAATTACTTCTGTTCCACGGCCCCAGTTTTTACCGTAAACATACATGTCTTTTCCGTATGCTTCCATAACCATAAATGTTTTGTCTTCCCCTATTGCATCTTTCACTTTTTTGCTAGCATCAGCAGCTTTCTTATCCCACTCTTTAACCCATGCCTTAGCTTCTTTTTCTTTTCCTACTATCTTTCCAATCTCAATATGCTGTTCCTTGTAGTCGTACTTGTCATAAGTCAGTGTTGCCGTTGGAGCAATCTCCTCGTACTTCTTAATGTTCTTATCATCTGAATACGTAATGATGAGATCTGGATTTAATTCTAATAGTTTTTCATAAGAATCAGCTGTAACGACTTCTGCTTTGTCCAGTTTGTTGCCGTAGAATTTATTCGCTTTCGGATATTCGTTAACAGCAATCGGAGTAATTCCTAAATCTAGCAAGTTACCAGCGTATGTAGCAGCCATCATCGCAACACGTTTCGGTTTTGCAGGTACCTTTACATCACCCTTCTCGCCTTTATAAATTCTTGTTTCACTTTTCGATTCTTTATTCTCCGTACTTGTGCCTTCTTCTGATTTATTTCCGCATGCAGCTAATGCAAAAGCTAGCAGCATTGTCATAAAGCTAAGCAATAATTGTTTTGTACGTTTTTTCATTGATAAATCCCCCCATATTTGAAAATAAAAATCATTCTCAATTAACTTTAAAAAAGAAAGGCGACCCATTACGCCAAGTTTTCTACTAACTGAACATTTTTGATAAGATCATAAGTTAAACAGACAGGTTTTCTCGTTCTCGGATCTATACCAATTTCAGCATCAATATTGAACACATTTCGAAGTACCTGACGTGTCATTACTTCTTCAGCTGTTCCCTCTTTCAGGATTGAGCCTTCCTTCATGGCGACCATATGGTGTGCAAATCTTGCAGCATGGTTCAAGTCATGAATGACCATTACGATTGTACGCTTTTCATCACGGTTCAGCTGGTGCAATAACTCGAGCACCTCTAACTGATGAGATAAATCTAAGTATGTAGTCGGCTCATCCAGCAAAATAATATCTGTCTCTTGTGCTAAAGCCATCGCAATCCATACTCGTTGACGCTGACCACCTGAAAGTGCATCAACAGGTCGGTCATTAAACTCAGAAACACCTGTCACATGAAGAGCCCAGTCTATTACTTCAAAATCTCTTTTGGTCAGCTTGCCAAACCCTTTTTGGTAAGGAAATCTACCATAAGAAACAAGCTCTCCTACCGTAAGTCCTTCTGGAGAATCAGGAGACTGCGGCAAAATTGCCATCTTTTGAGCGATTTTCTTTGTAGACTCTTTACTAACGGCTTTGCCATCAAGGTAGACCGTACCAGATTTCGGATTCAGTATACGTGACAACGTTTTCAACACTGTAGATTTTCCACAGCCATTTGGCCCAATTATCGTAGTAATCTTCCCATCCGGAATTGAAATGTTAAGATCTTTTACAATGTCCCTTTCACCATAAGCGATGTTTAAATGCTCAGCAAATAGTCTGGACATGCTTTCGCCCTCCTTTAATAAAGTATTGCCTTTTTATATTTTAATTGAAAATGATTATCAATATCGTTTTCATTTTATTGGATTACATTAGGTATGTCAATACGTTCTTTGAAAACCTTTTTAAGGAATTGCGGAATCAAATGATACAGCAAAAACGCCTGACATAGAGTTACCAGGCGTATTGTTTATTTAATATTTAAGTTCATTCGTAGAAATCATTTATTCCTTAATTTTTATTCCTAACAATCTTGAAAATCCTATTGCTTGATTCGGAGAAACTTCACATCCTGCTAAACTTTCAATTGACACATTTATCTTTTCAAAGGTACATGTACTTATATCAATCCCTTTTAGTGGTGTTTGTGTAAAATCAACATCATTCAAGTCGCATCGATCCAAACGCACTTTATTCATTGTAGAATCAAAAAAATTAGCACTTCTTAATGACGAATTCTCAAATCCAACTTGTTTTAAACGCGCATCTGAAAGGTTACTCATATTCAAGTCACAGTTAGTAAACAATACGTTTCCGAGATTTGCTTTCGACAGATCCAATCCCAATAGTTTGCAGTCCTTAAACTCTACTCTATGTATAATCCCTTCCAAAAAGCATGTATTGGATAAATTGCAATTATCAAAAACCACGTCGGTCATATCTATGTTCATAAAGGTACTATTAATAAACGTACTATTTTTGAAAATAACCTTTGAAAAGACTACTCGATCGATAACCTCATGATCTACTTGGGAGTTTGTGATTGTACAATTTATTAATTCAGGCTCATCTTTATAAAAAATATCATTGAAATTTGCACGCTCTAAATCGGAAAGGATTTTTGGGGATTCTATTTTTATCTTTTTTGACATCATACACCTCTGTTTTCCTCTGACTATTTATAAACTCTACAAGAAAACAAATGGGTTTATAAGTCTTTATTTTTAAGACTTATTGTGTGCAATGTTAAAAAAGGCTGTTTTCGTCTTCATTGTTGATAATGAAAGTAGTTGATTTCCGTTTCAGGTTGCTCGCTTTCCGCGGGGCAGGCGGTGAGCCACATTCGTACGTTTCACTTATAAGTGTCTCACCTGCCCGCCTGTCCCGCAGGAGTCTCACACCTTGCACTCCAATCAACCTATCATTGGAGCCAAATTAGAAAAATCCCCCAAGAAAAGAGTATTCGTTAAAGGATTCCGTTTCAGGTTGCTCGTTTAACACTGGACAAGGAAAGCTTCGACAGCGATTGATTGTACGAAGAAAATGTGCCAAACCTTTGCACCTCATATCCTCTAATTTTCAATGACTATTTCGCCTTCCCCATTCGGAATTTCAAAACCACTCAGGTAGGATGCTAAAACTTCTTCTGTAATCGGAAACGAATTGGCATCAAATCGTTTGTTTCGTTCACTAAGACGTTCACGCAAATCATCTGGATGTACTTTTATATAAACCAGTTTCCATTTGCCGCCGGCTGTCTCAATAAGCTGTTTATAGTGATCCCTTCTTACCCGATCCCAAAAACTGAAATCAATCACCACTTGTTGTTTGTCACGAATAAGTTCAATCAATTGATTACGGAGCTTGTTTTCTGCGTCTTTTTTGTATTCCTCCATTTTTTCAAAAGGAAAATCAATCCCCCATCGGCCGTTATTCGCCCATATTTCTTCATCAATCGAGAGACGGACAAATCCTTGTTTTTCTAATTGCTGTGAAAATGTCGTTTTCCCTGAACCCGCTACACCGCACATCATGACAACTAGAGGTGTGGATTCATCACGTTCACTGTAAATGGTCTCAAAATCAAATTTACCAAACATTTGAAGCCTCCTCTTTTTTTATTGGTTAAACTGTCGGTAGGCGTGCAATAAAAACGAATTCCATTCCTGGGCGATCTGGGGCTTCTCTTACATCCTTCACAATGAAACCAGTCTCAATTAGCGATTGGGTAATTTCTGTGCGACTTCTAAACCGCAAAGTAGAATCTGATGTAAGAATCGCTCCATCATTCTCGAAAACATATGTCCAACGGAAAGACACCATTGAGTCTTGCACGTTGATAATGTCTACCCATCCTTCAACAAAACCTTCTCCTGGAATATCTATTTTCTTATATGTATTCTCTCTGTTCCATTTCAACCACGCGCGGGACTCAGGTTTCCGAGTTTCGAATACAAAATGCCCGCCAGGCCGCAATACATCGCGAATTGCATGTAATGTCTCTTTCCACTCTTTATCCGTTAAAAAAACTTGAGCAACATTAGCCGTCATCGATACGAGGTCGACTTTCATTGGCGGAAGATCATTTACATTGCCATGAATCCATCTGACACGGTCAGACCCGTGTTTCGCTTTAGCCACTTTTAGTGAAGCTTCGGCTGGATCCAGTCCCGTCACTTGGATTCCTTTTGTTGCAAGGAGACAAGCAAATGTTCCTGTTCCACAACCGATATCCAGTACAGAATTTGTGCCAAGTTCATTTATGATAGATTCGTAAACTTCTAAATCCGTTCGATCTGGATCAAAAGAATCATAGATATCCGCTAGCCTTTGATTCATAAAGATTTCATCAGCCATCAAATCCCCCCTCAGACGGTGTGTGCCTTTTTACTTCCATAAAAAAAGCACTTCTCCTTCTGAAAGAAATACAGACTGTTGTTTCTTACTATCAGTAGAAGGAACTACAACCTTCTAAGAGAATCATATTTGTAAACGATGAGAAATGGAGAAATTTATATGGAATGTAAAGTGGTAAGCAAAAATTTTAAATTGGTCGCCCAAAAAGGTAATGCTTTATATGTTAATTTTGGCTTAGAAGTTCCAAAAGCTGCCCAACAACTTTTAGTAAGGAAAAAAGAAATTGAAAATTGTACGGAAACTGAAATCGCTATTTTTGAACCTAAAAAAACCGATGATCACCTTGAAGGGGAATTTTATGTAGGAATGATCGTTACCGGTGCCCCAGCTGAAACGCCATTAGGATTGCATTATATCGAGTTAAACCACGATTATGTTTCTACAAAAGGAAATATTAAAAACCTTGAAAATCTACACAGTTATTTACTGAATTGGACAATTAGAAAAGGCTATAAAAGAAATTTAGACGCTTATATAGTGGAAACCTATCATCTGTTGGAAGATGGTGCAGAGGAAGTTGGGATCTACTTACCTATACAAGCATAATATTAAAGTCTTGCCGTTTAAGGATTTATTATGACAGTATTTTGTTTCATTCAAAATAAAAACAATCTTTTTATGGAGGTAATAATGGCAAATCCACTTTTAAAGGGTATGGAAGGAGTATTCATACCTGTAAAAGACCCTGAAGTTTCAGCCAAATGGTATGAGGAGATTCTTGCATTCAAGGTAGTTTATATAGAAGAAAATGCTGCGGTTATGAAAATTGCAGAGCATTCCAATACAGTAGTTTGCCTTGTAAAAGTAATAAACCATGAACCGATGAAATTTCCTGAAAATCATTTTGGAGTAGGGAAATATTATAATTTTATGTGTCATGACATTGAAGAAACGTACAAATCGCTAGTTGAAAAAAAGGTAAAAGTAAATGCAATTGGCGGAGAAGGTACAACTCGGTTTTTCACCTTTTATGATCCTGATGACAACCCATTAGGAGTGTGCAAATAGTAGGTTTAACCCAATAAAAAATCGAATGCATTTCTTGGAATAGAAATGCATTCGAAATTAAGTGTAAATATGTTGAATTCCAACTAATCCTGCACTTTTTTTATAAAAAAAGCACTTCTCCTTCTTGAAGAACTGCACACAACAGTTGAATAAGTTCTAATTTCCATTCCGCTGTTGAACGAAATTTATTTAAGTTGTAACTCCGTTAATTTATGTTCTTCTAGTAATTCAATATTTCTCTTATTAAAAGTATAGTCTTTTATTTCCTTTCCAATGTTAGCGTAAAGTTGAATATTTTCTATTTCTGCTATTGGAAACCATTTAACACCGGTTTGGTTAGGATCTGGTCTTAGAGGCAACTTTGGGATAGACCCATTTTTCAGAGTACAGTCGAACATCATTACCAAAGTATGAGTATCTCCATATTTTTCTGAGTTAAGATGGGGTGCATACTCATACACAAAGGCTAGTGGTCCTACCTCTACATCGATACATGCTTCTTCTTTTGCTTCTCTTTTTACTGCTTCCACAATTGATTCGTTTGGTTCAGTTCCACCTGCAGGTAAATCATAAACGATTCCTCTAATTGCGTCGTTAAACTCAGTTAATAATATTTTATTATTATCAATAATGACAGCACCAACACGTACCCTAATATGGTAAGACATTTCATTCAGTTCCCTTCTTAACCGATCTACTCTTTACTTCGATAAAAAACACGTAACAGACCAAACATCTGCATCTGACTCAAATATCATTTATGTAGATCATCTTTAACACCTTACATATTTCCGCTTAAATCCTAGCCTTCCTTGATCTACTGCCTTTTGAATTGTTTCAGAAGCCATTAAGAACTTACTTTTTTTCTTGTCTCGTTCTACTTCTACTGATCCAACTGTCTTTGCTGTTTCAACAGCCAGATTATGAAGCGGCAAATAAGATACGGCTACGGTGTAAATGAACATATTCATAGCGTATTTTGTTCGTTCCGGAGATTCATGGATCGTATTTTTCACGTTTTCAAGCATGCCCGCTAGTTTACTTTCGGAGAATTCACTATCTTTCCGATTGCCTATAAGCCAGCAATAACAGCTCCATCCCGCTGACATTTTAAGCTCTTCTCCGCTTGCAATCCATTTATCGGCAACTTCTTGCGCAATATCTGTTTCCGCTAAAGTTACTGCAACTACATAGTCAGACAGCATATAAAAATAAGCGCCATCGATCCATCGATCAAAATCCGACTCCGTCATGGCTTTTGGGTCTGCAATAATGCCTGCAAAGTACATCGCATCATAGTTATTTGTCTCATAAAGCTCTTCAGCCAATTCTTGATTTATTTTGATTTTTTTTGCGATTGGTTTCATAGCGCCTGTTGCCACACCAAAAAGCGGTTCGTGCGCACCATTTGACATATAAATCTTTTTCGTGCGTTCCTTGCCTAGCGCTTCAAGCTCCTGCATAATCATTTCTGCATTCATGGATTAACACGTCCTTTTATTAGAGTTGCTGAAAATACGTTGTAGGATTACTCCAGAAAAATTCCCTTTTAGCACTTCCTTTTCATTTTGATTCTTACAAACAAAGGCGGCCGTAATTTGTGTTCTAGTATCTTGCTTTTCGAATTGCTCAACGGTTACTTCACACATGATTGTATCACCCGTAAATACGGGTCTTAAAAACTCAAAATTCATTGTTCGAGCGAGTACGTTGTGATCGCCTCCTATTTTTGTTGGTAATGTCGCGGTCAGTAATCCTTGTATAACAAGTCTTCCTTGTTCATCGGGAGTAACATGGTGAGAGCCTTCATCGCCTGAAACTTTAATAAACCATTCAACATCTGCTGCTGTGAAAGTCCGTTCAAATGTAATCCTATCGCCAACTTTTAAAGACAATTTCATTCCTCCTTTTCTTTATCTTCTTTCATTGATAGGTGAATTTATTACATAGTCCTGCCCTTTAATTCAATAATAAAGAGAACTTCTCCTTCTTGAAGAAAATCACGCGTTCATTTTTGGATAGCCTCTTTTTTCAAAAAAAACAATAAAATGCTAAACTTAAAGCATAAGTTGATTTCGTTATTAGAAAAGGCTGTTTTCGCATACATTGTTGCTTTTGAAAGTGGTTGATTTCCGTTTCAGGATGCTCGCTTTCCGCGGGGCGCGCGGTGAGCCCACTCGTCGCCTTGCGACATTGAATGGTCTCACCTGTCACACTGATCCCGCAGGAGTCTCGCACCTTACACTCCAATCAACTTGCCAGTGGTGTCACAGAAAAGTAAACTAAAAACAACATTCTTCCAGAAAAAAACTTTAGAAAATGAAGTTAAGAATGGCAGTTCTCAATGAGTAAATTATGTAGGAAATTTTTTTATTAAGAGGGGTACTTCAAGATGAAGAAACAGGAAAGCAGCTATAGATGGGTGGTATTTGGAACTGTCTTATTAGCTTACTTTTTAATTGTGAGCCAAAGAACAGCCCCGGGACTTATTACCGATCAACTAATGAAGGATTTTCATGTCTCAGCTTCCACCATAGGATTATTGAGCAGCATTCAATTTTTAGCTTATGCTGGGTTGCAGATTCCTGTTGGTCTATTATCCGATAAATATGGTCCCAATCGATTTTTAATTTTGGGTACTCTCCTTAATGGATTAGGATGCCTTATTTTCAGTTTTGCTCCAAACGAGTATCTGTTAATTTTTTCTCGCTTTTTAGTTGGAGTTGGAGATGCAACGATTTTTGTGAATTTCGTTATCATTTTAAGTCAATGGTTCAAAGTAAAAGAATTTGTAGGATTGATCGGAGTAGTTTCTATGGTTGCAAGCGTTGGTTCATTAGCAGCTACTGTCCCCCTTTCCTACTGGATTTCACTCACAGGCTGGAGAACTCCCTTTTTAAGTGTAGGAATTATACTAGTGTTATGCTCATTTCTTCTATATATCGTTCTTGTAGCAAAGCCAAAACAAATGTTTAATGAAGATCCCGTAGCAAAGAAGGATTCGATTGAGAACAGGCAAAGTGTTTGGACCATACTGCGCCGAATCTTTACTACTCGTCAAGCTTGGGCAACGTTCCTATGCCACTTTGGCGTAGTCGGCACATATGTAGGATTTATCGGTTCCTGGGGGGTTCCATATGGGATTCATGTATTTGATTTGTCGCGTTCAGATGCAAGCCAGCTTATTATGTATGGTCTATTTGGAGCCATGATTGGCGGTCCATTAATCAGCTGGATAACAAGCCGGTTAGATTCGATAAAAAGGATCTATACCCTTATTCATTTCGTTGTACTGCTAAGTTGGATGGGCCTGTTCTTATTGGGAATGAAGCCATTATTTATGATGGTAGTCGTATTGCTATTAGTCATTGGTTTCGGAAATGGGGCAAGTTCATTAACCTTTGCCGTTGTGCGAAAATCTTTCCCCATCGAAGAAGTAGGTGTTGCAGCCGGCTTTGCCAATATGGGTGGTTTTCTAAGCGCTGTTTTATTGCCAAGTGCTTTCGGGAGTGTACTTGATCTGTTTCCTCAAAATTCATTAAACGCAGGCTATCATTACGGATTTATCATCTCGGTACTCTTTTCTTTGATGGGATTGATAGGAGTCCTTTTAATTAAAGAGGAAAAAAAGAAAAACGCCATACATGAATAGAAGCAGTCCCTATAATAGGAGCTGCTTTTATAGTGGTTTTTTATCTTTTCTCCTGTTAGAACTTTATAAATAACCTTGTTATTCAAGTTCAAAAGTAGAACGAATCGAGTCTAATGGTTCTCGCCCTTCAGCAACAGCATTCACTTTATCAACAAACTGCTTCTGGACTAAGGGTTTGAGCGGCTGGTCCACACTGTTAAAATTCTTAAAGGCTTCCCTCGCCATTTCATCCCATTCTTGATACATATTCAAATAATCATCTGCCGTAACTGTTGTTCTTGATGTACCGTCTTTCGGTGCACAAGTAAAGGATTCATCATCACCCATCGTTCCATAATCGCATGTTAACTCTTCACCAGGGTAAATATCTCTTGCCGCTAATTCAAATTCATACGCTGTTGCTATCATATTTGGATCAAAGCTGTGATTAATGTACCTTCCATGATCCCAGCATAGTACATATTGATCTAGATCGTTCAAGTATGCATATTTATAGATGACATCTTTTCTTAACGGATCGAGTGACTCTACATACTCTTCGTCAAAGGTCTGGTCTAGATCATCCAATACCCAGACAATGGTCCCTTTTGGTATGAATTTTGTAGCAAATACGCCAACACCAATTTCTTCACTCACAAAGCGGATTTCTGTAGATGGGTGCATCATGGTAATCATCACCTTTTCTTTTTTACTTCAGAGCATTTTTCTGATGTAACAGAATATGCACCCATCTCAATTTGGGTAATGGGAAAGCATCATCAAATTTTGCTTAAGGAAAGGTTCTGACTGTAAGAACTGATTTTTAGAAAAGCAAAAAAACCTTGCACAAAATGGCTGCAGGGTTTTGTTTCCTAATACATGGTAAAGTGGTCACTTTTAAATGATGAACCGATGTAAGTATTTATTCTTTTATATGCTAGTTAAACATTGTTCAATGCTTTTCTGGAGTGCTGCTAATTTAGGGTTTTTGTTTAGTTTCATATAAAAACTTTTCAAGAAAGTTTTACTATTAAATTCTAATAGAAGATACTTTTCATACTCAAGCTGTTCCTTTTGAGCTTTCAATTCGACTGGTAATTTTCGCAGTAGATTTTCTACTTCTTTTGTTTCCAAGCCGTTATTCAGCATTTCAATAATAGGAATTAACAATCTTTCATCTTCGTGATGCACATAGACACTTTCAGAAACAAAGATTTTGTTCCAAAGTGGTATTAGCATTTCTAAATATAACTCATGACTAATTTTCGGATTTTTTGCTAGTTCATCAAAAGTGTCAGCAACATGTGCAACACTGTGTGCCCAGCCTTTTTCTGGCACATAACCTCTTAAATCTTTTTCGGAGTTTATATAATGAATGAGTTCGTCTTTTACTCTATAAACCATGCTTTGTGATAAAAAATTGTCCTCGGTATCTCTACCTAAAATTAGCGCTATTAAAAGCGATGTGAAAGACCTAGTAAAAACAGTATCCGTACCATTTTCGCCTATTCCTTTAAATAAAAAGTCATCCAGACATGTTTCTAAAAGGTCTATTAATAGTTCTGGTTCAATTTCATTACGCTCAATGATCAGTTTATAAAATGAGGTGAAAATTAACTGGTCTCTAAGTTCACTATCAATTGAACCTATATATTTCATCATCGACTTCACTACTAATCGTTGATCTATATCCGACCAGTTTTTTTCTCCGCTCTTAATTTCAGTTAAAAATCCTTTCAGTTCCCTTTCCTTCATCCTATCTTGATCTAATTGTAGACTCATAAATATTCTCCTTTAATTAAGTTAGAAAATTTATCCCCTTAAACGCCTTTACTTCTATATTAGGGTGTAATATCCCCACGTATAATCTGTTTTACTTTTCCTTAACTTTAATATTACTTTCCTCCAGCAAATAAGAAATAATATCTTCATTCGTATATTGAAGCGATTCTGGCAGGTCATTACGAATTGACTTCAATGTAAAATAACCCGTGTCTTTAGGTTCTTGATACACGGTATATCGCAAAAGATTCCCTTCATATTCGAGTTTACTTAAAATTTGTTCATAAAATTGCGCCTGCGTCATCAAATCTGTTGAACCTAAGTGAAATATCCCTTTCAATTCATTTTCAATGATGTACCTAATTTGTTTGGCTAACACAATATCGAGATGATTGTTGCATACGAGATTGCTATAAACTGTTATCTCTTTATTGTTTTTTATACTTTCATTGATTTCGTGCCATCTTGGTGAATCCTTCCCCCATATCGCCGGAATTCGGACAATGACCAGCCGTTCATCCAAAATCTCTGTTAGCATCTTTTCACATTCAAGTTTGAACTTCCCGTAATCAGATTCAGAAATTGGTGTGTCTGTTTCTGAGTGAGGTTTTGAAAGGTCTCCATCAAATACGTTTGTTGTGGAGAAGTAATACATCCTGCTATCCATTTTTCGTAATTCCATTGCCAGCTCCTTATGAAACTTGAGCTGTTGAATAAATTCTCCTCTTAAGCAAGAAATCACGATATCAGGTTTAATAGATTGAATTATCCCTTGCAGGCTTTCAATTTCCTGAATTTCCAATTGAAACTGTCTATTCTCAGGAAGACTGGGTTGTGTAGAAGAATATGTACCATACACGTCAAATCTATCATTTAATTCATTAATTAACGCTCTTCCAACAAGACCGCTAGCACCAAGAATAAGTACTTTTTCCATAACCAATCCCTCCTCAATCCCAATATCATAAAACAAACTTCTCCTTGAACATTGGATATCCTTCTTACAATTTAATAAGATAAAAAGCTGCCCAACTAAACTGGGCAGCTTTTACACATAGTCTGTGGTTCTACTAGATGATTCATCGTTAAGTTGAAAGCATTTACCATTTCAGAAGATAAAAGATACTGAAAACAATAAATACTATTCCAGAACATATCCCAAATATTATAGCCATTACATTTGATTTATAAGTATAGCCTTTCATATCTAACTCTGTTCTAGAACGGTCTACTTTTCTGACGTGTAAAATTAGGCTGATATTTGTTAATACTACGACAAACAAAAACATTATGAACATAAAACGAAAATCGATTTGAAGTACTTTACCGGTTAAACCTCGATTTAAGTAAGCTTGTAAAAACATTAAACCACTTGTGATCAAAATCCAGAGAGAGTTCATTTTCCTTTGTTTTTTCCATTCGATCCCCATCTTTTCTTTTTCATAGATTGCTACTTGTTCAAAAATAGAGAAAAATGATTTAGTAGTGTTTGCCCTTGAAAAGCCAAAAATCGCTTGAATTAATAAAATCATACCAAGTATTAAAAAAAATTGTTCAGATGTTACATTAAGATTAGGAATGATTAAAAAGTAGATTATTATGAATGTTAGAAGGAGCGCGTTTGTTACAATAAATTGCTTTCTTCTCATTTTCTTTACTTCATCTAATACCATTACCTCTCTCCTACTTTTCTGAGACCTTTTAATTAATTCCAATTATTTCAAATTGAAGCACTTTACACAATCTTTTTATATTACAATTAGAATTTTAATAAAAGGCTGTTTTTAATTCATAAAATCTTTCACCCTCCACACTCAAGATTATCACTTTTTTTTAGATTATAAATCTTGAGATAATCGAATCATATCCCGGCATTGTATACCATTTTCAAAAATTTCTTCTGGATAATGTTTTATAAAAAAGTCAAAATCAACTCCAATTATTCGAAATCCACATTTTTGATAGAGTGCTAGTTGCCCTATTCCTGCATTCCCAGTGCCGATTTCAATTGTTTTATAACCTTTTGACTTAGCTGCTTGTATGGCATTCGTTACTAACGATTTCCCTATACCTTTACAGTGTTTTTCCTCTAACACTGCAACATTTACTAACTCTACCGTTTCTGGCCGTGTAGGCAATAATACAAATACGCCTACTATTTGCTGCTCACTTTCAGCAATATAACATTCACCTCTATGTAAATAATTTTCTACAATCTCTCTGGAAGGATCCGCTAATAACAACAAATCCATTGGAGGCTTCTCACCATTTTTAAGTTTCCGGATCTTCATTGTTATCCCCTTTCAATGATCGGCATGGTCTGAATTAAATAGTAAACTTTTCCTCACTTTTTTCTGTACAATGATAGTTACTCTTTTATTATTCAAAACAATTGGCAAGACTCCTTTTCTTTTTTCTCTCAACCGGTTCAATGTTAAGTAATAAATTAGTCACAATTCATGCTATATCGACCATATTTTTACAGTAATATAAAAAAGAAAGGGAACTCATTTTTGGAGGTATTGATTATGGCCAAATATACAATTCTGCCTGAACGCGCTGCTCTTCATGGTTCTTTCTCCCGAGATTTCGAACCCGTTATAACGATTGATTCTGGCGATACCATTCGATTCCGTACACTTGATGCCGGCTGGGGATTAGAACCTTTTTCATCTGAAGGTGCTCGTAAAAAGTTCGAACCTAGGGAGATGCCTCGCGATAGAGGGCATGCTTTATGCGGTCCTGTAAAAATCCGTGGAGCAGAACCAGGGATGACACTCGAAATTAAGATTAATGATCTTCGTCCTGGTCCATGGGGATGGAACAGCGCAGGCGGTTTTCCTCACCCCATCAATCAAGCACTGAAACTTGTAGATGGTGAGCAGTTCCACCTCAATTGGAAACTAGATTCAAAATCTATGATTGGAGTTAGCGATAAAGGACATACACTGGCGTTAAGCCCTTTTATGGGAATCATGGGGATGCCTCCAGATGAACCCGGGATTCACGGAACAACTCCTCCTCGGTTTTGTGGCGGAAATATTGATTGCAAAGAATTGATTGCAGGAAGCACGTTGTATCTTCCAATTCCAGTAGCTGGAGGACTTTTCTCAGTTGGTGACGGACATGCCCTACAGGGTGATGGAGAAGTTGGCTGCCCTGCTTTAGAATGCCCAATGGATATGGTGGATCTAACTCTTTCCTTACGTGAAGATATTCATTTAAAGATGCCCCGGGCAAAAACTCCCACAGGTTGGGTCACGATGGGTTTTCATGAGGATTTAAACGAAGCTGCCATAATAGCACTGGATGGTATGCTAGAGCTAATGAAAGAATTGTTTGGATACAAACGCAAAGAGGCGCTTGCTTTATCAAGTCTTGTGGTGGACTTAAGAATTACTCAAATCGTTAACGGAGTTCGTGGTGTTCATGCCGTGCTTCCGCATGGTGTGATTAAATAAAGGATGGTGATAATCCCATCCTTTTTTTGTTTGTCTTTTTTAAAACGATTTTTTTAATTACCTCTCAACCCACTCGTCTTTATGCTCATGAATGAATTTTATATCTTCTTGATAATGCTGCACGTGACCTTCTTCAATCATTTTTTGAAAAGCCTGATCTCCTTCTTTTGCTTTTCTTGTAATCGTTTGGCAGAGACCTTCTAATCTTTGCACGACAATTTCTAAAACATTTGGAGCTGCTTTCTCACCGTACGATTCAAAAAACAATTTCACTCTTTCTTTCATTCGACTCGCATGCTCTGATGATTGATACGCCACTTTCTCGCCTGTTTCTGAAAGGCAGAATCTGCTCAATGGCACACATGTATAGAGTGAATAAGCGATGTCCCAAACTCTTGGTCCTGGTGCTGCCACATCAAAATCAATAATACCAACTGGTTTTTCATCATCAAAAATGATGTTATAGATGGCAAAGTCGTTATGACAGATGATCTCGTATGGCTCTGGTGTGTTATCTAGCGGCTGCCACTCTTCACTAAACCCGAAATCACTCACCGCATCATGATAAAGACGCAGCATCTTTGCTATTTTTATTAATGAATCATCAGACCACATATATCCTTTTAACGGATAGTTCCCTGCTTCTCCTTCAAAATACGTTAAGATTTCTCTTCCCTTTTCATCGATCCCTATGAACTTTGGAGCATACGGATAGCCTTTATGTTGTAGATGATTTAATAATTTATGTATCTTTTCGCTTTCTGGCTTTAATTCACGCCTTACTGTATTTCCTAAACGTGAGACTTGAGAGACGTTTCCCCCAGTAAGGATTTCTTCTTTTGAATACTGTGACATACTATCAATCCTCCTTATTTATTTGAATTTTCAGTAATTAAAATCTATTTTATGGTAAAATATTGTAATATAGAAAAAAGGGGCAGGTGGTTGTATTGAGAAAAAAAGACCTTTACATCATCGGATTTTTGTCTTTAGTCGGAGTTATGTTAATGGGGGCAATTCCCTTTGCTTTCACTGGCATGCGCTTCAGTTTCGCAAAATATCTCGAAGGTATTAGTAAGATTCTATCGAACATATTCCATCCATCTACAATAACATATCAAAATGAAATGGGAGTTGTAAGGAATCTCTTTCCCGGTATTTGGGATCCCTATTTTTACTCTCTGACTCTATTATTCTCTTCCTTTATGATCGCTGTTGTCATCGCAATCGTTTTCAGTATACTCGTGTCTGTTTTGCCGGATTTTTTATATCGGATCGTTCGATTCATCTCTTTCGTTCTTGAATCAGTTCCAGACATTTTGGTTGCTGTCGGTGTTCAATTTTTTATCATCTGGTACTACAAAAAAACAAACCATCTTTTATTCCCTGTTGCTACTTCTTATCATGAACAGCCCTATTTTATTCCGATTCTTTGCCTGACTATATTACCTGCTGTATTTTGCTTTCGCGTTCTCTTGCATCAGATGGAGGAAGAATGGGACGAGCCATATATTTTAACAGCAAAAGGAAAAGGATTAACCCGCTTGCACGTTTTGTTTTATCATATCTTACCTCATACCTTAAAGAGTCTTTTTCATCAATCCAAAGTTATCATATGGTTTATGTTATCAAATTTGCTAGTAATTGAGCTGTTATTTAACATTTTTGGAGTTTCTAACTTTGTCTATGAATACGGAACACCTGAAATATTTGCAATTGTCTGCTTCATGCTTTTTGTTCCCATCTACTGTTTATTCACATTCGGACACTGGGTGACAAATCGAAACATACCTAAAGAACAAGGCGCATTTCATATCTCTATTTTCGTTCCGTATTTAAGAAGAGTTTTATTTTATTTGTTAAAAATTCTTCGTCCTCTATCTTCTGTTTTTCGAGAACCGTTATTCATGATCGGTTTTTGTTTCATCACGAGCTTATTGTTCTTAAGCTTTTACCATCATGTTCATTTTGACGGCTTTATCCCGCAACTACAAGTCATCTATGACAAAGATGGCATCACGCCGCTTGATCAGGCACCGTTCGAACCTTCTTCACGTTTTTGGTTTGGTACTGACCAATTTGGATACGATTCCTTTTACCGTATTTTATCTGGTGCTAAATATACAATTGGAATCGCCATTTTCATAAGCTTATTAAGACTCTTATTGTCGTTTAGCATCGGAGTGATTCTGCACCTTGCTCATCCCGTCTTCAAAAACACGTTAAGAGGGATATCTGAATCGATTCATTACGTCCCTGTCGCGCTGCTTACGTTCTTTTTTCTGTTCCCTGTCTTAATTGCGGAAAAAATAAGTTTTTGGGACAAAGGTCTTTTCCAGATTGCCATCATGACCGTTATCGCCCTGCCTGTTGTTTCCGTCATGATTGCATCTGAGATTGACACAATATTTGAAAAAGAGTTCATTACCGGAGCCAAACTATTAGGCGGCAACCGGTTCCACATTTTTCGCCGTCACATAATTCCTCACTTACTGCCGAAATTATCGTTCGTCTTTGTGCAGCAGACGATGTATGTATTAATCCTGTTTGCTCATCTGGGATTATTGAAAATGTTCTTTGGCGGTACGATACTTGAACCTTATTCTATGGGTGACGAAGAAAAAATTGCCATATCTGTTTCTAGTGAATGGTCAGGTATGATTGGTTCCTTTTACAATCAAATATTGATTCGTCCTCATCTGATCTTGATTCCGGTTTTATTTTTCTCTGCGAGTGTAATTGCTATTAACTTTATGCTCGAAGGAATAAAGACTACTAATGATATAAGAAGTAAATTTAGAAGTGTTTCTTTCACAAACATAAAGGGTCTCTCATCTCTAATAATCTTGGTGTTATTTATTGGAGGCAACTTCTACAATGTGAAAAAATTTGAGCGTGAACTTGTTAAACCTATTCCCGTGGTAGAAGCAGCAGAAAAGAAACCTGAACCTTCAGAAACTGCAACCGCTCCATTACAACAAGTGGACAATTATGTAACGATGAACGAAACACTTGTTAATAAATTTAATGAAGGAATGATTGACCCTCTGCCACTAAAAGTCGGTGATCCCATTAATGAGAGTAATTTGGGCAAACCAGATAAAGAACAAAAACGTGATGATGATACGATAACACGTTATTATACGTATAAAGGTCATGAACTAATAATTACACTTGATCAAGATGAAAAAATATTGGTCTACCAAGTAAACATTCATACGAATCGTGAAACCATTATGGGAACAATGGCACAACAACCAGATGAAAGAAGTACAGACAATACAATGCTCAGCTTTTATAAAGGAAATTACACAGCTAACTTCTTCCGTTATGGTGATGATTTGTGGTGGGTAAGTATACAGAAGAAAGTATCTTAAAGAATAAGTTTCCTTAAATTTGTCCATAGTGTTGATAAGTGCAGTTAAACCAAACAGACACAGGAGCAGCATTATGCCAAAAGAAAAGAAACCTTTGTTTTCCGATGAATATTTAACAGAACTTGCTAAACAAATCAATAGACAATACGGTTTTGATAGCTTGGAAAATCATATAGATTTTGATGATGAAGATCTATTTTTAAATGATGATGAATTAGTCGATCCATAGTAAATGGCAAAAAGCGCCGGACATATATTCCGGCGCTTTTATATTTATTTCTAACTAAGCAATTACTTTTTTTCCATTACTGCAAAAGTAATTTTCTTCCTGATCTGCGAATACTCTTCCGGAATGCATAGGTACAATTTGTAAAAATGTACCCATCTTGGAAATGATACTTCCAAGTTGATTACATTGAACCTATACAGTACTTTGAGCCATTTTAATAATTTTCTGAGTCACAGACTGAATATCATCATCATTTTTGATTTCAAATAAATAATCTGACTCTCCCTCAATTGGAGCTGTAATATTTTCTTTTAAGGATTCATCATGTTGTCGAGTAAGAACCTCTTCGAAAGTAGCAGCACTTCTAAATACATTTGTACTTCGCGTACTAGCGGCAACTCGCGCTTGAAGGACATGATTTGGAATATCAAAATTCACAAGAATACTTCTAAATCCTAATTCATGAAAATGTGCTAGGAGCTTCATACGAGAATCTCGAGCACGATTTGAGTTGCTAATGATTAAATGAAAATTAGTTTGTGTAATGGCGTAATCAAGTATTGTTTGAGTGATGGCGTATTTAATTGTATTAGGTCCCTGTTTTGGAAGTAAAGATTTGTAATAGGTGTTAATAAATTCAGCATGGTTATCTTGGTCAATGACAAGGGAGTTGTTCAACTGCTGCTCTAACGCTTTTGCAAATGTCGTTTTCCCGCTATGGGTTTTACCGACTGTCATAATCACTAACCTCTTCATCTACGAAACTCCATTCTAAATTCCCGCTCTTTGTGGCTCGCTTTCCACGGGTTTTATTTTGTTAAATTCTTTCTCCTTTTAGAATCGGAATTTTGAAATAAACGCTACAAATTCTTTTTGTCTGGAATGCTCGTATTTCATTAAAGCGTATGTGCTGGCATCCGGCAATGTAATTGAATGGCAATCAACTTCCAGCAGACTTCCCTCCAATAGCTCTCTGCGAACGGTTGAGACGGGCAAAAACGAGACGCCTAACCCTTCTGAAATGAAGCGTTTTGTAATGTGTACTTGAGATACTTTCATCATCCTTTGAGCTGGATAGATGCTTTTTATTTTTTTAAGCAGCACGTCCCAATAGCCTGGATGATTATTTGTCAGCAAGTAATTATTGGTTAAAACCTCTGCTTCATCTAATGGAGGTGCGGTTTCGGAATCCCTTCCATCATGAGCCGAGACAAGCACAACTTTGTCGCTATACAGGGGCTTACACGTCAGATCAGGGTTCGTACTGTCTAAACAGGACAGCCCGATATCGACTTCATCTTCTAAAACCGCTTTTTCAATATCGATCGATTCGATGATCTTTACATTAATTTCGACGTTTGGATGTTTACTCAAATACCTTTTTAACACGGATGGCAAAATGGTATCAGCGATAAGCGGAGAAATCGCGATTGAGAATTGTGATGTATACCCTTGACTGAGAGACTTCATGTCTTCCAATCCTCGCTGGTAGACAGTGATCAATTTTTTTGCATACAATAGATATCTCTTACCATCTTCTGTTAGCTTGATTCTTTTTCCTTCACGGTGAAAAAGTTCGGCACCTATTTCCTTTTCTAAGAGCTTAATATGCACAGTTACAGAAGGCTGTGAAATGTAGAGTATTTCTGCAGTCCTTCTAAAGTTTTCACACTCGGCAGCTGTAATAAATGTCGTAAGCCAGCTGAATTCCATATGCACACTCCTTATTAAAATTTATAAACAAAATCTTTAAAAAGATTTAATTTTCCTAAACACATTCATTGTATACAATAATACCAAGTAATGGAAGGAGTGATTGATATGATTAAAGGGTTAAAAGGAATCGTAGCGACGGAAACTTCCATCAGTCATATTGATGGAGATCAAGGACGGCTTGTTTACAGAGGATATGATATAAGTGATTTGACGAACAAATGCTCATTTGAAGAAGTGGCCTATTTATTATGGTATGGAAAGCTTCCGACTGAGCGTGATCTAAAAAATTTAAAAGAAGAACTGCGAAAAAACCGTACTCTCGATTCTTTTTTGGTTGAAATCTTGAACAGCTTGCCAGCAAACATGGACATGATGAGTGTTTTGAGAACGGCCATCTCTGCGATGGGAACGGTGAATTATACTTGGAAACCTACCATCTCGCAAGCTATCAAACTTACAGCTATTATCCCAACAATCATTGCGTATCGAAAAAGGACATTGGATGGCGAGCGATTTGTTTCACCTCATGATGATCTGGACCATGTAGCCAACTATCTTTACATGTTAAATGGTAAGGTTCCGCAAAAACCACATGTAACATCTCTTGAGAGTTATATGATTTTAACATTGGAACATGGCATGAATGCTTCTACTTTTTCGGCGAGAGTGACTGCATCAACTGAGTCTGATCTCGTTTCTGCCATTACGAGTGCGATCGGCACGATGAAAGGTCCTCTTCACGGTGGAGCTCCTTCTGGGGTTATCGAACTTTTAAATGAGATCTCGATTGCTGGTGATGCTGAAAAAGTGATTCGGCATAAATTAAATCAAAATGAAAAATTAATGGGTTTTGGTCATCGTGTCTATAAAACACACGACCCAAGAAGCATTGCTTTAAAAGAGACTTTATTAAACTTAGTAGGTCAGGATAAGTGGCTCGATTTAGCCATTGAAGTGGAAAAGAGTGCCATCAAGTTACTAGAAGAATATAAACCAGGAAGGTCATTATATACGAATGTCGAGTTTTACGCGGCTGCTATTATGCAGTCTATCGAGCTGGATGCCTCCCTCTTTACACCAACTTTTACATCGAGCAGAATCGTAGGATGGACATCGCATGTAATAGAACAGTCAGAAGATAATACAATCTACAGACCTCAATCCACCTATGTAGGGAAATTTATGAGCAGTTCTGTATAAAAAACGTACATTCTGAAAACTCTCTTATTTGAATATTTCACTTTTATATTGTCAAGAATGATATGTAAGAAATAGTTACAAAAGGAGAGTAAAAACTTATGAATAATAAAGACTATACAGCTGCTGTTCTATCAGACAATTTGATTAGTGAGATTAAAACCTTTGAAGAAAAGTTAAAAGGACAATCGAACAAAGATGTTGTTGTAATCGCTTATGAAAAAGGATCTGCGAAATAAAAGAAATCAAACGCCCAGATGTCGATATCTGAGCGTTTTTTATTTTTTTGAATTTCAAGATCTATCCATTTACCCTGAAATGGTCTCTTTTTTAAATTTTAGTGAATATGCTACCCATTTTTATACTTGTACAAGCACTTCTTTGCTCATTTCATAAACTAGTATAAGAAAGGGGGTGAAATTTTGGCCCAATTTCTAGATTTAAGAACTAGCCAAAATGCTAGTTATGCAAACTCTATTGCGATACCTATTCTTGTCGTAGATACACCTCAATTAGTAGGACAAATTGGTCTGAATTTACAAAATGCGGGTTCTGATATTCGTATAGATTTACAAGGTACAATCGCGTTACAGCTTCCATTATCCCTTGTTGCTATAACGATTACAGTTGTAAGAGGGACTCTTCCAACTGACGAAGTTGTTTTCTCTGCCTCTCAATCTTTCAGTTTAGATGTGCTCGCACCTCAAATCATAACTTTCAACGGTTCTGATTATAATCCGCCCTCAGATCCTCAACTAACGTACACCATGTTCGTCTCTTCAAGCCTTTTAGGCACAATCCGTATAGGTCCAGAATCTTTTACAGGTATTGCAGTCAGCGAATAATAAAATTTCCGTTCTATTTACACTTTAATAGATAGATTGGATTTAGTAAAAAAAGGAATTGGCACATTCACAAAGTGGATGTGCCTTTAAGTTTTGATATATTTCATTAAGGAGGCTTATTTGTCATAGGTAAGTTTCTCTATAAATTCAAAAAAGGATTGAGTTAGTCACCTCCATTTGAAATAATTGGTATTTAGCAGATTATTTATAGGAGGAAAATAAATATGAGTACGTTCATTTATATGGTGAGGCATGGTGACTCGCTTAAGGAAGGAAACGAAAGAACAAGAACGTTAACCGAACAAGGTCATTTAGATGCTCAACGTGTAACTGACATATTGAAAAAAGAGAAAATTGATGAAGTTGTTTCAAGTCCTTACATACGTTCAATTTTAACTGTTGATAAGTTAGCTAAACTAATAGGAAAAGATGTTTTAGTATTTGAAGATTTAAAAGAGAGAATATTTTCTCTTGAAGACAACAGGATATCAGATCAGGAATTGGCTCCACTATTAGAGAAATCATTTTCGGAATCAGATTTCTCATTAGAGGGAGCAGAATCAAATGCAGATTGTCAAAGAAGAGCGACTAAAGTATTAAGTGAACTATTAAAAACTTTTAAAAATAAAAAAGTTGTTATCGGTTCACATGGAGCTGTAATGACCTTGATGATGGGGTACTTCAATAGTTATTACGACTTAAGTTTTTTAAATAGCACAACAAAACCCGATATTTATAGGATGGAATTCAATGAACATGAATTATTAAATGTTCAAAGATTATGGAGTGCAAATATTGGTGTTAGCCAATAAGATTACCGTTGTTGCAAAAGGATAGAAATTCTTCTACTTCCCTTTTCAATTACTGCATTCTTTCTATTCACCTTAGCTCATCATTTAACAACAAAAAAGGACGACCCATATGAAGACGGGTCATCCCTTTTACCTTTTATCTTAACGATATCTTTTAGCACCTACATATTTATCTTTCCAGTAAGAGCTGTCTAGTTCACTTGTTGTTACACCTTTAGAAGATGACGCATGCTTGAACTTGTTGCCTCCAATGTAAACACCGGCATGACTTGGTCCGTTTCCTTCAACGTCAAAGAACACAATGTCACCAACAGCTGGCTTGTCTACTTTTGTACCTTCTGCATACATTTCATCAACCGTACGTTTGAGCTGTACACCAGTACCTTCATTGAAAATATACTTTAAGTATCCGCTGCAGTCGAAGCCGTCAGGGTTATCTCCGCCCCAAACATATGGCGTACCTTCATATTTTTCAGCCGTATCTACAATTGCTTTCTTGCTGAATACCCCTAACGCCTTGTATGTCTCTAATCCCGTTTGTCCATCAACCGTGATTCCTTTATCTTCTTGCAGTTTTTTCACGGCTGCTGTTGTGTAGTCTCCATAATAATCAGTGGTTTTATCATAAGTAAAGTAACCTTTTTTATCTAATGCTTCTTGAAGATCTTGTACGTCTGAATGCTGCATCTCAGGCTTTAAGTTCTGGTCTCCAAGCGCCGCATGACCTACTGCCGGGTTGAATGCCACAACACCTGCTACTGCTAGTCCTGCTACTAAATTTTTCAAAGTACCATCCCCTTCTTTTGATTCGTACCTGACCCATACTAACAGCCCAATATGACAAAGCGATTGTAAAGCCATTACAGCGAAATAACAATTATCATGAAATGTATAAGGAATCACATATTTCATTACGCAAGGACTAAGCGAATCATGTCGATTAATGTCGGCGTGTGGTTATATGAGAGAAAAGTCTGGGTTTGCCTTTCAAAAGTCTGGCATTCTTCAATAAAAGTGTGGGAATGCCTTTGAATTTTTTGGAATTCCGTCCACTTTTTCTGGATATAGCGGCTACTCAGCGAAAATTTCAGCAAAATAAGTCAAGATTCGTCCTCTGCTTTCTTGTACACTATCAATCATGAGAAAAAAATTGATAAATACATAGAGGAGAATAGAAATGTGGAAGCGAATTGAATGTGTGGCCATTTATACGGAGAACATTGAGAAATCTGTTGCGTTTTATGAATCGTTAGGACTGACCAAGGCCTGGCAGACGTACCAAGATAAAGATATGCGCTGGCTTTTGGTTGGTATGCGGTATCCTGATGGAAATACCGAACTGGTTTTAAAGAACAATCGTGACCTGCCGTTTATTGAAACGGAAATTTTAGTTGAAGATGTTGTACAAACTTATGAATCGTTAACATCAAACCCTGAAGTAAAATGGATCCGCACACCTTTTCCGAATTCTTTAGGCGGTCATGTTGCGGTTATGCAGGCGCCTGATAAAAATGTGTTTGTATTAATAGGAAGATAAAGAAATTAAGTATTGGGGACAAGAAATTTTATGAACAAAAAAATAGCAATCGTAACGGGCTGTTCAAGCGGATTCGGCATGCTGACAGCAGTCGAGCTGGCGAAGAAAGGGTTTGAAGTTATCAGTACATTAAGGAATATGAACAAATCAGAGAGTCTGCTTACGTTAGCAGATGAGCAGAACGTTGCGGATTCGATACGCCTCCAACCGCTCGATGTGACATCGTCTGATTCGATAAATGAGTTCAAAAAGTTTTTATTACGGTTGGACCATGTTGATGTACTCGTAAATAATGCGGGATTTGCGGCTGGGGGTTTTTGTGAAGAGCTTTCAGTTGATGATTACCGTGCTCAGTTTGAGACTAACGTTTTTGGCTTGATCGCCGTTACACAGGCAGTTCTTCCAGTCATGAGAAAAAAGCAGTGTGGACGCATCATTAATATTAGCAGCATCAGCGGCCGGTTTGGATTCCCAGGAATGTCACCCTACACAGCGTCAAAGCATGCTCTCGAAGGATTCAGTGAGAGCCTTCGCCTGGAAGTGAAACCGTCCGGAATTGATGTGGTACTCGTTGAACCGGGTTCTTACCAGACCAACATCTGGTCTACGCTCGATAACATTACACTGAATCCAGAATCACCTTATCATTCTTATATGGAAGCCATTCTGAACAACATCGGCAATGTAAAAGTGGTCCATGGAAACCCGCTGGATGTTGCGGAGCTTGTAACCCGGATCGCCACCATGAAAAAGACACCTAAGCTTCGTTATCCGATCGGCAACGGCGTAAAGATGAACATTTTTATGAAAACGATCTTGCCTTGGAAGGTGCTTGAAAACATGATAATGAAGAAGCTGCTAAAAAAATAAAACCCGTCCATTTCTGAAAATGGCGGGTTTTTCCGCTGGATCAGAATCTCTCCAGCTTAGTATTTTTTAACTCACAAAGTAATCTTCTAGTGCCTGCTGCAAGGTAGCTTTTGTATTGGCTTTATGTTCAAACGTTAACCCTAGTTTTGTTACTTTTCTAACGATTTCAGGCCGCAATCCGGTAATCACGCATTCGCACCCCATCATATTGGCGCCTTCAATAATTCTCATCATATGTTCAATCACTTCTGGTTCCATTTCAGCGATACCTGAAAGATCAATAACCAATGTTCCTATACGTAACTTACTAATCTCCAATAAAACCTTCTCTTCAATTGTACTCGATCTCGACATATCGATGTGTCCGATTAGCGGAAGTACACACACCTTTGAAGTGATCGGTATAATCGGTACAGAAAGATTTTCCACTAATGTCCGCTGTTCTTCAATTAACTGATCCTTATATTCAGAATAACTGAGAAAGAATGTATTTAAAAACTGGTCGATTGTTTCATTTATTTGTCTTTCTAATTCATAAAAGTTATTAGGTTCATTGATAGGATTTTCTTGATCGTAACGCTGCAGAAAACGCCAGATTGTTCTTCTGATCGCTTGGACCCATTCAAGTTTAAACGCTAATGTTAAACTATGAGAAGCCCATGAAATCCCCTCTTTTTCAGCGAACATATCCAGTTCGTCCTTATTGCCAATGAGTGCATACATGACCAGCTTATGTGCATTGTTTAATAGGTCTATGTTTCCGATAAATTGAATTTCTTCAATTTTATTGCGTACATTTTTTGCTTCGTTTAGCAGATTATCTTGAAATTCGCTCCTATTATTCGTGAAGAATTCAACATAATCCTTTTTCAGCGTTAGCCCCATCATTTTCACTCCTATAAATAATTATGTACTATTTCTATTATGGCATAACCCATAAAAAATGGTAGATTACATGCATAAAACAAGACCGCCTTTTACCTGGCAGCCTTGCTGTTTATTTGGAACAGATTTCTTATTTCATGTGCTTGATTAATTGTTTCAGCTTTAATGTCAACATTTAGTTTTCGAATATTGTCACAATAGATGTGGAGTTGTTTGGCTTTTGAATCATTAAGATAAGATGCGAAATTATCAAGTTTGTCTACTTCACTCAGAATTTCTGCTTTCGTGTCTGCATTCTCAATCCTTTTACAACAAGAGTTGATTTGATCATATACAGACATGAATCCCACCTCCTCTATTATACGTTCTATTCCCTATTTATTTTTTTTGAAACAATAACCATCAAAAAAATAGCTTTTTTATAATTAGGCCTCGGTAATCAATCGTGTTACTATTTAACGGAGTCAGAAAACCCGCTCCCTTTCCAGTATCGTTTCATTCATGGGTAGAAGAATTTTTTTGAAACCTATGCCCTCCTCGAACGTATTTTCTTTGTCGGCAAAAAAGAGGATCATTATCTATTCATCTTTGCTTAAGAAAAGATGTTCAGTACGCAGAGGTTTTCCAACTATTTGGCGAATTAATAAGTGTAGACGAAATAGTACCCTTTAGAAAAAATTCTAATTAAAACGATTAATAAAATGGAGGAATTGTAAAATGAACAATCACGAGATCGATTACAAAATTTATGGAGATGACATGCAGTTTGTAGAAGTAGAACTGGATGCGAACGAGACGGTTATCGCTGAAGCTGGTGCTTTGATGATGATGGAAGACGGCATCGATATGGAGACCATTTTTGGTGATGGCTCTTCTAACGCTGGCGGCGGCCTTATGGGTAAACTTTTCAATGCCGGGAAACGTGTATTGACTGGTGAGAGCTTATTCATGACAACATTCACAAACCAAGCACTTGGCAAGAAGCATGTGTCATTCGCTTCTCCCTACCCTGGTAAAATCATTCCGATGGATTTGAGTGAGATGGGTGGAAAAGTGATTTGTCAAAAAGATGCTTTCTTAGCTGCAGCTAAAGGCGTTTCCGTTGGAATCGAGTTTCAGCGTAAAATCGGGACAGGATTCTTCGGTGGTGAAGGATTCATCATGCAAAAACTTGAAGGTGACGGCATGGCTTTCGTTCATGCAGGTGGAACGATTCATAAAAAAGAGCTGGCATCAGGTGAAGTATTGCGCGTAGATACAGGCTGCTTAGTTGCCATGACAAGTGATGTTGATTATAGCATCGAAATGGTAAAAGGCGTGAAGACAGCATTGTTTGGCGGGGAAGGATTGTTCTTCGCAACGTTAAGAGGACCTGGAACGGTTTGGATTCAATCCCTTCCTTTCAGCCGATTAGCTAGCCGAGTATTCGCAGCTGCTCCAAGCCGTGGCGGTTCTTCTGATGAAGGAAGCCTCGCAAAAGGTGTTTTCAATATGTTGAATGGTGATTGATTAAACTTCTAACTACGATTCACATATAAAGAGCTATCCATGGCGGATAGCTCTTTTTTATTGCATTACTTTCTATTATCATTTAATGAAAAGCCAATATATGCTAAGGCTTGCTCTAAATTAGCTCGGATAATTACATTGTCAAACTCAATATTTGAATATAACCCTTATGGCCATGTCGGGTCTAATTCCTGTCAGAATGGGTGTAATCCCCAACAGCCTTAACGCTTTTACTAAATGTATTAAATAATGAGCCACATCACTATCAATATTGCTTACCCCAGATAAATCAATAACAAGATAATTCAGGGATAAAGTTTGACTTCTATTTAATACGATTTCCATAAGCATTTGAGCACGAGCTTGATATAAGTTTCCGATAATCGGTAAAATCGCGATCCCCTTCACAACAGGAACGATTGGAACGGATAATTGATGGATATCATTATTGGCTTTATCTAGCTCGAGTATATATGTGAGCAATGAAGAGAAGGTCTCGAACATTTGAATCTGTTTATCGGTAAATTCAATAGATTTAGTATCCAGCCCGCAAATGGTTCCATAATTCTCTCCATTTTCAAAATAAATCGGTATTCCTATAAAGGAGCCGCTGCCTAAATTTGCAGTTACATTTAGGTTCCGGGTTAATTCGCTCTGATTAATATCAGGAATCAATAAGGGGTTTCGGCCATTATCTACAGATAGCTTGCAATAAGTCTCGTTAAAAGGTAATGTACTTCCTTCTTCTAAAAGAACTTCCTCTCTATTAATCACTTTAACAATTTTATTCGTTTTTTTATCATTTTTAGCGATAAAAATCGTATTTACATCAACGAACTCGCTTATGAGCTGAAGAATACTTGTAGAGGCTTCTTCAAAAGACTTAAACTTTACTGGAACTAATTTTTCATGATCTGATAACATTGCTTCCATTTATTAATAACCTCTTTACCCAAAATTTTTGAATACTGATTTAATAGGTTGATTCTCTACCAATTGTACCACTCTATGAATCATTTCAAACGATTGTTACTTATTCGATGAATTCGGGAATAAAAGATTATGTTCGTTAGGGAGTGAAAACGATGAAAAAAGCGATGATTATTTGTAACCCCTCTTCTGGAAAAGAAGAAGCAGAAAAAAATGTAGACAGTGTGAAAGAGATCCTTACTAAAAAAGGATTCAAAGTCGATTTACGTATGACGGAAAAAGAAAAAGATGCTGAAAATTTTGCTAAGCTTGCTTGTGAAGAACAATTGGATGTTGTCGTTTCTATGGGAGGAGATGGAACATTAAATGAAACGATAAATGGATTAGCCGAACAAGAGCATCGGCCAGCATTAGGCATTATTCCTTTAGGAACAGTGAACGATTTCGCCCGTGCGCTTCAAATCCCGTTAGAGCCTGATCAAGCGATTGCATTATTAAGTGAAGGACATATGAGACCAGTAGACATAGGAAAAATAAACACGACTTATTTTATGAACATTGTTGCTGTTGGAGAAATCGCAGAGGCTTCGTTTTCTGTTTCAGCTAAGAAAAAAACACTTCTCGGTCCATTAGCTTATTTTATTGAAGGGATTAAAACCTTAACTTCAAACCGTTCCTTTTCAATAAAACTTCAGCACGATAATGGAACATGGGATGGTGAGGCTCTGCTGATATTAGCGACTTTAACCAATTCAGTTGGAGGGTTCGATAAAGCTGCACCTGACGCCAAAGTCGATGATGGACATTTAAAATGCATTATCATTAAAGATGCATCCGTTTTTCAAGTGGTGAAGTTAACAGCTTCACTCCTCAAAGGAGAGCATGTAAATCATGATTCAGTAGCGTATATCAGCACATCTTCTTTAAAAATTTCTTCTTCACGCTCTTTATGTTCAAATGTGGATGGTGATCAAGGCTGTGAACTGCCTTTAGAACTTCATGTCTTACCAGAACATATACAGGTATTTGTGCCTTAGATATTTTTCAAACTGCAAAAAAAATGGACAAATGCGATTATTCTAACGTCTTTTGGAGGAGAAATCGTAATTCACAAGCCTTTTTGCAGGTGAATTAGCGTGATAACCAGATATGTAATTATCATCAAAAATGACCAGATTTTCGTCTGGTCGTTTTCTTATGCACTTATTCATTTAAAGCACTTCTTTAGTTGAAGAACGAGTTTTTCATTATATCTAGTGTATTTCCTATGTAATGTAACATTGTCTGAAATAAAATTCTTATCCGGGTGCACCGTTATATTGGGCTGTCGCAACCGTAAATTATTTACTGACGTTGCTGTTTAGTTTCTTCTGCTTGACGGATGATCTCGTCAACGACGTAATCGATCGGTGCGGTAGCGTCGATTATAATCCCGTTTTTGGGAACGCCTTCTTTCGTTTGATGTAAGCGGGAAATCATCTCCCTTTCCTCTGGTCTGCCACCCCAGTCTGTTGGGTCCAGTGCCACTCGCTCATCAATCCGCTGGAGACAGGTTTCCAGGTCTACCTCAAGGACAAAAACGGCGTCAAAGAGATCGATGAATTTTGGAAAATTCCGCGAACCACCGCAGAAAAATGTTACCGCCTCATTCTGATTGGCGACTAAAGCTTTTACTTTATCTACATGCCAAATATGGTTTTCGGGTTTAGAGCCATCCGTCGGGGTACCCGTTTCCGGATCACCTTGATAAGCCAATTCACGGTCACCATGAATGGCATGGTAGCCGCGCCGCTGTAATTCGTTGCAGACCGTAGTTTTGCCGGTGCCGGAAACACCTTCAATCAAATAATTCTTTATGCCCATGATTAGACCCTCCATTCAACTAGATAAGCATATTATATGAGATAGTCTATCTGTTGCTAAAATTTACACGTATCTTCAATAACGTTCAACACAAAGAAGCGTTCATCCTTCTTGAATCAACGCACCCGAGTGCAAAAGATATTGAAAAAAACTTCGAATAAGAAAAACATAGAGAGAATTTAATCTTCCTATGTTTTCATTCATATTAGTTATCTGTTTGTTTTTGCTTCTTTTTCAAATACTCCGAACGTATTTTTTCAAGGTGCTTCTTTTTATCAAATTTCACAGGCGTCTGTTTTTCATGAAACTTTGTCACAGCTACCTGACTTTTGTAATCCAATTGATATTTCCCCACTTTGTTCACCTACTTTTCTTATCTTTAAAGAGAATCTATTCAACAAATATAACATACCTTATTTTACTTAAGTAAACCTTATTACTGTATTAGTGTACTGCTAACAATTACCTCTTTTAGAAAAGAGCCATTTTTTATTATTTAAGACTCCAGTTTCTCTGCTGATAAAGCACGCTAATGCTCTACCGATGAAGACAACCGTTCATTACTCATCATCAAAGCTGCGTTTCGACCCGCTTCTGTTACTTCATAAACGATAAGGTCAGGTTTTCCTTCATTCTGTTTCTTCCCTTGGATCGTTATGGCTTCCTCCCTAAGCAAACGATCAATGGTTTGATAAATACTAGATCGGTGCATACACCCGATTTCAGCTTGGACTTTATTTTAGGCTGTAGACAAGCTTCCCTTTAGAGTCGTACAACATATGAATATTCTAGAGTTCAAAATGAAAGACAAGGAGGTAAATGATGTATAACAACAATCCTTATAACCATCAACATCAGCAATCTTATGACGCCTACGAATTGGCACAAAACCTTGATCGTCCCGACGGTTTTCAAGATGACGTTCCAACTACTCCTCCCCCGCAGCAGCTAACACAGCAATTCAGCCAGCAAATCCCGCAAGGATTTTTCACAACCCAAGCACAAGCCTATCAAATTCGTTCCATGTTGTGCCGTTGCTTAGGCAATTGGGGATTATTAGGCTTACGATTCCAAGGACCATTCGGACGTGACATCTGGTTTTATCCAACGGATATCAGACGAAATAATGTATCTGGCTATACGTGGCAAAATGGCCGCACTCAGCGAGTACGCTATAACTACTCGCAAATCCGCAACTTTATGTGTTTTGGCTAAACAAAAAAACCGCTCTCTATTTTTCAGAGAACGGTTTTTTTATGCCTATAAACTATTACCAGAATTGTACATATGATGCCGTTATCAACATCGTCTATGGTAAATTTAAATAAAAAGAATGAAAACAGAATGAAAACATGCATAGTAAAGGAGAAAAACGATGAATTCAGCCGCACAAAAGTATTGGGATTCGTTTTGGGAGAATAAAGGTCAAGAAAAACCAACATCTGTTAGTGCATGGAAATTCGGAGCAGATCCTGACCATTTAGCTCAATTAGTCATAGATGGTGTTAAAACAGCCACGTGTTCAGGATTGATTTTTTATGAAACGGAAAACGAACCACTGCCTTCTGTTGGTGATTATAGCATTATCTTAAATAGTAAAGATGTGCCTTTAGCCATTATTCAAACAACTGAGGTTCAAATAATGCCTATGATTGAAGTCCCTGAAGATTTCGCAGTTGCAGAAGGCGAAGGCGACAGATCATATCGATATTGGAAAGAAGCTCATATCAAATTTTTTACCGAAGAATTAAGCAAATTAGATCTCGAATGGTCAGAAGATATGTTACTGGTTTGTGAGCGTTTTAGATTAGTAGATGTAAAATCATAAGTAAACCGCCTTTCTGAGAAGGCGGTTTATTCTCAGTAGTTGCCGGTAAACCTAAAAAGACCGTTGAAAGTACACAAAAAACTTACTTAATTATTCGTAAAAATAACATAGTACATGAGGATTATCCATCCCCATGATAGTAGTATTCTGATGCCTCTCGGTATGATTAAGTATTCTGTATAAATTTTATTGAGTAACTTGTTGATGGTCTCCACTCAACCTTTGTAAATATCATATTTAGCTTTTCGGGAAGTTCAGCTGCCACGAGACGCCGAATTTATCTTGCAACCATCCAAATTTTGCACTGAATGGAGACTCGCCCAATGGCATTAACACCATCCCTTCATCTGATAGTTTCTCAAATAAACGGTCGATCTCTTCTTCTGATTCACAGTCTACATATAAGGAAATCGAAGGGGTAAAATCAAAATCATGCTTTACTGAGCTGTCGATACACATAAACTGCTGTCCTTTTAGGGTAAAAGTCGCGTGCAGGACTGTTCCGTCTTGCTGGTGAAGTATATTTGTAACCTCACCGTCTTCAAAAATTGATATATAGAGATTCATAGCTTCTTCAGCTTGTCCTGAAAACATTAAGAATGTCGTGATCTTTTGATTTACCGTCATGTTGATCCTCTCCTTTTAACCATTATAGGTTCTTGATAATTTCGATATATCCATTTAATAACCTCTAAAAAGTTGGCGAATCGGACATTTTCCAATCTTTTCATGTTTTATGTTCACTATACACTACCCATAATAGGAGGATTAGGAGTGGTTGTTTGATATGCTAAGGGATTTTATTGATTTTATGTTTGACGTATTTTCAAATGGCAGTTTTTCCGGACTCGACACCAGAAGAATAGATGCTCACATAAAAGAGTTGAAAAAGTATGATTGGTTTCAACGAGTTTATCATGATGAAAAATATCGGAAACTCTTTTTTACAAATGTTCATGTTCGAAAATATTTACAGAGCAGACGTCGCGTAAATAAAATCATGGATAACCCAGCTGCACGTGAGAAGTTCATGATTTTCCTTGAGAAGCAATCAAAGAAAAGATAAGGGGTCTGTCCCCGGGACAGACCCCTTACATTTTTTACCAATAGGTGTTATTAAGGAATTATTAAGGAGTTATGAAGGAATTTTAAGAATCAAGTGGAATATGGAACAAGCCGCAATTTAGTGTTCAGGAGGAAATATGAATTATCATTTAGAAGTAAGTTTAGAAGAAAACAATGAGTTCGCAGCCTTTTTGGGCAGCCAAATCAGAGAATTTAATAATGAAAATTCATTACATCATAAAGAGTCTAGAAAAAAAGGCGCCGTCCAGCCTATTCATATAATGGTGTCGGATGAAAACAAAAAGTGGCTGGGAGGAATATCAGGACGAGTTTATTGGAATTGGCTTGAGATCGATCACTTCTGGTTTAGTGAACAGATTCGCAGTAAGGGACTGGGGCAAACCTTACTGAAACGTACAGAAGAAATTGCGCTCGAAAAAGGTGCAGTTAAAGCTTTGTTAACGACCTTTGACTTCCAAGCCCGTACTTTTTATGAAAAATATGGCTATACGGTTGTCGGAAAAATTGAAGATTATCCGCCAGGCAGCACATTTTTTACGATGGTAAAGCCGCTTAAGGAAGTGTAAAAATTGTCTAATCAATTAAAGTGTAATGTACAAGTGAACTCGGCTAGAGGAGATAAAAATAAGAAATTGTCTCCTGCTATCAGCATTCCCTCTCATTGGATTTAAGTTGTTTAATAGGCTACTATTATACATATGGTAATAAACGGAAAGGTGATTAAATGAAAAAGTTTTTCTTTTTGATTTGCCTCGTTTTCTTGATATTTGGAACGTATTCTTTAATTAACCAGTATTTCTTTTCAGATGATGCGGATATTCCGCAAACATTATCTTATAACAATCAGAAGTATGTGAGTAAGGACTTCTTTATTCAAACGAATGCAAATCGTCCCAAACCTGATTTTGAGCCTACAACAGATCGTCTAAAGGGTGATAAATATGGTGTGCTAAATGGCGGAAGAATCTTTGAAAATAGTAAAACAAGCGAAATTTATGTAGAAAATGACAGCGCAGATCCATCTAGATTTGTGCTTTATGAATTAAAAAAATAAAGACCGGCCCATTTACAGGAACGGTCTTCATTTTTAATTGGGTTATTTACATAGATTTATAGAAAGGGCATTCATCATTTGTTGAATCATGACCTTCGTTTGTTGGATCATGTGCTCCGTTTGCTCCGTTTGTTGAATCATGCCCTTCATTACTCTCCCTTAAGCACAGTGTCCTTCCAATAGCTCCAAGCTCGTAAATATTCTTCTAAATCGTCAGGATGATGTCTGACACATGTTGCTATTCTTAAGAATAATCCGATCAGCACCTCTTCATACAAGAACTTGTCATCACGACTATTATTTTTTAAATGACTCACTGCCGTATTGATTGTTTCTTTAGTTAGATCATCCGGTGAGGAGCAAAATGCATAAATGAGATCGTAAAGCGGTTCTCCATATACTGGAGTCGGATCAATCACACCGCATAATTTTCGATCATCAAATATAAAGTTGTGTACGCCGCAATCACCATGAAGTAAGTAAGGTTCTTTATTTGTGCTTTTCCTATTCGGGCTTTTTACCAGTTTAGCAACTATGTCGAGGTCTTCTTTTTGCAAATGAGACTCTAGTGTTTTACTTGCCTCCATGAATCGATGTTCTAAAAAGGCTTGCCATGAATCCACTGTTTCATCTGCCCAGCCCCAGCCTTCTGAATCAGATACGGGCTGATAATGATTGATTTGGTCATGCACGAGGTCAAATAAAAGCTCGTTTTTCTTGCTGCGATTATAGTGAACGGAGCCAGGAATAAACGAATAAACAATATAATGGAATGAAGGATCCACATAGACAAGCCTTGGCAACAAACTGACTTTTTTATAAAAGTTCAGAAAATGAGACTCCGCTTCCAGCACATGAGGTTCATTCATTTTAATCACAAATTTTGTGGTTTCATCTTTACAAAGATATAACTTACTTGTAGTACCTCCGTTAAGCTGTTCATATTGTATATTGGGCTGCAGCATTTTTTTATCCGTTAAATCTTTTATAATTTCCTGTATGTTCATTTTCTGCTTACCTACCTTCTAGTTGAATCTTTCGTTTACTTCCCACTCTTCCCTTAATAGCCCCATTCGAATCGAATCATAGTATTTTCCATTGTATAGTCTGCACTTTCTAAGTCTGGCTTCCATTGTCATACCAAACTTTTCACCAACCTTCATCATCCGTTCATTTCCGGACCAAGTCGTATATCCTACACGTACTAAAGGCATTGTTGTGAAAAGATGATTCATCCACAAACGAAATGCTCTCGTGCCATAGCCGCCGTCCCAAAATTTCGAATCGTAAATGCCGATTCCCATCTCAAGCCATTTGGAAGGTTCGTGCTCCCAATAATAACTCACCACACCTATAATCTTTCCATCTACTTCAATAGCCCAGCGTTTATCTGAGTTCACATATTGTTCTTTGTTTTTGATAAATGCATCATATGGCACATGTTTATGTTCAAAATAAGGTGCATCCCACTTTTTCCATTCTGGAGTATCGTCTTTATATAGCAATTCCCAAAGTCTCGGCAGGTCTTCATCTGTAATTGGCCGGATTGTTAGTTCGTTGTCAGACATTCCAGCTTTTTTTTCCTTTATAACACTATGACTATTTAACATTCATTCTCTCCTTATTGGATAAATACACTTTTGCCATGTAATAGGCACTAACTGTAAAAAGCTGTGTAATCTGCTTATTTTGAATCATTTCTTCCATGTCATCAAAATCTATTAACCTTACATTTATTTCTTCGTATGTATCCAGGGTTTGATTGGAAGCTTCAAAAGCATCTAGGATCAAATATGTAGCTACTTTATTGTTTTGTGTGGCAGGATTTGTCCAAAATTCCCCTAGGAGGATTGGTTTAGATTTAGAAATATAACCTGTTTCTTCTTTTATTTCACGAAGTATTCCCTCTTCATGACTTTCTTTATCTTCTACTTTTCCAGCGGGAATTTCTAGGAAAAAATCGTTTCCCGCATGACGGTATTGTTCAACAAGGACTACCTTGTTGCCTTTTGTTATAACAACAGCGTTCACCCAATCGGAATACTCATTCACATAATAATTCTCAATTACGCTGCCATTTGGTAACTTACATGAATCTATTCTTAAATTTCCGAATGGTGATTTATATACATACTTTGAACTGATTGTTTTCCACACTGGATATCATCCGCTCCTTATTCTTGGGAAGACTAGCCTCTTTCTTTCCGACCTCTATGTCTTTCCCGGATGAACAATCTTTTTTTAAAAGGTATTTTTGTCTGAATCTTATTGTTATCTGTTTGATTGAATCTATTTTTTTGTTCGATTGAACTGAATTTATGTATGATCAGTCCACATTTTTATTTTGATTCCTGATTCCAATGCTTAATCGTGTATTTCTGACCAAGAATACGGATCATTTAAGCTCCTATTATTAAAGGTTCAGCTTTTCATGTTCTATCCAAATATAACCATATAATATCTCGTATAGTATTGATAGCCAAAACGTCTCATCTCATTACCTTTTTTGAATTCAAGTGCATTTCCAATCTTGTCTCTTCCTGCGTATTCCCAGCCCTCTTTCACCATCTTCTTAATAAACGGCTCCATCTTCCCTCGTTTTACTAAATATTGTTCATCCTTCCACACTTCAACGATTCCTTTATCTTGCACAATCATTTTTGATATGGCTAAAGCATATGGGATGGGATTCCCCTGTTGGAAGATCACATCTCTTTTTTGAACGATTAAAAGGATGATTAGACAGAAAACAGCTAACGAAATAATAAACTTTTTTGATTTAAACATATCGTTTTCCCCTTTCCTGCATTGTTAATTTTCTAACTAACTCAACAATTGGCTTTGATACATCGTCAAAATAATGATCATCAAATAGACCTACCCACTGAACATCCAAAATATCTTCATCGTCTTCAATGGTAAGTTCACCGGAGACTACTTCACACAAGTAGGTATGTTTTGAATCGTTTGTATAAAGAAGTTCAATGATTCTTTCGGCATAGCCTGTTTCCTCTCTGACTTCTCGAATACACGCTTCTTCAAATGTTTCATCTTTTTCTACTCCGCCACCTGGAAAGTTCCAGACGGTGTCACCTCTTTTTACTCTTTGTTTAACCATCAATAATTGGTTGTTCTGAATAACGACTCCTTGAGATAACAAATTCCGCACCTGCTTTACTTCAAATGATTTTTTAAAAAAAGTTCAAGACCATCACGAGCAGCATAGAAAAACCGAGTAGACCGATTAAAACGCAGCCTAAAAACTTTATACTTTTAGGCAATCCGCTCACATTTTCTAAACCTTTTTTATTGAGCGGTCCGCCGGATTCGATATTTTGTAAGTTTTCAATCGGTGAATAAACCTTGTGTTCTTCGGTATCATTCGTTCTAATTGATTGTGTTTCGTGAATTTTTTTCATTACACAACCGCTCCTTTTGATAAGTCCGCTACCAGACTATACCTTTTCTACAAAACGCCCTTCCCTTCCTTTTATTTACATAGACTTTTGATACGAATTCAACACGAAAAGAAAATATAACTATATCTCGACAACAATCGACATCCCGTTCAACCATCAATAGTCAAAATAAAAAGCTAACCCGTAAATAATAGGGGTTAGCTCTCGTATTACAATTTAAGCTTCTTGTTCAAACAGCTGAACTAGCTCAATGATTACTTGCGTTGCTTTTACCATGTTGTCCACCGAGATAAATTCGTGTCTGCCGTGGTAGTTTTCTCCGCCTGTAAAAATATTAGGAGTCGGGAGTCCCATGTAAGAGAGCTGAGACCCGTCTGTTCCGCCTCGGATAGGTTTGACGATCGGTTCGATCTCCAAATTTTTCATCGCTTTATAAGCAAGATCTACAATTTCTTTTACGGGTTCGATCTTCTCTCTCATGTTGTAATACGTGTCTTCCATCGTTAAGACAATTTTATCTTCACCATATTTATCTTTAAGTTCATCAATGATTGCTTGCATCGTATCTTTTCTTTTTTGGAAAAGCGCCTTGTCATGATCCCTGATGATGTAAGCTAGTTGAGTTTGTTCAACATCACCCTTAATGCTGGTCAGATGATAAAAGCCTTCATATCCTTCCGTATGTTCTGGCGCTTCTTCTGCTGGCAGCTTGCTTTGGATCTCCATCGCAATTTTAACGGAGTTCACCATTTTATTTTTTGCAGAACCCGGATGGATGTTCTTTCCTTTGATCGTGATTTTTGCATCAGCGGCATTAAAGCTTTCGTATTCCAATTCACCAAGCGGTCCGCCGTCCATCGTATAGGCGAACTTCGCACCGAAAGCAGCAACGTCAAACTTATGCGGTCCTCTCCCAATCTCTTCATCTGGCGTAAATGCTACTCTTAGTTTTCCGTGCTTGATTTCAGGGTGATCAATCAAGTATTTCATAGCCGTCATGATTTCCGCGATGCCTGCCTTGTTATCAGCACCGAGCAGGGTTGTGCCATCCGTGGTAATTAACGTATGTCCCTTATAATTTAGCAAGTTTGGAAAATCTTTCGGTGAAAGTTCAATATGTAAGTCTTTGTTTAAAGAGATTGCTTCCCCATCATAGTTCTCAACGATTTGTGGTTTTACGTTCGTACCGGTGAAATCAGTTGCTGTATCCACGTGCGCTAAAAAGCCGATCGTCGGAACTTGTTTTTCCGTATTCGATGGGAGTGTGGCCATGACATAGCCATTATCATCAATCGTTACATCTTCCATACCAATTTGCTTTAATTCTTCGACTAATTGATTCGCTAACGTCAGCTGGCCAGATGTAGACGGCGTAGATTCACTGCTTGAATCCGATTGTGTGTCGATTTTTACATAAGAAGTAAATCGTTTAATTATTTCTTGTTTCAATTTTCAATCAACTCCATTGGTTTTGTTTCATTTTATCATGTTTTGCATGCAAACAACGATTTTAATGAATGATAGCAATCGAATAAGATTTCGTTTTTTGGTAAAAATATCAAAAAATGTCCATGGGGAGCTAAGTTCAATGGTATTTAAAAAAAGACGCGTAAAAAAACTGCTCGATAATGAAATGCCCAAAGAAAATTCAACAAAACCCGAGGAAGATCCTGCCACTGAAGACGGGCTGTATTCAACCCTTGATAAAAACATATCTCGGATCAAAACCTCGTTTGGAGATAGTTCGGATTTAGTATCTGCTAAATTTTTAGTAAATGAATCACTCAAACAAGAAGCAGCATTGATTTACATTGAGGGTTTAGTAAATAAACAGATTATCAATCATTTCTTAGAGAATATTACCGTTTCTTCGAGAGAACTGAAAAATCATACGTCACACACATTGAGTTCAGCTCATTTGATCGAGCATCTTTCCCTCCCAATCAGCCATTTAAGTGAATTACACGATTTTACTAATATTTATCGCTCGATGCTTTCTGGCAATGCTGTTCTTTTATTAGACTCTGTATCTATTGGCTATGGGATGGATACGTGCGGCTGGAAAGGTCGTGATGTTTCAGAATCTGAAACAGAAAGTGTTGTTAGAGGTCCTAAAGAAGCTTTTACGGAATCCATTCAAACCAATACAACATTAATTCGGCGTAAAATAAAAGATCCGCGATTATGGATCGTGACAAAACCAATCGGAACCGTAACACAAACGAGGGTATCAGTTGTATATATACACGGAATCGCGAATGAAAAACTTGTAAAAGAAGTTCATGAACGGCTGGACCGAATCGATATTGATGGCATTTTGGAGAGCAACTACATCGAGGAATTTATTCAAGATGAGACATATACTCCTTTTCCAACCGTATTTAACACGGAACGGCCCGATGTAATAGCTGCTGGGCTTTTAGAGGGACGCATCGCGATTGTTATTGATGGTACGCCTTTTGTACTGCTCGTTCCCGCCTTATTCACACACTTTTTTCAAGCAGCAGAAGATTACTATCAGAGATGGGATATTTCTACTTTGTTGAGGATTTTACGTGTTTCAGCTTTTTTTATTTCCTTGCTGGGACCTTCTGTTTATATCGCTGTCATTAACTTTCATCAAGAAATGCTGCCTTCCCCTCTATTAGTCAGTCTCGCTGCTCAACGGGAAGGGGTTCCTTTCCCTGCAGTTATCGAGGCATTAATTATGGAAATTACTCTTGAAATTTTGAGGGAAGCTGGACTGAGGCTTCCAAAAGCGATTGGTCAAACCGTATCCATTGTTGGGGCGCTAGTTATTGGCCAAGCTGCTGTTGAGGCTGGTATTATCTCAGCTGCGATGGTAATTGTCGTTTCCATTACAGCGATTTCGAACTTCATTTTGCCTGCTTATAATATTGGTATTTCCATTCGGATTCTGCGATTTGGTTTTATGATCCTGGCAGGAACTTTTGGTCTTTACGGTGTTGCGATTGGTTTATTCGCACTTGCTCTACATCTGTGCAGTCTAAGGTCATTCGGTATTCCTTATATGGCTCCGATTGCTCCATACATTAAATCTGATATGAAAGATACTTTATGGAGAAAACCAAGATGGAAGTTACTCACTAGACCGCGTTTAGTCAATCAAACCAACATTAACCGAGAACCTAAAAAGACATCTGATCAGAAATAGAGGTGAACCGTTTGTTCTATAAAAAACTGATCTTACTTTTTTTATTAACGCTAAGTCCGCTCCTTTCTGGATGCTGGAACAATAGAGAATTAGAAGAATTAGGTCTGGCAGTAGCTATGGGTATTGATAAAGAAGACGGCAAATATGTGGTTACGGTTCAGCTCGTTAATCCATCTTCAATTGCTTCAAAACAAATGGATACGACGAGAGCACCAGTCGTTACTTATCAAGAAAAAGGCGATACGATTTTTGATGCGATTAGACGTCTTACGAAAACTTCGCCACGGAAAACATTCTATCCTCATCTCAAAGTCCTTGTTTTAGGTGAGAAGATTGCAAAAGAGGGATTTTCTAAATCATTGGATCTTTTAGCAAGAGATCAAGAGTTTCGTTCTGACTTTTTTGTAGTCGTTGCAAAAGGTCATCGTGCAGATGAAGTGTTAAATATTCTTGTTCCTGTAGAGAAAATAGCCGCACAAAACATCTTCTCCAAACTCAAAACATCTGAAGAGGTATTCGCTCCTTCCTATGCTCTTACGTTTGGAAAACTAATTGATGATTTGACAAGTGAAGGAACGGAACCAGTCATTACAGGTTTAAAAATAACCGGAAATCCAAAGGAAGGCGAAAAGATGAGTAATCTACAAACCGCGAACCCAAAAGTCCGGCTGAAATATATTAATCTTGCTGTGTTTAAAAAAGATAAATTAAAAGGGTGGCTGAACGAGCATGAAAGTAAAGGCTATAACTATTTCAATGATAATGTTAAAAGCACCATTGTTACGGTCCCTTGCTTAGATAAAAAGAAAGATCGATTGTCTGTTGAAATAATTGACACTCACACAAAAGTAAAAAGCAAAATGGAGAACGGCATCCCCCATGTACATGCTGAGGTCAATGCCAAAGCCAATGTAGGAGAGGTTGGCTGTTCCATTAATCTTACGAAGCAAGCTACAATTGATGAAATTCAAAAATTAGTAGAACACGATATCCATGGAAAAATAACTGAAGCAATTATCGCGGCTCAAAAAAAATATAAAATTGATTTTCTCGGAGCAGGAAAAGTCATCCATCGGGCTGATCCAAAATACTGGAAAAGAGCAAAAAAAGGTTGGGACGAAAAGTTTGTAAATATAAAAATCACAAGCAAAGTTAATGTCCATATTGATAAAATCGGGAAAAACAGCAACTCATTCTTAAATGAGTTTGATAAGAAATAATGATGTTTAAATTTATGTTTCCAATGTTAATAGCCGCAGCCATTTTTTTTATAGATGGACCCACACTAATCAAAATAAAAAAATCAAATAAAAAAGATCTGTGGATTTACTTAGGACTGATTAGCTTTGGGTTTATCCTTTTAATCATTCAAATACTTGGTAAAACTATACCTACACCCCTTGAGTGGATTTCTTTTCTGTTAAGACCGATGACAGATGGGTTGTAACGATGTAATAGGAGGCACCGTATGCTTGAAAAAGGAATCATCAGCATCAGACAATTCACTATACTAGTTGCTCTTTATACAGTAGGCACAGCCATTTTAATTATCCCATCCATCCTAACTGCAAATGCAAAGCAAGATGTTTGGCTTTCTGGATTATTCGGTCTTGGTATCGGTTTACTATTGGTGCTCTTAAATTGGTCACTTTCTAAGCGATTTCATTTTATTAGCTTAGCAGAAATTATAGAGAAAGTGTTTGGTACGGTTTTAGGGAGAATAATCTCTATCATTTTTTTTGTAAGCTACGTATTTATTTTGGCTGTTTTTGTATTGCGTAATATTGGTGATTTCATGGTGACGGTAATGATGCCTGAAACACCGATTGAAGCCATTCACTTGTTGTTCTTGATCATCACGCTGTATGGTGTCCGATTAGGCCTTGAAACGTTTACAAGGACAACGGAACTCTTTCTGCCCTGGCTCGTTATCCTTTTTGTAGTGTTATTTTTTACACTTCTGCCTAAAATGCAAATCATTAATCTGTTACCAGTCTTAGAGAACGGTATGAAACCGGTATTTCGATCCTCGGTTTCTTTGATTGTATTCCCGTTTTTGGAACTCATCCTGTTCTTAATGATCATTCCGTATGTGAACCAGCCAGAGAAAACAAAAAATGCTTACTTGCTAGGGACATTACTTGGAGGAGGCATACTGGTTCTCATATCTACCTTGTCTATTTTAGTTATGGGTGTAAATGAAACAAGCCGAAGTATATATCCTACATTTGATTTAGCGAAAACCATCAACATACGTGAGTTCTTTCAAAGGGTGGAGGCATTTATGGCCCTGATTTGGTTTATTACCGTTTATGTAAAATTAATCGTACTGACCTATATTTTGTGCATTGGTCTATCACACTCTTTAAGAATCCATGATTATAAATTATTAACTTTTCCAATCGGATTATTGATGTTTGTTGTTTCACTAGTCATATTTCCAAGCAGTTCGTATTTAATTGAATTCACCCCAGTTTATGATGTCTATGCAATAATTTGGTTGTTCTTTTTCCCCATGATCATATGGGTTGTTTCCCTCATTAGAGGTAAGCCGGCAGCACCTCATTAGAAGTATTAATTAATTTAAGATTTTGTATCTGGACATGTTAACTAGCGGCCAGGTTGTAGGATTTTTTCGGTTTGTGATTAAATCGAATTCTACCATTGTATGGAATTATGGCTGATTTTCGTGGAATTATGAATGGCGAGGCTAAAATGAACCGGATTCGAGAGCATCGATTCCTTATTTATCATAAGATTCAGCCCAAAATTAAAAAGGAGAATAAAAAATGACTTAAAATGTGCCATTTCGAGACACATTTCAAGCCATTTTCTTTAAATTCAAGCGATTGTACACTTTGTAATCTCTGAAACCAGGACATGGCGTCCTTCTTCACTCGATAAAGCAGCCGCTTGGTTGATCAGCGTCAAATTGTACATATCTTCTTTAGTGATGGATGGCTGTTTTCCATTTTCGACGGAATCGACCCATTGCTGCATGGCAGATGGATTTGGTTCTGGTATTTCCGGTGTAACCCACTCATCTGTTCCTAGGTGTTTGCTTTTAATTCGTGCCACTCTGTCCTCGATTAAAAGCGTTCCTTCTGTTCCGTAAAGCTGCAATTGCTGCGGGCTTCCGTATGAAAGGAATCCTGTTTCAATGAGACCGATCGCGCCTGATTCATATTCCACCATCACGACAGCATTATCGTCGACTTCACGGTTCTGAAACCGGCTTAATTTTCCGCTGACGCTCTTTACCTTTCCTCCCAGGCGATTCGTTAAATAAATCGGATGTGCACCAAGGTCGATCAGCGCACCTCCGCCACAAGCTTCCTTATCAAAAAAGTGATCCGGGAGCCAGCCTTTTACGTTATCTTCTGACGGAACTGCTCCATTGTGAGCCACTCGGCATCTTACGTTTGTGATAGCTCCGAGCAAACCCTGCTCAACAACATTTTGTGCGTAGAGATAAAAGCTTTCTGTCAGCCTTGGAAGTGAGAGCATGAGATGAACGTTATTTTTTTCAACGGCGGAGAAGATTTCTTCACAATCCTCTACTGAAAAGGCTAAAACTTTTTCTGTGAATATGTGCTTCCCATGATTGGCCGCAGCAATGATTACATCTTTATGTAAGCTGGTTGGGGTTGTGACGATGATTCCGTCAATTTCTGGATTTGATAAAACCGCTTCCAAATCAGATTCAAATGGAACTCCTAACTCTTGAGCCCACTGTTTGCCGCGTAATGGATCCTCGTCCCAAACTTGCTTGATGGAAATCGATTCATTTTCTTGTGCTTCTCTTGCGTAATCCACTGCATGTACATGCCACTTGCTAATTAACGCTACATTCATGAAAGCACCTCCTATTTTTTAGCTGATTCCATTATTGCACATACGGAAAGCAAGGTGTTTATAAATATAACCTTTTTCATTGAATAAATCAGGAAAAATTCGCAATAAACTGTATAGAGTATATAAAGTAAAACAATTAAACAGGCACGGTTAAGGAGGCATTTTTTTTTGGAGGAGTTTCCGATCATTCATACAAATTTTTGGGATGCATTAATTGCAGTGCCTGCAATCATCATTCTGATCGAACTATTAAAAGTTTTTTTTCCAAAGCTTCATTCTTGGATTCCCTCAGTCGCAAATTTTCTAGGTCTTTTCATTTCGATATTTATCGCTCACCCGAATAACTTGTGGGCTGGAATTTTCATGGGTGTCTTTTACGGAAACGCAGCCATTGGTGCATATGCTGGTTTTATGATGGCAGTTCGTGCATACCGAAATCAGGATTCTCACAAACATTACAGATAAAATTGAGGTATCTGAACGCAAAAGCATTGCTGAATCCAATGCTTTTTTATTTCGCGTATTTAAATATTGCCCAAGGCAGCCCATAAAACGTCTTCACCTAATTCCTCATCATTACTATATTTACAATATCGAGCCGCTTCTCCAAGTAAAGGTATAAAACCATCTTTATTCAGACTGAAACGAAACTGTTTATTAAAATCCTTTTCTAATCCATTGCACAAATAGGAATGGAACTTACCAGATTCAAAACCGAGAATTTCGTAACCAATCCTTTCTGATCCATTGTGATCAACCCGAACATTGCTTAGTAATAATTTTTCGATCCCATTCCGTTCTTCCTTTGGTTTCGTTAATGTTTCCTCATATTCAATAAATTCATCTGCACAGTCTTGGGATAATCCGATTCCAATTATAGTGACATCATCTATATGAATAAGAAATTTTCTGCAAAATTCTCTTGCAAGATCTAGGGTTGTAAACATTTGAGGGTATTCAAAAAGTTCTTTTTCGGTCATACTCCCTACCCATTTTTCTATTTCTTCGTAGATGCTTTCTGTAATCTTAAATTGTTCCATGTACTTTTCTTTCTTATTTTGAGATCCGCCCCATAAAACATTAATATCAGGATGAAAGTCGCACAGACATTCACTAACAGACAATAGAGGATCAGGAATTAAGTTTTTATCCAAATAATCCGGCCGTTTAATAGGGGAAATAAGAAAATATCCTCCTGAAATGTATTTCATAGTTATCCCCCGAACATCACTAAATTTTGCAAATCAATTTAGATTCCACAATGATACAAGTAAAAATTGCCTGATTCTAAACGTCTTGCCATGGAAACTATCTTTTCAAGCAGGTTTATTACTTCCTCCCTATTCAAGAATACCTTTTCATAACCACCTTCCTGATTGTCCTCATCATAAATAAATTCTCCAGTGAGTTCAAATGGATTAGGTGCATTTAGAAATAGGTCTCTCCATGAGGAAAAAACTCTTCTCAAAGATTCTGCAGATTGTTTATCAAAAAGGGTTACTCCATGATAATTAATACCTTGACCCATTGGGTTACCTTTTAATGCAGGATTTTTACTCACGATCCATTTTAACGAGTCGGAAATATATTGAATAATGTCATCATGAATTACAACACTGTCTATAATGCACTCATTTTTTTCTCTATGCACCCAAAAATCCTTCGTTACAGTTGTTTTAGAAATAAGATAAAACTCATGTTCCAAACTCATATATTCCTCCTTATAATAGTCGGCAATCTTTTTTGACATTCCTTCACAAAAAAATAGCGTGAATTCCTATTAGAATACACGCTAATCTTAACTTTTCTATTATTATACTAGCAGCTTATTCATTGCCATATATTCTTCGATTTCTTCAACCGTTCTTATGATGTCTTTAGAAAGATTCTCGTGTCCTTCTTCTGTTACAAGAATATCATCCTCAAGACGAATTCCAATCGCCTCTTCTTCAATGTACAATCCTGGTTCGATCGTGAGCACCATTCCCGGCTCCAGCACGCGTTCTTTGTAAGATCCGACATCATGTGTGTCCAACCCTAGGAAATGGCCAACACTATGATAATAATACTTCGAGATTTCGGAATCTTCTTGAATGAGACCGATATTCTTGCACTCTTCTGCTAATATCTTTTTAGCATGTTCATTTAACTCAGCAAACTTTAATCCTGGTTTTACTAGCTTTGTCGTTTCTTTCAACGTTTTCAGCACGATGTTATAGATTTCTTTTTGACGCGGGGAGAATTTTCCGTCTACTGGGAACGTGAAACTAATATCCGCATTGTAGTAATCCTTTTGTGCACCAAGATCCAGCAGGATCAAGTCCCCTTGATTGATTTCAGCATCATTATCTTCATAATGAAGAACCGTTGCGTTTTTACCGCTTGCTAAAATCGTACCAAACGCAAAATCCTTCACCCCTGATGATTTTAAAACAAAATCAAAATGAGCTTCTAACTGGTATTCCCTCATACCTGCTTTAGCATGCTTCAATACGTTATAGATGCCTTCCTTGGTGATGTTGATTGCTTCTTTGATTTTTTGGATTTCAACGGCTGTTTTAACCACACGCAGTTCACAGATTTCGGGATATACGTTGCTGATCGTTATGTGCGGATAATGTTCGCGCAGATGCTTAGCAAACTGAAGTGTCTTTGTTTGTGTGCCAGACCACTCACGGCGTTCTAAGTCCAAGCATACGTGTTTCATATTTTCTAAGAAGAACGTTTGTGTCAGCATACTTTCAAAACTATCATGGTATACTACATTCTCAATTCCAGAGATTGCTTTTGCCTCTTCTTCTGAAACGGTTTTTCCGACCCATTTTTCCATAACCGGGTCTGCTTTTTGGATGTACATTGTTTCTTTTACTTCATTACCAGTCTTCTTTATTACTAAAGTAAGGTTCGATTCATTGATGCCTGTTAGGTAATAAAAGTTACGGTTAGGAACAAATTTGTGGCGTTCGTCGGCCGTCTTGAAAGGCGCTTCACCTGCAAAAAGTATCGTCACAGATTCATTTGGCAGCACTTCTTTTAAACGGCTGCGATTTTGAGTAAAAAAGTATTCTTTCATGTAGAATCCTCCTTTTTTTATGAAAATCGACTGATTGGTTTATTTATGTAATTCTATTATAAATTATTCGTCGTACGTTGACAGCCATTTTTTGAATTTTTTTATAATTCCTTTTTCATAAACACGCTATTAGAATCCTCTTGGTAATCTGAAAACGGCTTGCAATATTGGAATCCGAAACTAGCATAAAGTCTTCTTGCCGGTTCAAATGCTGCCTGTGATCCCGTTTCCAAACTTAATTTTCTATATCCCCTCTTTTTGGCTTCTTCTATTATGTATTGCAGCATTTGTTTAGCTACACCTTTTCTAAGATGTGATGAAGAGGTTCGCATGGATTTAATCTCTCCATGCTCAGCGTCCAGTTCCTTAAGTGCGCCGCATCCCATTAACTCTTTATCCTCCCAAGCACTCCAGAATGTAATATCCGGTTTCCTTAAGGAATCAAGGTTCAATGCATGTATGCTTTCAGGCGGTGAGAGAAGCGTCATTCCGTGAAGATGCGCATTTATCAATTCAACAATTTCTGGTCCGGTTAGATCGTCTTTTTTAATGTTCATAAAATATCCTCTCTTATTTTTTTTTCCAATATAAAAGTTTCAGCTTGTCTTTTTCAATCTTACTTGGAACGGAGCTGTGTACTTTTGAATAACCCATCTACAAATGGTAAAACTAAAGGCTGCTCCTGAAAAGTTTAAGAGTACATCATCAATATCAGTACTTCTGCCATAGCTCAAAGAATGCAGCGGAGAAGGAATGATGACTGAAAATAAAAATTGTAGAAATTCTATACCAAAAGCTATTGTTAGTAAGGTAATCATTCCATTCACGACTGATTTTTTATACAAAACAGAAATATAGATTCCTAAAGGCATGAGCATAATGAGATTTCCAATTACTTGTGTGTTAACCAATCCGTATTCAATAATTGTTTTAAAAGGAATGAGACTAATCGTTTGCAAATAATATGATTTATCTTCTAATACATCAGACCATTGAAACGGGAGAAAGAAATTTCTAAATGGGACACTGAAAATGGTTAAATAAAAGACTACCATGCTATAAAAATAAAAACTGGACATGATTAAAAGTTTAGCAGCTGATAGTTTTAAAGGTCTTCTGAAAACATCCCAGCTCGCAAAAAAGAGTATTGGTAATACATTTAATGCTATCTCAACAAACCCAAATATCCCTAAATCATTAAATTCCCATCGATATCTCGAACGGATAAAATTTAATGAGATGAATAATACGGGAAAAAGTGTTAATAGCTTTTTGAATGTGTTCACTAAAATCGACTCCTGTTTACAATTTAGAAAAGTTACCCATTAACATTACCATAAATTTCAAATAACTAGTTAATCTCTTCGTGCCTTCCTCTTCTAATAATCGTTCACTAATTGTTCTATCTCTTTTGCTTTGCTGCATGCTATTTTCCTGTAAACTTGGTTATTATGGTTAACATACACTCTCTATATTAGGAGGATGGAAATTGAGTATTGAACTTATAACCGAAGCAAAAGAATTTATTATTCCTTCCTATAAGGAAATGAATAGAACGCAGCAAGAAACAGAAGATAGAATAGCTGAAATCACTAAAGAGATAGAATTAAAAGGTTATTATGAACACACGAGCGATGAATTAGAATACGGAGCTCAGGTTGCTTGGCGCAACAGCAATCGCTGTATTGGAAGACTGTTTTGGGATCAGATGCACGTAATCGATATGAGGCACCTGGACACGGAAGACGCCATATTTAAAGCTTTAATAAACCATATCGATTTTGCCACGAACAATGGCCGTATCCGTCCTGCCATTTCTATTTTTTCACAAAAAACGGATCACCTTAAAATACGGATATGGAATCATCAGCTGGTTCGCTATGCCGGATATCAATCAGACCTTGGCGTTATTGGGGATCCCGATTCTATTGCTTTTACTGAACAATGTATACAGCTGGGGTGGCAGCCAAAGTTCGGCAAATTTGATATCCTTCCGCTCATCATTCAAATAAATGATAGGCCTCCAAAGCTATACGAAATACCGGATGATCTGATTGTAGAAGTACCTATCGAGCATCCTCAATATGAATGGTTTCCTGACTTGCAGCTCAAATGGTATGCTGTTCCTTTTATATCAGATATGTTACTTGAAATTGGTGGAATCACGTATACTGCTGCTCCATTCAACGGATGGTACATGGGAACGGAAATCGGAGCGCGAAACTTAGCCGATGAATCCCGGTATGAAATGCTGCCTCAAATTGCTTCGCTCATGGGCCTGAACACAAAAAGCAGTATTTCTTTATGGAAAGATAAGGCATTGGTCGAGCTCAACATCGCCGTTCTCCATTCGTTTAGAGAAAATGGCGTAAGTATTGTCGATCATCATACAGCAGCACAGCAGTTTAAAAAGTTTGAGGAAAATGAAACAGAAGAAGGACGACCGGTTACGGGAAACTGGGCATGGCTTATTTCCCCGCTATCACCCGCAACATCACATGTTTTTCATAAACCTTATAAAAACGAAATCGTTAAGCCTAACTATTTTTATCAAAAGAAGCCATACTAACTCTACCTAGTTGAAAGGGGTCTGTCCCGGGACAGACCCCTTTTTGTTTGGCGCGCATATTTTCCGTATAGCGCGCATAATTTTCGTACCGCGCGCTTATTTTCCGTATGGCGCGCATATTTCTCGTATCGCGCGCTTATTTCTCGTATGGCACGCACCGTTTTCCCAATCCGTATAAAAAAATAACCTAAAAAGAGTTTCACAATCTCTTTTTAGGTCATTAAATAGGAATTTTAATTACCTTTTGATTTTTTTTGTCCAAGTCGACTTGTTTTTCAAAGATGGATGATACTTCTTGGGCAAAAAAGAGCATACCCAGTGGATAGCTCTTTTTTATCATCTTCATTTCGTTCCAGACTCGTTCATCTGCCTGCTTTTTAATTCTATTAATTCTTCGATTTGTGCGATGTGCCTTTTTTCATGATAGCCGATAAACGGTATCCATTGATCAAGACTCATTAAACCGAATATGGGGTGAGGGAAACCTTTTTCTTGCAATTTCTCTTCCGACGTTTGTTCTATGACTTGTAAAAGAGCCGTTCGTGAATTCTTTAGTTTCTCTTTAACTGCCTCTAACGTTAAAAAGTCATCAGTAGGAGCAACATATGATGGCGCTTCTACTTTTGTGGAACGGTCTACTGTGTACTGAATGGGTTTAGGCGCTATTGATACCGTTTCACCGTTCTTCAGGATTTTCTGAATCGTTTTTGTAATGCTCATTTCTATTAAGTACAAATGATCCAGTACTTGCATAATGGACCATTTATCCTCTTTTACCTTTTCGTTTAACTGTTCATCTGAAAAACCAGCTACAGTATCAAGAAGATTCTTCCGCACATCATGGATAAATGTAATCTCGTGCTTCATTCTCGTACACTCCCTTTCAATCCGTTAACCTGACAATTTCATTTACGTTCAATTCTATCATAAGTTGTTTTTCACTCGTAAACTCGTTATATTGAAACTTACAAATATTGTTGTCTAATCCGTGGTAAAGGCTGTCTCTTTGTTGTTATTGGAAGTAGTTAATCTACGTAACAGGATGCTCGCTTTCCGCGGGGCAGGCGGTGAGCCACATTCGTACGTTTCACTTATAAGTGTCTCACCTGTCTAGCTGCAGCGGTTAGCCCCTCGAGGTCAAAAGTTTAATGGTCCCGAAGGTAAAAAGCGCCTTCTTAGCCCCTTCCCCTTTTGCTTGTCGGGGCTGAACAAACCGCTTCCCTTTTCGGACTGCCCGCCTGTCCCGCATGAGTCTCGCACCTTATACTCCAATTAACTTGTCATTGAAGTATTACAAAAAATACCCCAGAAGCAACACTTTAAGAAAAAGCCATGTTAAAAGAGGGATTTTATTGATTGTTAAAAGAGATTCTACTAAAAAGACACACCGCAATAAGAGAGTTATATATCATATGGCTATAGTAATTACCATCGTTTTAGGGTTAGCCTCCAGAACATATAGCCATTTGTTGGTGGAATTTTTGGCGGAGAATGCGGGGGATATGCTGTGGGCTATGATGGTTTATTTCGGGTTCCGCTTTCTCTTCATACACAAAAGTCTATCTGCCGCCATTTCGCTTAGTCTTCTATTTAGCTTCGGAATAGAGTGCAGTCAACTTTATCAAGAGGATTGGATTAACCAGATTCGCCATACACTCCTGGGATCGTTAATTTTAGGACAAGGTTTTCTGATGGTAGATTTAGTTCGATATGCTGCTGGAATCTTGATTGCTTCTTTAATGGATAAGGTGATTCTAATGTGAAATTTTTCTATAGTAAGAAGATAAATTTTGTTGTCTCTAATTTTTGTAAAAAAAGATCTAAAAACAAAAAACGGCTCAGAAGCGGTTTATTTTGGGTCGTCTTTGTTCAATCTCGTGATTACCTTTCAACTAGAACTTTCCCGTTATGATCTAGAACTTGATATCGTAATGTTACTTTGTCGCTATCTATTCCTTTAGGCAGCTTTTCTATCACAATATGATTTTTGTTTATTCTAATGCTAGATTCATATAAAATGTTTCCAGCCTCATCCTCTAAACTATATTTCACAGTTTCTGCACCTTGATAATTAAAAACAAATCCCCAGAATACCTTTATCGAACTGTTTCCTACAGGACTAACGGTGAGAAATTCATCTTGAATATCCCGATCAATATTTACTGCGAACTCACCATTTACATCATAACCATAAACATTCCCGGTTTTAGTGTATTTATTTAAACTAATCATCTCTCCACCTGCTGCGTTTTTGCTCAAAAAAATTACAATCTCATCATTATCGTCCTGATACAAAATAGAAACTTTCTCTAGGTCAGGTGAACTAATTGCGTCCTCTAGTTTGGTTGCTGAACAACCCAACAAAATACAAAATAATATCACTGAAATGAATTTCCTCATCACTTTCCTCACTAAAAAATAATCCATAAAATTGTTCCGATCATATAAATGACAGGTACGGTGATGATTAAAAGACCGGTTATTCTATTCTTAAATTGTACGACAAAACCTATAAACCATATTAACGGGTGAACAAAATGCTCGTATCGAATATTCGTTTCCTCACTGATTGCAAGTGCGGCAAAAGTACTGAGCATAAAAATCATAAAACCTGAAAGCAAAATATACGAATAGCGTAACCAAAAATATTTATCAGCTACAGACACCTCTACTTCTTTTGAAGAATCCACTTATTTTCACCTCTCTAAAAAAATCGGTCCCTATTTCCATTTCTATAAAATACCAATTAATTCCTTTTTGTCTTCAATCATTCTCTTTTTGTTTCACGAAAAAGGACACTTACCTTTTTCTGATAAGTGCCCTTCATTATTATTTTTTTATTCCGAGAGTATTTTTTCTAATACTTGCTGTATCTCGTATCCTTCTTCAAAATTGATTATTTTTGCGTCTTCCCCATTTATAGCTTTGATTAATTCGTCTACTAAACTAAGGTTTTGGTTAGTATTGCCAACTTCAACTGGCGAGAGGTCTTCACCCTTTCCAGCCGTCTCCAAAACTGTCCAGTTTCTTAGCGCAATCGTTCCCTCTGTTCCGTAAATTTTCAGCAGTACTTCTTCCTTTTCAGCTGTTTTGCTCAATCCATCGAGTAGAACCGGTACACCGCTCGCAAGTTTTAGACGGGCAATCACACTTGTTTCACATAACGCCGGATCTTCCGGAAACTCCATAAAAGCATCAACAGAGTTAATCGGTCCGAAAAACCTTTGAACCATCTGCAAATAGTGAGGAACAACTTCTCTCACGAATCCGCCTTGTTCCCGTCCAGCAATCCATGGATTTTGCTGCCATGGCCGTGGCCAATCTGGAAAATGAACTTTCACTTCTACTCGAAGCAATTCCCCAATATATTTGTCTTTGACCAGCTGATCTATTTTATGGAACTCTGATCGATAAAAAACGGGAAAGTTCATTGCATTTATAAGGTTCTTTCCGGCAACAGCATTCCTCATCTCATCTGCTTCTTCCAAACTATTCGCAAGCGGTTTTTCACAAAGGATGTGTTTGCCTTTCTTTACTGAATCCAGAGCAATTTGATGATGATATTTAGGCGGAACAGCTATATACACCAGTTCCACTTCATCTCGAGCTAATAGATTTTGATAGTCTGTATAAGCCGCAGCGCTTGGCAACACATCTTTCGTTGATTGTAATACTGATTCGTTTGCATCACAAATCGCCACAATCTCTGTTTCCTGATGTTCGTTAAACACTTTTATTAGACGCTGTCCAATCGCCCCTAATCCAATGATTCCTATTTTCAATGCGTTCAGCTCCTTATTTGCTTCTGGTTGTTTATTTCATATTACCTCTCATTTTAGCAAAAGAACTCATCAATAATTGCTCTTTTTGCAATCGCAATATTACAAATAAAAAAGACGCCTTGTTTAACAAACGCGTCCACTCTTAATAAGTATGAGGTTTTCTTTAAAGAGCTATCTCCTTCTTAATACTTCTCTAATTTTTTAATTCGTTCTTCTAATTTTTTCATCTTAGATTTACAATCCAATGCGAATACAAAAGCAACTATTCCTATTATAAAACCGAAACTCTCCATATCATTTACTCCCCTTTCAGTTAGAAAAATGATTTCACAAAGAATATTGAAATGGTCATTACAATTCCACTTATAATCGCTGAAACAAATAGAGGCATTTTAATAAAAAACTTTTTTGGATTTTTGTTAATTGCACTATAGGTAAACATTGTAGCTAGAACAATTACTAAAACACTCATTACTTCTACGATTGTGTTTTCCGAGCGTACAATCAACGTCAATAATGATGTAAAGATTATTGTATATCCCAATTGATACAAACTCACTTTTAAATCACCCCCGTTTGATTTATTTCACATTTGCATCATCAAATCGGATTTCAAAAACTTCATTTTTCCCATTCAGCCAAAATTCCATTGTTGATTTTTGTTTATGGTCAACGTAGCCGATAATTCCTACACCTTGTTCTGATCTTTTATAATTGTGTGTACCATATTTTTGGAGTACCTCTTGTTTGAAGCTGCCTATTGATATTCCTCGAGATGTCTTCAAATCTGGTTTTTCACCTTCATCACTGGAAAGAATTAAACGAACAATTTTACCTTTGTTTTTTCCTTTATTAATGGACGCTGTTTTTAATCCATTTTTCCAATGAAAATAGTCATACATGTTATTATCATCTTGGCTCAAAGCTTTTCTATATTTACTTTCAAAAGCTGGGCTATGAATGTTTTCATGTAATTTTATATTATCGATTTTTTCTTCTGATAGATTGATGGATTGATGATCTTTAAAATAATATTGCCTTCCTTCATAATCAACGTAAATCGTGTGAATAACAAATAACACTGCACTTATAAATAGAATCGTTATTATACTTATTAAACTGGATTTCTTTCTCATTTTATTCAACATTTTCTCCCTGATGATCAGTTTCTATTTAAGCTGAAAAGTTTCTGTATAGGACTTGCCTTGTTTCTCCCATGTAATATGTAATTTGTATTTATGATTTTTCATCGGATGTTCTCCTAAGTAGAAATCTGTTGAAAATGGATTTAGTCTTGTTACAAACCATCTTCCATTCTTTCTTCAATAAACTGTTTATCACTCATTAATGTTGTTTTGTTATCAGTAAAACGAATCTCTTTTATGTTGATTTTGTCCATTGATGTTTGTTTGATATGCCCGATCCAGCCGCCGACTGTTTGATCAAAGTTTTTTTGATATGTCGCTTTCCAGACCCCATCGTCAGATGTACCCCAAATGGCCATACTCGATAAGTACCAAAAGCCCCATAGAAACACCGCAAGACCCATTAGTAATGCTTTCATATAGCGTTTCTTTTTCATAATGAAAGCCTCAATCTATCGTTATTTTTTAAATGCTTTAAATTCATCGATATATAAAATAACATTGCCGCAATTCGGACAAACCGCTGATTTTGGCACAGCAGATACGTTATTAAAAAAACCTTTTCTTTTTTGACTAATTTTTATGCCATACATCGCTCTTTGAACTGTTACTTCACAATCTGCTATCATTTCCGTCTGGCATTGACTGCATATCCTTTTCATACCTCTTCTCCTAACTTTACAATTTAAACAAACAATAAAGTACGACTGCTAACACAACGATAAAACCGCCTATGGTAGGGCTGCCGTACAATGTTCGATTCCAGCTGTCATCTGTTTCGATTTTACTTTTGTCAAATCCCTTTCTTTCATCTCTCATTGGAGTATCCTCCCCTTATAAAACCTTTTTCAGATGTGTTAGATGTTTCTCTTCAACTTCTTTTAAAAATAATACAAGCTTTGCATGTTCTTCTGGAAATCCTTGTGAACTGAAGGTTTCTTTTTCTTTATGCGAGACAACAACAACCGGTATCTTTTTAAACAGAGCAAAAATTATATTCGTTTCTTTTATACTCGTAATCTCTTTATAATTCATTTCAAGAAAAAGCGGAAATGATTTTGAAAGCTCTCCATAAAAAAGAAGTCTTTGGTTAGTGGAAGCTAAAACTCCTCTGACAGGAGTACTTAAGGCGGATCCGTTTCCAGCCAGCCCTGATAATCCGCTTTCTGCTTTATAATAAGTCATCGTACTTGTCTCGATAACCTCATTTTCGTGTAAATGCGATTGTAGAGTCTCTAATACTTTCTTTTTTGTTATCATTCTTAGTCCCCACTTTCTGATAACTGCTTCTTTCATAATAACATTTATTGGTAAATGTGAATTCATTTTGTAAAACTTTGTAAATGATATAACGTGATTTTTCAGAAGAAGTTTCAACCTAAAATAAAAAACAGCCAAGAATCTTTTCCTGGCTGCTTTTCACATTTATTCTCTATACTATTTACACCACCACTGGCGGCAGTGTTACTCCTGTTTCTAAAAATGTTTTGAGGTTGCTCATAACGGCTGGCCAGCCATTATTAAAGCCTTCAAACGTATTTTCCTTCTCAACAAGATCTGTTTCTGCCAAGTTTTCATGCTTTAGTGTCAGCTTAACTGTCTCGTTCATCTGCTGCAGTTGGAACGTTACTACAGTCTCACTATCACGCAGAGTTTTGTCTCCTTTGTACGTCCATGTAAAAGATAATTTGCTATGAGGTTCGAAAGTTAGCACTTTTCCGTAATCGGTTACTTCACCATTGCGAGAATAGGTAATCTCTGAACCTTCACTCCAATCGGATTCTACTCGGCTGCCAAAAAAGTATTGCTCCGTAAAATCTCCGTTTGTTAATGCTTCCCAAAGTTTTTCGGGAGTTGTTGCAATGTAAGTAACATACACGAATTTTGGTTTATTCATTTTGATTATCCTCCTCAAGATTATTTTTCAACGAATATAATGCCTGTAAATGATGACTTTCATATTTGTTAATCCAACGATGATAGATCTCATTGATGGGAACTGGATTCAGATAATGAAATTTTTCTCTCCCATGACGTTCAACTGTTACTAAATTTGCCTCTTCTAATAATGCAAGATGCTTCGTAACGGCTTGCCGTGACATTTCGAGATGATGACATAGTGCATGCAATGTTTGTCCATTCTCCTTGTAAAGCTCATCAAGCAATTTTCTGCGGCTAACATCAGCAAGAGCTTTAAATACTTTATCCAATAGTTCCCACCTCCTTCTTTGTTTCAGTATAAGCAACTAAATGGTTGCGTGTCAATTGAAAAAAAATACGATTCTTATAATGCAAGAATCGTACCTCTTTAATCATTTTATTCAGGAAAAAATTTCCTGATCTCATTTGGTAAAACTGCGATATCATTAGGTGCCCAGAAGTAAGTGGTGCCATCATATTGTACGAAATACTTATATGCGATTGGTTCATTCGTATATAAGACACTATCATAATACGTTGGGTCGCCTTTCGATGCATCATATTGAAAATTAGGATCTTCCTTGCTGTTTTTTAACATGTTCAAAAAAAGACTTATTTCTTCTCGCTTTTTAATTTCATTTATTTTTCCATGTTCAGACTTATAGATTTCAATTGTTTTTACACTTTCTAAAGGGACACTTTTAAAATCCCAATGTGATTCTTTCCCTCTTGGTGCGTATATGCGATATCCATTTATTTCGTTAGACTGTTTTACAGCAATCAGTTCTTCCGTTCCTTTTATTGAATAAATGACTGTTCCTTTTTCGTGAAATGCAGCATCTCCATCTTTTATTTTGTAATGAGGGTTATTCACGTTTCCGTCTACTTTAAATTCCACTTTCCCTAACTTTTTGCCAATATACTTCTCATCAGCTAAAGTTGCATGATTAATAGCGTCGTATTTCACTCCATTCCATTTAACAAAATCAACCCAGTCAATGATGGTATGACTGCCAGGCATTGAAAAGTTATTACAGCCTGATAATAATGCCATTAACAACATAAACAAACCTAATCGCCTCATGGTATTTCCCCCTTTTTCCATTTAGACGATATTTCCAGCAAAAAGGTTTACACGTTCACCCCTTCTAAATTTGTAGTAAACACTTGCTGCGACTTAACATTCTCATACCCTATTTGTTTATAAAACGCGTGTGCTTCTTTCCGATGTCCTCCTGAACGCAATCTTAATTCTGAATAACCGTTCTCTGTTGCCCATTCTTCACATTTTCTCATCAGTCTCTCACCGATTTTTTGTCTTCTGCTGTTTTGATCGACTACTAATCCACCAATCTCTGCATACTCCGATTCTATTAAATGTTTTCCATAAACATGAACCCACCCCGCCAATCGAGGTACCTCTTGTTCAAAAACAAAAACTGCATGATCCAGATCGTGAAGTATTCGATGTAATCTAGATTCTACTTGCTCTTCAGATGATTCATATCCCAATTGTGAACATAGTCTCGCCAGTTCCTTTATATCCTTGTGATTTGCAAGTCTAATCACGTCTTTTCACTCCTCATTCCGTTCTACTCGCCTGAACCTTCTCTTTATTCGTTGTCTTCTCCTTTTGAAACCAAAAAGATATTTAACTATTTTAAATTTTAAAACTTTTGATTGACTCCTACGTAAGTATACAATATTATACAATTGAACTTCGTGTTCATTCTTGATTTTCAAGGAGGATTCGGACTTATGATGATGTTTTTGCAAAACCACAGCCAAAATTAATTAACTCCCATGAAAGTATTGTCTTACAAAGTTACTTTGCCATTAGCAGTACTAACACATTTGGGGAGATTAAAAAAATGAATAAAAGATTAATCCATTCTTCTGATAAAAATTTTTGTGAACGTTTCGATAAAGCAATAGCGTTGCGTGAAGAAGGGCGTGCTAAGCAGGATGAGACGGTTTTGAACGAAGCACGCACACTTCTTTTAGAATTGGCTGCTGCTTATCCTGATCACGCTCAGGTTAACTACCAAACAGGAATTGCTCATGACAATACGGGCTTAGGAAAAGAAGCGATCCCCTTTTACCTAAAAGCAATTGAGCTAGGTCTAACAGGACCTGACTTGGAGAGATGTTTACTCGGTCTTGGCAGTACGTACCGGGTTTTAGGTTTTTATAAAGAAGCGCTAGAAACATTGCGGCGGGGTGTGACAGAGTTTCCTGAGCATCGTGGACTTCAAATTTTTTATTCAATGGCCCTGTACAATTCTGGAAACTATAAAGAAGCTATGGAGATTGTTTTGATGAATTTGATGGAGACCACGAATGACGAAAAACTTCAGTATTTCAAACGTGGGATCACATACTATGCCCAGCATCTTGATGAAACTTGGTGATGAATTACAATAATGTAAGGCGTGCTGAAGAACTCAGTACGCCGTTTCTTTTGGCAAAAGAAAACTTTTTTATTAAAAGAGGAAAAATGGCCTATATTATCGACTAACAAAAAAAGGGATTTTCCTCCTAATTGTCAAATTTAATAGATAACCTACTACGTACTTTTGTCAGGAGATGACGAAACATGGATGATGATATCAAACGGTTTGGAAGTAAGATCATTCGTGAAAGTGAATGGCTAGCTGATAAAGTTACTCAAATGCATGATTCTACTCCTTCTGAGATCAATCATCAGAAATACAAGCATTGGGTAAAAATGCTTTTTCTTTGTCTTGGAAACGCATTATGCAAGGAAAATAACCATTCTCAAGAACAGATTAAAGTCTGGTCTAATATTTTTGAAGATACACAGATTGCTGAGATTCCACTACACGAGACGCTCGCTACCATCTTTCATACCCGGGCTGCTTTATTAGATTTGTTAGATCATGGAACAAAAAACAATGAACTCTCTTCAAACAGCGTTTTTCAAATTATTAAGGAGATCGATCCTCTTTTAGATTATGCTTCACATTCAATAACCTCTTTTTGCACAAAAAGTTTATTAAATACGAAGATTACTTTGTCTGAAACGAACGAAGATTTAAACATAACGTTGAGAGAAATGAAAGACTTTAAGGTTGCTCTAAACGAAGCTACCATATTTACGATTACAGATCCCAACGACCAGATTACATATGTAAATGACCGTTTTTGCAATATTACCCAGTATTCAAGAGAAGAGTTGATTGGAAAAAGTCATGGGGACATCTTAAATTCTGGCTATCATAGCGATGATTTTATAAAAAAGATACAAGAAGATATCCACAATGGTGTTGTTTGGAAGGGTGAGATTTGCAATAAAGCCAAAGATGGATCTCTTTATTGGGTCGATGTTACAATCGTTCCGTTCTTGGATAAGGAAGGAAAAGCTTATCAGCATATCTCGATCCAATACGATATTACAGAAAAAAAACGAACCGAAGAAATGCTTCTGAAGTCAGAAAAACTTTCGTTAGTCGGGGAATTGGCTGCGGGGCTTGCCCATGAGATTCGAAACCCGCTCACAACTGTAAAAGGATTAGTCCAAATCCTACAAAGCAGTACAGAAGAGAAAAGAGAGCTTTATACCGATATCATTTTAGATGAAATTAATCGAATCAACCTGATCGTCAGCGAGTTTATGGTGTTGGCGAAGCCGCACGCTGTTTACTTCAGTGAATTGAATGTAACAGACATCCTTAAAACGGTCATTTATTTACTGGAAGCAGAGGCGAACTTAAAAAATGTCGTTTTTATGGATGACTTTTCTGTTGAAGAAGCTCATGTATTCGGAGAGAAGAACCAGTTAACACAAGTTTTTATCAACTTATTTAAAAACGCGATGGAAGCTTTGCCTCACGGAGGTATAATCCGGGTAAGAACCCGAAGATCTGGGGATAACATCGTTCTTTCCATTGAAGATAATGGTGTTGGAATGGATGAAGAACAAGTAAAAAGAATTGGCGAACCTTTTTACACGACAAAAGAGACTGGTACAGGATTGGGATTGATGGTGAGCTATCGCATCATTCAAAACCATAAAGGCAGCATGACGGTTCAGAGTGAATTAAATAAGGGGACGAGTTTTAACATCTCGCTGCCTATTTTTAACGGGCAGCAGAACAAATTAGAAGAGAAATATAATGAGGTTTAACGTATCCTTTAGCAAGCCGATCCAAAAGGCTTAAATGTCTTTTGGATTGGCTTTTTTTAATGAGTGCTTTCCGCTTAGTTCATAGATATAATCAACATTCTTTTTAACACCTTTTTTAGGAAGTTTTCGTAACCTTTGTTGTTTTTGGAAGTTGTTGTTTTCCGTTCCAGATTGCTCGCTTTCCGCGGGGCAGGCGATGAGCCACATTCGGACGTTTCACTTTTGCTTGTCGGGGCTGACCAAACCGCTTCCGCTTTTCGGACTGCCCGCCTGTCCCGCAGGAGTCTCGCATCTTCACTCCAATCAATTGCCAAAGAAGAAAAAAATGAGATTTTAAAGTAACAATCTTTTAGAAAACAGCCTTTTTTTATAACTGTTGCCTTTTTGTACCGCATTATTCCCTCTTACCGCACACCCCGCTGAGTATCCTGGAGCGGATATCAATTTCAAGAGCAATAAAGTATGCGAAAACAAATAATTTAATGAACGCCGTTCTTTGGGTCCCAGTTTCCTGTTGTTTTTCGAATTTCGATAATCTGCCCGATATGGTATGCATTGTGAATGTTGATATTCGCGATAACGGAATACCATGGATCGTGACGGTCATCATGAGCAGAACGCTGCAAAAATTCATCATCAGCCTCTTTTAGAAGGCTCTTCCAGTCTGTGAGGACGTGTTGAAGGCGCTGTTTTGTTTTCTCCCAGTTTTCATTTTCCTCTTTTTCAAAAGACTCATCGTTGCTTTCGATTGATTTTGCAGGTGTGATTCCTTTGAACCTACTCAAGTAGCGCTCGTTCCAAAAAACCAGATGTGTAACGATCTCCCAGATGGAATTACTGTTTCCCGTTTTTTGGGAAGCTTGCTCCTCTGTCAGCCCATCCAACGCCTTCTCCACCGGAACAAACCAATTCGGTTCATTATGGTTAGCTTCCATTTGTCTCATCAACACTGTTTTATTATCCATTGTACCCTCCTGTTCAAAACTAGAATTAAGTCATTGTTTACATTCCCTTTTAACAAGAGATATCCTTTTTAAAATTAGTTTAAGATTACGGTACGTGAAATTATTGTTAAAATAAACACCTAAATTATTAAACTTCTTTCAAATGTCCAAACAACTTGTCCGTTTCTGCATAAAATGTATTAACCAACGCGAAGAACTAAGGTTGACGGAAGTTTCTGTGAGGTGAAATATGAATGTGCTGTAATAACTCTTGGAACTCTTGGAAAGACCATAAATGTGAATCTTCATCCTCTTCTTCAAGCTTTTTTCTTAAATGTAAAAAGTGCAGAAAGAAAAAGAAAAAAAGCTGTGACTGCGGATGCAAAGACTAATGAATTAAAATAGGAGTCCAATTATGGACTCCTTTTGACATACATATTATTGATTCGGATATGTTTTCTTTAGAAACGTGATCGATTGGCGAATGATTTTTTTTAATATCTCTACATCAATATCAGCTACTTTATTGATGTATACACACGCTTTTCCTGATGTATGTTTTCCAAAATCACGCAGCAATTCTTCACGCCCTGTATCACCTGTAGCAAAATACAAACTGATTTTCGCTTTACGCGGTGAGAATCCAACCAGCGGCGCATCTCCTTCATGACCGGAGTCGTATTTATAATGATACGATCCAAATCCGATGATACTCGGTCCCCACATCTTGGCCTCAAAACCTGACGCTTCAGTAAAAAGATCCAGCAATTTATAAGCATCTTCCCTTTTCTTTTGTTTTTCAACATTTTCAATAAACTCGATAACACTTTTGTCTGTTTCTTTTGTTTTCAATTCGTACATAAAAGTCACTCCTTTTTGTCATCTGCTAATCTATCAATTCTATATAAAGCTCTTTTTTCCTATTTTAATATGGCTGTTTTTGTATTCATTGTTGCTTTTGAATGTAATTGATTTCCGTTCCAGGATGCTCGCTTTCCGGTGCAGGCGTCTAATACCTTCCACTCCAATCAACTATCAACGAAGACAATAAAACAAGATTAAAAAGAAACAACCTTATAGAAAACACCTTCAATATAAGAAAGGAGCCCATAATTTACTGGACTCCTTTAACTTATACGCCTTTAACCCAGGCATTTTTCGAATAACCGCGCTCTTCCCAATATCCGGTGTGTTCTTCTGCGATCAGTTCAATTCGATTGAGCCATTTTACAGATTTATAGGCATACATTTTAGGTATGATCAGTCTGACCGGACCGCCGTTTTGTTGATCGATTATTTGACCATCGATCAGCATGGCAACCATAACATCATTCATCATCGCTTGTTTTACCGTTAATGTATCCGAATAGACGCCATCCGCTGAATAAAACTTAACAAATTTTGCCCCTTTTTTTATTCCTGCTTCTGTTAGCAATCTTTTTAACGGAATGCCTTCCCACGTGCAATTATATACACTCCATCCAGTCACACAATGAAAGTCACTTACTTGTACATCTCTCTGGACTTGTATAAATTGCCCCCAATTATATGTTTTTTTTCGATCAACCAGCCCATTAATTTCTAAATTCCAATTTTGATTGTTCAATTCTGGAACTTCGGTAACGGTATAATACCGGAACTCACCTTTCCTCCCGCCTCCGATTGGCGGTGCAGACTTTGCGTTCGGATCTGGCAATGGCGAGAAATCGTTCCCATCTGGAAGTGGTGTTTTCTTGCTCGACGAAGCCGGAACAAATGGCCGCACCCACTGCATAAATGAAGGCAAAAATGCTGCAGCGATAATACTTCCGCTCAATAGTTTAAGGAAGGTTCTTCTTTTATAAACCGGGTTTTCCTTATCAATGAACATAGGTTCTGATAAAGAATTTTCGACTCGCTTATTTTCGCCCAGTTTCTTAAACCAGCGGCTTCTTGTCACACTATGGTAGATGGCATAAGGGACGCCAAACCATGTAGCAGCATCATGAACGAACAATGAAACTGAACTAACGATTGGCGGGAATTGGCGGTGATACGTCAATTCCAAACCAGAGAGAATAAGAAGGAAGAGAATCGCCAGAACGACATAAAGATTAATTCTATGATTCTTCTTTTTGCGAAGTGTGATAAGATGCTTACCCAATTTAGGAAGATAGAACAAGAACGGCAAACAAAAGATAAACCCGCTCCATATATGAACATCCTTGACCCAAACTCTTAATGCCGGCAATGAAGATCGAAAAGAAGAGGAGAATAAGATAAAACCTGAAAGGCTTAACAGTAAAAATAAAACAGCGTTCCAATGGTGAAGCTGTATCAATCTTTTTCCGAATTTTAATTTTCGTTGAAAGAAGATTTTTGCGTTCATCCTTCTCCCCTTCTTTCCGAATTTTTATTTATCCTTATTTTAACATGCAAAAATAAGAATCGTTTTTATCTTGTAAAATTTCAGATATTACACTCGCTTATTGTAAAATAAAAGAAATGAAGGATAAAAAGAAAGGGGTATTTGATATGAAAGTAGTTATAATAGACGACTGGGAAAAATGCTTTGGGACAAACCCCGAGATTGATAGGTTAAAAGAACACTTCCATGTTGAAATCTATCACGATCAACCTTCAGCAGCTCTTTTGATGAAACGTCTTGAGGATGCGGATGTTATCCTTCCCATTAGAGAGCGTACAACATTCACAAAAGAGATTTTACAAAGTCTCAAAAAAATTAAACTGATCGCACAAACCGGTGCAGGACTTGCACATATTGATATGGATGAAGCAAACCGGCTGAAGATACCGGTTGCTGCAACTCCTGGCGGATCTTCAGCAGTGATCGAACTCATCTTCGGGTTTATGATTGCTCACTCCCGAAAACTCGCCTCTTTAAATGAAGAGATGAAAAGAGGAAATTGGATTCAGTCCGCCGGAATAGGATTACAAGGTAAAACCGTAGGGATTATCGGACTTGGAAAAATCGGTTCTGGCGTTGCCAAGATTGCGAAAGCCTTTCAGATGAATGTAATTGCGTGGGGTCCTCGTTTAACAGAAGATCGCGCACAGGCAGAAGATGTGGAGTTTGTAGAGCTTAATCATTTGCTGCAGTCTTCCCATTTTGTGGTGATCGCCGTTAGACTTGTTCCTAAAACAAGGCATCTATTAACAGAACAGCATTTTCGGCTGATGAGAGAGGATGCATTTTTAATCAACACTTCGAGAGGTGAAGTCGTCGATGAACAGGCGTTGGCAAATGCACTAAAGGAAAATTGGATCAGCGGTGCAGGGCTCGATGTATTTTCAGAAGAACCGGTCAATGCTGATAATCCATTCTTGCAACTGGATAATGTCCTCCTTACTCCCCACATTGGCTGGAAGACTGATAACATGTTTCATCAGTTCTTATTAACGAGTATTGATAACATTCTTTCTTATTTTGTAGATGGCACGCCTAAACGGATTGTGAATGGTGAAGTCTTAAATGCAAGTAAAAAACCCGCGTTATAAGACGCGGGTTTACTTCTTCTAGAAAAGCTTCTGCAGTTCATTTATTCCTAGAACGAGGAACATTAGCAGGCAGCCTATTAAGACAGCATTCGTCAGCCATTTGTTCCTGAATTCCGCTTCTACTTTTTTAGAATTTAATAGAATGATGAGTGAGATAGCGAGAAACGGCATAAACAGTGAACCGAGTGCTCCGTAAAGGATAATGAGCTGAACAGGCTTGCCAAAAAAGAATATCAGCATCGGCGGAAAAGTCAGCCATGCCAAGTAAGCGCGATAAGATGGGTCTTTTTCAGATACAGGTTTTACCGTATGCAAGTCCTCTTTCTTTGTGCGAATCGTTCTAACAAAGTCAGCGAATAAATAAGGTACGCCATTCCAAACACCGAGTAAAGACGTGAACGCTGCTGACCAGAAAGCTAAGAGAAAAAGCCATCTAAGCGGTGTACCAAATTCATCACCAAGCATTTCGCCTAATTGCAGCAAGCCTTGATCGCCTTGAAGCTTAACATCTGTGCCGTACAAAAATTTCGCTCCGATGATAAGGGCAGCCATACAAAAAATCCCCGTAATTGTGTAGGCCACTTTCGCGTCCAGTTTCATAACCGGCATCCAGCCTTTGCCGTTCCAGTTTTTTTCTTTTAACCAATACCCATAAGAGGCCATAGTGATTGTGCCGCCTACGCCGCCGATCAAACCAAGTGCAAGCATGAGCGATCCATCAGGCATCGTAGGAACTAATCCTCCGGCAAACTCTCCTAATGTCGGGAGGAACAGGACGGCTGTTCCGATAATCGTGATGAACATGACACCGATCAACACAGTCATAATTCTCTCAAAAAGCAAGTAACGGCCAGTCCAAACTAATGCAAATCCTAGTAAAGAATGGACGACTGCCCACGCCCAAATTGGCATAATCGGGAGCATCGCATGCATACCAAGTCCGCAAGTCAGAGCTGCTGCAGCACCATATATGTAACCCCATATAACAGAATAGACGCCAAAATAACCGGTTGCCCATTTTCCTAATGAATGCCAGCCTTGCAGGATCGTTTGTCCTGTGGCTAAATACCAGCGGCCGACACCTTCGTTCAAGTAGTATTTTAAAATAGAACCGATGATAATCGCCCAAACGAACGTCATACCAAATGATGTTCCAATGACAATCGCCGTAATCATGTCAGCTGTCCCTACTCCTGTTGCCGCAACAACAAATCCTGGGCCAATCATTCTTAGTTTTTGCCCAAACGTTTGAGGTGGTGAATTTTGAGATTGAATACTGTTCAAATCTTGATTTATGTTTACTTCGCTTTTCACATGCAACTCCTCCTTTTAATGATGAATGAACAGAAAACGTTTTCAAAATATTTTATAAAAATAGCATTCATCTATTATGACATAGTTCAGAAAATTCCATCAACTGTTTATCTGTTCATTGTATGGCTAACTTCAAATGAACCTTCTGTTTTTTTCACGACTTCATCTAGTTCTGTTTCAGGCATGAGTTCGGTCAAATAACATTTGCCATCTTTAAATTCAAACACGGCAAGTTCTGTAATGAGTACGTCAATTTTTCGAATGGAAGTAATGGGATAGGTGCACTTTTTAACGAGTTTAGAACGGTTCTCTTTATCTGTATGCAGCGTTGTGATAATAATTTTTTTTGCGCCTGCCATCAAGTCCATCGCACCGCCTACCCCAATGATGTTTTGTCCTGGAATCGCCCAGTTGGCGATGCAACCCGTCTCATCGACTTGTAATGCTCCTAATATAGCTGCATCAATATGTCCTCCTCGAATCATACTGAACGATTCGGCACTGTCGAAGTACGAAGCACCGATTGTTTCCCCGATCGGCAACTTTCCGGCATTTACGATTAAAGGATCGATTTCGTCGTTCTTCGTTAAATCTCTTACTCCTAGAAGTCCATTTTCTGTGTGCAAAAAGATATCATCGGACTTTATAAATTTACTAACGAGTGTCGGTATTCCGATTCCGAGATTGACGATAGACCCTGGTTTTATTTCTTCTGCCGCACGTTTGGCAATTCTTTCTTTTATGTTGATGATGCCGCTCATCGAGAAACCACCCCTTCCTTCGTCAGTACTTTTTTGCTGAGAACGATTGCATCGACATATAGGTGCGGTGTAACAATTTCTTCAGGATTCAGCATACCGTTTTCTACGATCTCATCCACTTCTGCTATGACGAAACGTGCGGCAGTTGCCATCATCGGATTAAAATTTCTCCCCGTTTTGTAATACACGAGATTTCCGAGCCGGTCTGCTTTATGTGCTCTGACTAGCGCAACATCAGCGGTTAGCGCTTCTTCAAAACAATAAAGCTCTCCGTTGATCTCTCTTGTTTCTTTTCCTTTTGTGATTTCGGTGTTTACACCTGTTTTCGTGTAGAAACCTCCGATCCCCGCTCCTCCAGCACGGATTGATTCTGAAAAAGTCCCTTGCGGCAATAGTGTGATGTCGATCTCCCCGGCATGATACTTCTCACCCACTTCCCGGTTACTTGTAAAATAGGAACCTATCGCACTTTTAATCTTCCCTTGACGCAGCAAAACACCTAATCCCTTTCCCTCTTCACCAAGGTTGTTCGAGATAATGGTCAGATTCATTGCATTATAACGGGTTAGCGCTTCGATCAAAGTTAATGGGGCTCCAACCAGCCCAAATCCCCCGACCATCACGGTCATTCCTGTTTTCACATGCTGTACGGCTTCCTCTACACTTCTTACTTTGTTCAACGCCTCCACCTCCTGGTTCATTAGTATTTCTTAGGCCGTTAAAGAATTTTTTAAGATTTTTAAGAAGTGCTTCACAGAAAAGTTAATTGAAGCGGAAGGGAGAGACTCCTGCAGGATGAGTGGGACAGGTGAAATCTCTTAATATCGCAAGGCGATAAGAGATCTCACCGCACACCCTGCGGAAAGCGAGCAACTGAAGTGAAAATTAACTTCATTCAAATCCATCTCTTTGAAAAACAAAAAAAAGCCCGCACTTAACCAGAGTAAAAAGGAAACAATTTCTTTCCCTACTTACAATGGATAAGCTAGGCTTTCTTAATTTCTGTGAAATGGGTGTTTTCCACCATTAAGAACACACTAATCCGTTTAGTAGACTTCTTATTTTTTTCGTTAATACGTTTACTATAGCAAACAAAAATTTGATTCACAAGTATTATTCTGAATGTTTCGTCTTTTCGTTGTAACGCTTGTAAGCTGCTTTTACTGCAACAACTACTGAACTGGTAGAAGGCGTGTAATAGTGAGTTTCTATTCGTTTTACCAAATCTTCAATACCGTTTGATAAATCATAATTAACAATGACTCTTCTTAAAAAATCTTTCGCGAGATCCGTAACAAACGTAAATTCTGCATTCACAATTTTGTTCGTTTCCGTGTTGATCTCCATGACGATTCCGGATGTTTTGTAGATTTCGTACATGGAACTCCCTTGAGGTGCTTTTGCATATCCCGTCACTAAAACCGTTTTCATCTCTGTAAGCTGACTCATGAAATCTTCCACCCTTTTTATTTGTTATTCTACCATTTTAAAAGATTCTGAGTTTAGTTAATCGATCCATTTTGTAAAGATTTCAAATCCTGTTTTATTAATCTTTGGAGGTTCCATGTCGGGATAACCAATGTAGACGAATCCGGCCAGTTCTCCTTTTGACGATAATCCAAAAAATTCAATGATTTTAGCATGATACGTGACATGACCTGTTCGCCAAATCGCCGCTAAGCCAAGAGCATGTGCTGCAAGCAGCATATTATGAATACAACTCGCGACAGCAGCGAACTCTTCTTTTATGATCACATTCTTCTTATCACTTGGTTCAACACCTACCGCGATAATGACAGGCGCTCTTAATGGATTATTCTTCGCTTTTTCGGTTTTTTTCGTTAATTCATCAGAGGGCAGCCCTGCGTTTTCATTTCTGGTAATTTCCTCTAAAACAGCGCCGAGCTTGTGCCTTCCGTCTCCTGTAATGACAAAGAAACGCCAAGGTTCTGTCCGATAATGATTTGGCGCAAATGTTCCTGCTTCGAGAATTTTTTCAATGTGATCAACAGGTACAGGAAGGTCTTTCACTTTCCCAATGCTTCTTCGCGTTTTAATCGCTTCGAATACGTTCAAATACGACCACACTCCTCTCTCTTTACAAATATTCTGGGACACAAACGGTTAGTAGCAAATTTTATAAATAATAATGGCTGTTTTCTAAATGCTGTTTTCGCAAACTTTGTAGCCCTTGGATGGGTTCATTTCCGCTACAGGACTCGCTTTAATTAACTGTTCAATGAAGAACTTTTCAAAAATATCTCTATAGCAAAAATCTTCTAGAAAAAATTCTTTCTAAAAGATTGTCGCTTGGTCAATTCTGTATTTTCCTCCAATGATAAGTTGTTTGGAGTGTAGGATGTGAGACTCCTCGAAAATGGGAATTCAACAAATCCGATATCTCCAACTCACAATAAAGCCTCTCAATGCCACTTGAGAGGCTCACTCCTATATTCGATACGGTGAAAATGGCGGGATTGGAACATTTTCAGGCGAAACCTTATGTACAAAAAAGAACCTTGTCCATAAATGCGAACAAGGTCTTTCATCATTATTCTTCTTAAAATTTCAATCCTGAAAGCAGCAGGTTCCAGACAAGTCTAAATTCTTCATCAATGTTGGGTGAAGTCCATTCTTTAGCAAGTGCAGGATGGTGAAAACGGGCTGTCCCATAAAATATCCCCGCCGCTACTTGACCCGCATCGCTCCTTTTAAATTCATTCTTTCGTATGCCTTCTTCAATAATCTCCGTTAATTGCTGGATCAATTCATTAATATGTGCCGTAATTCCCTCTACCGATTCTTCCGCAAGTGCGTTATACATGGAGAACAGTTCAGGATCTTCTATGGCTTTAGACCTTTTCGTATGAATCAATGTTTGAAACCATTTCTGTAATTTTTCCATAGAACTGCCGCTTTCTTTCACGATTTCAGCAAGGGGAATCGAGACTCTTTTCAGCCAGCGTTCACCAACCGCCTCTCTTAAAGCAGATTTACTAGGAAAATGCCGATAAAGCGTTCCATGGCTTACTCCTAAAGCACGAGCTACATCTACTACAGAGGCTTTTTCCAAGCCGAAGCGACGGAGAACTTCTTCTGCAGTATCCAGGATTTGTTCTTTTGCTAATGGTGCTGCCATCTTTTATTCCACTCCGAGCATTGCCATCTGCTCTTTTGCGTAACGAGTTCCTGCAACTTCTACTGCCGGTACAGCAGCTTCAATTTTAGCTAGGTCTTCGGAGTTTAATTTGAGTTCCAGTGCACCGAAAGCATCTTCTAAATGAGTGCGTTTGCGTGCGCCGATTAACGGAATGATATCCTCACCTTGAGAGAGGACCCATGCAATTGCAAGCTGTGCCACTGTTGTTTGTTTTTCTTCTGCAATTCCACGTAAAGCTTCAACAAGAGCCAGGTTTTTCTCTAAATTCTCGCCCATAAAACGAGGAGAGAACGAACGGAAATCGATTTGCCCTTGACGATCTTTGGACCATTTACCGCTTAAAAGCCCTCTGGATAATACCCCGTAAGCTGAAAGAGAGATTCCGAGTTCACGTAATGTCGGCAGGATTTCAGCTTCAATACCTCGGCTGAACAATGAGTATTCGATTTGAAGCCAGCTGATTGGATGGACAGCATGTGCCTTGCGAATCGTTGCAGCATTCGCTTCGGAAAGTCCGATTTGCTTCACATATCCCGCTTTTACCATGTCTGCCATCGCCCCAATCGTTTCTTCGATTGGAACATTCGGATCAACACGTGCAGGCTGATAAAGATCTATATAATCAACGCCCAAACGCTGAAGCGTATAAGCCAGATTGTTTTTGATTGCTTGCGGGCTATTGTTCATTCCGATCCAACCGCCATCCGGAGATCTTAGTACACCTGTCTTAACAGCGATGAATGCATTTTCTCGTTTCGTGCCCTGTAACGCTTCGCGCAGCAAGAGTTCGTTATGCCCTACACCGTAAAAGTCCCCTGTATCAAAAAGAGTAACTCCTTTTTCTAGCGCCTCATGGATCGTAGCGATGCTTTCTGATCTGTCTGCATTGCCGTATAAATCTGACATTCCCATGCATCCTAAACCTATGGATGAAACTTCAGGTCCATTATTTCCTACTATTCTCTTATTCATTTTCGTACCTCCACTTTTATGATGATTTTATTATAATTCATTAAATGACAAATGACAAATTTTTATTTTTGTCATTTTTTTAAATTAAATTTTCTCGTTAGAAATCAAATGTGAGAAAAACTAACATAAAAATGATACAATAGTAAAAATTTAAGCTATTTCACGGTAAAGGGGATTAGGATGGCAGCTGATAAAATATCTTACAAAGATAAAAAGGTCATTTCGATCGGAGTCATAAGCGAACTCACTGGATTGTCTGAACGCAAAATCCGCTATTACGAAGAAAGAAAACTGATTTTCCCTGAAAGAACCGGCAGAGGCACTAGAAAGTACTCTTTTTCAGATGTAGAAACATTAATGGAGATTGCAGATCGTATTGAAGACGGCGTTCAAACGTATGAAATAAAAAAAGAAATGACAAAAAAGAAAAATGAAAAAATGAGAGAAGAACGAAACAAAATGATCCGCGGTCAAATTAACGCACAGTTTAATATTAGAAAATAAAATAGCTGACTCCTCATCAATCAGAGAAGCCAGCTATTTTTCCGTATTATCTTGCTAACCGTTCATACACGTCGTGCAAGCATTTTAAGCCTTGATCTTGAATCTTCTTTATATAGATGCTCCATAATTCCGCCGTCATCTTCGCATCCCCTAATGCATGATGCCTTTCTACAACCTGAATATCACAATGATCACAAAAGTCCTCTAAACGAACGAGTTCTATTTGGGGTTCAGCAATCTTATATAAAAAGGAAGTATCCACGATTCGATGGATAAACTTTTTTCGAAACAGCTTCCAGTTCGCATGCTGCAGAAACTTCTTTTCATGACTGGCATGATGAGCAACAAGCACGTCTCCTTTTACGAATGCATAAAAATCGACCAGCACTTTCGATAACTCTGGCGCTTCTGCAATCTCCTCATCCTGAATGCCAGTCAGTTCCTTAATTTCAGCTGAGAGCACCTGTTTGCAGCGAGCCAGCGAATAAAATGTTTCATCGTGCTGAATTTTCCCGCCCTTTACTTTTACAGCTCCGATCGAAATGATTTCATCCCCTTGATCAGGGAAAAATCCCGTTGTCTCTAAATCGAACACAACGACATTCAATTCATTTAAAGGTATACTCAACGCTTTTTCACTTCTCGCTTCTTTTTCCAACTGTCTTATGAAAGCTAGCTGCTGTGCACTGGATTGGCCTTGCAATGAAGCGTAAACACTTGAATTCACTTTTCCTTGGACTTGTTTCATAAACTGGATAAGGGGATCAAATCTCATTACTGCATCTTCCCTTTAATAATGGACTTCGTATATTCTTGAAGTTTCTTACCATTTTTAAAAAGGTTTTTCAGCTCTTTTTTCTCCGCTTTATCCAGTTCCTTTATATCCAAGTAATGGACATCATCATAATCTTCCGTACTTTTCTGGTGCTGTTTAAGCCGGTAACTCAGCAGCTTTTCAAAATCAGCCCGATACACATCCAGTTCAGCTGTATATGCCGGTAAATTAGAAAGCTCATCAATCCTCGAAAGGGTAGTTGATGATGCTGCTTTTTCTTTTAAAGCAAATAAACGAATGCAATTCACAAAAGGAAGAAATCCAGAGTGCTTAAGATCAATACTGCCCGTATGAGCGCCATGCGTTTCCGTTAAAAATTGCTGAAAGACACCGACGGCTTTTTTTACATGAATAGTATTCTCTAATAATCGTTCCATAAAATAAGGTTTCGTCTCTATATAATCATGGATTTTCTGTTTTAATTCACTAACATACTTTTCTTCTCCGACTAAAACCCGTGCATCATAGAAAATCAGCAGAAAACGAATGGATTCAAAGCTCTCTTCCTTCAGCCACTTCGTCATCTGTGCTTCCCATTCTCTTTTTGACTTGCACCATACCGGGTTAGAGCTCATGACATGGCCATCGCAATATGGATAACCGACAGCATACAATCCTGATGTGATCTCTTTTCCTAGCTTCTGAAAATATTCATTTGATTTCTCGTCAGATTGCTCGTAAATCAGACCGTGGTCTTGATCACTTATTATTGCCTGTTCAAACCTTCCTGCACTTCCCATAAGAAACCAGGAAAATAAACAAGGCGGTTCGCCGCATTGTACTTTCATTCGTTCCAATGCAATTTCATATACGTTTTTCATTACGGTATCATGAAAATGATTCAATTCAGCCGAATCTGTCAAATGTTTATCAATTTCACTGTCGCGCCAGTTTTTTAATGAATCATACGAATTTATCACCATGCTCATTTCAACACATCCTATTTATGAAAAAACATAGGGGTCTGTCCCCGGGTCTGTCCCGGGGACAGACCCCTATGCCGTTCATCATTAATTCGCTAACCTGCTTTGCTCTTCCTTTTGTTCTTCTTTCCTTTGTTCTTCTTTCATGAAGGCTTCAGGATAACCGTAGCTTCCATGTTCACTTACATCTAACCCGATGATTTCCTCTTCCTCAGTTACACGCAATCCATTCATAACTTTTTTCATTACGTAAAGAATGGCAAACGATACGACGAAGGCAAAGAGTCCGCAAACCGCAACACCCATCGCCTGTACCCCAAGCTGGTGGAATCCGCCGCCATAAAACAATCCGGGCTTACCAACTGCTGCCAGTTCTTTCGTTGCGAACAAGCCATTGGATAAAGTACCCCAAATCCCTGCAGCACCATGAACAGAAAGCGCAAAGATCGGATCATCGATCTTCAGTTTATCGAATAGCTTCACACTATAAAACACGAGTATTCCGGCAACAAATCCGATGACAACTGCTGCCCAAGTTTCAACAAATGCACATGAAGCCGTAATGGCAACGAGCCCTGCCAATGCTCCGTTCAAAATCGTCGTAATGTCTGACTTGCCTAAAACCATCCAAGAGATGATCAACGCTGCAATTGCTCCTGCTCCAGCTGCAAGGTTTGTATTTAACGCGACAAATCCGAAAAAGCCATCATCTACAACAAACGTGCTTCCAGCATTGAAGCCAAACCAGCCAACCCATAATACAAGAACGCCTAACGCTGTGAAAACTTGATTATGACCGTAAATATTGTTCACTGTACCATTTTTATTAAATTTTCCAATTCGCGGTTTTAATAGAATCGTAGCTGCGAGCGATGCCGCTGCTCCCGTTAAGTGAACAACCGTTGAACCTGCAAAATCCTGCTTGCCGTGTTCAGCCAGCCATCCGCCGCCCCAAATCCAATGTGCGATGATCGGATAAACGATAGCGGAGAAAAGAATCGAAAACACAACGTATGCCGTTAGTTTGGCACGTTCCGCAAAACCACCGAACGCGATGGTTAAGGAGATGCCTGCGAATGCGAGCTGAAATAAAAAGTATGCTGACGTTGAATAATTCATTCCCTCAGCTTGTTTGCCGGAATAAAAGAAATCTGACAGACCGACAAAGAAGTTTCCGCTATTACCAAAAATAAATCCGTATCCTACCGCCCAGAATACGATTGAAGCCATTCCAAACGTAAAGACGGTCTTCCCTGCAATATGGCCGGCATTTTTCATACGTGTTGAACCGGCTTCAAGTAAAATGAAGCCTCCTTGCATTAAGATGACAAGTACAGCGCCTAATACAAGCCAGACACTATTTAATGAAAACATGATTTCTTTCACGAAAAACGCCTCCTAATTGAGTTAATACATTCCCGATGTTATAAAAGCTGACATGTAGTATTTTTATTCATTTTAAAGGGTTTTGGTGCTCAATCAAGAGTCGTGTCAGAAAATCTTACATAGTTTATAAATGGTATTTTTAATGATTTCATTTTATTTGTTAGCTGTCTCAACAGTGTAATCGCTTCCATTTTGATAGATCAATAAGAATAAAAATAGCACACACAATCCCTTTTAAGAATTGGCATGCTACCTTAGCTTATTATTTAGTAAGCTCCTTGTGAGTATGTGAGCTCATAGCTATGTGTATATATTTCAAAGATATTTCCAAACGGATCTTCGACATAAACCATTTTATAAGGCTTTTCATTTGGATAGTACTCACGAATCGGCATTCTTTGTTTTCCGCCGTATTCTTTGATTTTTTCTACAATCCCTTCAATGTCTGGGTCTTGGATACAAAAATGGAACAATCCAGTTTTCCAGTATTCAAAGTTGTTTTCTCGTTTTTCATTTTGAGGAAACTCAAAGAGTTCCACTCCGATCTTGTCCCCTGTTGCTAAGTGCGCAATTCTAAACGTCTCCCAATCGTTACCGAATACATCACGGCACATTTGTCCAATCGGTGTATCAACATTTTCTACATCAGAAGGTTCCATAATTACGTACCAGCCAAAAACCTTTGTGTAAAATTTGATTGCTTCCTCTAAGCTTGGTACAGATAGACCGATATGAGAGAATGATCTTGGATAAGTTGGCATACATCAATTCCTCCTTGATTATTTTTTATTTTGATATGGAGTCATTATACGAGACAAACTTTTAAAAGATAAGAACGTACTTTTAAGTGACATACTTACCTGCAAGTAAGAAAGGATGAGTGTATTTTGAATGTACATGTAAATGAAGATGGCAAATTGAAATGTTCCATTGAATATACGTTGCAAAAAATCGGCGGCAAATGGAAGACGTTTATCCTTTGGCATTTAGGTGAAGACGGCACGCTGAGATATAACGAGATCAGGAATTTGCTAAAAGGTGTAACTCATAAAGTTCTTGCTCACCAGTTAAAAGAACTTGAAGAAGATGGCTTCATCGGCCGTAAATCGTATAACACCGTTCCGCCAAAAGTTGAATACTCGCTGACCGAGCTTGGACAAACGTTAATGCCTATTCTTAAGCAAATGCATCTTTGGGGAACTGAGTATGGTGATTTTTAAAAATAAAAAAACATGCCCATTCATTACTGAATTAGCATGTTTTTTTATACTTCCACTTATTCCTTCTAATTTTTACAAATCTTCGTTTAAAACATACTGTGCATAGCTTTCTGCACTTTCTTTAACTTGTTCTTCTGATAGGAAACGTACGCCATGAACAGTAAATGGTGTGATGTATTTGGTTCCGATCAAATTGCTCGTTGCCTGCAGCGGACGAAGCAATTCACTGATTGTATAGTGGTTATAGCCTCCAGCAACGTAAGAAATTTCTGGTCCACCAGTAGATAATGCCAGCAAAAATTGCTTGCCGTGCAATTTATCCCCTCCTGGACCGTAAGCCCAGCCGAAAGACAATACTTCATCCTGCCATTTTTTTAGTAGTGATGGTGTGCTATACCAGTAAAACGGAAATTGGAACACGATTCTATCATGAGCCAATAGAAGTGCTTGTTCCTCTTCTACATCGATCTGTTCATTCGGATATACATCATATAAACGGCGCACCGTTACATTCTCATGCTTTTCAATTTCAGCTGCCCACGCATTATTCATAACAGATTGTTCGAGATTGGGATGTGCTACAAGTACTAAAGTTTTCATTTATAGTTCCTCTTTTCTATTCTTTCTTAGTTGTTTGTACAAACAACTATCATAGGTTTTAAAATCCTAAGCCAGAAGAAACCTAACCTAGGATTTTTAATTTATTTTTCTAGTTTATTTCCTGCTTCACGAATAAGAGCTGTCAATAAACGACTTTCTTCTTCCCCTAAAATTGCAGAGTACGTTTGAAAAAGATCTTTCCACGCCGCTCGAATTTCTTGCTGTGTGTTTTCCCCATCATCTGTTGGAAAGATAAATGATCTCTTTCCTTCTGCTTTTCGCTCAATCAACCCTTTCATAACGAGCTTGTCGATAAAACGCGTAATCGTAGAAGGCATCATATGCAGCTGTTCGGCTAACTCAGATTGCGAGATTCCCGGCTTATTATTCACTAACATAAGACAGAAAGCGTGTGTTGGAGATAAACCTGTTTTTTTAAACGAATCTTCTGCCATTCTTGTGATGGCTCGAGACAGTTTATTAACGGTAAAATATAGACAGTTATCTAAAATACAATTGTCCACATTGTTTTTTTCCATGATAAAACATCCTTTTCAGCATTGCTTGTACATACAAATTATCTCAATTAAAGTAAATTGTCAAATGTTAAAACTTTCTATGATTGTCTATTTTGTTATACGTTTTTCCATAGAGTGCATTCAATACTGGCTCCGATTTTAGGAAATCATGAGGGAATCCCAATTCGATCTTGCTCACTTCATTTAAACGAGTTAGATGCTCAGAATCTAGTGTGAAATCCAAACATTGCAGATTTTCTTTCATCTGTGATTCTTTCCGTGCACCGATAAGCGGAATGATTACACCACTTTGCTGGCGGACCCAATTCAATGCAATCTGTGATGGACTTTTATCGATTTCTTTTGCAATCTCAGCTACAACATCAGCAATGACTACATTTTTATCTTTTAATCTTGCACTATTCGGAGAAAGCCTTTTTGCTGTTTCGGTATCTTCATTTCTGTATTTACCCGTCAACGCACCGCCCGCCATTGGCGCCCATGCCGTTACACCAATATCCAGCGAACGTGCCATCGGCAATAGATCACGCTCAGGTGCACGCTGCATCAGGCTATATTCTACTTGAAGTCCAATAAAAGAGGTCCATCCTCTTAATTGAGCGAGCATATTCGCTTGAGATACGATCCATGCCGGTGTGTCTGAAATACCGATGTATAAAACTTTCCCAGATCGAACAAGGTCATCTAACCCTCTCATCACTTCTTCAATCGGAGTTGTAAAATCCCAAGCATGCAGCCAGAGAAGATCGATGTAGTCAGTTTGCAGCCTCTTTAAACTTGCTTCAACAGACTGAACTAAATTTTTCCGGTGGTTTCCTCCGCCATTCGGATCATTTGGACGTGTTGAAAGGGAGTATTTTGTCGCAATAACGAACTCTTCTCGTTTTGATTTCACGAATTCTCCTAAAAAAGCTTCACTCGTACCATTTGTATAATTTACCGCTGTGTCAATGAAGTTTCCGCCTTGTTCAACAAATGCATTAAAGATTTTTTCACTTTCTTCTTTTGAAGCGCCAAATCCCCAATCCTCACCAAAGGTCATTGTACCAAGGGCTAGTTCGGAAACACGGAGACCGCTTTTTCCGAGTAATTTATATTTCATTTTCTGATCTGCCTCCTGACATTGTTAATTTTTTAATCCTTAAAAGCTGATTTGTAATCATTGGCAAAGCTTTCAAATGTCACTGCTTTTTGCCCCGTGATCATTTCAATTGAATCTGATACTTCGGCTGTATACCCTAACTTATTGATATGGTATAGCTCTAACAAGGCGTCGGTTGTTTCTACCGGCATTCCAGCATCAAGCATAGATTGGCGTGCACTTTCAGCTGGAACATCTACATAGCGGATCGATTTACCTGTTACATCTGAAAGGATCTCTGCCATTTTTTGAAAGGAAATCGCTTCAGGACCTGATAAGTAGTAAGCTTTATTTTCATGACCTTCTTCCGTAAGAACATGAAAGGCAATTTTGGCTACATTTCTTGCATCGATCATCGCCACTTGTCCATCACCGATCGGGGCATAGAAAGCTCCGTGGTCTTTTATCGTATGTGAGCTAAAATTCACTACGTTTTGCATAAACGAATTTGGACGCAAGAATGTATAGGCGATTCCTGACTGTTCCATTTCTTTTTCAATAGCACGATGCCATTTAGCCATTGTGATTGCTTCCAAATCAGCTCCAGCGCCTGAAATTTTCACAAGATGTTTTACTTCAGATTCTTTTGCTGCCTTTATGATATTCATTGATAGCTCTACCATATTTGGAACGAAAGGTGTTGCAAAGTAAACTTTTTCAATGCCGTTCATTGCATTTACAAGTGATGTTTGGTCTTCAAGATTCGCAGAAACCAATTCAGCTCCAAATGCCTGCAGTTCTTCTGTTCTGCTTGCAGGTCGAATGGCAGCTCGAACTTTATGTCCATTTTCAGTCAAAAGCTTAACCAATTCTTTTCCGATATTTCCTGTTCCGCCGATTACTAAAATTTTTGCTTCCATCTAATGTTTACTCCTTTTTCTGTAGCTTAAAGCACACTGCTTAACAGCTCGGTTTTACTGAAATTATGATCTTTTACTTCTGGCCGTAGTAAACTCATACTTACATTCCACAGTCTTTCAGCTGTGTCTGGGTCGTTTGCATTTGGAAGGGTTTGAACAGCTTTACACTTTTCAAAGTATTCTCCACTGATTCCTTTAACGATTGGTGAGGTTGCCAAATACACAGGTGTTACGGCTCCGTTTTCTGTTTTTGATGACATTACACCAAATATTGATCTCAACAACCAAGGCAGCTGATGCATAATGTTTGATTTAATGATTCCTGGATGAAGGCTGTTCACAGTAATTGGTCTGCCTTTTAGACGTTTTGCCAGTTCTTTTGTAAAAAGGATCAATCCGAGTTTCGTTGGACCTACCGCTTTATAGAAAGCATAATTTCGCTCGACCATCAAATCATCAAAGTTCATTTTTATGCCATTGTGTTTGGAGGCCACATTGATGATTCTGCCTTCGCCGCTTGCTTCTAAAGAGTCCAGTAAAAGATGGGAAAGTAAAAAATGGGATAAGTAATTTGTTGCAAACGTCGTTTCAATACCGTCTTCTGTTACTGATCTCTTTGGCAAGAATACTGCAGCGTTATTGATTAAAACATCGAGCTTGCTGAATTTTTGCTTAAACTCTTCTGCAGCCTTCTTAACTTGCAGCTGGGAGGAAAGATCTGCAACGATTAAATGGATATTGTTATTTCCGGTCTCTTGCTTGATGATTTCTACCGCTTCTTTCCCTCTCTCTTCACTCCTTGAAAGAATAACAACGGTCATACCATTTTTGGCAAGTTCAAGAGCTGTCGCTTTACCGATGCCGGAATTGCCTCCTGTAATGAAAACGATCTTGTTTTCCAAACTGTTACCTCCTTATAACTTTTTTAAAATAAGTTCTACCAGCTGATTTCTTCACCATCTCTAAAAAATCCGCCATTTGGTCCATCTTCATCAATCTCAGCCAGCCAGAGAATGGATTTTGCTGCCACTTCCACACTTCTCGGTGCATTAGGACCTCCCATATCTGTTCTTACCCATCCGGGGCATACTGCATTAATTTTGATATTGCCGCTTACTTCTGAAGCTAGTACTTGCGTTAATCCGTTCAGTGCTAATTTTGAAATTTTGTATGAACCATTTCCGGAATCACTGAATTCTCTCATTTGTCCCATTCCAGAAGAAACATTGATGATCCGTCCGTAGTTTTTCTTCTCCATCAAAGGCAGGAATGCACGAACCATATGATAAGGAGCAAAAAAGTTTGTGTTCATCGTTCCTTCCAGCACACCTTCAGGAAGTTCCACTAATCGATGATTTCCATCACGGAAAACTCCTGCATTGTTAATTAATACATCGAGCCTTCCAAATTGTTTTTCTACAAAACGAAACGCTTTTTGCAGTGTGTCAGGATTATGTAAATCAAGTTCAACAGCCTCAGCATCGAGGTTCATTTTCGTTAATTGGAAAGCAGCCGCCTTTCCTTTTTCTAGATCTCGGCATCCTAAAAGAACTCGAAATCCCTTCTCTGCCAATTGTTTACCTAGTTCAAAACCAATACCTCTGTTACCCCCAGTTACGAGTGCAATTTTTTGATCGTTTATCATCTTATCCTCCTCGTTAATAAGAAATGACTTAATAGTTGTATGTACACACAATTATAATTACAACGATTACAAAATGTCAAAAGAAATTTATTAGAGATACTTTTGAAACGCTTTGAAAAGGAAAAAAAGCCATCGAGTAGAAATAGTTGTTAAAAAGATTTATATAAGGAGTTACTCTATGATTTGTTCGGTATCTAAGGGCAGTATTTTTTATGAAATAGCTGGTGAGGGTTTTCCGATCGTTATCCTGCATGCTATGGGAACAGATCACCGGTCGATGAAGGCTTGGATTGAACCAATCTTTGAAAGAATCCCAGGCTATAAGCGGATTTACGTTGATCTGCCAGCCCATGGTTATAGCCAGATTTCGAACGACTTGAAGTCTTCAGATGATATACGCCAAAATCTATTAGATCTTATTGATTACATACTTCCGCAACAACGTTTTTCTCTAATCGGCACTTCTTATGGAGGATATTTAGCTCAGGGCATTCTTCATCAAAGACCGGAGCAAGTAAAGGGAATCTGCCTGCTCAGCCCTGCCTTGCATATGAGGAATCGAGTGCAGCCTGAAAAAGTTGTCTTGACACGTGACGAGGAACTTTTAAATCAGCTGGATCCAAATATTCGAGCGGGCTTTGAAACATTGATGATCTATCAGGATAGCAAGCACTTGGAGTATTTTTTACGAGAGATTCAGCCTGGCCGTTTGCTGGTGAACCGTGACTTTTTGCTGTCAGATTGGAGGGAAAAAGGCTACTTTTTTCATGAAGAACTGTTTGCAGAAATTGATGATGTTGATCAGCCTGCTCTTATTATAACCGGCAAGCAAGATACGATTTGCAGTTATAAGGATACATTTATCCTGTTAGATAAATTCCATCGGGCTTCTTTTGTGGTGATGGATCAAGCTGGACATATGCTGCAGATTGAAAAAAGAGAGCTGGTACAGGAGCTCGTTTCGGAGTGGCTGGATCGTGTTAATTATGAAAAAGAAGGCTGACATTGTCAGCCCTCCTTCATTTACGTGTTCGGTGTCCTTTCATGGTGGACACTTTTACGTATTTGTTGAATTATTTGTTTTTCGCGAGATTATTAAAATTTTCGTGAGATTATGATCCTTTTTCGCGAGATTAATGGAAAATCCGCGAGATTATCGTACCACGTGTTTTTTTGAGGAAGAATTTAATATTAAGAACTTCTCCTCTCCTTCTTTATTTGGTGAATGACAAAGATCAAGCTTACAAATCCGGCAGTAAAGGAGCTTGGGATGCTAAATAAGAGGTATCTCCATTGACCTGTCATCAATGAAACAATAGTAAATAGAATCGGAAAACCTACTAATATAAAAAGGGAAACAATGAATCCTAATCTCGTATTGCTTTCCATATTTTTCTCTTCCTATTTTATTGATTCTCGTAAACTTGGATGATCGTTTCAGCCACTTCCGTAAAAACATCCTCCCCCTTGTCACAATCACTCCAGTTGAAATGCCTTTTACCTCCGTTCATCCAAACGGTCAGATCATACTTCATTTTTGAGTTTGTACAGACACCCTGCTCATATTTTTGATTTAAAAAATCAGCATACACGAGATTCTTAAACACGGTATTTTTCTCTTTGTTATCCATTGGAGTCTTGTTCGTATCAATGGCATTTTCCAAATTGGGTCCATATTTAAGAGCAAAATCAAAACGATCTTCACTTGATGAGTCGTAATGCAAGGTAAAGAGTTCAATCCGTTGTCCATCGTCACATTGGTCCAAATAACCACTCATCTGCACATCGTTCTCGTCCACATGAAACGTCTGGCAAGATGTCGTCCTGATATCTTTGACTCCAAAATCATCTTCACTGTTATCAAACTTATAATTAAAAATCTTTCCATTATACTTTACTTCTTCGTATATGGGATCTCCTTCAATTGTATGATGGCTTATTCGTATTTTATCCTTTTTACGAACCTCAATCTGCTTTATAAAATGGGTCAACCGTTCCACATTTTCAATTCCGTTGTATGAAATTTTAATTTCATCTTTGCTAGGAACACTCTTAATCTCCTTCTCTTGGCATGCTGTTAAGAGACATATAGCTGCAATGATCAATAGCCAATATTTTATCGGACCTCACCTCACTTCGTGTATTTTTCTATTTATTTCCAATCATTATATATCGAACATGTAAGATTAAAAAGGGGAATTATGGTCTTTGTCGAATTTTTGCAGTAAGGGGGAACTATCATGAAGAAATCACAAGGGAAATTTAGACCCATCTTTATACCTGTTGTCTTTTTCTTAATTGTATTTTCGATATTAACGAGTCAAAATCTTGCTAACGAAAAAGAACTTCCGTCTAAAGGATGGAGCAGATCATTGCCACTCCATACAGGTACATTTGGAGAAGTGAAGCCGGCCGTTTATGAAGAAAATGGACGATATCATGTTTATGTACCGAAAGAAAATGAGGTTCTGTCCTTTTTTGTGAATGATAAATTGCAGGTTAGCGATAAAAAAACAACTCCTGTTTCGATCCCGGGTTCACAAAATTTCTGGACCGATCGCAGAGAATTTATTTTTGTAAAAGGGACTCAGCTCATTCATTTTGATGGAAAACAGGAGCAAGTACTCGACAAAAATGTTCTAGGAATGGATTCGAATAAAAGTACCATTATCTACTTTAAGCAGCATGAAATTTTAAGCGTTGATCCCGCAACCTTCAAAGTTCAGTCTGTCGATAAAGTGAAAGAAGATTTGAAATCTGTCGCACTAAATAGCTCTTCAAAATCTTTTGTTATAAAGTCTATTTATTTGGACCCTTTTAAAAAAGTGAAGGCTGTTTTTTATGAATACAAGAATGCTGCCTTTTATAAACATGTTCTGTTAAATACGGACGAAGCCATCTCAGAAAACCATTTCAGCTTTTATTTTGTAGAAAACGGTTCAGATTTAACCGTGTATTATTTGCTGTTTAATAATGCAAGCGGCGGTAAATCATATCACCTCTATCACGGAACAAATCAATTGAACGCAAACACGGATTGGAAGTTCGAACCGATGACCTTTACGGATAAGGATGGGGTTGAACTCGAAAATCCTAAGTTTGTTCAATATGGAGTCGATGAAAACAACCAAGTTAGAATTCTCTTCACAACACGAGCTAAGAAGTCTATTGATAAAGAGGCAGTCAATGTGTATGAAGTGAAGCAAAAAGGTGATAGTTGGCTCACGGAGAGAAGAAGTACTACAAACTACAATTCTATTTATCCTCATTGGATCGGTAATCACTCGATTATGTGGATGAACATGACTGGACAAGATGAATTTACGTATAGCGGTGCCTCCACTAATAAAGATATCGTTGAGAAAAGTCTTATCACAACGAACGAAGATATTAAACAAGCCACCTCCCGTACCATTCTTTCTATGTTCAAAGGATTAATTCTTGGAATGAGCGCTTTGTACTGGGTCGCGCCAGCTGTTCTATTTGCAATCGTTATTTATTTCGTGAAACTTCAGCTCATGGAGGATGAAGATAAACGTGTGAAGTATGCGATTTTAGCTCTCTATCTTGGTGTTCAGTTAATCTTTGTGCAAACGCTTTTTAACGATCATTTTTATTTTTTCGCACCCGACTTTCTAACGTTTAGCGGCAGTTCATTTGTTCTCCCTGTCCTTATCGCATTGATCAGTGGCATAGCTGTTCTTCTTGGGAAAAGACGCAATTGGGGGATGCTTGCTACTATTAGTTATTTTGTAGTGGTCAATATTATCTTTTTGTCCTTAACAGTTGGACCTTATATGTTTTAACTTCAGGAGGTATATCATGCAGTTTTTTCATTTTGGCAAGGAAGTCGGAAAACATATCGATAAGTTTGACTCTAATTTTGTGATGTCACGTATTGTCCAAACAGAAAAACCCGCTCATATTGGATGCATGTATTTAGAGGAAGGTGGAATAATCGGCTATCACCAAGCTGTCGTTCCACAGTTGCTGCTGATCGTAAGCGGCAATGGGTTTGTCCGTGGTGAAAGTGGAGAATTTATTCCCATCAAGGCTGGAGAGGCAGTCTTTTGGACAATGGATGAGTTTCACGAAACTCGAACAGACTCGGGATTAACGGCAATCGTGATTGAAAGCGAAGAGCTGAACCCCTCTTCGTTTATGCAAGAGAAAAAACGTTAAAAGAATGAGGATCATCAAAATGAAACCAACTGTATTAACCCCTATCACAAAACCATTAAAAGTTAGAGCTGATGGCCATGCTGTAGAATTATCCGATCAGCATAATTTTGAAATTGAACAGTATTGGAAACAAATTAACGTGAATGAGAGATTTACCAGAGGAGAAATCTTTCATGTTCATTCCATTGAGGAACATGAAGATCGTTTTGATATCATACTGCGCACTACGGATTATGCCCATTACTTACATTCCGTACGATATGATACGGCTGATGATAAAAGCTGCAAAGTAGTCTACGGAGCTGGTTTAGTAGAAACAAAGGACTCGTACTTTGTTTTTGGTGAAATGGCTAATCATACCGCATACCCCGGCAGATTGCAATGTGTCGGCGGCAGTCTCAGTGATGAAGATAAAAATGGTACGTATTTTGATCTCGAAAAAAGTGTGTTGAGAGAGTTATCAGAAGAAATTGGAATCGATGATGTTGAAAAATTGTGTGATAGTGAAGTACAATTCATTAAAACCGGCGGAACATATGATTTTATAGCGGTATTGTTTCACATTAATCTCGATCTTACTTTAAAGGAATTCCAGCAATACTATACTGCTTATTGTAATGAGCTTATTGCAAATGGTGAACAGCCTGAGTTTAAAAGACTCGTAACGTTGAAGAATAATCTGAATGAGATCAGCGAATTTTTAAAGACAGAACGACGTGATGCTGTAGATTACTTATTTTCCTTATTAGAACAACAAATGCGGAAAGCTTGAGGCATCTGTCCTCAAGCTTTTATTTATTCTTCCACTCTTCTTTTAAAACACTCATTCTCAAACGACAACGAATTTTCCATTTCTTAATCGATCTTGCCGCAGTATTCCTTCTTCTATGTATCCAGCTCTTTTATAAGATTTGATGGCTTTTTCATTATCGATCTCAACCCGAAGCCAAATTTTATTTAAATGTAATTCTGTAAATCCGAAATTGAGCATTGCTCTCATAGCTGCTAATCCATATCCCTTTCCCCAAAATCGCTTGTTCCCTATAGCGATTCCAAGTTCAGCATGCTTGTTCATCCTATCAATGTTTTTGAGATCAACCCATCCTATATGTTCCCCGTTTTCAGTAAGAATAGCTTTTGTTCATACCCATTGCTTTTATCGATACATTTCTGAATCCATTCTTGAGTTTCTTCCTTGCTAAAAGGAGGGGTTTTTTTCAGGCATGTTAAGATGCTTCGTTACTTCTTCATCCAGACACCATTGATAACGGTCGTTTGCATCATCTATCAATAAATCTCTTAATCTAACTTTTACTTGTTGATTCTGCATGATACTGTTCTCCATATTTTAAATCCATTCCAAATCTTCAGCTATTTTTTCTGCTTTCTCTAAAATCTGAATTCTGATCTCGGATTTCTGTTCAATCTTAGAAATCATTTGCTTTGCAGTTTCAAAATTAAAGATGACATATCCTGTTTTTTCATGGTTAAAAGCTGTGGATACAAATTCGTCTACCTTTGCTAAGAACCAGATTGTATATGTATTCGTAGATTCCCAGTACCATGAAGCAAATGGAATCTTCTCATCCTGAAGCGTTATTCCCGCTTCTTCCATTACTTCACGGTCAAGCGCTGTATTTATTTTTTCTTCGCCTTCGATTCTCCCGCCAATCGTCGTCAGGAGCTGCTCGTCTTCGTCCCAAGCCATCATGATCATTCCGTTTTCGGTAATAGGAATGCAGTGAACACTAGCAATTTTCTTATTAGTTGGTAGTTCTTTTATAAACGCAATCATCTTTTACCCTCATTAAGATTTATTTTACGCGTTCCTTTTTTCTCTGAAACGATTGTATGGACTTGGTGTATCCCAGCTTTTCAAAAAACTCTTCTTTACCAGGCTGAGCCCCAAAAAATAGTGAGGTTGGACTTGCTTCCCACGCTAGTTCCATAAGACGTTTGCCTATGCCTTGCTTTTGATAATCCGGTCGTACTAAAACCTCTGAAATCGTCCCAAAGAAATAACCATCAGTTAAAATGCGGGCGCAGCCTACTAATCTCTCTTCGTCCCACGCCGTAATGTTGATGGTATTTTTTATGGCTTCTAACGTTCGAAATTCATGATAGGTTCCCGGCCAAACTGCATTTACTAAACATAAGAAGGAATCAACTGACAATGTTTTATCGTCTATCACATATCGTAAGTTCATCTTGTTCACCATTTGTGGTTAAAGAAAAGTATAAGAATGGGTAAGAAAATTGCTGTAAAACCGATGAATGAGAAAAATTGTACGATGTACTCTTTGCTCTCTCTATCATATTTCCATTCCATTAAAATTCGAAATGCACTTAAAATAATAATGAATATGAAAAACCAATACTTCGAAATCCAATTAGCCCCTTCTTTCATGTTCCCATAACCCATTATCCCGCCTACAATTACAAAGATGAAGATAATGAGAATTTCTCCCCATCTATGAAAACCATTTACACTTCTATACCAAAAACCATATTTCTTTGGAATGTTAAATTTTTTTCTGAATTTCTTTTCTGCTATCATTTCAATCCCGCCGAATACAATCGCAAACAATAACAACGCTAGGATATTCAATCATTGACCTCCCTTGGATAGGCGAAACTAAAAAATTTTCAACTATCCTTTAAAGCTATTTTTCCTTAACTCATCCCTTATTTCCATTAAGTATTCATTCTTCTGCTTCATCAATTTAATAATGGTTAATGCCACATAAACTACAAAAATCGGAATCGCTAAATAAAATAAAAGTCCTACTAACGGAAAAAGGCTAAAAAACGGGTTGCTCATCTTCCTGCCCCCTTTATTTGTATATATAGACTGATTTTAACACAAAATTCCAATTTTTCTCGCAATAATAGGAGGTCCATCTATATCTCGCGGATTTCAGCAACAATCTCACGAAAATTTCAATAATCTCACGGATTCTGGCTATAATCTCGCGGATTTTTTTTAATACTCGCGAGTCGACAATCACAATCAAAATATGAAAAACTTTGTTAAAATCAAAAAAACCTCTGGAACATAATCGTCGTCCAGAGGTTCATTTCCTTATTTCACTTTCGCTGCCTGCTTTTTTACTGGGATGTAGATGTCAATCTGCTTTCCTTCTTTTCCGTAGCATCTCTCATCATACAGTTCAAACTCTATGGTACCGTCATGTTCATATCCTGAATCCGGGAACCATTTTGAGAAGATCTCAACCCACGTTGATTGAATGGATGCTGAAAAGTCTTCCTCATTTGCTTTAGGTGTTGTAAAAACAGCATACTCCATTTCAGGAAAACTTCTGTATGTCATTCCTTCTGGCGCAGGTGTTCCTGCTGCCACTTCCATACCGATCAGATAAACAAATTCACCCGTTTTTATATTATAGTCCGTACATAATCCAAATTCTTCGTTTTTGTTGAGTGGGTTCGGAATTTTTGCGCCAAGATTGTTTTGCAGATAATGCTGCCAGAACTTCGGTATTTCGCGATTGTTCTCACCATCTATGTTACTTGTCTTCAGTTCGTACCCAATGATGTTGAATGCCGGTTTTGTAACTAACTTCATTTCCAATGTAAGTCCTCCCGTCAATCGGTTCCTATTCAGGTAAGCTTTTTGATGCAGAAATTTTGGTGCGATGTTTGCCTCGCGATATTGTCTTGGTGAAACGCCAAAGAACTTTTTAAAAGCACGATTGAATGATTCATGATAGTGAAATCCGAGATCCAGTGCGATATCGATCACTTTTTCGTCGGAGATCAATAATCTATGTGCTGCAAATGTGAGTCTTCTTTTTCTCACATATTCCATAACGGTTTCACCAACTAAAAAATGAAACACCCGATGATAATGAAAAGGCGAGAAACAAGCGAGCTCTGCAAGTTCCTCAAGCGTGATGCGCTCATGCAAATTCTCTTCAATATAATCCAGTGTCCGCTGAATACTAACTTCGTAATCCATTCCCTGATCACCTACCCTGCTTCTATCATACCCACGTACAAATGCTGCTTCTTAACATTTTTTGCTAAGTTCATTTTATCAAAACTCAAACGCTAAAATCGTTTAAATCATTTATTGAATGTATGTTTTTGATTTTTCATGTTAAAAAATAGGAAGAACAAATAAAGGAGAGAAGTTATGAATGGAACTATCGAAGTAATAATCCGAACCCTGGCCGCATTTACATTAATCATTTACATCGTTCACCTGCTTGGTAAACAAACCATTGCTCAGATGACCTATCATGATTTTATTGCTTCTACAACATTAGGGGCTATTGCCGGCAACTTAACATTCAATACTTCTATTAAATTTAGTAATTTTATTGTTTCATTACTTGTATTCGGAGGTATCACTTTCTTCTCCACTATCCTTTCATTAAAAAATAGAAATATCAGAGCATTATTTAGTGGTGAACCTACCGTTATCATACAAGATGGAAAAATACTTGAAAAAAATATGAAGAAATTAAAGTTTACACTAGATTCGATGAATCAAGCATTAAGGGCAAAAGATATATTTGACATCGATGAAGTGGAATATGCCGTTGTAGAAGCAGGAGGACAATTATCAGTATTGAAAAAATTACCGTTTCGGAACACGACAAAAAAAGATCTAGGGATATTTACACCGGCAAAGTCTGCCTTTCCGATTGAATTAATAATGGACGGCCAGTTGATAGAAAAAAATTTCACCCAAAATAAACTCACCAAAGATTGGTTTCATACAGAGTTAGATCAACGTGGACTCATTTTGTCTGATGTGTCCTATTGTGTCCGCGGTACGAATGGCCAGCTTTATTTTGATCTATTTCATGACAAAATTGCTTCTCCCATTGATACAGAGTCATAAAAAAAGCGCACTGCTCAATCTTTGAGTGTACGCTTTTACATTCTATTCCTCTGGAAGTAAAACAATCTTGCCAAGCTTACCTGAGTTTTTAAAAAAAGTTTGGGCTTCTCTTGCTTTCTCTAACGGAAAGGTACGTTCAATGACTGGTTTAATCTTCCCTTCAGAAATCGCGTCAAGCATACGTTTAAACTCTGCTCGAGTACCTAAAACAGACCCATATAAAGTAATGTGTTTTAAGTAGAGGGTTCGAAAATCAAGTTCCGTTTGCTGCCCCCCTGCTGAGCCAGAGATACAAAACTTTCCGCCATTCTTCAATACTTGTAGAGAAGTTGAAAACAAGGCATCACCCACAACATCTAACACCGAATCAACCGGACCGCCATTTACTTCTAAAATTTCTTCAGCAAGGTTTTCCGATTTATAAGAGAGTACATGTGCCGCTCCTAATTCTTGTATTCTTTCTTTTAAAGTCAGATCTCCAACAATTGCAATAACCTTCGCACCGAATACTTTAGAAGCAATCTGAACGTTTAATGATCCCACACCGCCATTCGCGCCGGTTACTATTATCGTTTCACCTGGCTTGGCTTGGATTTGTTCGACCATATGCCAAGCTGTAAGACCGCTTACTGAGAAAACCGAGCTTTCTATGTAGTCTGGAAGAGGCATATCAAAGCAAAGGTCCACTGGCCAAACTACGTATTCGGCATAGCCTCCATCATACTCAGAACCTATGAAAGACATGTCTTCAGAAATATGCTCAAAGCCTTCCTTCCCGCTGGAAGTAAACGGGAACAGAACTACATCCTTTCCTATCATGCTTTCTTCTACTTGATTTCCTGCTTTTACAATAGTCCCTGTTATATCGGATCCCGGAATTCTTGGAAACTGAACTCCCTCAGGCTTCCATCCTGACTTCGTACCCGAACCATAGGCGCCTTCTCTCATCCATATCTCTGTATTATTAATTGCACATGCCTTTACTTTAATAAGGACTTCATTACTTTTAGGCTCTGGTACTGACTTTTCCACAACTTCTAACTTGTCAACATCACCGTATCCCGTCACTTGAACTGCTTTCATAAAATTCTCACCTTCTAATCTATTTGTTAAATAAAAAGTACAATATTGGTTAGTTTACACATATTCGTACTCGTCATCCAATCTAATGCACTTTTGGACAAAAAAACAGCCGATCCCTTTTTCAGAATCAGCTGTTGTTAACATTATTGAATGCCTACTGCATTGAAAGCTTGTGTAACGGATGTTACTTCTTGTGATGAAGCACCATACAGGTCTGTTGCAGATTGGATGGCTGCCGCTCTAGCTTGGCTGAAGTTGGATGAAGACGTTAAATAAGAAGTGTTCATGCGGTAGAAGATTGCTCCTAGCTTCGCACGTCCAATTCCTGTCACCGTTACGCCATAATGAGTTCCGCCTTCACTCAACAAGTAAGCACATTTGTTGATGATTCCGCTGTTTGTATGAACGCCGCCGTTGTCACCTGTTCCTGTGTACCGTACTGAATAGTGGTCTGGATCTCCATATTTAGCTGGATTAGACATGGAACGAAGGGCATCTCCAGCGGTGCCTGGGGTGTACACATCTTCACCGATCTCAAAGTCGGGATTGTTGTTGCTTTGGTATTCAACGAGTGTCCCGAAAATATCGGACAATGCCTCGTTCAGTGCACCTGATTCATTTTGGTACGTAAGATTTGAACTCGTTTCAGTCACAGCATGTGTAAGTTCATGGGCAACGACATCGATTCCGCCAGAGAGAGGAATAAAGGTTGTTCCGTCACCATCTCCATACACCATCTGTGAACCGTTCCAGAACGCGTTGTTGTAGTTTTTATTAAAGTGAACAGAAGATTTAATCTGTGCGCCTTTATTATCATATGAGTTTCGGCCAAATGTATTTTTATAATAATCGTACGTCACACCTGCATAGTAATGGGCATCAACAAACGCTTTTTCATATGTGCTGTCCAACACATTATCTGTGCTGCTATAAAGGGTTCCTGGAAGAAAAAGCTCTGGAAGGAACGTACGGTTTTTCATATCATACGTCAAGATCCCACTTCCTCTCGTGTTGTCCTGCATATAATACTTGCCGCTCGAGAGTGTAAGGTTCAATGTTTTTGAGTCACCTAAGACGCCTTTTCCTGTTCCGGTCGTGCTTGTCCCGGATACTCCATCCATATTGTTGTATCGGTTTAGTATTTCACCTGTTGCTGCATCTAAAAAGTAATTCCAATTCCCAGGTTCAGGTGTTAAAAAGTTTAAGTTAACGAAGTATGCATAATGAGCAACGTCGTCTTTCATGAAAACAACGAGCTCTGCTTTCGGTGTTTTTTCAAATGTAGGTGTCATTCCCAATGCATCTTTTGCAATCTGAATCGCTTTTTTAGATTGGATCTTTTTGGTGTTTTGCAATTTTTCCTGCTTGTCCAATTCCGGAACAACTGAGCCAGATACAACTTTCAGCACTCCATCTTTTGTGACATGCGCCACTTGTGTCGATCCCCAAACAGGAACGCCGTTGTATTGCTGCTGAAGCCGAAGTACCTTTGTCCCATCTGCTTCTGTTGTGCTTTCTTTAATAGCAAAAGAATCTTCTGCTTTCTTATTGCCAAGTTTATAAGAGGATTTATGATTATTCATGTAATCGAAAAGAACCTTCTGAGCTGCATCCTTTGATGGTGTGGTTAGTTTTCCTGCTAAAAATGAGGGTGTTCCGAAATCACTTTGTGCTTTCACTTTTACTTCGTTTGAAGCAGCTGAAACTTGTGTGCCAAGTGCTCCTGATACGAGCGTTGCTGCGATCCCCATCGCAACCCATTTTCTTTTCATCATCATAAAACCTCCATTTTCCTTTTTCAGTAAATTAGCTAGCAAGCAACATCATATCACCCTTTCCTCTAAATTTATACGAATATTCAGAAAGTTAAAGAGATGTTACTACCGAAAATTGTATTTTGGAGTTTCATAGAGCCCATTGTCATATTTTGTATTTAGTACGAAAGAACCGTTTCTATCGTCATAAAAATGAACAACCTCCAGTAATCTACATAGAGGTATTTCATGATAATATGTTAAAATTAAATGGGAACATATAGGAATTAAATCAAAGATGAAAAAAGGGGAATTTATCATTCATAATCTCGTAGAACTTGTAGAATTAAATGCAAAAAATTGGTATGAATGCTGTACGTTAGAACTTGCTGATCATCAAGCCGGTCATATAGAACCTAATGCGGTTTCAATTGCTCAATCTAAATTTGAACCTTCCTTAAAACCATATGCCATTTACTATAAAGGAAAAACAGTTGGTTTTCTTATGTTTAACTCCATAATGGAAGAACTGGACGGTTATTGGATATATCGCATAATGGTCGACAAAAACTATCAACAAAAAGGCATCGGTAAAACCGCCACAAAATTAATGATTGATGAACTGATTAATAAAACAAATGCCAAAAGAATCGTGGTTGGCTATCATCCTGAAAATCGAGGAGCACACCAATTATATGCAAGCTTAGGATTTGTTGATCACGGTGACAGATTTGGTAAGGAAATGGCCGTGGTTTTGGATATATGAACAATATAAAGAAAAAGAGGCTGTTCTAAGCGAACTGCCTCTTTTAATCGTTTAAAATGCGGATTCTACATTTTTGTTTTGTATATTCATCCCTATTCGTTTATCCCACTCAACATTTACCAGCCAGATCCTCTCGTTTTCCCGACGATATCCCCTTCTAATGGAAAGAGGACGTATTCCCACGCATCATGACATTCCGTCAGCATGTAATAGCCTCTTTCTTCGTCCTTGGTAATCGTACTGCATTGCTGCGGGTTCTTCATTTTTATTTCTTTTTCAGCTTGTTTTGCAGGTACATGGCTGGCATCAGGCTGCACTTGAACCCAGCCTACTTGTGCTTGCATATCATAAACATATTGAAGATCATAGATCATCGGAACGTCAGGATCATCGAATTTTACACCTTCGAGATAACGGACGACTCGAATCTTATTTGGCTGTTTGTTACTCATATTTGAAATAAACTGTTCTAACTTATCCACATTCGTTAATTCGAATGAATCTTGAACGATGTCTTCCTTATTCGGCATAAACGTTTTACTTTTATTCTTTTCGTTTTCACTTAAAACGGACTGTTTACCTCCACAGCCTGAAACAAGGAGTAAAATTATCACAATCGACAGCAGCATTTTTGATGTCATTTTGAATCCTCCCTAACCTGCTCTTGATTATACGCTAATTGACTTTATGCTTTCTTGAGCAAGGAGGTCCAATGGGTTTGTTAGTTTCGGGAAATCCTTATTTCTCTCACTCATATGTGAAGGCAAAAACCATGCTGCTTGAAACGCTTGTATCCCTGCATCTCTTGCCCCATATAATTCATCAGATCCTCCATCACCTACGAAAATGGACTCTTGAGGTGTTACACCAAGTTTTTCACAGGCAATATGATAGATTTGCGGTGATGGTTTTGCACACTTTGCTTCATAAGAAAAGATAACGGTGTCAAAATAGTTTGGCAGTTTACAAGTGTTCCAAGACATTATTTCTTCTGGAGCGCAATTGCTGATCAAACCTAGTTTTATATTTAACGTTTTTAGCTGTTTAAGCAATTCAATCACTTCCGGATGCATCTCTTGAAAAGGAACGGCTTTTGCACGGACTCTTTCTTGATGCACTTCTTCAATCACTTTATTATCAATTTTTTTACCGTATACACTCAAGATATCCCTCAAAACGCTCTGATGATCCGGGAAAGTTCCATCCATTCTCATAGCTCTTCTGCTGTCCCATTCTTGTTTAAACACTTTCGGATCTAGTCCTAAATCATTGGTCGAATAGACTGCTTTTTTCACTTCATCCTTCCACTCCGTTATGAGCGTTTCATACAAATCAAAAAAAATGGCTTTAATCAAGTGATAGCCTCCTATGTATCTATTCTTCTATAAAAGGGACCTCACGCAAATGCTGTGTATGTTCAAATAAGACATGTGAGAAATGATCATAATTTACCCACTTAAAAGGGATGAGAAGTTGAATATCATTCTGCTTGTTGTAGATTTGCACATGTTTTTTATTGTATTTTACTTTCTTGATGTCCTGAATCTTCATTGCTTTACTATTCTTGCCTTTCGTTACAACTACATCTTGGCCAACAATTACAACTTGGCTCCGTTTCTTTTTCCATAGCTCATAAACGGTTAGAAGAAGACCGATTACGGTAAATCCGATCGAAATATAAATCTCGTCGTCTATTCCATTGATCAGCATCTTTCCCCAATGCGTAATGAGGATCGCATAAAAAAACCACAAGCCTGTTGGCAGTTTAGGTGAACTTTTATAATGGATCTCTTCATGATATTTTTGACTTAATTCTGCTCTCTTCGAAAAGAACTCTTCTTTATGTTCAGAAATGGACTTTGATTTTAATTCAACAAAATCCGTATAGGTCCCCTCCCATACATGCGCTGTGTCATCACCGTCCTCTAGAGAAAATCCGCCTACCCATCCAACATATTCTGTATCGCTTTCTTTGAAACTCATTAAAAAATAACGAATCGGCTGTCCGTATTGATTTTCCGTTTCAATCGAATCTAGAACATTGATTTGTTCAGGAAACTTTCCTATCATTTGATCTTCTTCATCGCGGAGATAAACGATATGAGTTAATAATTTTGATTTAGCGATGAGAGGCTGCTTGTCCTCTTGATTTGGAAATAAATGCTCTTTATTGCTTGATTTCAGGTCCCAATAAATCATTTCTGCACTTTCTAAATCAGCCGCTAATTTAGATAGAATTGCCTTATCAACATCAAGGTTCTTTTCCATACATATGTGTACCGCTTTTGCAGCAATAACCGGATCGTTAAAGTGTGTCGCTTCTTTTAAAAATTCTTCGGTCTCATTCGTAAAATAATAGTTTGTGAGTTGAAGAAGCAAGTTCATATTATAGCGAAGTTTAAAATAGTCTTCTTTCCAAGATGTGTACACGTATTTCGCTTGATAATCTTTGTCATACGAAAGATATTCTCTCCTCAGATCCTGATAATCTTTTAAAAGAACCGACAAAACGTTTTGTTTCTTGTAACCCGGCTCTACCCCGGATTCATTGATTGCAAGAATAAAATCATACATCATGTATTTATAATGAGGAGAATTTAATTTATCCAAAACCTGATCAACCACATTGCGCACGAAGACAGGGTATTCACAGAGCTGTTCGACTGGCAAAATTACTTCCTCTTCATGTATTAACGTTGCGATTTTATCTTCAATTTCAAAAAAGATCTCTTCATCTTCAGTGATTAAAAATAATTCCAACGCTCTTACTTTTGCATCAGGTGATAGTTTGTCAAAATACTTGATTAAATGTTCGACTACTTCAGGCATTGCATAGTCACACACAAAGTCAGTTAAATAATAAGAGGGCTGGTCCCACACATCAACGGGATCAGGAAAAGAACTCGCTGCTGTCTCAACCACTTCTTTTAACAGGTCAACTCTGACTTCTAAATCCGGTGTTTCTTTATATTCAAATAAAGCATCCAGTGCTTCAAATCGTTTTTCAGGGTCTTGGCTCTTGGTTTTTCTCAGCATATTTCTAAACTTTAATTCGTTCATGTTTTCACCTTTTTATTTAAATTTTCTTTATAAAATAGAAGGATTCGATTTATTCTAATTGATAAAAAAAGGAAATACAATGACTTTTTGTATTTTAAAATAATTATATGAACAGATTTATTAGGTAAATGAAAAAGAAAAAAGAGCTGCTAATGCAACTCTTTAACTGGTCCTAAAATATTTTCGCGTATACACATGTATCCCTTAGAGTCGAATCCGTTGCAAGTGATTCATTACGTAAGATGCCTTCTAGCGTAAATCCTAATCGCTCAGGTATCGCCGCACTCTTCTTATTCCGTCGATCACATCGGATCTCGATACGTCGTGCCTTTAATTCGTTTACTGCAAATTCTGTTATTCCTTGTACAGCTTCTGTTACATATCCTTTACCGGAATGCCGGCTGTCCGCCCAATATCCGATCTCGAACTTCGGAACATCCCAATCAATCCGGTGCAGACCAGACGAGGCGACCAGTTCGCCAGTTTCTTTTAAGAAGACAAGCAGACGCAAATCTTCTCTATTTAAAAATTTCGTATGTGCGCCTCTAATGTTTGCTTCTACATCATCTTCCGTTTGATCAATGTGAGCAAAATGCATCCATGGCTTCAACTCGTTAAGTGAAGCGTTGATTGATTCATATACAGCCTTGCCATCACCGGGCATAGGCATGCGGATTAAAAGTCTATCAGTTGTGAATTCTGTTGGAAAGTCTAGCAGGATTGGATTCATTGTGTGCCTCCGAGTTGATTCTTCATTATCTTTTAGAATAGTTTCTAGATTCGTGTCATTTTTCTTTATTTCAATTGGCATAAAAAGCGTAAAGCCACTCTTTTTCCTTGAACGGATTTTTGGTAGATACGGCGCTTGAATGAATATTCTTTTTTGAATCTTCATCGTTGTACCTGTTTCACATGAACAAGTTTTTCCGGGTTCACGATAAAATACAGATCTTGGATTTGTTCATTTTGTACGTTGAACGAAATAACACCGTACAATCGACCATCCATGTAGATGAGCATTCCTGGTCCCCCGTTAACCTGTTGAAGGGTATATGTGATTTTCTGTGTTGTTTTCGACATAACTCCCATACAAAAACGAGCAATACGTTCAGCACCCAAAATCGGCAATAAGGCAGCCTTCGTTTTTCCGCCGCCATCCGAAAGAAGTTTCGCATCCACTGCCAATAGTCGTAATAATGTGCTAACATCGCCAGAAGTGATTGCAGAAACAAACTGTTCTGTAATGGTAACAGCTTTTTCAGATGGCCTTTTGTGATATTCCGGATGAGCTCCTAATGCATTTTTCGCTCTCAGAAAAATTTGCCTGCAATTGGCACTAGTCTTTCCAACTGCATCAGCAATGTCTTCGTAATTATATTGAAGCACTTCCCGTAAAAGAAACACGGCTCGCTCGGTTTCAGAAAGTTGTTCTAATAAAAGCAAATAAGCTGTGGAAATGGATTCTTTCATGACATACTTATTTGCTGGATCTGATTCCAGCTTCTCATTCACAATTGGTTCTGGCAGCCAGGGTCCCACGTAAGTTTCCCGCTTCTTTCTGGCTGATTTCAACTCATCTATACAACGGTTCGTTACAATTTTACAAAGATACGCTTTCACGTTTTGAACGTTCTGTACTGATTTTTCGTTCATCGTAATATACACTTCCTGCACAATATCCTCTGCATCCTGGACACTGCCAAGCATACGGTATGCCAGGGAAAACAACAGTGGCTGATAGGATGTAAAAAGACTTACAGTACTAGATTCGAGCATCTTTAAGCTTCCTTTCTTATCTTATTGAAAGCGGATTTCTGAATGATTTTATCTGAGGCACGTTTGGCACTCGCAAATGCTGCGTCCACCAACATTTCTCCATGCCCCATTCCATCTCCTGCCATATATAGGTCTGGAATTTCAGGAACTGCAGGATCCAAAAACGATGTGTGAACCGTAGCAGTATTTTGAACAACGGTGATATGAGGTATAAATTGTCGCGCTGCTACTTCTTCTCTCCACCCAGGCTGCATGAGATCCATAACTTGTTCCAGTTCTTGTTCAACTGCTTTCACGTTCACTTCTTTTTCGAATCCAAGGTATTTCAGAACATTTATAACAACAGAACCATCATCCGTTAATTTCGCAGCACGTGACTGGTTCGTAAATAAAATGTGCTGGTCAATCCCAATCGCAAAATTGTGACTCGGCATAGGAAGCTTTTTAAGTACAACGTCCAGGCAAGCCGCATAAAGAGGCAACGATTTTTCTTTCCACTCATGAAGAGAAGAATGTTCTGCCCCTTTAACAACTTTGTTCGCTTGATTTGGCCCCGTCGTTACAATTACGAATAGAGCTTCTATCTGATCTCCATCATTAAATTGCACATGATGGCTGCCATTTTCATATTCAATCGCTGAAACCGATTTTTGCGTATGAATAGTGACTCCGGCTTTTAGTGCTTTATCTCGCAGGCTAACGACCATTGACTGCCAACCGCCGTCTACATATGTGACACCATTCAATGCAAGCTGCAATTGCTTAAGTACTGCGCCGGCAAGTAAACGTTCAAAATCAATACCATACGTTGCCGTTCGGCATAAAGCATAAAAGATGTGACGGACCATCGGATCAGTAATCTCACTTTCTGCCCAATCCCGCAAGCTGATATGCGGTATCTTTTCAGGAGTCAGCTTTTGCAATCGAATTATCATTTTACCCAATTCCATTTTTCCGGACCAGGATAATAATCGTGTTGTAAAGAGCGATGTTAAAGAGCTAGGCAGAGCATGCAGCTTGCCAATCCATATTGCATCCCCTTTCGTATCCGGAGTTCCGCCATATACAGTCACACCTAATTCTTTCAAAATCTTTTCTGCTTCTCCCCCCTTGTAAATGGCATGTGCCCCAAGGTTTAGCATCGCACCATTTTTCTTTACGGATTGGGCACGCCCGCCAACTTCTTTTCCTTTTTCATAAACGGCAACAGATAAACCAGCCTTCGCTAAATAGATTGAAGCCGTCAATCCAGAGATTCCTCCGCCAACAATTGCCACATCAAATTTATTCAAATGAATCACCACTTTCTGATTTTACAAACAAGACGAGAAAGTGGTTTATTTTGTGACATAAAAATAAATTTAAAAATGGATATAAGATAATCTTTGAAGGAAATTGATTCATTTTTTCATAGTAATTTATTTATTCAACCTTTCACTAGGTGTTTAAGTTTTGGAAAGAGAGGGAATGGTTTTTGTTTGATTTTCTGATGAAAGGGTATTCTTAAACAAAGGCTATTTTCAAAATATTCTGCCTTTTAATTTATTTTTATAAGAAAGGAGAACATATGATGTTATACAGAAAAATTCTCGTTGCAATTGATGGTTCAGAAGGCAGCATTGAAGCATTGAGAAACGGCTCTGAAATCGCAAAAAATTCAGGTGCAGAATTGACGCTTCTTCACGTGATGCACGAATCCCCTCTGCCATTATATGGCGGTGTATATCCGCTAAGCGTTGCAAGTACTTCTATGGTTCGGGAAGAAGTGATTGAGGCTGAAAAAGCTGAGCAGACACATGGCGAGGAAATCTTGCACAAAGCGCAAATGCAAGTGCCCCCTGAAGTCGAGACAAGAACCGCTTTGCTTAATGGAGCTCCCTCTGATACGATTTGTGCCTATGCAGAGAGATATAACATCGATCTCATCGTCATTGGAAGCAGAGGACTGACTGGACTGAAAAAATTCGTACTTGGAAGCGTCAGTCAAAAGGTATTACACGACGCAAATGTTCCTGTTCTTATTACAAAATAGAATAGAGCAGACTCTTTAACGAGTCTGCTCCTTTTTTTATTCCACCATTTCAGAAACCGTTTTAAATTTATATCCCTTCACTTTTAAACTTTCCACGATTCTTTTTAACGATTCCAGTGATTCTTTTCAGCTGTCATACATGACGTACAGCAATATAATCGAGCCAGGTTCGATACTTTAAATACCTGATATGTATTCCTAGTCGCACCATCATCAAAAGAAAAGGCAACCACCTTTTCGCTAGTATTTTGCTTTTGTGATAAAGGACGCATCGTAAAACCCAAAGCAGTGAATTAATCGAGCATTTCTTGCAACCAGTTAGCATACTTTTTACAGACGCTTGGGAACATAGTCGAACACTAACTGATTATTGCAAGGAAGACTGGTCATATTATCATAAATGGTTATCATGCAAAATTCATTCAATGGTTGGGTCAATTCAAGGATGTTCCGACCAGTGTCTTAATAATTTTTTTAGCCTAGTTTCAATTTCTTGAAGTAGAACATTCATTGTTTAAGAAGGGTTCGTCCGTCCCCTCCATTGCGAACATCGTTTATCAAATGAACAAATCCTTCAGACAAATTTAATGAGGAATACTTTGTTTCCTTATTCAATTGAAATGCAGTTTTGTTAAATAGAGAAATTCACAAAGGTTGATGGAGTACATTCGTAAGTATACAAGCGAGGTAAAATGGGGGTGATAGGTTGATAAAAAAATCAAAATTAATAGTAATTACTTTGATCCTATTACTTATTGGTGTTGTATTCTTTACATTTGTTCAATTAAGTTACCCTATCCGGATTGATGGGGTTTCTACTAGCACTAAGGAAGATGGAAAAAAGGAAATAGTTTTTCAATTTTATAACTTAGGTCTTAAGAGGATAACAATAAAAGAAGTCACTTTGAATCATAGGAAACAACCTAAAGAATTGGCATTAGGGATTAGTTATGATACTGAACATTTAGTACAAAGTGGTATTGATAATCCAATGATTAAGTTTATGAAAGTTGACGCAGCACCCATTAAACCAAAGTTAAACAAAAAAGAAATTACTGACGCTTTTAATAGAAAAGAAAATACACCAATTTATTATGGAATAAAAATGGAGTTTGAAAAGGAACCAATCAAAAGTATGACAGTTAAATATAAGTATTTTGGGTTTTTAGTTACTAAAAAGTATGATTTAGAATTATGGAATTTAGAAAACTAACAGATGAAATAGTTCAACAACGATAGGCTGCTTCGGCAGTCCCCTTTTTTTTGAGCTAACGTGCAGCATAGTTAAACAAGGGATTAACCAAAATTACGGGCAACATCTTACTTTATCAGAGCCAATATTAAAAGAGCATACATTTCTAGCTCCAATGAAAACAAAGATAGATAGGAGTAAAATGATTAAAACTTTCTTCACTCCATTTCACCCTGTAAAGTATATTAATCCGTTTACTTGTACCAATAACTCGTTAAGTCTGTTGTAACAGATGCGTAACCCATTTGGCGAAGCATCGCTGTTATATTTCCGCGATGGTAAGCGCCATGAGTAACAAGGTGCATCACCATTTCAGCAAGACTCGTTTCTCTTCGCCCTGCCCATGGTGTATCAAGCACTAACCTCTTGTCCAAATCTTCTTGTTCGTTCAAAAAACCTTTATACTGCCCCGTTAATTTACTAAACATCATAGTCATTTCTTCTATGTTCTTCGTATCTGTTTCTACTTTTTCGATTTCCAGTGCATCACTCATACTTATTCCAGAAATGATGTGGAACCAGAGTTGATCAACAATAAACATATGGGAAACTACTTTTGATACGGATGGAAAAGCGCTTTTCACTTCCTGATGATAAACATCATTTTGAAGTTCTAATAACCGGTTAAACAAGGTTTGATTCGCCCAAACGTGATAGTCATACATAGTTAATGCTTGATGAGTCATAATGGAATCCTCCATTTTTCTGTTATTTAATCATTCCAGTTCGTTCTCCTCCTTTTTTTCGACAAAGTCCCTCATTTCCCTTTTTTATGGATTTTAGAAGGGGTTTCGTTTGAAAGAAAGAATAATATTACAATTAAACGATGAATTTTTATAACCAAAGGAGAACAGCATGAATTCATTTGAACATGACATATAAAACCGCTATTTTTGCAGAGGACCTCCCGTTTTTTGTGGTTCGTTTATTTTGAAACAATACGGAGGTGCAAAAATGAAACGGGATAAAGAGTTTGAAATGTATATAAAAGATGCGGAGAAGCCTTTTTCCGGCTGGGATTTTTCTTTTATTTCGGAGACTGGCCGAGTGAGCAGCAGCATGCTTTCCTGGTCGTATGGCAGTATGGTGATACCGTTAGTTCAGAATGCTAGTTCAATGCTTGATATGGGAACTGGCGGCGGTGAACTTTTATCAAAATTCCAGCCTTTTCCCGAGATGATTTGTGCCACAGAAGCTTATCCCCCTAATGTGCCGATTGCGAAAAAAAGATTAGAACCTTTAGGTGTGAAAGTTCACCAAATCGGTGAGGATAATCTTCTTCCCTTTTCTGATCGGCAATTCGATTTGATCGTCAACAAACATGAGGAATATTCACCACAAGAAGTCCGCCGCGTGATTTCGGATGATGGTATTTTTTTGACACAGCAAGTTGGCGGTACGGATTGTAAAGAACTCAATGAACATTTTGGAGTTCCTTTGAATGATGTGTTTTCTCATTGGAATCTTTCTTTTGCTAAGCACCAGCTGCAAAGTCACGGGTTTGATGTGTTGGAAGCGAAACAAGAATTTCCGGTACAGCGTTTTTATGATGTTGGAGCTCTTCTATATTATTTAAAAGCGATTCCATGGCAGATGCCAGATTTCCAAAGAGATAACTATATAGAAGAACTTTATAGTATCCATTTAATGATTCAATCGAAAGGGTATTTTGATGTAAGACAGCATCGATTTATTTTAAAAGCGAGGGCTAAATGATGGAATATATGATTGCATTGCTTGTAGGCGCCTCAATTTTTATGTTCTTGATCTTCTATGCCATTCAGATTTACGCTCCAAAAAAGAAAAGAATAAAATACTTTTTCGCGATCGTCTTTCTGTTAGCAGGCTCGAGCGGATCCATTTACAGTTTCCTTCTTATTCCGGATTTACTAACAAGCATTGTGAGTTTAGGCCTTGTAGCTCTAGCTGCAGGTTCCTTTCTAATTGCTTTTTCAATGGATATGTTCTCCAAGTAAATCTTTGATTGGAAGTGCTCGGATGAAAAAATATGAAGCCAAATTTGACAAAAATGAAATCGATCTCCTCAAAAATATGATAGGGAAACAAATGACTTCTATTTTCGGTTCTTCCATTACTAGTCATGATCATGGTGATCTGACCCCTTACCAATCTTACGCAACGGTCTTTTTAACTAATGAACAAAAAGAGATTTTAGCATTCAGCTGTCGAGTGCTTGAAACCCAGCACAATGAAGAATATTGGAAGATTTCTATTCAGAAACAAGAAAACCCAGCTCCCTTTATTTTTGAAGTAGATGATGAGGATAAAAAGGTAAACCTGACTAATACAGAAATTTTGATTGAATCTCATGTGATGGGTATGTCTATCTTTTCAAAAGAATTTGAAACAGATATGGAGCAGCTAAACTATGATCATGCAGTAGTTTTCGAACTCGAAAACGGAAGAAATCTTTGTATTTCGGCAATGAACGGCCCTTGTGGAGTGGATATAACGATGGATGAAGAAGAAATACAGAAGATACTAGCAGGATGCATTGAAAGATTCGTATAGGATTTGAAAATACGAGCGCTTTCCCTGAAATACGATCACTCTACTCAACACGGCACAAAAAGAAGCAGTCCTTAATTTCTCAGGGACTGCTTCATTCATTTACTTCTGTACGTTTGTTACTTTCCAGCCTTTTTTATCGACCCATTCAAGGTTTACCGTATATCTTTGGTCAGATTTTCCGTCTGGACTTACTTCAGCGACAGATTTTTGCGGGCTTCCGCCATTCGCAATTTTCCACACTGTCATGTTTTCATCTAACCCTGTTGCTAATCGAATCGCTTTAAGTTTTTCATTCCAATCGACGCTTCCTTCTTCATAACTAGACGTATGCGGTCCAGTTTGGGAAGTTCCGATCGGCTTGTTGATTGTTGGCTGGTCTGCTGCTGCTTGTTGTTTCTTCTTGGCTTCAGCAGCTTTTTTCGCGTCTGCTGCTTTTTGGGCTTCTGCAGCTTTTTGAGCTTCTTCTTCTGCTTTTTGAGCCTCTTCTGCTTTTTGCTTTTTATCAGCTTCTTTATTCTGATCTATATTGCTGTTATTTGAGGAATCATCGCTTTCTGAATCATTCTTTTGCTTGTTCTCACTATCAGAACTCTTTTCTTCTTTCGTTGTTCCATCAGGCTGAAGTTTTACAATACTGTGTTTTGGTTCTTTAACTTGATGTTTCTCTGATTTATCATCATTTCCCATTAATAGAGCATCTTTCGGTAAAAACAATAATCCTATGAGAACTGCACCTAGTGCGCTGAATAAGACAACATTGCGCTTTTTTGTTTTGTTCCTGCTGCTGTTGCGACGTGATCTAGACATTTTCTCACTCCTTTTTAAACCGTTCCCTTTGTTGCTATATATAAACAAAGAACTCCTGTACAAGATATGAGTTCTTTCCTATTAACATCTTTTTCAATAACTTAAATGAACATAATAACATTCGAAGGGTTCACGTCGAAACATGTCGGTCAAATAAAAAAAGGAGCCAATTTCCAGCTCCTTTCCATTCACTATTTTATGCTGCTGTATTCTTTTGTTTAGCTTCTAATCGTTTGATGTCAAATCGGATCAAAACCGAAACGATGAGTGCCACTACGAACAATCCTGAGAAAAAGGATAAACTGTTTGCGTATGAGCCAGTTGTATCTTTAATCCAAGCTGCGAATAATGGTCCTGCAAGACCAGCCGCAGCCCAAGCTGTTAAAATATAACCGTGGATCGCACCCACTTCTTTTGTTCCAAAAAGGTCGCCAATATACGCTGGAATGGAAGAAAACCCTCCACCATAACATGTATAAACAACCGCAAGCATTACTTGAAAAAGCATGACCGATGTTGTATGAGGCAAAAAGAAGAACAATACAATCTGTAATACAAAGAATGTAGTATACGTATTAGGACGTCCAATGTAATCGGAAATTGTTGCCCAGCCGATTCGGCCAAACCCGTTAAATAAACCTAACACACCGACAAGTGCTGCCGCCTCAGCTGTTGACAGCCCTATGCTTTCCTGCGCCAATGGTTTTGCTGCCGATAGAATCGCAATTCCGCAAGTCACGTTGATAAATAGCATGATCCACAAGTAATAGAACCGGCGCGTTTTTACTGCTTCGTTTGCTGTTAATTGTGAAAGATCTTTTTTAATTTTCACTTTTCCGTTATCTACATTTTCCTGGAACCCTTCTGGCAGCCAGCCTTCAGGAGGTTTTTCTAGATAAAGAGAAGATAATGTCATGATAGCAAAATAAGCAATTCCAAGAATGAAAAATGTATTCGCTACACCTGCTGATTTTATCAGTGAATCCATGATTGGAGAACTGATAGCCGCTGCGAATCCAAAACCCATGATGGCTAGTCCCGTTGCCAAACCTCGGCGATCAGGGAACCATTTGATTAGCGTTGATACTGGAGCGATGTACCCGACTCCAAGTCCGATCCCGCCAAGCACTCCGTAAAACACATACAATAATGGCAATGACCCAATGTTTACTGCTAATCCAGAACCCGCTATCCCAATACCGAAGAAAATAGCTGCCAGCATACCCGCTTTTTTCGGACCGTGTTTTTCAACAAAATGACCAAGGAAAGCCGCAGATAATCCTAAAAATAAAATGGCAATACTAAAAGTCATCTGTACTTGTGAAGCAGACCACCCGAACTTGTCGATCAAAGGATTTGTAAAGTTACTCCATGCGTACACAGATCCGATAGAAAGATGAATTCCTACTGCAGATAAAGCGATGAGCCAGCGATTTTTCGTTTTCTTCATTTCTTCATTCCCCCTTTTCAATTGTTAATTTAGTTAACCTTTCTATACACTTACCCTTACAACAAACAAATAAAAAGACAACATTCAAAAAAACTTATACAATGATAAGCTTCATTCGAATGTTGCCTAACATCTCTACATACACGTGCAGAGAAATCATTCATCATTATTCATTAATAAAATAAAAAATGTGCAGTGCTTGCAAATTCTTCATTTTAGTTTGTTGTAGTTGTAAACGTCTTTAATATTATCAGATATAGAAAAGTAAGGCAATAAACTTTTTAATAGTTCTGAAAAATTGTCAGCTGCTTTTACCGCTGCTAGTGGCCCCTTTATTACCCGCTCCGTTGCTGGTTATAAAATATTTGATAGAGGCAACCGTTCCTATCCCATATAAAGCATACTGAAGCCCTACTAATAATCCAGCTGGAGTGGCTTTACCATCTTGCCAGAAAGCATAAAGTACTCCTAATACAACCGCGAAAATCGGAATATACCGATTAGAAACACGATTCGTTTGACGAATGGCATACAAAATCACAGCAAGACCAACATACGGAGTGAACGTTGTAAGCAGACTCATCTGATTGCCCTCCTCTAAAAGTGTGATGTCAAACCATTACTTGTAATATAACTATTATGAAATTGGACAAAAAAGACCGTTATGAAAAAGAAAAAAAGCGATTCAAAAGTAAAATCAATCACTCTCGGACCGCTTTTTTCTCTTTCCACTTTAGCGAATATTCTTCTCTTTCATGTTTGTTGTCTGTGCAGTTCTGAAATTATTTTACTGCAATCTACAGCTATTGTTTCAATCAATTCTTTAGCCGACTGTCTTTTACTCATTGCTGATGCTTGCCCAGCCCACATTGAAAGCATTTCTTTGTTTTTTCTTCGCCCTGCTTCTTTTCTTATGTCAGAAGTCAGGATGTGCTGGATAGGATAAGGCGGCAAGTTTTCAATTTGAATTTTCTCAAGCTCCAGCATCATCTCGTTCTTAAAGCCTCTGGCACTTTTTCCTGAAAAAGCCTTCGTGATTTTCGTGTCCGTATCTTTACTTGAAAGAATTGCTTGCTGATGGATGTCACTTGCTCCACTTTCGGTAACGGTTAAAAATGCCGTTCCGATCTGAACGCCTGATGCCCCTAACGATAAAGCAGCAGCATATCCTCTTCCGTCCATGATGCCGCCAGCTGCGATAACCGGACAACTTACTGCGTCAACCATCTGCGGAACTAACGCAAACGTTCCGATCAAAGCTTCGTTTTCCTTTGAGAGGAACGTTCCCCGGTGTCCTCCCGCTTCGCTTCCTTGTGCAACAATAACATTAACGCCTAACTTATCAAGTACTTTTGCCTCTTCTACATTCGTCGCAGTTGCGATTACAAGAATGTCTTTATTCTTCAGCCTTTTCACCAGTTCTGCTGATGGCTGATCAAAGGTAAAACTGACGATCTTCACTCCTGTTTCAATCACAACCTCGAGCTGCCGTTCAAAAATATCTTTCATGTCAGGAATCGTATGTATTTCTGGAATATCAAGCTTTTTTCGATAGTGATTCAAGTGTGCTTGCATGTTCAGAATCTGCTTTTCATTTGTTTCATAAGACTGCGGGAGAAATAGATTAACAGCAAATGGAGCTTCCGTTTGTTCTTTAATATGTGCAATTGCTGCACCGATATCTTCAGGCGGCATATACCCTGCACCTAATGTACCAAGTGCCCCAGCATTACTAACTGCCGCAATGAGTTCAGGGGTTGTTGGGCCGCCAGCCATTCCAGCTTGAATGATTGGATGTTTGATGTTTAGCATTTTTCTTAACATTTCTTCTCACCTCTTAAAATATAGCTTTTTTCGTAAACTTTGTTGCTTTTGGATGATGTTAATTTCCTCTGCAGTGGCTCGCTTTCCTCAGGTGTGCGGCGAGCCCAATTAACTTTTCAAAGAAGAACTGCTTGAAAACCTCTTAATAGCAACAATCTTTTAGAAAACAGCGTAAAATATAAAAATGAGTACTTACCTATACCATACTAAAAAGAAAAGGCTTTAGTCTTTTTTCAACTAAAGCCCATCCTGTTTATACCGCTATTTTTTTTCCAGAAGTCAACTCTTTCAACGCTTGTTCGCTCTGACTTTCATCAAATTCGTTCTCGCTTTTTGAAACAACAATTGTCGCGATTCCGTTTCCGATTAAGTTTACGATCGCACGTGCTTCACTCATAAAACGGTCTACGCCAAGTAATAATGCTAACCCTTCTACCGGAATAACAGACATAGCTGAAAGAGTTGATGCAAGTACGATGAATCCCCCACCTGTAACGGCAGCTGCTCCCTTTGATGTGAACATCAAAATGGCGATGATCGTGATCTGCTGCGTCAAACTAAGGTCAATGTTGAACACTTGTGCCAAAAAGACAACGGCCATAGATAGGTAGATCGATGTTCCGTCCAAGTTGAATGAGTAACCCGTCGGGATGACGAGACCCACTACTGATTTTGAACAGCCGAACTTTTCCATCTTGTTCATCATGCGCGGTAATACAGATTCAGATGAGCTTGTACCTAGAACAATGAGCAGCTCTTCTTTTATAAACTTCAAATACTTCCAAAGACTGAATCCGTTCATTTTACAGATGATGTTCAGTACGATGAACACAAACAAGAACATAGTTATGTAAACCGACATCATTAGTTTTCCTAGCGGCAATAATGATTCAAGCCCAAAGTTACCGATTGTAAAAGCCATCGCACCAAACGCTCCAAGAGGTGCAGCTTTCATAATATAGCCAACAATTTTGAAAAAGACGTTAAGCAGTTTATCGAAGAACTCAATGATGATTTTGCCTTTATCCCCTAAAGCAGTTAAGGCGACACCAAAAAGAACGGAAAAGAAAAGAACCTGCAGGATGTCTCCTTTGGCAAATGCATCAACCATGTTGCTAGGGACGATGTGTGTGAAAAACTCGATCCAGTCGATCTTGCCTCCTCCGTTAGATGTATATTGTGACACATCTCCTTTTTGAAGCTTATCAAAGTCCAACCCTGCACCAGGCTTTAATACATTTACTACAATTAATCCGATAATGAGGGCGAGTGTTGTTACGACTTCAAAATAAATAAAAGCTTTTCCCCCGACCTTGCCTACCTTCTTCATGTCACCCATTTTGGCGATTCCAAGAACAATCGTCAAAAAGATGATTGGAGCAATAACCATTTTTACGGCATTGATAAACGTATCTCCTACTGGTTTCATCTGCTTTCCGGCTTCCGGCCAGATTAAACCAACAAGTATACCTATAGCGATAGCAGTTAAAACTTGAAACGTGAGATTTTTAAAAATACTTTTTTTCAATGATAAGTCCTCCTTCAAATGTTGTTAGCAAGCTCTATATATTTTTGAGGAATAATAACGCTTTCAATATGTTGTAAGAATATTACGAAAGTATTTGCTTTTCAACTTAAAACTGTATTTGAATTGGCTGAACTAACGGTTATAAATGAAGCATATGAGTAGCGATATAAACGTCTTTTTCGATATAAGTAGGCATTTCTAACTGTTTTTTCAAACACTATATTTCGTTCCTTTGTAACTGTGGATAAAATTTACAACCTTGTAAAATGGGATTAATACATTTGATATAACATGATTACGCTATCACCAACATTGAGAAATTTCACCCTAGAAATAAAGCATTTCGCTTAATAAAGGAAAGGGGGACAGACCCCGGGTCTGTCCCCCTTTCAAAAAAATGATGGAGGTGTTGGTTATGAAAAGGCACGGCAACAAAAAGTTCCTTTCACTTTTTTCCGTTGTGATTGCTCTAGCAATAAGTACGCTAACCTTTATCCCGACTCTTCAGGCTACTGGAGATGGTACATCCAATTCCCCTTACTCTGTATCACAAGCGATTTCCAATCAAAATAACGGTGTGAAAGCTGTACAAGGGTATGTCGTAGGACAACCTACCGCAGCCTCAACCGTCGTAACAAGCAATTATCCAAACGATTATGCTCTTGCCCTTGCAGACAGTGAATCTGAATCAAACACTGCAAATATGGTTTACGTACAGATACCTGCTTCCTTCCGATCCACATTCGGTTTAAAAACAAATCCAAGTTTAAAAGGTACTGTTATTAAAGTAACCGGAAATCTTACCGCGTACTTTTCACACCCTGGATTAAAAGATCAAACAGCAATGGAGAAAACATCTAGCTCTGACCCTGAGGATCCGCCGACTGAACCAACTGATCCGCCAACTTATGATGATTCTTATTACGATCCAGCTCGAGGCAAAACAGGAGTTGCTTTAAAAACGGCTCTTCATAACATTATCGATGACCATACAGAACTCTCTTACTCTGCAGTTTGGGAAGCGTTAAAAGTCACCGACCAAGACCCGAACAACAGCAACAATGTGATTTTACTCTACACAGGTCGTTCTCAAAGTAAAAACTCAAACGGTTCAGGTGTTAATGATTGGAACCGCGAGCATGTTTGGGCAAAATCTCATGGAAATTTTGGTACAGCGATGGGACCAGGAACCGATCTTCACCATTTACGGCCAACTGATGCGAGTGTAAACAGTTCAAGAGGAAACCTTGATTTTGATAACGGAGGAACAGAGGATTCAGAAGCAAAGGGCAATTACCACGACAGCGATTCATGGGAACCTAGAGATGCTGTAAAAGGTGATGTGGCACGTATGATTTTTTACATGGCTGTTCGATATGAAGGAGACAGTGGAGAACCCCAGCTTGAAATGAACAATAACGTTAATAACGGAACGGCTCCTTATATGGGGAAAATGTCTATATTGCTGCAGTGGAACGAGCAAGACCCTGTTGATGACTGGGAACGAAACCGAAACAACATTATCTATGAAGACTACCAGCACAACCGAAATCCCTTTATCGATCACCCCGAGTATGCGGATGAGATTTGGTAATTCAAACACCTGAGTAACAAAAAGAGGCTCCTCCCCTTTAAGTCAAAAACTTGTGAGGAATGCCTCTTTTTTTATAATGTAGGACAGAACTGATTGACTATTTCTATCAGCCGTTCAGACTTTTCTGTTGAAACGCTTTCTGACAATCTTGCTCCCGCTATGATTGGAGCCCATTGAAAAACTTCATCTTTTGACAATCCACTTTTCTGACAATACAGATGCAGGTACAGATCGGCTATTTCTATTGAAAACTGCGAATACAAAAGATACGTACGATATACGTCAGCTCGTATGTCCCCAGCACTCGAATCAACCCAATCGATAATCGTCACTTTATTATCTGACAGAATCAAATTAAACAAATGAAAATCACCATGACAGAGTTTATTTTCAAATGTCATCGTCTCTAATTTTTGAAATAATGCCGTCTTCTGTCTTGTGTCCAAAGGATGTGCCAACTCAATTTGACGGGTTAATTTTTCAGACATCAGTTCAAGAGAATCAGCGGAATGCATATGAATGGCTTGTTGTATTTCAACGGATAAATTTAGGTAATATTCTGCTTGCTTCATGTTTTCAGACAGGATATCACCAATTGTTCTACCGTTGATATACTCCATGATTATTGCTTGTTTCCCATCTATCTTTGTAACATCCCAAACTTTTGGAACAGGAAGTCCGCACTTATAGGCAATCTTTTGCTTATTTGCTTCATACAAAGATTCTGAATTTGAGAATTTGTCATTAAACACCTTGATTATCTTGTTGTCGAATAAATAAATTTTAGCTGTATTACCTATTGCTATCGGAGTGCCTAAATTCATTAATCATCTCTCCTAATTTTTCAAACTACATAAATACCCTGTAATAGATTAGACAAATTGCACACGCTGCCCATGATACCATCGCGAAGACAGTTACGATCATATTCTCCGACCAGCCGTATTTGAGTCTGTAGTGATAGTGAATAGGTGTAAATCGAAACAGCTTCTTTTTTGTCCTTTTAAAATAAGCAACCTGTAAGATGACAGAAAGCTGTTCACCTAGATAGATAATAAATAGGATTGGGATTAGAATTTCTACCTTTTCAATAATTGCTAGAAATGATAGTGTTCCTCCTATCGCGAGTGAGCCGGTATCACCCATAAACGCTTTTGCCGGATACAAGTTGTAGATCAAGAATCCTAAAATAGCTGCGATCATCACCAGACAAAAAATCTTAACCTCTGTATGTTCGCTGATCACAAAGAAAAAGAAATAGGTAGGGATGGATACCATTCCTAAAAGCCCGTCCATTCCATCAGTAAAATTGATCGCGTTCGCGGTTCCTACGATAAACAGTGTGATGACTACGAAATACAAACTGTATGGTAAAACGATTTGCAGAGATTCAGTAATGTGTATGCTAGTATCCATTTCAAATAATTGAACACCTGCAAACAAGAGCAATATCGTGAATCCAAATTGAAAATACAGCTTCGTTTTTCCTGAAACTCCCCCTGGGTCTTGTTTCGATGCTTTCCAAAAATCGTCTAGAAAACCGATGAAACTAAACAAAATAAACGTACATACGAGAAACAGCATTTCCGGACTTTTGTCATTAAGCCAAGCGACAGCAACCCCCACTAGGAATACGCTTCCAAGCATTAATGGCGTCCCCTTCTTCTCTTGATGATCAGCAGGGAGTTCTGCCCGAATAGGCTGCGTCAACTTTAATTTTTGCAAAATGAAAATCAGAAGTGGTGCAATGCACACTGTAATAAAAAAGGTTATGAGTGCTGGTGTTAATTGAGAAAACACAATATGATCCCCTTTCAATCTATCAATCTTATAAGATTCGATAACATGTAAAGGTGTCCCTGTTTTTTTATGATAAATTTACTATTTTCGTATCATCACATATTTAATAATCCATTCTTTAGGTATTTGTACTGTGGGTCGTACGAGCGATAGACAACTTTGTTAATAGACTGCTACTGTAAGTAAGTGTAAGAATTTTCAGAATAAAGGAGATGAGTAAATGAGAGGAAAACGTGTCATTTTCAGCACAATGTTAAGTACGGCTATTGCTTTCTCTGCCGTTACCCCAATCATCCATGCAGAGGATACTTCCAAACATAATGCTGCACACCCTGGTGATTGGAACCGGCCAAGTATGCCTTCATCTGTTCTTCATCCGGGAACTCCTGAAAGCGTTTCCTTAAATCGCACCTCATTAAAAGCTATTGATCCATTTATTGAACAAGAAATCGAAAAACGTACGATGCCAGGTGCAGTCGTTTTAGTTGCGCGCAGCGGTTCGATCGCAAAGTGGGATGCATACGGCTACTCTACTCGTTACACAGACGATCAGTTTACTGAGATGGACAATCCTGTTGAAATGAAGAAGGATACGATTTTCGATATCGCTTCAATCAGTAAGCTCTTCACAACAACTGCAGCAATGCAGCTATATGAAAAAGGACTATTTAACCTTGATGACCCGGTAGGAAAATATATTCCTGAGTTCAATGAGAACGGTAAAGAAAAGGTCACCATCCGGCAGATCATGACGCATACTTCGGGATTTACAGCTTGGATCCCTCTTTATAACATGGGTACGAATCGTGAAGACAGGCTTCAGATTGCATTAAAGAACCCTCTAAAAAATCCGCCTGGTACAACGTATACATACAGTGACCTTAATTTGATCACACTCGGTGTTTTAGTAGAACGACTTACTGGCAAACGTCTTGATGCGTATGTAAAAGAAAACATCACGGAGCCGCTAGGTATGAAGGATACGATGTACAACCCACCCGCTTCTCTCCGCAGTCGTATCGCCGCAACTGAATATCAGCCTGCTCTGGGGCGAGGTTTAGTTTGGGGAAGTGTTCATGATGAGAACTCGTGGAGTCTTGATGGTGTAGCTGGTCATGCTGGTGTCTTCTCAACCGCAAAAGATTTAGCGGTTTTCGGTCAAATGATTTTACTAAAAGGAACTTACGGAGGGAAACAAATACTAAAACCCGAAACCGTACGATTATTAACTGAAAATCAACTTCCGCAATTCCCTAGCAACTCTCATGGTCTCGGCTGGGAGCTGAACCAAGGATGGTACATGGACGCACTTTCGAGTGATCTGACACTCGGTCATACTGGATACACAGGTACTTCGATGGTTGTGTCACCAAAAAACCAGATGATCGTATTAACATTGACGAATCGTGTTCACCCTTCCCGCAACACCGTTTCAACGAATGCAACAAGACGTCAGGTAGCACGTCTTGCAGCTGACGCGATCTCTGTCCCCATGCATAAACGCGATAAGGCATGGTTCTCCGGATATGGCGATAACTTGTCTAACGTTTTAACTTTCTCTGTAAAGCCTGATCAAAAGTCTCTTTCTTTCAAGACTTGGTACAGCATCGAAAATGAGAGTGATAAAGGACTCGTCCAAGTTTCTGCTGATGGCGAGAACTGGAATACGTTACCGGATTATTTTACCGGTAAGGATGAAGAATGGATGAAAAAAAATATAGATTTACCTGATGGGACACAATATGTACGTTTCCTTTATCAGACAGACGGTTCCGTAAACTGGCGAGGCTGGTATGTGGATGACGTATTTACCACTGATAGCCGCGGTCACAAAAATAAAGCAACAGTTACCGATGACCAATGGGGTCAAAGAAACTGGTAAAATCAAAAAGCCAACTCTCCATATTCATTGAGAGTTGGCTGTGTTTTATTGTCGAAGAAAGGAAGCATGAGGAAATCTGGATACGAGGGTCATTAGTCTGGAATAAATGCGGTTTTTTATCCTGAATAAATAGGATGTAATACCACACTTTTAATGAATAAAGTAAAACGAGAAAATACATTTTACTATTTTTATTCAATTATTTAAGAAAAAGATGGCCGAATTTAGCCATCTTTCTCATTCTATTGCTGCTTTTCCTTATATTCGTGTTGCAGGTCATAAACACATTACGCTGAATAGAAAGTAACCAGCATGATGTAAAAGGAATATAGAAGTGAAAGGGATCCGGCGCCATAATCAAATGCTTTTTTCTCCCTGTCCAATAAGAAAAGAAATAATAGTCCTGAGCAAAAGAAACCAATCATCCAACCGGTTTGGTAATTAAGAACCGCTAAGAAAAAACCAATAATTCCTATGGATTGCACCATGATCCTCAGAACCTTTTTACTCACTGCCTACTCCCCCTAGTTTTCATTATTTCTTATATCCCTGTAAAATACGACAAACTTCTATTTTTTTCCTTCTTCTTTCATTTGTCCAAAAAAAAACTTGGCAATCGCCAAGTCTCCTATTTCATCTGTATTCTCTCTGGTCTCGTATACACGTTCATAGAGTCTCCTCGTATAAAACCGACTGTTGTAATTCCGAGTTCCTCTGCCGATTGCAGAGCAAATTCAGTTGGTGCTGATTTAGACAAAACGATCTCACATCCAATCTTCGCTACCTTCAGTAATATTTCGGACGAGATCCTTCCACTGAACACAATAATCTTATCCCCTATGAAAATATCATTCCGCAAACAATAGCCGTAGATTTTATCAAGAGCATTGTGCCGTCCAATATCCATGCGATTCAGTATGATTCCGTCCACATCACAAAGAGCCGCATTGTGCACTCCGCCTGTTTTTTTAAAAAGTCCTGCAGAATCCTGCATCTCCTTCATCAGCCTGTAGCAGTCGTTCGGAGTGATCTTCACCCGTACTTCCTTCATGCGTTTTGCTGTTAATGCATCGTTTGCGAACACAAACCCTTGCCGGCTCATGCCGCAGCATGACGTGATGTATCTTTTATTCTGCAGATTTTGGTACAGTGGATTGAGCTTATCTGTTGTAACATGCGCATAGCTGCCGTCTTCCTGCACCCAAATGTCTTTAATATCCTGATAGTTTCTAATAATTCCTTCAGATGCTAGGTATCCGATGACCATGTCCTCAATGTACTCCGGACTGCAGACCATCGTCACGAACTCTTCACCGTTTATTTTAATGGTTACAGGCTGTTCTGTTACGATAGTGTCTTCCAGACGGGATGCTTTCCCTTCCTTAAACTGAAGAATTTCTCGTTTGATTTCAACAGGTTTCATGAGACTCACCTCCCTTAGGCGATCGGTTGATCGAACACAAATACAGAAACGGCCATGTCTTCATCTACTTTAAAATCAGAAAAAAGATGGACGAACTTTGCTCCTGTCACCTCTTCTAACCCTTCTGGAGGAGCCGTTGCATAAACGTCTTGGATTAAGCGTGTTCTTGCCGCATGAACCATCTCTTTGCCTTCTGCTGACCTTGCAATGAATTTTTCTGTCGGTGTTAAATTACCGTACATCGTGGAAATAGCCATATTTTCAACAAACACGGTATGTATTTTTTCAGGTCCTTTTCCTAAGAGGTTCTTGCGCAATTTCCGAATAATATCATTAAAATCATGCACCTTCTTTGACATTCCTTACACCACCACTGTTTCTTTATTTTGGTTAAAATATATCACTTTGAACTCACATTTTGCACGGAATTAATTTTAGAGATACATTGTCTAATAAATTTAGAAGCGCTATAATGAAAAAGAAAAGTTAGAAAATAAATCAATAGATGTTTTTCTTTCTTTACATAGCTGACGACGAGATTCGCAGCATATCAAAATTGAATCATATATTTTTCAGATGCAAGAAGGTCGAGGAAGTAAGATTTTCGAGACGCGGAGTTTAGTACATCTAAATGAGCACCGAGAAAACGAGACTGACGACGAGATTCGCAGCATATCAAAATTGAATTATATATTTTTCAGATGCAAGAAGGTCGAGGAAGTGAGATTTTCGAGGCGCGGAGTTTAGTACATCTAAATGAGCACCGAGAAAACGAGACTGACGACGAGATTCGCAGCATATCAAAAATATATTAAGTTGGATTGGTTAGATAGTAAGCCCTGCTATTAAACTATTCCACCATGTTAACGCATTTTCTGTAAGTGAAGGATCTGTGATTTCGTGGTGGATTTTTTTGTGCAATTTTATTTGAAAGGAAGATTCTTAAATGGACAAAATGATCCAGATAAAGATTGACGGAAAGACTTACGAAGCTCCATTTGGCACTTCTATTCTTGATATCATCAACGAGAATGAACTCTCTCATCCTCAAATCTGCCATACCCCACAAGTTGATCCGATCGAGACGTGTGACACGTGTATTGTGGAAGTGAATGGCAAGCTTGTACGCTCTTGCTCAACGACAGCCACCAATGGCATGAATATTGAACGATCTTCAGACCGCGCTAAAAAAGCGCAGACAGACGCGATGGATCGCATTCTTGAAAACCACCTGCTTTATTGTACGGTTTGTGACAACAATAACGGAAACTGCAAATTGCATAATACGGCTGAAATGATGGAGATTGAACATCAAGCGATTCCTTATTCTCCTAAGGAACAGCCTGTTGATATCGACATGTCTCATCCGTTTTATCGCTATGATGCGAACCAATGTATCACTTGCGGACAGTGTGTGGAAGTGTGCCAGAACTTACAAGTGAATGAGACGCTTTCGATCGATTGGGAACGTGAACGTCCTCGTGTCATTTGGGATGCTGGTTCCCCTATTAACGACTCTTCTTGTGTGAGCTGTGGACAGTGTGTAACCGTATGTCCTTGTAACGCGTTAATGGAAAAATCAATGCTCGGTGAAGCTGGTTTTATGACAGGCTTAAAAGAAGAACTTTTAGAACCAATGGTTGAGCTTGTAAAAGAAGTTGAGCCTGGCTATAGCGGTATTTTTGCGGTTTCAGAAGTCGAAGCTGCTATGCGTGAAACACGCACGAAAAAAACAAAAACGGTTTGTACGTTTTGTGGTGTAGGCTGCTCGTTCGAAGTGTGGACAAAAGGCAGAAAGATTTTAAAAGTTGAACCATCAGAGGGACCGGTTAACGCGATTTCAACTTGTGTAAAAGGGAAATTCGGATGGGATTTCGTGAACAGTGAAGAACGGCTCACTACTCCGCTCATCCGTAAAGATGGCGAGTTCGTGGAATCCACTTGGGACGAAGCGCTGAACTTAATCGCAAAAAAAATGGGCGGAATTAAAGCTGTCCATGGCGGAAAAGCGCTTAGCTTTGTTTCATCCTCTAAAATTACGAACGAAGAAAACTATTTGATGCAAAAGTTAGCTCGCCAAGTGTTCGGTACAAACAACGTCGACAACTGTTCTCGTTATTGCCAATCCCCTGCGACAGATGGTCTTTTCCGAACGGTTGGTATGGGTGGCGATGCGGGTACGATCAAAGATATCGCTGAAGCAGGACTGGTGATCATTGTTGGTGCGAACCCGACTGAAGGTCATCCGGTTCTTGCGACTCGAGTGAAACGTGCTCACAAGCTTCACGGCCAAAAGCTGATCGTCGCTGACCTCCGTAAGCACGAAATGGCTGAGCGTTCTGACATTTTCATAAGCCCTAAACAAGGGACAGATCAAGTTTGGCTGATGGCCGTAACGAAGTATATCATCGACCAAGGCTGGCACGACGAGAAGTTTATCGATGAGAATGTTCATTTTCTTGATGAATTTAAAGAACTGCTGGAAAAATACACACTGGAATATGCAGAAAAAATTACAGGTATATCAAAAGACACCTTAATTAATGTAGCCGAGATGATTCGTGATGCTGATGGGACTTGTGTGCTTTGGGGCATGGGTGTTACTCAGAACACGGGTGGAAGTGATACATCTGCTGCGATCTCGAACCTTCTATTAGCGACAGGTAACTATCGCCGTCCGGGTGCTGGTGCCTACCCGCTTCGTGGCCACAATAATGTTCAAGGTGCTTGTGACATGGGAACTCTTCCTGCTTGGCTGCCAGGTTATCAGCATGTTACCGATGATATTGCTCGTGCTAAATTTGAAAAAGCGTACGGTGTTGAGATTGGTGATACGCCTGGAATGGACAGCATCACAATGGTTGAAGCGATCGGCCGTGGTGAGATTAAAGCAATGTACCTCGTTGGTGAAGACATGGCGCTTATCGATGCGAATTCTAACCATGTTCATGCCATGCTTTCACAACTGGAATTCTTTGTGGTTCAAGATATTTTCTTATCGAAGACGGCTCAATACGCGGACGTAATTTTACCGGCTGCTCCTTCTCTTGAAAAAGACGGGACGTTCACGAATACAGAACGCCGTGTTCAGCGTTTGTATCAAGCACTTCCGACGACTGGCGGGTCCAGACCGGACTGGGAGATTATCCAAAGCATCGCAATACGGATGGGCGCAGATTGGAACTACACGCATCCGAGCGAAATTTTTGAAGAGATGGCTTCCTTATCTCCTCTGTTTGGTGAAGCGGACTATTCAGTACTTGAAGGCTGGGGCAGCTTTTTATGGGGAGATTTCAGCGGGAAAAGCACACCGCTACTATATACTGAAGGCTTTAACTTCCCTGATAAAAAAGCACGCTTTGCACTTTCCGACTGGGTGCTGCCGACTGAGTTTCCTGCAGAATACGACCTGCATATCAATAATGGCCGTATGCTTGAACATTTCCATGAAGGTAACCTGACAAACAAATCTCGTGGCATCCAGGAAAAAGTACCGGATGTTTTCGTAGAAGTTGCTCCTACTCTTGCAGAAGAGCGCGGCATTGTTGACGGCTCAGTCGTTCGGCTGATTTCGCCTTTTGGAGCGGTGAAATTGAATGCGCTCGTAACGGACCGCGTGAAACATAATGAATTGTACTTGCCGATGAACTCGGTGGATAAAGAGTCAGCGATTAATTTCTTAACAGGGCCAGCAGTAGACCATCGCACGCGTACTCCTGCTTATAAACAAACAAAGGTGCGCATGGAAATCATCAGCCGCGAAGGCGAAGTGAAGCTTCCAGGTCATAATCCAAGAAACAAGAAGCGCTACCCGCAAAACGGTGTAGAAGTCAGTCGGAAGTGGAATCGCCCAGGCTACGTCCACTTAACGGATGAAGTTTAGGAGGGATGATCGAATGGCTCAACCGATTACAACCGTGAGAAAAAAGATAAAAACAGAAGAACAAGTTCAACAGGACAAACTCATGGAATTGCAGACCGCATTAGCTGAAAAAGATGAAGCTCTTACAAAAACGCTAGATATCATCGGTGAACTTCATAGCATGGGAGCACTGGATGCAGTAAATGCGATGTTGGAAGCTAAAGAAAAAATTGCAGGTATTGCTCTTGGTCAAGCGACTCGAGAACCTGTCACAAACATGATCAACAACTTGATGGGTGCTGCCGGTGTTTTAACGAAAATGGATCCTGAAATGACAACGAAACTGTTAGACAGCGTTGTTGCCGGTGTGAAGCAAGGCGAAAACTTTGTGGAAAGCGAGAAAAAGATCGGCGTGTTCGACCTGATGAAGGTATTGAACGATCCTGACATCAACCGCGCTATCGGCTTTGGGCTCAACTTTTTAAAAGGCATGGGACAGGAATTGAAGAAGTAAGCAAAAAACCTCGGAGATATGAAAAACTCCGAGGTTTTTATTATGAATATCCGCTTTTTATTAGCGGTAAATGAACGGTAAATGTACTCCCAAATCCCGTCTTACTTACCAGTGTAATCGTACCGCCAATGTTATGAACGAGCTCCTTAGCGATGGATAAACCTAACCCTGTTCCTCCTGTTTGACGAGAGCGGTCTTTGTCTACCCGATAAAAACGATCAAAAATCTTATGCTGATCCTGAACAGGAATACCGATACCCGTATCAGTAACAATGAAACGGATTTCTTCATTATCTTTTTCTAATACAATGGTTATCTTTCCATGCTCATCCGTATATCTAATCGCATTTTCAATTAATATAACTGCAATCTGTCTAAATTGTTCTTCATCTGCCATACCAAATATATTATTCCCAAGGTTTCGAATAATTTCAACATTACTATCATTTTGCATTTGCATAACAACTCTCTCAATGACAACCGTTAAATTCACACGTTCATTCTTACTTTCAAAATGTTCATTCCTTGCAAGCGTAAGCATTTGAATCATCATACGCTCCATCCTTTTACTCTCTTCATCCAATGCTTGGATCGATTGTTCCAAAACCACCGGATTACTTTTCCCCCAGCGATTAATCAATTTCAAATGTCCTTTAAAAGCAGTCAACGGCGTTCTCAATTCATGAGAAACATTTGAAACAAAACTTTTCTCCCTTTCAAATTGTTCCTCCAATTGATGCAGCAGATGATTAAATGTCAGGGATAGCTCAGATAATTCCCGAGGAGCTTCAGGAACAGGGATCCGTTTCTTCAGATCTGTTGATCCTCTCATCTTTCCAACTGCATTTGTAATCATGAGTAATGGTTTTAAATTACGTTTCGAAAGTTGAAAGATGAGAATTGAACCTGCGATTAGGCTAATTACTCCTGTAATGAGTATAACCTGAATCATAAGTCCAAGAAATTCTGCATCTTTATTTAACTGTAATTTAATTTGTATTGTTCCCTTTTTTCCATTTGGCTGATTCCAAGGGATTTCCTCATGAAAAAACACCCCATGATTTCCATTCCAAAATATCGGTTCTAACCAATTCAAATGGACTTCATCAACATGAAAGGTATTCGCCCACCCCCTAGACTGAGCTAGCATTTGATTATCGTCAGTCTTAATCTTCACAAAATAATTGGAGTGGTCCGGATAGAGAATTTCATCTAATGAATCTTGCAGATTCTCCTTGGAATCTTCTCCTGTAATATATATGAGTTTTTCTTCAATAGCCTGCAGCTCGCTTTTGGTACTCTGAATCAAAAAATAGCTTACCGTTCCAATCACAGCAATACCTATAAAAAAAAGGATTGCGATAAAGTGCAGGACATACCAAGATGTGAATTGAAAGATTAATGTCTTTTTATTCTCTTTGTAAATTTTTTTAGGATTAAGGTTTGGAATGTTGAACTTCAAAGGATGTTCACTCCAGATGTGTTATTTTAGATCCGTTACGATTGGGTCGAACGTAAGACATAACCTATTCCACGAACGGTATGAATTAGTTTTGAGTCGTAATCCCGATCAATCTTATTTCGAAGATACCTGATATAGACATCAACAACATTGGTCTCTCCAACAAAATCATAGCCCCAAACTGCCGACAAAAGCCAATCACGGCTAATTACTTCTCCTTGATGTTTTAACAAAAATACTAATAAATCGAATTCACGCTGAGTGAGCTCAATGGATTTTTCAGATCTTTTTACCAGCCTGCTCTTAGAATCAACAACGAGATCTTCAAAGATATACGTTTCTTTTCCAGTACTTTTCGTCTCACTTTTATGCCGCCGCATTACGGCTCTGATCCTTGCTAACAATTCCTCTATTTCAAAAGGCTTTGTTATGTAATCATCTGCACCAGTATCGAGACCAGCAATTTTGTCACCGATATAGTCTCTTGCTGTTAAAAGGATTATCGGAACATCACTAGTTTTTCGTATTCTTCTGCATACTTCCAACCCATCAAGTTTAGGAAGCATCCAATCCAACAAGATCACGTTCCATTCGTTTTCATGAAAAAAAGTTATGGCCTGCTCTCCATCTTCGGCAGTCGTTACCGAATAACCCTCATATTCAAGTTCCAATCTAATAAATTGAGCAACATTATGTTCGTCTTCCACTAACAAGATCCTATCTGATTCCATATGAGTTCCACCTCTTTAATCATTCATTTTTATTTTATCTCTTCAAATACTTTTATTCAGTAAATTAAACATTAGAAAACGATGAGAATTATGTATTTTCCCTCACAATGGCTTATCCCATTTTTTTATTGTTTATAATGGATAACAATGTGCATGTAAAGATAAAAATATAAAAGCTGCACGAATTTATAAGAGAATCTCAGCGTTTTCTCATCAAATTTTAATAATTCATTCACACTGCTATTATTTCCTATGTGTATAGTTAAAATAAGGGATTCTATTATTTATAATGCTTTATTTAAACATATTGTTTTTAAAGCAATAAAGGTAAGGAGGTTGTCGTTTTGTTTTTGTTTCTCATGATATTATTTATTGCTTTTATTTTTTACGCAATAATACCAACACTGCTGCATCGGCTTTTTTCAACTAAATCTTTTCATGACTCACAAAATAACAATGCCGTTTATTTAACATTTGATGATGGTCCGAACCCTCTGTATACACCGGTATTGCTCGATTTATTAAAACAATATAATGCAAAAGGCACTTTTTTTGTTTTAGGTGAACGTGCGAAACAATTTCCCGATTTGATTCTGCGTATGAAAGAAGACGGCCATACAATCGGCATTCATAATAACAAACATACGAGTAACTGGTTCACTGATCCTTTTACTTTTCAAAATCAATTAAATAAAGCTGTATCCCATGTTGAAGAGATAACGGGAGAAAAACCTATCTACTATCGGCCACCTTGGGGACATTTTAATTTATTTTCGTGGATTGCCGCTAAAAAATTTAAAATCATCATGTGGAAGTATGCTCCACGGGATTGGAATGTAATGGAAAGAAAGAAGTTAACGCAAAGGCTGCTCGATAATATTAAAAAGGAATCAATTATCCTTTTGCATGATTGCGGTGAAACGCTAGGAGCGGATAATAGAGCACCTGGCGTCATGATAGAAGCATTGAGAGAAATGTTCGAAATGACAAAAGATAGAGGTTTACTATTTAAAGAACTTGAGGAAAACCCTGCTGGTTCAGCAGACGATTTACTCAATCAATCCACTACTCGTTTTTGAAAGGAATGATGCTTAATGAAAAAAATTCTGTTTCTTCCATTATTTCAGATGCCATCTGGCCACCATCATGTAGCGGATTCCCTTATTGATTCAATTAAAAGTCATTCTGATCAAATTGAATGCTGTAAATTAGATTTTTTACACTATGTAAATCCTGGACTCGAAAAACTTGTTTCTTCGATTTATTTAAAATGGATTTCTGCTTCTCCAGCAACTTATAAAAAAGCTTATTACCATTATTCTTATACAAATAGCACTAACAATTTGTCCTTATCTTTTTATGAGAAATTATTTTTACGAAGAATGGAAAAACTGATTTTAAGAGAGAATCCAGATTTAATTATTTGCACGCATAGCTTCCCTTCATTTCTATTAAGTGTTTTAAAAGAAAAAGGAAAGTTAAATATACCTGTTATCAATGTCTATACTGATTTTTTCATTAATAGCGTGTGGGGTATGAACGGAATTGATTATCACCTTGTCCCTGATCATGCTATCAAATCAACTTTAGTTGAAAAATACGGTGTTCCGGCTAAAAACATTAAGGTAAGCGGTATTCCCATTCATGAGAAGCTTGAAAAGAAGCTGCCCGATAAAGCGAAAACAAAATCCATCAATATCCTTATAGCGGGCGGCAGCAGCGGTCTTGGCGATATGACTGGATTTTTAGAACAAGCACGTAAACAGCAAGGCGATATAAAATTTACTATTTTATGCGGGAAAAATAAAAATCTTTATGATGCCATACGCTCTTGGAACCATCCTTCCATTCAGTGTGTGCCCTACCTTTCTTCAAAAGAAGAAATGAATCACTTATATGAACACGCTGATGCCATCGTAACGAAACCAGGCGGTGTAACCATTAGTGAATGCTTAAAAAAAGGAGTTCCGATCTTTGTACACTCGGCTCTGCCAGGACAAGAAGATGTGAATTTAAATGTCCTATTAGACAAACGCCTTATTTACAAAATATCGAAAGAATCCTCGTATATTGAACAAATCGTCTCGATATTGAAAGATGATAAAGAAATGGCGGACTATCGATCCAGAGTTGACCTTTATCGTTCAAGTCTGGAACTATCTGATTCAAACGGCATGTCTTCCTTCATTTACGCAGTGCTGCAACAATCAGGACAACAGGCTATTAACAAAGATTCTTTAACAAAAAAACATTGGGCTATTATTAGACCTTTTAAAAAACGACGCTCTTTCGCTGAATAACCAAAAACGCACTTATTCTTTATTATCATTGTCTATACACAGAAAGGTCTGTGTATTAGGAGACTAATTAATATGAACCTTGATCTTATTACAAACTATCTGCTCCATTACGGATATATAATCATCACGCTATGCTTGTTTTGCGGAATTGTCGGCATTCCTGCACCAGAAGAAACATTTATGGTAGTAGTGGGTGTATTAATTGCCAATCATCACCTTAATTTATCCCTATCCCTATTATCTGCATTTATCGGCATATTCTTTGGCATGATCGTCGCCTATATGATCGGCAGAAAAATGGGTCCAGCATTTATTAAGAAATTCGGAAAGTATATGTTTATCACACCAAAGAAATGGGAGTATGTATCCCGGCAATTTCATCGATACGGACGGTTAACCATTGTCTTTGCTTATTTCTTTCCAGGTATCCGTCAGATCAGTCCCTATTTAGCAGGAACCACTCGTTATCCGCTTGTTCCTTATATCCTCTTAGCTACAATAGGAAATGCGATTTGGTGTGTCGTATTTATTTTTGGAGGATATCATGTTGGAAACCATATACCATTAAAATTCCTGGCATGGATTCCCGTTTTCTATATTCTTGTTTTTGCTTTTTTCTATCTTAAGAGGAAAATGAAAAAAAGGACGGCATAGATGAAAAATGAATCAAAGAGGCTGACCCAAAAATGAAATATTTTTTGTGTTAGCCTTTCTTTGTTCTTTTGCTGTTATTAATTTGTAACTTAGCAGGATTGGAATCTAAAGTATTAGCCATTTCATTAAACACAAGTCAGTCATTGCCAATTTCCATTTTAATACATAACAAAAAAGGCGCAAATTTGCGCCTTTTTTGATCAAGTTCTTCCAAATAAGAGATAACTTACTCATTCGCTCTCTACATCATTTCTTAATTATTCTTCAGTTATGGTCTCGGTTGGTATTTCATCTCTTTTAGTTCTTGTCAGATAGACAACTAAGCTCAATATAATTACTAAAAAGATTATACTTGTACCCGTAGTACCTAGACCTAAGCCACCATGTTTGTGTGGCTGTGATAGTAAGTCTCCGAACGAAGCTCCAAGTGGACGGGTTAAAATATACGCGATCCAGAAAGCCCAGACAGCATTAAGTTTAAACATGTAATAGCCAATAATCACTACTGCAATCAGTCCGACGAATATGAATCCAGAAACCAAGTAACCTAAATGAAGTCCCTCTGCTATAAGATCACCAGCTGCAGTACCTAATGCAAAAGTAAATAAGATGGCCATCCAATAGAATGCTTCCCGCTTTTTCGTATAAATCGAGTGGATCGACAAAGTCTTCTCACTTCTATACCAAGCAATGAATGTCACCAGCAAGGCTATTGTGAAAAAGATGGTTGTCGTCTGTAATGCGACTCCGAAATGGTCTACCAAGTTATCAGTGACCAACGTACCTACAATACTGATCAATACAACTACTAGCCAATATTTCCAAGGTACATATTTTTTTGCTTTAAATTGAATAATCAACGAAATGACCAAGAGGACAGACATCAAATATGTGGTATTGGTCAAGCCCCATTTCAGATTAAAACTTAAGAAATCTGCAGCTGTCTCCCCAACTGTAGTTGCCATAATCTTGATGATCCAAAAGAAGACCGTGATCTGGGGAACCTTATTAAACAATTGTTGAAATTTTGATGGGTTGCTAATTAATTTATCTGAAATAGGTGGTTGAACGTTTCTGTTTTTGGCATCATTGTTATATTCCATGTGCTAGTTCCTCCTTCATTTGAATGGTTTCATATATCACCCTTACAATACCTACAATTAAATAGATAAGTGGAGGCATTAATAACATACCAAAAGAAAATGAAAAAATTAGGACAGATACATGAGATTCTCATGAGAGAAATTCGCTGATAACCCAATCTGAGCAGCTAGACCTGTCCATTTAATCCTTGCATTGCATTGTGTGAATAAATACATCGAATAACGGAAAAGTATGCACTGGCTAATACTTCTATGCAATATGATTAATCCTATCGATTTTTTTCTAGATCTCATTAAATTTGTAATTGGATTTTCTTCCTATATAATTTAATTACCTACACAAATTAGGAGGCTTTACTATGAATTCAACGAAGAGTATTGTTGAAAAATTGAATTTATCCAAATACAAAAACAGGCTGATCCTCAATACACCTAAGGGTATCGATGACTTTCATGAATTAGATCATTCTTCTACTATTCAAAAAAAGAAGTATGACTTGATCTTCACGTTTGTGTTTAATTTAGAAGAATTTTCAAGAGATTTAAGATTAGTCATTGAAAAAAAATTGTTAGAAGATAACGGCTATGTTTTCTTTGCTTATCCGAAAAAGAACAACAAACAATACAAAGAATATATTGAGCGTGATGAAATCTTTCCTTACATCAATGTTGGTGAAGATGGGTTCGTCCCTGAGAGCCATTTGAAATTTTCCAGGATGGTTAGTCTGAATGATGTTTTTACTGTGGTGGGGATGAAGGCCGTTGCTAAAAACGCTCAAAAATCTCTTGCCAACAAAAGCCGTCAATGTGTGGATGACTATATCACTCATGTGGAAGATATTAAGCGGCATTTGAGCAGAAATGAAGATTTGCTCAATACTTATAATGAACTTACATTTGGTTATCAAAAGGACTGGGCTCGATATGTGTTCAGTGCAAAAAGAAAAGAAACACAAGAAAAACGATTGTTAGAAATGGAAACAATCATTGGTGATGGGTATAAATCGATGGACCTTTACAGAAGAAATAAAAAATAAATGAGAGGCTGACCCGACTTGTTGGGCTTAGCCTCTCTTCGTTTGTTGGATTACACTCTTCGTTTGTTGGAATGTATTGCTGGTTGGTTGAATTTGTGTTTTTTCATCCTTAATCCCTCTTTATTTCATAATGAAAAACCAATTCTTCACCATATTCCCCCGCATAACGGATTCCTTTATTTAGAAAGGCCGATTTTTTGTATAGATGGATAGCAGGCGTATTCGTATGGTGAACAGTTAAGAGGATCTCGTCTTTGTCTGGATATTTCTCTTTGATCAAAGCAGGTAAAATCTCCAACGTTTGGAGGGCATATCCCTTTTTTTGATGACGCAAATCAATGGAAAAGGACTTAAATACAATTGCCTTTTTATTATCCGTATAAAAGTTTCCAGAAGGATCACCATACAAGACGAAGAAGCCTGCCAAATCATCATCTGCTAATACCACATAAGGCTGATTCCATTTATCCAGCTTAAATGTTTCAATAACTTGAGAAGGGATCGTTGTAAAGATTGCTTGTTCTTCTGGCAAATCGTATTCACTGATAGATAGTAAATCTTTATCTTCTTCAAATTGTCTAATCTTTAGATTACTCATCTCTCTTCTCCTGTTACTTTGAATGATCAGCTTCTCCATACACTATACTTTCAACCCTTTCTTCCTCATAACTAACTCTAAGTTTCTTTTTATATGTTCAACACTCTTCATGCCAACCATTGTCGAGAATATTCCTTTCGTCTGAACCACAAACACACACAGTCAAAAACTGTGTGTTCTCTTTTTATTTAATAGTATTTCTCTATCGGAATTGCAGTACCTTTTTTAGCAGATCCTTTTAAAAGGTTTTTTTGTTTTTATGTCTAATTTTATAAATAGTGTCCTATTTCATAAAAGGAAGTGTACCTTCACTATGTGTACTAGCTTTGCTTTGCATGCAGAAAAAACGTATATTGGCATGAATTTTGATATTTCCGATCGCCCTATCAAAATGGCTTTAATCAAAGACAATCAGCTTATTATTTTTCAAAAAGAAAATGGCTCATTTTTTCCCGCGTTTGGATTGAATAGAAATGGAACGTTTATGAATCTGCTGATGGTCGATCCAAATGAAAACGGAAAATATAGGCGCGGTAAGAATTGTGTTCATATCATGAAGTTATTTGATGATGTGCTGTCTGAACGTATTGAGGTATCTTCGTTAAACGATTATTTAACTGAAAAAAAGATCGTGAATGTGCCTAATTATAGTGTACATAGTATGATTGCGGGGATAGATCGCCATTCCTTTGTTGTAGAACCAGGCAGAGAGAATTTGAGCCTCGATTCATTCGATCAAGATTTTATGGTATTAACCAACTTTCCTTTTGAAGCGGATCAATATTACAATGAAGTTTCAGGAGATGGCAGTGATCGATATCAAAAAGCATATCATTCGCTGTTAAACTGCAAAGAATCTTTTCAGGTAAATGAAGGTTTTTCTATTCTTGAAGGTACAATTCAAACTGAAGGAGATTACCCAACACAGCTCTCAATGATTTCCGTACCTGAAGAACAAGTCATATACTTCACTCTTAAGGGTAACTTTAATAAAATTTTCATGTTTTCCTTCCACGATAACCAGATTCAAACGCATATTGGATTTGAGTTCAGCAACCATCATTCTCTTTCTAAAAAGGGTATCTTGCTTTCGGAACTTGAAAGCTGGTAAACGATCTAAAACACCGAAAACAAACATCGGTGTTTTTTATAATCTTATTCTGACTTCCGTTCCGTCCTGTGCTTTCACATTAACTAACTCGAAGCCTTTATGCTGTTTAAGTTCTCGGATGATTTTATTGAGTGCCGCTTTCTCTATAGGAGGAATGGTGAATGAGATTTTTTTCTTATCTAGATGAGGCTTTGACCATTTGTTTGCATGACGGATAAGTAGTTTGGAGGTTAAGATCGACACACCTATATTTAATAAAATATAAGGCACTGGTATCGTGAACTTTGCTCCTTTTGTTTTCACATTTACACTTAACATCGCTAATTCCTATTCGATTACTACAGAAACGGTATCACCGTTTGCAGATTTCACATCAACGATTTGACCGTCTAGTTCGTTTTCAATCGCATCAAAAATCAGATCGATATTAATATCTTTTACATACTGTTCGGATTGCGGAATCTTAGAGGCAATGCTATGTCCTGCTGCTAATACAACCTTCACAAGCTTAATCGGCAAATTCACATTTACGTTATCGCTTTGGGCAGAAACAACACGAATTTTCAATGTTTTATCCAAATAGCTGGATGGCCTTACAGGTGGTGCATAGTCTACTGTTCTAGATGGGGTAACCGCAACGAGTTCTTTTTCTTTTAACACTTGGATCAGCTCAGAACCTTTTTCTGCATCAATCTTTCCTTCTTGAACCATTGTCAGCACTTTTTCAATCTCACTTTTCATATTCCGTTCCTCCTATTCGTCTTTTAACATTTTAATTGCTTCATCTGGCGTGATCTCACCACGTTCTAGCATTGTAACAATTTTTTTCTCATCTGCTTCATTTTTCTTTTTCTGTTCGTACCCTAATGATGATGCAATATCATTTAACTTTCCGCGGACTGTCGGATAAGAGATACCTAGCTCCTTTTCAACTTCTTTGATGTTTCCTCTGCATACAAGAAACACTTCTACAAAGTGAAGCTGTTCTTTCGATAAGGATGCAAACTTGGATAATTCAAATTCATTTTCAATTGTTGTGTGACAATCAGAGCAATGCAGTTTTGTAATTTTTAACGTTTGACTGCAAACTGGACAATTTGTGAGTAATGGATGGGCCATATCCGACTCCTTTCTTTTAATTAATTTGATTATATACAATAAAATTAAAAAAGTGAACAAAAAATTTTAATTTTTATAAAATTAATATTAAATATATTAAAGTTGATATTAATTTTATTGATTTCAATGCGTAACTTTTTAAAAAAGCCACCCTGAACAGGATGGCTTTAACGATTTTCTATGAACTCTTTGTACGCTCCAATTTTGTAATCAAGCATTTCCTCTGTCGCTTTTAATGTTTTGATTTGATCATGAATGGCTTTCCGATGATTTTCTAAAAGCTTCAATCGCGATCCAACTGTATGCTCTCCTTCTATGAACAGCCGAGCATATTCTCTGATTTGTGCTATCGGCATTTGGGTTTGTTTTAATTTCATAACAAAACGGAGCCACTTCACATCTTCATCTGAGTAGGATCGAATACGATTTTCATCTCGTTTCGGATCAATGATTTTTTCTTTTTCATAATAACGCAGCGTATGGGTGGTTACTCCCAGTGTTTTAGATACTTCGCTTATACTGTACATGTTTGCCTCACATCCTGTAAAAATTTTTAAGCTGATTGCGCATTCATTGTTGTTACTGGGAGGAGTTGACCTCCGTTTTAGGATGCTCGCTTGCCGCGGGGTGCGCGGTGAGCCCACTCGTCGCCTTGCGACATAGAATGGTCTCACCTGTCACACTGATCCCGCTGGAGTCTTGCACCTTCCACTCCGGTCAACCTTGCATTTGAAGCATTACAAATCCCCTAAAACAATAATTTTATAGAAAAAAGCCTTAAAAGGAGCCTTTTAAAAAAATTGATAAATAACATTTGACTTAGAGTACACTCTAACCTCTATCATACTCATTATAGTTTAAATCATGAAATTCTACATTCCATTCTAAGGAGGAAGTATTATGAAATATACAGTTATCACAGGCGCAAGCTCAGGAATCGGTTATGAAAGTGCACTTGCTTTTGCATCTCGAGGGAAAAACGTCATTATCATTGCTCGCAGAAAAGAAAAGTTAGAGGAATTAAAGTTCGAAATCGCTAAAATGAACCAAAACATTGAGGTAGTCATTCGAACAACGGATCTTTCTATGCCGGAAAATGCTTATAAATTATATGAAGATCTTCAGCAGTTCGAAATCGAAACATGGATTAATAATGCTGGTTTCGGAAATTTCGATCCTGTTGCAGAACACAAATTAACAAAGATTGAATCAATGCTGCATCTAAATATTGAAGCTCTGACGATCCTATCCTCTCTCTACGCTCGGGACTATTCGAATGTTGAAGGTGCACAGCTTATCAACGTCTCTTCTGGGGGCGGTTATACGATCGTTGAAAATGCTGTAACGTACTGTGCGACAAAATTTTATGTGAGTGCTTTTACTGAAGGACTTGCCTACGAATTAAAAGGAAAAGAAGCAAAAATGAAAGCAAAAGTTCTAGCTCCAGCTGCTACAGAAACAGAATTTGCTCAGCGTTCTTTTGATCTTGATGATTTCAAATACGAAGGAACGGTGCCAAAATTCCATACGGCAAAAGAGATGGCTGGATTTATGCTCGATCTTTATGACAGCGAGCACGTAGTCGGAATCGTTGATGGCCGTACTTATGAGTTTCAGCTAAGAGACCCAATCTATCCTTATGCAGTAAGATCATCTAATTCATCGGGCTCAATAAAAAAATTCTAAAGTTAAGTAAATCATAAATATTTCCTCTTTCCTTTTTCTCTCTCAAACCGTTATGTTTATAGAAGAGAATAGATTTGGAGGGAGTGAAGATTTATGGAGAAGATTTTCAGCCTGCTTGAAAAAGAACTTGTTGTCGCTTTAGGATGTACAGAGCCAGTTGCCATTGCACTTGCAGCAGCTACTGCCAAAATGTATATAAAAGAAAAAATTACGAGTATTTCAGTCAGCGCAAGCGGTAATGTAATCAAGAATGCTTTATCAGTTGGCATTCCAGGCATGAGTTTTACAGGTATTGATTTTACCGCTGCTCTTGGTGTGATCGCCGGTGATCCTTCTAAAAAACTTCAGGTACTAGAAGGCGTCACAAAGACTGACGAAGAAAGAGCGATTCAAATCGTACGCGAAAGACTTGTCACCGTCAAGACTGCTGATACACCAGAAAAGCTTTATATCGAGGTGGAACTGAAGTCTGCATCTGAAACTGTAAAAGTTGTAATCTCAGGCGAACATACAAATATCAGCTACATTTCATATATGGATGAAATTTTGTTAGATCAATCTGATGCACATTTATCAGCAAATAATACATTAGAAAAATTCCCTGAGCTCTCAGTGGACGACATATACTCATTCATTACAAGTGTTCCTATTCACAGATTAGATCTCGTTAAAAAAAGTGTTTCATTGAACCGGGCTATTTGTGAAGAAGGCTTGTCTAACGATTATGGTTTAAAAGTCGGAAAGACACTCTATGAACAAACACAAAAAGGCTTTCTTTCTAATGATCTTGCAACGTATTCGATGGCTTTTTCAGCTGCGGGTTCCGATGCACGAATGGCAGGTTCGACAATGCCCGTCATGGCGAATTCCGGAAGCGGGAATCAAGGGATTGCTGTAACAATGCCGGTTGTAGCTGCAGCAGAAAAAATCGGTGCAGATGAAGAAAAGATGCTCAGAGCTGTCACACTTAGCCATCTTCTATCCATCTACATGAAATCAAAGTTCGGCCGCTTGTCGGCACTTTGCGGAGTAACAGTAGCAGGGGCAAGTGCTTCAGCAGCAATAACCTATTTGTTAGATGATGATCTTTTTAAAATAAAATCAGCCATCCAAAATACATTAGGCAATGTGAGCGGCATGGTGTGTGACGGGGCAAAAGCTGGATGTGCGATGAAAGTAGCTACTTGTTCGAGTGCAGCAGTTCAATCTGCACTTCTCGCCTCCCAAGGATTATGTATTCCTTCAACGAACGGTTTTATTGAAGAAGATGTTGAGAAGACGATCGAAAACTTCTGCCGATTAGGAAACGAAACATCCCGAACGACTGATCAAGTATTATTGGATATGATGGTGAATAAAAACAAATGATGAATCTGACTTCAAAGGAATGATTACCTTTGATTAGTCATGTATTGCCTATGAAGTTTGAATTCTTTTCGATTGTCGAATAATGTCGACTCGGGAGTATATGATAAAAGCTCGGTGGATTATCGTTGATTCTCGGTGGATTATTGTTAAAACTCGGGAGATTACGTCCGAAACCCGGTGGATTATGCTTAAATGATGTTGCAGAACACCTTGTTGCACACCGTACCACCTCTATAAAAAAGACCAAAAAGGCTTTTCACAGTCCTTTTTGGTCTTTTTCTTATTCAGTTGCTAATGTTTTGGGAGCCATATGCTCTTCTTTTTGTGTTTCTTCTGGTTTTACTTTTACTATTCTGCTGTTCCCTACCGATAAAGCAACGATAATACCAATTCCGATAAAGATTAGTCCTGTGTAGAACACATTTGAGAATGAAGATGACCATACTTCTTTGATTGTATGGATAACTGGAGTTTTTAATGCTTCAGGCATTGGCAATAAGTTAGGTTTAAGCAAAATTCCAAACATCGCATCCGTTTTCTTTCCGATCTCTGTTAATGCTTTTGCCAAGATCGGGTTGGATTCACTGCTTGCTGCATCTCCAATTTTATTTGTTAGAGAATGATTCATAACCGCGTTCAAAATCGTAATACCGATTGTTCCTCCGATTGAACGGAAGAAAGTAGAAGCAGATGTAACTTCACCTAGGCGGCTTTTTGGAAATTCATTTTGGATAGCGATCATTAATGTCGGCATAACAAGACCCATTCCAAATCCTAAAACAACCATGTACGCATAAGCAGTAAATTCTTTTGAATCTACACCCATCGTGCTCATCAAGAAAAATCCGATTCCAGTTATAATCATCCCAGCCGTTAAAACCGTTCTAAATCGGAATTTCAGCAGTAATCGTCCGCCGATAATACTAGCAAGAATCAGTGAAACCATCATCGGTGTCATCGTAGATCCCGCTTTTGTCGGGCTAACTCCTAAAATCCCTTGCATGTACATGGGAACGAACATGATTGCACCAAACATCCCAAGTCCTAATAAAAAGCCCAGTACATTTGTTGTTGCAAATACCCTGTTTTTAAACAAGGACAGATTAAGAATGGGTTCAGCTGCACGTTTTTCAATGAATAGGAACAACCCTAGTAAAACGATGAAACCGCCAAATAATAAATAGCTTTCTGTTGATTGCCATTCAAATTTATCTCCGCCAAATGTAAGGCCTAAAAGTAACAATACAACCGCTGGTACGAAGGTTAGAATGCCAAGGAAATCGATATTTACTTTACCTTCGCGTCTAATTGTTTCGTTTTTCATTCCCATTACGATCATAGCTGTAGAGATCAAGCCAAAAGGAACGTTTACATAAAAGATAGAGTGCCAGCTGATGTTATCAACCATCAATCCACCGATAAACGGTCCGATTACAGAACTTAATCCGTAAATAGCACCAAAAACACCTTGCCATTTTGCACGCTGCTCTGCTGTGAAAATATCACCAATGATCGTTTGAGATAGAGGCATGATCATACCTCCGCCAATTCCTTGAATTCCTCGGTAGATGATAAGTTGTTCCATTGACGTTGCTGTTCCACAAAGTGCTGATCCTGTAATAAAGATCAAGTTACCAAGTAAATAAAGCTTTCGTCTGCCGTATAAGTCGGATAGTTTACCAACGATCGGCACAACGGTTGTTGAAGTGATCAGATAGGCTGTTGTTACCCAAGCAAAGATGGAGAAACCGTTAAGATCTCCAATAATTGTTGGCATGGCTGTACCGACTATCGTTTGTTCGAGCGCACTGAAGAACATCCCGATAATCAAGCCAGCTAATATCAGCTTTGTGTTTAATGTATTTTGTTGTGTTTCCATATTCATTCTCCTTATAGCAGCTGAACGTTCATTAATTCAGCGAATCGTTCCCGCTCTTTTTCTATGTTGTTAACGCCTCTTAAATTGGCGAGCATTCCTTGAATAACCATTTTTTGCGGCTGGTCTTTTTTTATTTCTTGCAGAATGAATTCAATGACTTGTATGAAATCTTCCCTTTGATTCTCTTCAAGAGGTTCTTGCTCTATTTGTTCTTTAATAAGGTTAAGTATATCCTTCGCAACTTCCTCTTTGCTTTCTTTTTCTGACCATGGTCTCAGCTTCTCATCCATTTTCTTTTTATCTAACACAGGATTCATATCCGTATGGATCAGACCTTGGATGACATTATCGTATCGTTCCATGAGATATAATGAGAAGCTTTCAATATCAACTGGATCTTCGATAAACATAAACGCCCGAATGAATGACTGTTTTATTCCTTCACAGATTGTTATAACATCACTTAAGTACGGCTCAATTTTGGGTCCGTAAATCTGCATTAAATGACTTTCATACCATTTGGACAGTTCAAAAAAGTTTTTCCTGATAAAGACTTGGATTCCTTTAATGATGGAAGCATTTTGTTCACGAAAATGCATCTGCATGAAAGGTTTATGAGCAATGTAATTTTCAATCTGTACTTTAAGCTGCATCTCCATCCGCTTCTTCGGCGGATGATCTTCACTTACTTGCTTCATACCTGATCTCATTTTTTCGCTGTAATAGTGAAAAATTTCTATAATCAAATCATCTTTTGATGGAAAATACGTATAAAAGCCACCCTTAGAAATACTTAGTGCTTTAGCGATTTCTTGGACAGATGTTGCATGGTATCCTTTCTCTGCAAACATCTCGATCGCCTTCTCTATAATTTCAACTCGTTTATCTTTTTTCACTTTCTCCACTCTCTCAACTCCTACTGACCAGACAGTCACACTTAACATATGTCATTATAAGTCATAAATGACCGGTCAGTCAAAAGTTTTTTTTGAATTTATTTTTCCTAATATTTTGTAATCGCTTTCCTATACGATGTGATAGAATTTAGCCATGTGATGTGCTTTTAGTGGATATGCTATTTTCGGTTTCAGCGTTCCATTTTCAATCGGATTTTGGCTAGGATTTATTTTATATGAAGAGTCCAAAAGACTAGAGTAATTAACAAAAATAATTGGAGGAATACTTTTGAACAACATTTTTACTAACCCGCCGACTCTCTCCGACTACAGAATCGCTCTTGTTCCGATGGAGCTGGTGCATGCTGAAGGATTATTTCAAGTACAAAGTCCTGGAATTTGGGACTTTATGACAAGCCGGAATGAAACGATTGAGGCGATGGAAAGTCTGGTCCATGCAGCTGTACAGACTAAAAATGAAGGGTCAGCTCTACCGTTCGTTGTGACACTTAAAAATTCTGGGAAGGTTATTGGCACAACAAGATTGTATGATTTCAACTTCAATAATAAATCATGCGAAATCGGATTTACTTGGTATGGAGCAGATTATCAGCGTACTTTTGTAAACACCACTTGCAAACTGCTGCTGCTTGAGTACTGTTTTGAAACGCTGGGCTTTAACCGTGTTCAATTCCAGACAGACGAACGGAATATACGCTCGCAAACTGCTATTGAACGTTTAGGGGCAAGTAAAGAAGGGATATTAAGAAAACATAAAGTAATTTCGAGTGGTTATGTAAGAAACTCAGTCCTTTACTCCATTATTAATGACGAATGGCCGAAAATTAAAGAAAATTTGAAGCAGAAACTGGCGAATTGAGAGCTTCAGCCTTGATTTATAGCAGAAAACGAGGCTGCACCCTGTTTGGTTGGCAGTCTCGTTTTCTTTTTGAGCACTCTCATTGGATAATCTCACGGGTTTTGGAATTAATCTCACGGATTCGGAATATATTCTCACGGATTTTGAGCAGAATCTCACGAATAAATACAATATACTCCCGAGTCGACATCAACCGACAAAAATTGAACTTAACGCTAAAAATCGCCTATCACACTGTAAGAATTAACGATCCTACAACCCATTAATCTTCACTTTTGGCCATGTTTGCTGCCAATTTTTGTTCAGGATCCGGGACTTGTATTTGTTTTTATGTATGTTCACCTCAGAAAACAGCGTTGTTGGCCACACTTCCATGTTGATGGCGTCCTCAATGCCACAAGGTGCGGCTAAAATCACCTCGTTATCTCCATCAAGTTTCACACCTAATGCAGTTACCGTTTCAGGAAATTTCGAAATCGCATCTACTGCAGATTCATAAGGTTCAAACCCGTTTACTATGTGCATTCTTGCTTGGTTCTTAACAGACCACGGAAGGTTTGGATTTCTCTCCAAAAGTTGTTTCTCGTATTCTTTTTCGACACCTGTTTCCGTATTCATTGGATCAAAATAAACGACGTCAATATCAGCCAGCGGCGTCCTTTTTTCAAAGCCATGCAGTGTATCCCAAATTTTTGAGCGCACGAATCCCGCACATACCCACCAGTCGGGCAGATTAAGCGTTTTTGCTGCTTTCAATATTTCCATCATCCACGGATCATTTTTGATTAATTGGATAATGTTCTCTTCCGTTTTTATATTCAAGATGAGTCCCACCATTCTATATTTTCACAAAGGAGGCTTGGTTGTGTGAGGTACAATCGTTTTCTTTTGCTTTTTGTTCTATTCTTTTTTCTCATTCATACTTCGAGTGTATCAGCATCTTCAAAAGTGATAGCAGAAGAAAAAACCTGGGGGTACGAATACAAGTTAATTAAAACACAAGATTCGTTTACTTGGAAAATCCGTCAGCATTACATAACAAGTACGATCTCTGAAAACAAAGATAACCGTGAAGAGCTGGACAGGTTCAAAAGTGCAGTAGATAACATTCATCGATATTACATAGATATCCTTATCTCTTTCTTTTATTTAATCATCGCAGTTCCGCTCGTCAAAATCTTTTTAAAGAAGAAGAAAGTAAGTCTAAGAGATGCGAAACTGATCCTTTTTGCCGTTGTAATGCTTGTCTTTTTTTACTCGGTTTCCCCATTCGTTGAATTGTATTCTGCCTACGAGGATGCGGACTATTATTTTTTTGTATTGAGCAGATAATTTTTTCGATAGTCAGAGATCGACATACCAAACCGTTTTCTAAATGTGCGTTCAAAGGTACTCAAGCTTCCGAAGCCCACTTGAAATCCAGCCGTTGTGATGTCGGTGTTTGTATTTTTTAACAGCTCAACCGCTTTTTCCAATCGTACTTGGATGATGAATTGTCCAGGCGTTATTCCCATCACTTCTTTAAAGGTGCGTATTAAATAATACTTACTCATGTTCGTTTCTTTGGATAAGTCCTCTAGCGAAATAGGAAGTGCTGAATTTTCGTAAATATAAGCTGTCAGGTTTTTAATGACAGGATGATGGTTCAACACCACTTCTTTTTTCCATTTATCACTGTATGAACTCGTTTGCAGGGTCAGCAAGGTTTCGGCAAGCTGCCATTCTAGTTCTGCAATCGTTATATCATCCTCCGGCAGCAATAAGCTTTTCCTGATTAGCTCATCTGCAATCTTGATAAACTTTTCAGATGATCCTGTTTCGACCCTGTTAAAAACGATATCTGTTATTTCATTTTTGAATTTGGAAGAAACCACTTCATCGACAAAATGTTTATTCAGGTTGATTAATAAAATCTTGCTTTCTGTATCTGCTGTAAAATGGAGGTGTTTTTCACCTGGAGAAGTGATTGTTCTCAAAGTTGGGCTAAGCAGATTCGTCTTTTGATTCAAATCAATAAAAGGAGTTCCTGAAAGAGGAATTGAAATTTGATAGTCGTCACCGTGATCGTGTTCGATGGGATCGGAAGACTGTGGCGGTAATTGGGTGATCATCAATTTGCTGTTCTGCAGTTTTAAATTTAATGACCTCATTCGCAATCCCTCTTTTCATAAAAATCCTTTCCTCCTCATCATATACTTAACTTACAGAATATTCATCCGCATCTGCTGTAAAAATTTCCTTCTTTTTTGTTAATAAGATTTCACCGAATTTGAAGAACGGAAACGCGCTCACAGCCAGACCACCTAAAATGGCAAAGATGATCACTCCTTGACCAAATCCGAGCGAGCTCAATAATATCCCGCCTAACCAAGCACTGCCGCCTTGACCGATAAACTGCAGACCTGCTGCCCCATAATAAGCGCCACGCAAATGATTTGGCGCGATATCACTGATTAGCACATCCCCGATAATAAAGCATAAAATCTCACCAGCTGTAAAAAGGAACATTGATAAAAGAAGGACCGGTATAGATTTCGATAAGCCAAAACCGAACAAGCCTAAACCAAATAGAATGCATCCCGCTTTTAAGGCTGTTAAATAGCTATATTTCTTCATCAATTTCATAATCGGAAACTGAAAAAGCAGAATGAATACGGTGTTTGAAATGAAAAGAACGGAATAGGCAGAAACATCCACTGTCCCAAGATACTGAGAGAGAGTCGTATCTAAATGTGAGTACGCACCTGTTACAAAAATATTCCCAATTAAAAAGTATCGAAATACCTTATCTCCTGCAATGATTCTCAAGCTTTCAATAACAGAGACTGCGTTCAAATTATTTTCTTGTTGCCCTTTATTTTTGTATTTAAAATGCCAATACAAAATAATGAGCGCATAGATAAAATAAATACCCGCACTGATCAAAAACGGCAGTGGATTTTTTGAAGCCCCTAAAGAAAGGCCAACCAATGGTCCAATCGCGCCTCCTAAATTAATGGCATAATAGCGTGCATTAAATACTGCTATCCGATTATCATCTGGCGTAACATCAACCAACAATGCTCGGGCAGATGGCTCAAAAACCGACCGGCACAATCCGTTCAACGCATTTAAAAGAAAAAATGTAACAATTTGATCCGCAATCGCAAAGCCAACAAATACGAATCCCCAAAGCAACATGGATGCAAACATGACCGATATTCTGCCCAGCTTGTCAGAAAGAGCTCCTCCAAAGAAACTCATAAACGTACTGACAAAAAAACTGACAGCAAGAATTGCACCAGTAGTTGCCGGATCAACCCCTTTCACTTCATACAAGTAAATACCAAGAAACGGCAAGTTCATAAAGAAACCAGCACGTGATAAGAACGTACCAAATATAACGCCCCATGCGAGCGGATGAAAGTTCAGCTTTTGTTTTAAATTCATATTTTAGCGCCTCATTTCGTACAACATATCATGTAAGTTTCATTATTATTTTACTGGAGCACCTGAAGAATGCCCCTTCATAAATTGCTTAAATTACTGGAGCAATAAGTGCCGTTTCGCTCGTATTTCATATATATCGCTCGTAGTTTCTATAAACCGCTTGTATTTCTCTTATATCGCTCGTATTTTTCATCTTCCGCTCGTATTTCTCGTATTGCGATACTATTTCTATCTCAAAACAAAAAAACGGACTCCGTATCATATGGAGTCCGCTTTCTGATTTACTTTATCGATCTTTTTAACCTGAATACCGTGTTTCTGATTTCTTCCGTCGTCCCTTTTGTCAGATTGCCGCCAAGTCCAATCGCGAAGGCACCTGCTTCGAGCCAACTCTTCGCATTTTGGTCTGAAATTCCGCCAGTTGGTATGAATTCCACCTCAGGGAAAGGATCTCGAAGTCCTTTTAAATAAGAAGGACCGAACAGGTTACTCGGGAAAAGTTTTAAAAGGGTAAGTCCGTGGTTGTACGCCATTACCACTTCTGTAGGTGTCAAAACTCCAGGGATATAAAGTACGTTATCTTCTTTACAATACTTTACGGATTAAAACTCAAACTTAACGGGTCTTAAAATCAAATCTTCCAATGTTTTTTTTGCATCTTTATTCTCGAATAAGATTTCATAGATGGCATCACTGATCGGAAGTTCTACGTGATATTGAGCAGAGAGCTCTTTTAATGCCTTAACCGTCGAAACGCCTTCAGCCAGTTTTCCAAAGTCCTCACCTTGTACAAACATCTGGCCAAACTTGCGGTTATGGCTGTGCAGCGAGAACAATGTTGCCTCGTAATCTCCCAGATGGCTTAATCCATAAATCGTCAGATCATTACCGCCCATCGCCCTGACGAGACGTGAGATTTCCCTTGTTCCCCTAGCCATCAGCGAACCTTTCAAACTGCTATAATTCAATCCATCAAGCATACCGGCTGCAATACCCATTACGTTCTTTGTGGCAGCTCCTATTTCGTTTCCAATCAAGTCCTGTCCATAATAAAACCGGATTAAATCACTGTTGAAGGCTTGTACAATTTTTTTCGTGATTTCGATATTCTCTGAGCTAATTACCATGCAGTTCGGGATATGATTGACAAAATCCTGTACGTGACCTGGTCCTACCCAAACGGCAACATTTGTACTTTTACCGAGCTCTTCAGAAAACACTTGAGTCAGCCTCTTACCGCTATCTGCCTCTAACCCTTTCATGCACAAGATGAAAGTTTTACCTTCTATTTCATTCAATTGACTGAGTTGTTTCGCAAATGAACGGAGCTGCTGAGCACTAATCGAAATGATAATCACTTCAGCCGATGTCACAGCGTTTTCTAATGAGTGACTCAATTCGATTTCATCCGGTAATGTCAAATAATCATTTTTTCTGCTGTCCATTAATACTTGAAGATTTTTTGAACCTTGTCTTCCCCATAACGTAACGTCGTGCCCGGCTTTATTCACATACCAAGCGATGAACGTTCCCCAACGTCCACATCCTAAAACAGATACATTCATGATTTCACCTTTTTTCTTTATGTTCAATTAATCAGATTATAAATCATTATCTATTTCTCTTTACCTTAATTATTTCCTTCTTCAGAAGAGAACCTCAATCCTTATTCACAATGAAAAAACCGGCTCATCTCATCTGAGCCGGCTTCCTTTTATCGTTTTCCTACCGAATCACCTTCTACAAGGCTAACGTTGATTCGTTCGTGATCAATTTCTTGATTTTTGATTAGTTTCAATAAAAGTTCTGAGGCTAATGCACCCCATTTAAACTTCGAGTAGTTAATGGTTGCTAGGCGGGGATGAATATATTGAGCTGTTTCGATATTATCGAAACCGATCACATGAACATCCTTACCAATCTTCAGTTTTTTGCCGCTGAAATAGTTGAACATACCAATCGCCATTTCATCGTTCAAGCAAAATACACCGACTGGCCCTGAAAATTCATCATGAATTTTCTTTGCTGCTGTTTCACCTGATGGTTTATTAAAATCTCCGTCAAGCTCGATGTATTCGATGTGAGAATAGCGCTGCACCGCTTTTCGAACAGCTTCCAGACGCTGACGGGCATCAAACGATTCCTCAGGACCTTTCACTACATACACTTTGTTATGTCCTTTTTCAGCTAAATGGTCAATCGCCAAAGTGGCACCAGCTTTGTTGTCGAGCAATACTTGTGAAATGTTCGGATGATCAATTTTTCTATCCATGACAACAAGCTTATGTCCTCGTTCAGCATGGCTTAAAAGTTCTTCCGTATCGTACGTTGCATCAAGTATGATCGCCCCGTCGACCATACGTTCAGGCAGAAAGCGGTGTGATTCTTTTCCGCTGCACACTATTAACTCGTAACCGTTCTGAGTGAGGGTTTCCATCATTCCTTGCAGCAGCTGACCGTAGAATGCACCGCTATAATCTGTTAAATAAACACCGATGATTTTCGTCTCGCGTTTTTTTAAGGAACGAGCTGCTGCACTTGGAATATAGTCGAGTTCTTTTGCAATCGCTATGATTCTCTCAGATGTTTCCTTTGTTACTTTCGTACTCCCGTTCAAGGCATAGGAGACCGTGGATATGGAAACACCTGCTTTTTTCGCAATGTCTTTTATACTTACCAACGAAATTCTCTCCTATCTCTCTTTGTAAACGTTTTCCTCTATTATACCTTTTTTAGAAAAAGTCGGTACAAGCTTTATTTTTTGACCCTTTTCGCAATTCTTGGTTGTTCTTGAAAGTAGTTTATCTCCGTTTCAGGATGCTCGCTTTCCGCGGGGCAGGCGGTGAGCCACATTTGTACGTTTCACGTATAAGTGTCTCTCCTGCCCACCAGTCCCGCAGGAGTCTCGCACCTTCCACTCCAATCAACAGAGCGATGAAGAGAAGTAGCAAATAATCGAAATATGAAAATATATTAATTAGAAAGAAGCTGTTTTTTAGAAATAAATTTCAACTGTATGATTTTCTTCGCTTAGATGGCTGAGTAATTCATCACGGTTTACGATTACTCCACCTTTACGATATACGTTCTTGTATGGCGTTGTGTTTACTTCGTTTCCGTTTACGATGAGACGAGTTGTTCCTTCATTCTTCTTATGATAAACAAACGTCACTGGCTTTTCATTGATCATGTACTGAAATTCTAATCCGTCCATATCATCTGTCAGCACCGGGTCTAAAATAAGATTCTCGCCATTTGGACGAATTCCTAAACAGTTCGTGATTAGTTGATTCATGAAGATTCCTGGCCCAGAAGAATAGATGCGCCAGCCGCCTTTTACTTTCGCTTCCCCTTTTTTCAGTTCCCCAAAGCGTTCTTGAGCTTCATAACGCGTTTTGAAATCTCCGTCTGAGCTGCTGAAATAAGCGTTGCTTTGACGGCGTTCTGCATTTGGAACTTTATCCTGAATCATAACCGGATTGATCTTTTCTAGTCCGCTCCAAACTTCATCTGTTTTCCCTAATTTCGCCATCGCTTCAACAAATCGAATATGTGCATGAACGTATTGAAGCCCGATCTCGCGTCCAAAGTTTGATGCCTGTTCTGCACGTTTAAAGTGTGTGCTGACACCGCCCTTGTAGTGTGCGGGCTTATCCATTAAACGAACGCCATCCGGACAGTAAAATTTATCCATGATTACATCTAAATGTTTTTCAGCTTGTTCTGGCGTCAAAAGCTCTGCAATCATACTGCGTGTCATTGGCAATAAACGATAGTTGATGCCAGTTGTGTTATCTGTCGGGTGGAGCATGAGCTTCGGCTCGTTAGCGTTTTCCATGTATACAAATCCAGGAATAACGTCATTTTGAAGCATGTATTTTTCATAATCATTTTTTATATTTTTCGCTAGCTCGCTTAATTCGGATGCTTTCTCTTCACGCACATTTTTCAGCAATGAAGAGAATTGATTCATTACTTGATACGTTAATGCAACTGTCCATGAACTAACCATGAACTTCTTAAGTTGCGGGTTAGCTGGCTGCAGCGTATCATCCCAGTCACCATCTCCATAGGAAGAAAGGTGTGTGTCATGCAGGAAGTTCGCTTTCATGTAGTCGATCTGTTTTTGAATATGATCGAGCAATGTTGCTTTTTCATCTGTAAAACCAAATGAATGGTCTGTATAAGGGATCGTCTCATCTAAAATGCTGTAATCGTTTGTTGCAGCTAAATAATCCGTTACAGCTTTCAGTGGCCAAACGATGATATCACCATGAGATTCTTCTTGCTGGAATCTGTAATACTCATCAAACATGAACCATTGCGGCCAGTTTCCAGTCTCTTCGTATTGGTGAGAATACACTGTCAGCAAAATTTCTTTTACAGCATCATAATGTTGGGTCGCCAAGAAATACTCTGTTGGGCCCTGACACACATCACGTGTTCCCCAAGCTGCTCCGCCATATTGTTCTAAACCATGTGGCACAGAATAGTGAATCAGCATGTTGTGTGTATACCAATGTGCCAGCGCATTCATTTTTTGAAGCTCTTCTGTTTCTCTTCCGCCTTTTGACAGGTGGAAGCTGCGGTTCGTTTTCTCGATGAACGCACGGTAGCGCTGAATTTCAACTTCTGCTTCTTTTTCTGTAAATGAAATCTCTTTTCCGTCGATTAATCCTTGAACTGTCAACGTCCACTCGCTTACCGGTTCTAAATCACATACAACAAGTGAAGCAGATAGGGGTTCAATATTTTCACCGAAGATCGTCTCATCCGTAACCTTCATTGATGTGCCTGATACCTTCATACGGTAGCTTAACTTTTCGTATGTTTTTCCGCTGTCAGACGAAGCATCTGCAAAGAATGTAATCGTATCGCCCTTTGTTTCCATCTTAAACGGCACTTCATATTCCATGTTGTTCATTGATACTTGATTCGTCACGACGAATCGGTACGCGTTTCCGCTTTCCGTTTTTAGTTCAAGCTGAACTTCCGGTGTATCTACCGTTGTGAAATTCGTGATGATGAACGTCTCACCATCTGTTTTGTAGTACCAGCGTGTATAGTTAAAGCCCATCTCAAACAGGGATGGCATCGTTAACAGCTTCAGTCCGCCATCGATCTCCACATAAATGCGCTGCCCAGATGTTTTCATCACATTCAATGCATTACGTGCGTTCGTCAGCATCTTATGAAAAGAAGTGTTTCCGACAACAAGCTGCGAATTGAACAGACCGTACATGTACGAAGTCGTCGTAATGGTATCTTCTTTCAGATGTACATTGTTTCCTGTTACTAGAATGTGCCCGTGAGGACGTTCTACGATTCTTTCTTTTTCTTTTAATACGATATGCTCGTATGTTGGAGTAAAAAAGGATAACAACGTGTCTCCTTCATACTCTTCTAAAATTCTGTCAGGATACAAATCATCTACTTCATCCTTCGTAAAATCAGCCGTTTTCAACGTTCCTGCAAATTGTTCGCTTCGTTTCACTTGTGGAAGAATACTTGTTTCTTTTTCTGCAATCTTTTGAACTTCATTCCATGATGTTAGAATTTCATCTGTAAATTCAACATCCGTAACCGCTGCTGCATGATCCTCTTTAAAGCAGCCGTAAAATACAAACTGCTTCGTTCCATCGAGATCTATAGCTTCTGTTTGAAGTGCCGTATAGGCAAACTCATATTGGTACACTTCATTCGGAAGGATTTCTTTATAAAGAGCTTCTGGTGTATCTGTCTCTTTGTAAGAACGGCCAAAGAACTGATAACCATCTGTAGAATAGCCGATTGTTTTCGTCAGGGAACCTTGCTGCAAATAAGGGAAAGCTGTACCGTTCGGCTGATTTTGACGAGAACATACGACATAGCCTAACTTTTCATCTTCAAAAATACGATGATCAACATATTGAGCCATATAAGCCTCATTCGTACGGACCGCACCTCTGTCGGCAAGCCCTACATCCTGTCCATAGATGATATCTGCTTTTACATTTGATCCTGTAAGTTCAATATCCCAGTACCAGATCTCTTTATCAGTTAGTGTGAACGTAACTTTGTAAGTTACTTCTTCAAAAGTCCCTTGCCAAAAAACTTGACGATCTGTGTGTGAAACTTTGCTGCTTGAATGAATGCCTAAAAGTGGTGCAACCGATATCCCATCCTTTTTAAAAAGACGCAAATATAAATTATTCAGAGCTCCATCGATCGGGTTGCTAAGCCATTGGTTGATCATCGTACGTTTATATGAAGCTTCGAAAATATCACCCGTGTTTAAAAAAGTAAAACGAATATCGCCGGATTTTATTTCAAAGTTTCCTTTTGTCTTGGTTGTCATCGTTTTCTCCCCGTTTCTCTATTTAGTAAGTTCGAATGTTGCACTTGAAACATCACGGCTGTTCGGACCGACAAAAATCGTAAATTCACCCGCATCACTTGTATAAGAAAGATCTCTATGGTGATAACGAAGCTGTTCTTCCGAAAGCGTGAATTCGATGGTTTTTGTTTCGCCTGGAGTCAATGTTACTTTCTCGAATGCTTTCAATTCTTTTAAAGGACGGATCACTTCACCGACCATGTCACGCACATACAGCTGTACCACCTCGTCACCAGCGAGTTCTCCTGTATTTGTAACGTTAACCGTAACTATTAACGGCTGATCAAGTGTCATCACGCTTGATGAGACAGATAGATCACTATATTTATAATTTGTATAACTCAACCCGTAACCGAACGGATACAACGGTTCATTCGGGATATCCAAGTATTTAGAAACATATTCATCAACGGCAGCATTTTTAGGACGGCCTGTATTGTAATTGTTGTAATAGATCGGAACTTGTCCAAGTGTATAAGGGAACGACATCGAAAGTTTTCCAGATGGGTTCACGTCTCCAAATAAAAGGTCTGCTAGTGCATTTCCTCCTTCAGTCCCAGGGAACCATGCTTCTAAAATGGCATCTGCCTGTCCTTCCATTCCTGTTAGATCAAGTGGACGGCCGTTAAATAATACGACAACTACTTGCTTCCCAAGCTGTTTCATTTTTGAAAGGAGCTCTAACTGAATCTCAGGTAAACGAATATCAGCACGACACCTTGCTTCACCACTCATGCCTGATTCTTCGCCAATTGCCAATACGATGATGTCAGCTTCTTTACCGATTGCGATGGCTTCGTTCATCATTTCTTCTGAGCCTGTTTCAATGTCGCACCCTTTAGCTGTTAAAAGGTTTTCTGCACTCACTTTCTTATGCATACCTTCATATAAACTAACCGCTTCTTCATGTGATCCCATCCATGACCATGCACCTAAGATGTCTCCGCTTTTTGCAAAGGGTCCGATTAATGCGATTTTCTTTTGATTATTTAATGGGAGAGCTCCTTCATTTTTTAAAAGTACAGTTGATTTCACTGCAAGATCGTATGCTGCTTTTCGATGTGATTCACTTAGAATCACTTCTTTTTCACGCTCTTCATCTGCACCTCGATGAGGATTTTCAAAAAGACCAAGCTTTTCTTTTAGCTCTAAAATGCGATAAACGCCTTCATCGATGATTTGTTCTTCTACTTTTCCTTCTTTAACGAGCGTCTCTAAGTTTTTGATATAGCACGCTGTCATCATTTCAATATCGACGCCTGCCTGAATAGATTTTTCAGCGGCCTCTTTTTCGTTACGAACAACGCCGTGCGGAATTTGTTCTTTTACAGCACCCCAATCCGAGATCAATACACCATTAAAGCCCATCTCTTCTCGAAGGATATCTCGCATCAGCCACTTGTTACCTGTTGCAGGGATGCCTTCTATTGAATTAAAGGAAGTCATCACCATCTCACAGCCTTCATCAAGTGCTGCTTTATAGGCTGGAAGATAGGATTCCCGCAGCTGGCGCTCTGACATATCAACCGTGTTATAATCGCGTCCTGCCTCTGCCGCACCATATGCTGCAAAATGTTTTACACAAGCGGCAACGCGGTCTTTATCCTCTGTTAAGTTATCCCCTTGGAACCCGCGGACAAATGCTCTTGCAAACTCACTGTTCAAATACGGATCTTCTCCCGTACTCTCCATTACTCTTCCCCAGCGCGGATCACGAACGAGGTCAACCATTGGTGCAAATGTGACATGAACACCGCTGACAGATGCTTCTCGGGCTGCTACTTCTGCACTTTTTTCAGCCGCTTCTAAATCCCAAGAACAGCCGATTGCGAGCGGAACCGGGAAAATCGTTTTATATCCATGAACAATATCCGCCATCATTAACAATGGAATTCCATGTCTGTTTTCCTTTAAGTGCATTTCTTGAATACTTTTCACTTCTTTTGCACCAGATGCTCCTAATACAGAACCACTGTTGACTATATCTTCATCATTAACACCAAGTTCAGCCATCGGCCCCGTAATCTGCCCGCCATTTGTTGCTCCTTTATAAAAGGGTGTAGCTAATTGAATGAGCTGAGCGATTTTTTCGTGCAACGTCATTTTTTCAACTAATGATGCAATGCGATTATTGTTCATAAATATCCGCGCTCCTTTATTTATTGTTCTTATTTAATATCCAGTTTGCGTAACCTATGTTGCTTTTGAAAGTAGTTGATCTCCGTTTCAGGATGCTCGCTTTCCGGGGGGCGTGCGGTGAGCCACCTCGTGCTTTGCACCTAAAGTGTCTCACCTGTCCCACTGTTCCCCCAGGAGTCTCGCACCTTGCACTCCAATCAATTTTTCAAGGATGTCTTAGAAAAACAAACTCAAAAGAAACAATGGATTAGAAAAGAGCTTTTAAAAACAAGTCAAAGCAACAAGCTTATAGAAAATTCTCCTGTAAAAAAACCTTAAAATATAAAATAAATCGAAACGTTTCTATTGATTTCATGGCGATTATAAGGTGTAAAGAAAATGAATGTCAAATCCTTCACTTTTAGTTAAACCCTCTATAAACCTAATGAAATCAAGGTATTAATCTCAATTCCTTGAAATAAAAACTTTTTTAACATTATCCAGTTGAAAACGATTACAACTTGAATTATAATGTGCTTATCGAAACGTTTCAACAATAATCTTTACAAAATTCAGGGAATATTAAAAATAGTTGCTTGTTTAACCAGCTGACTAAATGCAGCTGAACAAAAACGAAAGCAAATATAGGGGGAACACACATGAAAAAACATTGGTTTAAGAAAACAATGGTCACATCAATGCTTAGCGCTCTTGTATTATCTGGCGCATTAGCTGGCTGCTCTTCAGGTTCCGATGGAGATAAGAAGACAATCACTGTCTGGGGAATGGGAGAAGAAGCAAAATCTCTTCCTAAAATCGCTGAGGAATTTGAAAAAGAAAACCCTAAGATCGATGTAAAGGTTCAAGCTATCCCTTGGGATCAAGCACACGATAAGCTTTTAACAGCTGTTGCTTCTAAAAAAGGTCCAGATGTTGTTCAAATGGGAACTACTTGGATCCCAGAATTCGGTGCGGCGGGTGCATTAAAAGACTTAACACCTTTTATAAAAGACAACCCTGAACTAGATCCTAAAAATTTCTTTGAAGGCTCAGTTGCAACAACTAAATACGAAGATAAAATGGTAGGCGTTCCGTGGTACGTTGACACGCGTGTACTATATTATAGAACAGACTTGCTCGAAAAAGCAGGGTTTAAAGAAGCTCCAAAAACATGGGAAGAGCTAAAAGCCGCTGCAGACAAGCTGGCTAAACGCGGTAAAGGAAAATACGGAATCAGTCTTGACTCGAAAGAACAGAGTCTTGGTTTCATGTTCGCTCGTCAAAACGGTGCTGAACTATTAGGACCAAACAACGAACCGAAGTTTAACGATCCAAAATTCGTTGAAGCCGTTGACTACTTAAACAGCTTCTATAAAGATGGCGCTACACCGAAAGATGATTTAGGAATCGACATTATCCAAGGTTTCAGCGGTGATGGGATTTTACCGATGTTCATCAGTGGTCCATGGATGATCAAGATGATCAACGACCAAGCTCCAGATCTTAAAGGCAAATGGTCAACAGCCGTACTTCCTAAAAAGGAAAACAACATTTCGGCACTTGGCGGATCTAACTTATCCGTATTTGAATACACGAAGAACGAAAAAGAAGCTGTTAAATTTGCAGCATTTATGAGTAAGCCTGAAACTCAATTAAAATGGATGAAGATGACGAACTCTCTTCCTGCGACTCAAAAATCTTGGGATGATGAATCACTAAAAGGCAATGAGTATTACAAAGCATTCGGCGAGCAAATGAAAGCTTCACAGCCAATGCCTGTCATTAAGCAATGGGAAGAAATCGCTCAAACATATTTGAAGAGCTTTGAGAAAATCTATCGCGGCAAAGCAGATGTAAAATCAGAAATGGATAACTTCCAAAAGCAATCTGAGAAGATCTTAAGCAAATAATGACGATCTGAAATAGGTATAACGGGCAGGTTATCCTGCTCGTTACCTTTTTATTCAGACCCTTTTTTGCCATCACGAAGGATGTGAAATACATGAAAAGCTATTCTAAATCAACTCCCTATCTATTTATTGGTCCTGCTTTAATTTTGCTGGCTGTATTTTCACTGTTTCCGATAGTTGTTGCTTTAGTAATCAGTTTTACAGATATTGATCTTGCTGGTCTTGCTGACTACTCCAATATCAGCTTTATCGGACTTGAAAATTATAAAAATATCTTCTCCGATCCAATCTTTATGAAATCAATCGGCAACACACTTTTTTATGTGGTCATTGGTGTTCCGCTTGTTATCGCCTGTTCGCTGGCTGTTGCTTTATTGATTAATTTTGGGACAGCACGTATTTTTCGTGGTTTCCGTCTGATTTTCTACATGCCTTCCATCACGAACGTAGTCGCTGTGGCGGTAGTTTGGACTTACTTGTACAATCCGCAATTTGGTCTGTTCAACTATTTGTTAGGACTTGTCGGCATTCCTGCTATACCGTGGCTGCAGGACCCGACTATTGCAAAAGGTTCGTTGATCGCTCTTGCTGTCTGGCGTGCAATTGGCGTGAACATGATCATCTTTTTGGCTGCCCTTCAAGGGATTCCAAAAACGTATTATGAAGCGGCACAGCTTGATGGAGCTAACAATTGGAAGCAGCTGACGAATATCACTCTTCCTCTCCTTCGCTATGCGATCTTCTTCGTTTCCATTACAACGATGATTGGCTGGCTGCAATTTTTCGAAGAGCCGTTTGTAATGACGAAAGGCGGACCGCTCGACAGTACGACATCTGTTGCCTTGTTCATCTATCGAAATGGATTCCAGTTAAGCAACTTTGGATATGCTGCAGCAGGTTCATTCGTATTGTTTGTCGCAATCATAATTATTACGATGATTCAGTTCAGACTGCAAAAGAAAGAAACCGACTTTTAGGATTTGGGGTGAGAACATGCAAACAAAATTATCAAATGCTAAAAAAGCTTATCGATCTCAGCAATGGTTAGCCGCTCTCGTCCTGATGATCGGAGGAATTCTTGTGGCGATCCCTTTTATCTGGATGGTTCTCTCTGCTTTCAAACCTGAAAGCGAAGTGTTAAAGCTCACACCGACATTATGGCCAGAAACGTTCACAACGGAGAACTTCCTTTATTTGTTCGAGAATATGAACTTCGGTGTTTATTTAAAAAATACGATTATCGTTGTACTCTGTTCCTTTGTCGGGTTGTTTTTTAATGCGATGGCTGGCTATGCCTTCGCCAAGTACAAGTTTAAAGGCAGTGAAAAGCTCTTTTATCTTGTGCTCGCAACGATGATGATTCCCGGTCAAGTAACAATGATTCCAGTTTATCTTATTTTAAATCAGATGGGATTAACGAATACGATGGCTGGTATCGTACTGCCAGGATTAGTTGGTGCATTCAGCATCTTCTTATTCCGCCAGTTCATGTCAACGATTCCAAATGAACTAATCGAAGCTGCGCGCTTAGATGGTGCAAGTGAATTCCGCGTCTTCATGCAATTGATTTTGCCGATTTCAAAGCCGATTTTGGCTGTACAAGGAATCCTGACGTTCATCGCAGGCTGGAACAGCTTCTTATGGCCGCTAATCATGGCAAACGACGAAAGCTTATATACGCTGTCAGTTGGATTAAGCTTGCTGAAAGGTCAATATGGCGGAAACTTCGCACTTCAAATGGCAGGTTCCACATTTATGGTCGTCCCGATCGTAATCATATTTATCATCTTCCAGAAGCACATTATTGAAGGCTATACGATTTCTGGGATGAAATAGTAATAGGAACAACCCCGATTTTAAGGCCGGGGTTGTTTTTTGTTTGTTTGGTTTCTGGTTTTATTTTTTACCTGTTTTCTTGCTGGCAGCCCAGAATGCTAAAATAATCAAAGGAATAAAGATAAAGAAAGGAATATGAATATGACTGCTAGTAATAAAAGCTAAAAACAGTAAGACTCCAAATCCAATAATTATATATAAACAACCCCTGCCAAACGTTTCCATGAACATCCCCCTAAAAATTCTTCCTATTACCTTCCTCTAATTTCCATTATATTACTTTTTAAAAAATCCTTTCACTTATTTTAATAAATCAAAAAAATGAACGAAAATATCCTCTTTTAATCATTGCTGAAAACAAAAAAAAGAATGACCCATAGTGTTGATTAGCACACTTTCAGGGTCATTCCATTTTTAACCTATTGTCTAATCTCCATAACAGCAACCGTCTGATAAACTTTGAAAAACGAATCACAGAACGTATCCCACTCTTCAGCGGCTTCCAACGACTCTTTGCTCACTTCCCCACAAACTGGTTTTTGCAGCAAGTCAGTGAGCTGTCTAGAAAACGAGTCGATCACCTCAGTTGATGTCCCCTTTAAGACACCCGCAACAAAATCAGCAGGAGGATACCAGTCTGCCACTCTTTGAAGATCACGGTAAATTTGCGTCAATATAAGGTTCCGCGGTCCTTCCCATTGTTCATTAACGACAACATCCCGAAAAATACGGGGAAGCGATGAGAATTCCTCCATCACACCATGACCGCCAAAAATCGAGATCGCATCCCTCAATACTTCTGCTCCCTCATTTGTCGCACAGATTTTTTGCAATAAAATCAGCTCTCTTAAATTGAAAAGCTGCTTTCTATGTTCCAGCGGCTGATCGAGGGGAATACCTGGGTTCAAGGGCTGGTCAAGTTTCAGGAATAAATCATACACCTTAAATGCACCTGCCGTCGTTCGCTCTGCAGCTTCCTCAATTCGTTTTATCGTACGTGCAGAAAGCGGATAATCTTTTACCTTTTTCCCAAAAACAGTACGGAAATCGCTATACAAACTCGCCTCTCTTGCAGCGCGCAGCATAAAACCTGCACATGCAATTCCAATTTCAAGACGGGATAAAGTGAGGACAATTCCTACTGCTACAGCAACACCTTTTCCGGCCGGTCCCACAGGATAGGCAAGAGCTCCAGAATATTGAATTTCTCCTGTCGGCAACTCAGCTGTACCCATCTTCCATTTGATCCGATTGATTTGATAACCGTTTCTTTTTTCCTTCTCTTTATCACCCGGCAGCCATGAAGGAACGATGAAAGTCGAAACTTTATCTGTTCCAGAGATTTTAGCTGTAACGACCGAATAATCACTATGTGCAACAGAACAGAAAAACTTATTTCCGTACAATCGATAGTTTTCCCCGTCAGGTACTGCTTCCACGACATTGGCAGGCAAGTCGGATCCGCCCTGCATTTCACTCATGAATTGAGCGCCGATTGCAAAGTCTCCATCAAGGCCATCTTTTGTGTGCTGTAAAATATTTTGAAGTTCTGGATGCATTTCGTCTGGATATTGCTCGATTAGTGCGATCAAACCAATCGTGCATGTTAGAGGACAAGCAACTCCAGCTTCTCCTAATTGATGAATCAACATCCGCTTTACAAAGCTTTCCCATGAAGGCATCTTAGAGGAAAAAAGACCTTCACCAAACACTTCTTTCTCTAATTGGTGGACTTCCATCGGACGGACAATTCGATCAACACGATTATTGAAACCATCATAATGCAGCATATATGGCCTGACTTCAGGTCTCGCCACCCGTTCAGCTAAACGATTCCATATTGAAGAGGCTTTTGGCGAAAAAGAAAGCATGGCTTGGTGAACATAATCAAAGTCATTTCCCGTATAACACTGAACTGCTTTTTGGAGAAATGGATCATCCCGATACCAATCTAGTTTTTCACGCTTTTGCAGAAATTCTTCGAAAGTATATGAATTCTTACCTTTTGTCTGCTGTTCTTGGGAAGCTATGTGCATGGACATCGACCCCTTTAATTATCCGACTTTTCAGAATAATTTTAAGTCAGTTCATTAGTATCGTCAATGAAACGTCTTTACGTGTTAGAGATGCCTTAAGGCGCGAACTGTGCGTTTAACGAGGTTTTTTCTGAAATCACCTTACTACCTTACTAAAAACACCAACATCCACTAAGGATATTGGTGCTCATCATCAATTATTGAATGGAAAACACTTCTTTTTCTAACAAATCTTCTGGTTTTTTACCAATTGGATCTTGATGGAAGTAATTTCGGATTACACCGTCATTTAAATAGTTCGCGATCGACACCATGATCATGCCTTGATCCAATGCTAAGTAAGCTTTTGCTATCTCTCCTGTTTCCATGTTAACTGAATCATAGAAACCATACTTGCCATATGCACCAAAATCTTTTAACACGTGAATGTTTTTTTGTACAGCAAATGGATCATAGTCTAAAGCTAGGAATGATGCATGAGCTGTTACTGTTGCTCCATCTTTGTAGCCAGAAGTGCCAAGCGGTGTTGCGGCGAATTCACTGTATCCGTCAGGTGTAGCAGAAGGTGAGAATCCCCAAGCTGGATAGCCTTTTGACTTTGCAAAAGCCTGCTGCAGCTGAACGTGGCGTTTGTTGTTCAACCCTAGTGCATTCTTTCCAAGCTCTTTTTCTTTTAATACGATTCCCGGCATGAGACCCTCAAACATACTTCCGCCCCAGCTCGGCACGAATTTCACACCATTGTATTCATAATGCCCCTCATAGACAGTAACCCCATCATATACTACGTTTTGTCCTTCAGGAATTTGAGATTGCCAATCCCACTCTTTCGGCATCGTTCGGTAAAGCTTCCACCAATGTTCTTTTGGCACGTCGCCTTTACCGATCGATATATAGCTTGCGACACGGGGTTCTGTATAGAACTGACCATAATGATGATCGGTATACTTACCTTGTGCAACATCATACCCGCCATAAAACTGACCCATCTCAGGATCATAAAGCTTAGCATAGTTCATGTTCTCAACAAGTTTACTCGTTTGTGGATTCAATTCCTTATAAGCTTGCCCAACTACAATAAGTCCCGCAGAAAGCCAGCCGTTATCAACTTGAGAAATGAACTGCCCCCAATCCTTTTTTAATGTGGCATCATTCGTGTTGTACCAGTTATAAAATAGACCGTTCCATTTATCAAGACGTTCCAATGTACTGATTGTAACTTGAATCCGTTTTACCGCTTCATCCCGAGTAATGATTCCAAGCTGCTGAGCTGAAACTGTGCTCATCATATACATCGCCATGTTTGTAGGTGAAGTATGTGTGGCATCCTTCTTCCCTTCTTCCGTAAAGCGTGTTTCATCAAAAGTCATTCCTGTTTTCGGATCGGTGTTCTCTTGATAAAATTTATACGTTTTTCCTGCAATCGCTTTCAATTCTGTCCTTAAAGCAATATCTTTGCCCAGGTCATTTGCTGAAGCGGTTGGCAGTACAATCAGGTTAGCTAATAGACTCAACATAAGCAGAAAACTTATTATTCTCCCTTTTTTCATTATGTTCTCCCTTCTACACTCACTGTCATTCTCCCTTCGAAACGTTTCACCAATAGTTTATCACTCTCAACATAAAAGGTTAAGTTCTTTTCACAACATTCAGATATTTAGTACAACAGTCGCATGAAATTGAAAATAACTAGGATATACAGGAGTTTAGCACCAACTATAGAAATAAGTAGAAAACGAGTTTAGGGAGCGTTATATCGTGAATTTCAAAATAGAGGAAATGATTGAACTATTAGAGCGAACACCAGAGACGCTCAAACAATTATTGTCAGGTCTTTCTGATGGCTGGGTATTAAGCAATGAAGGCGAGGGTACGTGGAATGCTCTTGAAGTAGTCGGACATTTAATAGAAGCGGAAAAAGTGAACTGGATTCCCCGCGTAAAGATGATCCTGACAAAAGGTGAGTCAGAGACCTTTCCGGACTTTGACCGATTTGCTCATCTTCAGCAAATCCAAGGTAAAACCATGGACGATCTTTTAAATGAGTTTAAACAAGTACGAAATGAAAGTTTAACAGATTTGAAAACTTTGATTACCATTCACACCGATTATGAGCTAAAAGGGACTCATCCCGTTTACGGTTCAGTGAAATTAAGTGAATTGCTTTCGACTTGGGCCGTTCATGATCTGACACACATCACTCAAATTACAAGGGTTATGGCAAAACGATACCGTGGAGATGTAGGATCATGGATTAATTACTTAAGTATTTTAAAATAAATGGCTTGCCTCCAAAAGGTCACTTGGAATATTATGTATATTAAAACAATGGGGAGGCCGCTATGATAAATATCCGCTCTGGCCATATTATAGGCAGCAAAGAAATAAAAGTTCCTTATAACATCTTAAGCATAGCCGAAAAACCGAAAGGACTCGCCATTTTACTTCCTGGTGTTGGTTATACCGTTCAGGCTCCTGTTCTTCACTATTCCACGGGGGTTTTTCTAAGGAAAGATTACGATGTTCTTCACGTAAACTATCAATATGCCAAGGAAGACTATGATGCATTTTCTAATGAAGAGCTTGTAGAGTTCGTAAAGAGAGATGTTCCGAAAGTTATGGAAGAAGTGTTAAAACATTCTACCTACGACTCTTTTTATCTCATTGCAAAATCGTTTGGAAACTATGCTATAGAAAATCTATTGAAAAATGAGGACCTGAAAGAGGCTAAAGTCATTTGGCTTACTCCCCTTCTCGTTAAGGAAGCGGTATTCCAATTCATGATGAACAGCTTGCATAAAGGACTGTGTATAATCGGAGACAACGACTGGGCTTATGAAGCAGAGTTGCTTAATCAGCTGAAACAGAATGAAAACATTGAATTCTTTGTACTTCCTGATGTTAATCATAGTTTGGAGTACGATCACAGTGTTATCGAATCGGTCGATGTTTTAAAAACGGTAACCGAAAAAATCAATCAGTTTTAAACCGTTGCATACTGCAGCGGTTTTCTTATTTTCCAAAAGAAGGGAATTGAGTGTTTTTGTCGAATTGAGAACCAAATAAAAAAGAGAGAAATAGTGATTTAGGGGGGATTTTCTTTGTTTTTAACGGTTTTAAAACGGGCATGCTTTTTTCTTCTGCCTATTGTCGGGGTGTTTTTTATCGGGGCACTTCCTTATTTGTTTTTTAGCAATGTTCGTGCTATAGAAGGTGTCACTCGGCTTTTAGAAATGGGGGTCATCAAAAATGCCCTTTTTTTGAATCAGGATTTAGGAATATTTTTTACGCCTTATATTGAAAAAATTTGGTTGCTGATGGTAAAACTGTTCACTTTTTCTAATGTTGAATATTACGAACACCAGCAAATGAAATACATGTTTCCGACGATTTTACCTTATTTCTACTATTCTCTGAAACTTGTAATTGGCGCATTTTTCCTGGCAGCAGCTTCCTCAGTCCTTCTCGCGTTAATCGTAAAAATCTTACCCGCTAACATACAAAAAGTCATTCGTTTTTTCTTTTTTTCTTTAGAATCTTTACCGGATATTTTTATCGTGGTCATGGCTCAGTATCTTGTCATTCTTCTCTATCGTAAAACAGGTGAACTGCTTTTACCCATCGTTTTTACTAACCAGGAACCCGCATACCTTATGCCAATCGTTTGCTTGGCCATATTGCCAACATTATTTTTAACCAGAACGTTATTGTTTTTATTAGATGACGAGGATTCAAAAACATATGTTGAATTCGCTAGAGCAAAAGGCATTAAGTATTCAATCGTGTTATATATCCACATGCTTAGAAATTCATTAATCAGCCTTTTCTTTTATACGAAAAATGTTTATTGGCTATTGATATCAGGTCTGTTTATGGTGGAATATGTGATGTATATTCCAGGAATTACGAAGTTTATGCTTAATAACGGACCTACTACACCTGACGTAATTACGGTTAGTATCATGCTGATGTTTCTTCCATTCTATATATTGTTTACGATGATCTCCTACATATTAGAAAAGAAAATAAGCCGTACTGAAGAGGAGGTCGCATAATGTCTGTTTGGAAAAGCCCGCTTTTTCTATTTGGATTCCTCATCATCCTTACGATGTTTTTTGGCAGTATCATCTATAGTCATTATGTGCCCGATTCAAAAAAGCCTACAATGATTATTAGGTATGATGAAAACAAGATTCCGATTGATTCTCCGCCCATTGAACCTTTTAAGGAGATGCCGTTTGGTACAGATCGCTTTGGTGTCAGTATGCTTCATAAAGTAATTGATGGCGCTAAGTATACACTCGGATTTGCCTTTCTCATTGCATTTGCAAGACTGTTAGCTGGTACGATTCTTGGTCTGATTTTTAGCCAGTTTCCAAAATCCGTGCTGCGAATGCTAAATAAACTATTTGACTCTTTTTATTACGCACCGGCTACGATTGTTGCCTATTTAATCCTGTACCCGGTTTTACAGATTTTCACATGGTCGATCCCGAAAAACGAACAAACCATTTTCTCTTTTCTAGTACTCGTTTTGATTGCTGTCCCCCCTGTCATGATTACAGTGGCAAGTGAAACGTCGAAGTATCTAGAGAATGAATTTATCTCTTCTGTCAAAATTTTAGGCGGACGCAGGTTACATATTATGCGGAAGCATGTACTCCCTTTTTTAAAACCGCGTTTAAGTATTTTATATAGCCAGCAAGTCGTTTCAACATTATTGCTGCTGGCTCATCTTGGCGTTCTTAAAGTGTTCATTGGAGGAACGGATATTATTACACTTGACCCACTTGAAAATAATACATTGCCTGTCGCCATGATCAACGAATGGTCCAGTATGATTGGAGCTTATATTTATGAACTGCGAGGCAACACATGGGTCATCTACACACCTCTAGCAGGGTTTGCAGTTGCCATTTTGGCGATGAACTTTATGGTAGAAGCCATGAAACGCCAATACTTGGCACAAGGTGGTTATACGGTAACAAAAAGATTATTCCGGAAAAAGAAAATGACAGTACCGGTAAAAAAGATGACAGACGAACAGTTTGAAAGAATCATGAAAACTGGTTCTGAAGGATAATATATCAAGTAAAAAGAGCCCTGTATGAAAGGCTCTTTTTTTCTCATTCTCAAATTGAAATGGAATGTTTATCTACTTGGAGGAATACATAGGGAACAACCTATTTAGTTTAAAGAGGTGAACTTATGTTAAGTGAAGCGGATTTGAATATTATTTTTTATACCCTCTATCTTCTATTAGGGCTTCTGATCAGCTACAAATATGCGGTTTTTACGGTAACGAATACAGGAATGGTCATTCCCCATTTTTTTATCAGCCTGATGATCAACCTTTGCATCGGTGTTTGTGGAATCATTGGATGGATCTTCTTTTCCGTAAGAGTTGATGAATTGTTCATGTTCGGCGGCATTTATCTGGGCGCGCTTATAACTGTCTTGAGTTTAATCGGCTTGTTTATCCTATTGTTGTGGAAGAGAAAAACAATGTTAAACAAGTTTCATAATGGGTAATGTACATGCAAAAAGACCCCTTGGTAGTGGGGTCTTTTCGTTTATTTTAAGCATTTACTTTTTCTTTTTTCCCTAGATCACCTGCTGGTCCAAAGAACTCGAAGTGAATACGTTCTTCAGCGACATTCAGTTCTAGAAGTGCGTGATAAACAGCTCTCATGAATGGAAGCGGACCACAGAAATAGTACTCGGCATCTTGGCCGGTCGGCAGTACATCTCTAAGCCAATCGATGTCTACATATCCTGATTTTTCATAGCCCTCATCATCATCTTCTGGCTTTTCATAAACGAAATAGCTCGTCATGTGATCAGATTCAGCTGTTACAGCTAAAACTTCATCTCTAAGTGCATGTGATTTACCACTGATTGCCGCGTGGATAAACGTCACATCACGGTCCGGTTGTCTTTCAGATGCTGTTTTCAGCATACTTACCATCGGTGTTAACCCTACACCGCCGCTAAGCAGAACAAGCGGACACTCTACTTTGTCATCTAAGTAGAAATCTCCGGCTGGTGCACTTAAGTAAAGAACATCTCCCGCTTTTACGCCGTTATGCAAGTAATTCGATACTACTCCATCAGGAGATTCCATACCTGCTTCTTTTTTAACAGAGATTCTGTAGTATTCTTTTCCAGGTGCATCAGACAAGCTGTATTGTCGGATATGGGTATTTTTTTCTCCGGGGATCTCCATTTTCACACTGATATACTGCCCTGCTCTAAAGTCAGCCGTTTCTTTTCCATCTTGAGGTTTTAAATAGAAAGAAGTAATCACACTGCTTTCTTCAACTTTATCAGCGACAACGAACGGTCTGAAATCTTCCCATCCGCCTTTTTGAGTTTCTGCAGCTTCATACATTTCTTTCTCAATACCGATAAAAGCATCAGCAATAACACCATAAGCTCCAGCCCACGCGTTAATAATTTCATCTGTGGCAGCATCACCAAGTACGTCTTTAATCGCAGCGAGTAAATTTTCGCCTACTACTGGATAATGCTCCGGTTTCACACCTAAACTTCTGTGCTTGTGAGCAATTTGTTTCACAACTGGAATAATGGCTTCCAGTTTATCAATATTCGCAGCAGCTGCATAAACAGCATTAGCAAGTGCTGCTTGCTGACGGCCTTTTTTCTGGTTTGCATGATTAAAAATATTTAATAGTTCTGGATGTTTTTGAAAAAGCAGCTGATAAAAACGGGAAGTAATCGCTTCTCCGTGTACTTCCAATACAGGTACTGTTGACTTAATAATTTCGATTGTTTTTGCTTGAAGCATGTCAATTCCCCCTAAGGTTTTTGTTTACATCCTTATGTTAATCCAAAATAACGATTATAAATGTGATTCAAATCACTTTTCCTTAGGCGGTTTTGTGAACAACGTCACAATGAATATCCACTCGCTTAACTGTTCCCTGAATATTTTTAAAATTAACATAATTACCATCTTTCTTAACCGACTATGTGATAAAATCAAATAATAACCAATTTTTGTTAACCGTACAAATGAAAGGATTACTTTAGATGAAGATTACTCAAACCCGCGATTACGAGACGATAGCATTGCTAAATGAAACTGTACAAACCCTGCATGCAACTCAATTTCCTTCCTATTTTAAACCTTATGAATATGGGCCGATACGAGATTTTTTTAAAGAGATTATTACCGATCCGAAGCAAATTTTTCTTTTAGTTGAAGATGATGATGTTCCAATCGGTTATGCCTGGATGACGATCAGGGAATCAACTGATTCAGCCTTCAAAAAAGCGTCCAAATCCATTTATATCCATCAAATAAGCATAAATGGAAGCAACAGTCACAATGGTGCTGGTTCGAAACTTATCGCCTATACCGAACAATTGGCTAAAGATATTGGTGCAGCAAAGATCGAACTTGATTATTGGATTAATAATACGATTGCTAGAAATTTTTATCAGAAACTAGGCTTTACCATTAATCGTGAAATCGCACAAAAAGAATTGAATTCATATGGAGTGAAATAAATGAAACGATACTTTTTGAAATACAATAACATGCATGTTCACTTAACAGAATGGGGAGAAACGGATAAGCCTGTAATGCTTTGTTTACATGGGTTAGGAAGTACAAGCTTTAGCTTTTTAGATATTGCAGAACGTATAAAAGATGACTTTCGGATCATTGCATTGGACGCTCCAGGTCATGGTAAAACGGATGCTTTCGAAACGGCTGAAGAATACGAAATACCCCAGCTTGCCGATTGGCTGCACGGCTTAATCGAACTTATGAATATCGACCGCTTCTATTTGCTGACACATTCATGGGGCAGTTTTTTAGGACTTCATTACTTAGTCAAGTATCCCGAGAAGGTTATTGATACCTTATTGATTGATGGCGGATATCAAACAAAACGAATTTGGTCGGAGTCAATGGAAGAAGAAATGGACGATTATGAGAAGGATTTTGATGAGTATATATTTGATTCATGGGAAGCTTTTTGCCAATCCGAAAAGGATAGTTATCTAACGTGGTCGCCCCAAATTGAAATAAAAGTCAGAGATTTAGGTGTAGAAAGAGAAGGTAAGGTTTACTGGCATGCAAAAGGCGAAACGGCCAGGCACATCATTCGAGGGATGCATTTGAATGAAACGGAAGACATCTATCATCTCCTCCCAAAAGATATTACCTTGCTGGTGGCCACACTTCCTGAACATTTATTGACAAAGCGGATCGATACGGCCGAAGTTTTTAAACAAACGGCGCTGGCACACGTAAAACTTGTGGATAACAGTACACACTTGCTGCACTGGGATAGACCTGATGCCGTTGAGTACGAAATCAAGTCCAATTGGCTAACAAAAATAGGAGGTTAAGAGATGGCACACCTGCTTGTCTATTTTTATAAAATCAAGCCAGAAGTGAAAGAGAAATTTTTAGAGATCTTAGCTCAAACGAATAAAAAATACCAGGAATACGGCGGGGTTTCTGAACAGCTCTATAAACTGTCTGATGCTCCAAAAAACTACGGAATCTCACCGCTTGCAGAAAAACTCGATATCTGCGAAGGCGAAGAACTTTGGATTGGACTTCTCCACTTTCAATCTGAAGAACACGCCCGCATAACAATGCAAGATTTCGATGCAGATCAAGAAGTAAATGTCCTATTCAATGAGTTTGTTGCCTATGTTGCACCACTCGATAAATTGTTGTTTGGAGAGTTTGATTCCACGAATGCATAATAAGAATTAACCTCTTCTGTTCATTTTATAAGAATGGAAAATTTCAGGATAAAAGAAGTTCGATATTCACGAAAGCAGTGCATAAATCATTTAGAACTCTAGTATGTTTTACCATCATTTTTCCGTTTTTCGTTTCTCCCATATAAGAACATAGGTGTTATACTTTAGGTAACCTTATGAAGAGGAGATTTTAAAGATGGAAAATACCTTAAAGGAAATTCTCAATGAAATAAATAAGGTGAAAACAGAAATTAGTTCTGTAAAAACTGACATTGGTTCTGTAAAAACCGATATTAGTTCTGTAAAAACTGATATTAGTTCTGTAAAAACTGATATTAGTTCTGTAAAAACTGATATTAGTTCAATGAACACTAAAATGGAAACTGGATTTAGTGATGTTCACGCAGAAATGAAAGAGATGCGCGAAGACATTCAAGAATTGAAGGCTGGCCATAACCGAATTGAAGACAAACTTGATAAGTTAAATACGAATGTGATCAGCAGCATGGAAGATTATACAGATAAAATTATTAATCATTTTGACGGCACATCCGAGGCATTGAACAAAAGAGTATTTAAAGTAGAAACGGAAATCGAGAAAATAAGCGAACAGTAAAGACATCTTAAAAAATAAGGTCTTTGCTGTTTTTTTGTAAATACCTTATATATAAGGAGGTTCTCAAAATGACATGGTTTTATTTCTTTGTTATCGGTCTGTTAGGGTTTGCTTTCTTAATTGATTGGCGGCGAAAAAAGATCAATAATAACACCCAGATGCCAACCCATGCAGGGGCAAAACCTGGGGAATCCACAAACTATCAAATGGGTGATAATCGTTATACCAACGGGGACGGATAACAGTCCCTCCCTCTCTTTAACCAAACTCTTTTTGATGCGATTTTTTCAACTTTAAATATTCTTTATCTGTCCGGGCAAGCTTCCATTTTTCTTCAAAGATTGCTGCCGACTTCGCTTTTACAGGGTCAATTTGCCGTTCATTGATTTCACCATTTTCTTTGTATTTTCGGCCGCCTTTGTAATTCGTGTAACGGCGCGCTCTCGTATACCCCATCTGTAAAAATTTACGTGCCATATCGGCGCCGACAAAATCATCTTTTTCTTTATACTCCAGGAAAAGTTCATAAATTTTCTCAGAAGATTTTTTCGCTTCTTCAGGTGTTTTAAACCGCCAATGCGGCAAGATTTCACTTTTATACGGTTCTACAAGAAGAACTCCTTGTTCACCACGGCCTACTCGGTATTTTTCTGGATTCTCTCTAAAGTTTATCTTTTCAAAATCAAGATCATAATTGAAGCTCATACATAACCCTCCTCGTACACTAGCTATACCCTTAACGAGATAAAAATAAATACAAAGGAATGATTTTATGCCGTCTAAGAAAAATTTCACAGCCGTTTTTTGTTTGTTATTTGGAATATCACCCGTCTTAGGTATGACACTTAAAAATGCGATCCCATATTCAGCAGTAATCGGTTGGGGATTTGCGGTTGTGTTTCTCTTATGTGCTGGCATTACGGCCAGCAAGAAAACTCGTGAGGAATATAAAAAATGAGGCATGCTCGATTTTGAGCCTGCCTCATTTTTTTCGATTATTGTGTGGAATTATACCCCGTGGTAAGATTACCTGCCCACACTACCTCTTTTAACTCCCTCACTTTACCTCTTCATATAATTCCTTTGACGCTTCTTTAATAAAAGGGCAGGGTTCTCCTATATAAAAAACGGATAGTTCATGCATAGCACGTGTACAAACAGTATAAAACAGTTTTCGTTCTCTTTCATTTTGATAAGCAGACGCATTATAGATCGCAACTGCATCAAACTCGATCCCTTTTGCTAAATAAGATGGAATGATAATGGTCCCTTTTTGGAAAGCTGTGTTTTCATTGGCCATTAACTTAACATCCAGACGTGTTTTCATTTTTTCATAAACCGCATAGCTTTCTTTTGCTGTTCGGCAAATAATCGCAATCGTATCATGATTATCGTTTTTCCATTTTTGAACGGTTGATTCCAACTCTTCGATCAAACAAGCATCGTCATTTAACTTTACAACAGCAGGCTTTTCACCGGATCTGTTGAACGGAATGATTTCTCCACCATCCTGGAGTATGCTTTTCGTGAATTCCACGATCTCTTTTGTCGATCGGTAGCTTCTCGTTAGAGTAATAATCTCGGGATTCTTTTTATCTAACAGACTTTCCAGCATACCGAAGGAGTTATCTGATGAATGTGCATAGATCGATTGATTTAAGTCTCCGAGTATCGTCAAATTAGCACGCGGAAAAATCCGCTGGATAAAAGCAAACTGAAATGGCGAAAAATCTTGCGCTTCGTCAATAAATACATGCCTTACCGCTGCATTCGACTGAAAACCAATCACTAATTCCTTTAAGTAAAGGAATGGTGTTGCATCTTCGTTGGACAGGAAGTTTTGTTTTAAGTTATACAAGGTATTTTTGCAAACCTCATTCCACGTCCGATAATCAGTCATTCCTTTTTGATTCATTTGAAACAGTTTTGCATAAATCCCTTTCATATCTAGAAAGTCAAAATTCTCAATTGCCTCACGAACAGGCTTAAATGCAAGGCGCGTAATATATGCTGAAAGAACTTTCTGTTCACTTGCCAGATCATTGAAAGAATCATCTCGGTATTTGTTTCTTTTTTGCAGCTGTTCATAAAGTTTTGTATACACATGCTGATCCAAGAGTTGAATTTCCTTCTCGACCCAAGGCTTTTTCCGCTCCCGTCTTTCTGCTTTTTTCAGTTCTTCTAAAATCCAATGAGCTGTATTTTTCATACGGTATGGAACGGTCTCATTCTTATCCAGCGTATAGAAGAACTCGCGTATTTGCTTCGCTGAAATGACGGTTTTCTCACGGAATTTGATATCGTTAAACATCAATCCTGAAACACTTAATTGATCAACATATTTTTGAATAGCTTTAAGAAAATCAACTGAGGCTTTAAATCGAATTCCCTCAAGCCGCACAGAATCACTTGATCCAGAAAGCAGTTCCTCCATTTGTTCAAAAGGGGTTTCCACTAAAAACTGATCGGCTAGATGATGATTAATATAGGCTTGAAAAGTCGTTTGTTCCATGTTTTCTTCCCCAAGCTCAGGAAGGACGTTTGCCACGTAACTATTGAACATGTTGTTAGGTGAAAATAAAACAACATGTTGGGACTGCAGCGTTTCACGATCACGGTACAGCAAATAAGCAACACGTTGAAGTGCCGCAGACGTTTTACCGCAACCGGCAGCTCCTTGCACAATCAGAAGATCACTCGATGTATTACGAATAATTGCATTCTGCTCCTTTTGAATGGTTGCGACGATGCTCTTCATTTGAGTGTTTGCTTGTTTGCCTAACACTTGCTGAAGCAGTTCGTCTCCGATTGCTTCACCTGTATCAAACATGCCCTCTATTTTTGCGTTTTTAATAATAAACTGTCTTTTTAAATCCAAATCACCTTGAATAACACCACCTGGAGCACGATATTGCGCTTCACCTAGAGAATGATCATAATAAAGACTTGAAATTGGAGCCCGCCAGTCATGAACTAAAAAAGTTAATGTTTCTTCATCATAAAAAGAAGCAATCCCTAGATAGACTTTCTCAGGCTCACTTTCTCCCTCTTCCTTAAAATCAATTCGCCCAAAATAGGGGGAGTTTTTCAGTTTTTCATAGGTTTTAAACTGAGCTTCGGCAGAAGTGTGGCTCCGTTCGATCTCAGAAAGCAACTCAGCTTGCTGTTTAATACTGGCTGCCGTTTCTATCGCATCGTCAGGATCATCCAAATTTACCGTAACATCACTCCAGAAGTCTTTACGGATTTGAACAACATCTGCCTTTTTCCCGCCTAAATGACTTTGAAGATGATCTGTTGCTTGAGAAAGATTTTGTACAACTTCATCTACTCGTTTTTGTTCCCTTTCCTGCTCACGATTCCATGTAGTCATTCGATCTCTCCCTAAAAAAATTATTGTTGACATGCTTTTCTGTTTCATAGTATAATATAATTGGACATATCTATACAATAAAATAGAAAAGTGCGTCTTTTAAATTTTAACATAACTATGTATGGAATGTACATAGTTTTATAACGTAAAAAACAGTGGGTCCTCATGGACACCACTGTTTTTTTATTATGATTGCTTGACTGCTAGTTTCTCAATCACTTTTTTCATGGCATTAATCTGACCTGAATGGTATGTTTCATGGTAATTAGAAAATACCGCTAATTCAGCTACCGTGTTTAAACCAAAGAATGGCTGTTTTAATTGGTCTTGAAAACGTTCTGCTGGAATTTGTTTTATACGATCCAATTGATCTTTCAATTGTGTTGTAAGTTCTTGAAGAGTAGGTACTTCACCTTTCCAATCAGCAGGACTTGTTCCTCTGTTAAAAAGCCCGATATAGTTCGCTGGCAGCACTTTTGATTTCTCAGGATAACCAAACATAAAATGCTCTGCAGTGACTAAAACATGACCCACATGCCAACGGATGTTGTTGTTGAACCCTTCCGGCTGAATATCGGCCATCTCAGCACTCATACCTTCAACATTTTTCAGAAAGAAATCACGTGTTAATTCAAAGTTCTTTAATGTAAGCTCACTCACTTTTTACGCCTCCTTGCATTTTTTAGCGCTTTCTAATTCATTATACTAGGGTTCAATTCGCTTTCCTAATCAAACGACAGCCACTAGCGATAATCATTATGGGAAGGATGGAACAAATCTTCTTCTGAATTTCTTACCATGGAGAAATGATCGACATTTTAGTGGCCATGGCTGTATCGATGCAATGCTCTGGCTCTTTATTTATTTCTCGGTATCGTCAGTGTCTTCCATTGATCTGATTTCAGCATCTTCGCAATGTACACAATCTGACCGATGTGATAAGAATAGTGGTACATCTGGCGTTCAATTGCATCCATAACGGTATGTGTTTCATTTCGAATAAATATTTGCCGAAGCAGATCTTCTTCTCTTAAGCTATTTAGCGTTTGAAAGAAAACGTCCCATCCCTTATCCCAAACTTCAAAAAGCTCTTCCCGATTTCTAATGGAATTAACGAATTCACCATCTCGATTTCTTCCCGGTTTTTCTCCATCTGTCTCAAAAATATCAGTCCAGCGGGATACCATGTTGCCACTCATATGTTTTACGATGACCGCAATACTGTTGGAGTCTTCATTCGGATACCAAACTAAATGTTCATCCTCTAGCTGTAAAAACGTCTTTTCAGCATAATCCTTTGCATCTTGAAAACGTGATTTTACGGAGCGTAAGTACTCAGACATGACCTCTGTTTGTGAAGAAGCAAACATGGATACAACCCCTTTTCGATTAGGATACTATACTAATTCTCTTTCCAATTGGTAAATCCTATGAGACAGCATCAAAAGCTGGAGGGTACTTCACTTTTCCTTTTAATCCGTTTAAAGACCCACTCTTCAGTTCATAAACCATAAAAACTTCTTCCGGAACGGGTAATGGTGATTCAATGCCTTTTTGTGTAGCCGATACAAAACCAAACTTTGGATAAAAAGAAGGATGTCCAAGGACAACAACATGTTCAAATCCTAAGACTTTTGCTTTTTTCAACCCTTCTTTAACTAAAAGTGAGCCAATAGCCTGGTTCTGGTATTCTGGATGAACCGCCATAGGTGCCAATGCCAATGTAGGAATTAAACTCGTTTCTGTTTCAATGGATACACCGCTGAACAAAATATGGCCGATAATATCATTTTTTACTGCGACTAAAGATAATTCTGGGATAAAGAACTCAGATTTGCGGATGGCATCTACTAATCTGCCTTCGTTTTCTCCTTTAAAAGCAAGATTATTTACCATTTGAATAGCACCCAAATCACTTGGCTGCTCATGTCTAATCTTTATCATCCTATTCCCCTCTAGATCATTTGAATTAAATGCTTATAAAAAAACTGCTTCCTCAAAAAAGAGAAAACAGTTTCATCGCATCTTAAAGTTCTTTAGCAAAGTTACCAGGAATTAATTTAAGATCTTCGTGGATTGAGTTTAATTTATCTTGGAATGAAGTAAATAAAGTGTCTGCTTCCGTAGCTTTTGCTTCATCTTCTAATCCAGCAACTCTTGCTTCATATGACTTTTTGAGCTCTTCTAACGCACCTTTAGCTGCTGCTTGGTGATCTTCAGTTAGATCTGAAGGTACTTCAATGGAAGGAATTTCAGCAACTGCTTTTTCTCCAGATGCTTTTGCGTCAGCCTTTAGTTTATCAAGGTCCGCTTTAGGAAGTGCTTCTTCACCTTCTTTTTCTAATCCAGCAGCGTAAGCGTTAAATGCTGCATGGTATGAGCGAAGTTTTAGGACAAGATCTCCTTCAAACGCTAAAAGAGATTGCTTTTCAGCCATTGTTTCGTCTTTTTTCTCTGTTGCTGCGGCCGGTTTTGCTTCTTCTTTTTTCTTCGGTTCTGCTTCATCCTTACTGCAGCCAACGCTAAACGCAAGAAGAGCAGCAGCTGTAACAGCTAATAATTTTTTCATAGAGAAAAACCCCCTGTATTTCTATTATTTGGAACTTTCTTATTTTAATACTTTTTCTCAAAATTGTAAATTAAATGATCACTTTTTTTCAAAAAAAAAGAATAACAGGGTTTTAAACATTGTTATTACTGAATTTTATAAATATTTTGACAATGAATGCCATTAATATTTTGAACATAAAAGTTATATTAAGAAAGCAAATGTGTTTACACCGTTTTATTTTTTACGACAAAATTCTTCTCGTGTTTTAACAGCCATTCTTTTCTCCATAAACCACCGGCATAACCCGTTAGCTTTCCGTTTGAACCTATGATTCGGTGACATGGAATAACAATGCTCAGTTTATTTTTTCCATTTGCATTCCCTACCGCCCGAATGGCTTTTTCATTTTTTATAACGTTTGCTATGTCTTGATAAGAAACAGTTTGGCCATACGATATATCTATTAATGCATTCCAAACCATCTCTTGGAAAGGTGTTCCTTTCAATAGATAAGGAAAAGTAAACTCCTGGCGTTTTCCTTTAAAATATTCATGGATCTGTTCATAGCAATTCCTCAGAACTTGTGGAACAACTTCTGGAACACTCACATCCTCGTTTTGATCGTTAAACATAATGGAAATGACGGCATCATCATTGCTAACAAGTGCAAGTGTTCCGATAGGTGAATCATAGTTTAGCTTATAAGTTTTATTCATACAATGACCTCCATAGATAAAACGTTGCGTAGGCTTCCCATCCGCTCCAGTTTTTCGCTAGATTCATAATCTCCTCAGGACCCGGTTTTGCATCTAATCCTAATTGTATTTTTATTGCATTGTGAAGACCCACATCTGCAATCGGAAATGCACCAGGCTGGAGCAAACATTTCATGCTGACATAATCAGCCGTCCATGCGCCGACACCTCTTAATTTAATCAATGCGTCCCGCTGCTCGTCTAAATCTTGTAATGTAAGTAAGTTTTCTTTTGATAGTTCACCCGCAGCCATCAATTTTGCCGTATGAATCACATATTCTGCTTTACGTGTGGTAAATTGAAGTTTTCGTAAATCGTCCTCTTTTAAGGCAGCTATTTTTTCATAAGAAGGATAAAGCCAAAACGTGCGGCCATCATATTCCAATTTTTCACCATACTTTTCTACAAATCTGCTCTTTATCGTATACGCAAATGCAAGATTGATCTGCTGACCCATGATCGCCCAAGTGAGAGCCTCAAACAAGTCAGGAATTCCAATGATTCGCAGACCTTTATGTCCCGCAACCGTTCTCTTAAGTACTTGGTCATTTGAAGCAATCTTATAAAAATCAGATAGATCTCGTTTTAGATCAAAGTACTCCGTTACATACTCAGAAATTTTTTCTGTATCCTCATTGACAGGTTTTTCATCGGGAAACTCAATGATTAAAGTATTCTCCTCAATGCTAATCTTTAATAAGATGTGCTGATCTTTCAATTTAATCAATTTATATAAAGAATCATTTTCTATATGATGGAGAATTTCTTTATCCGATCGACCAAGAAACACAAGACATTCTTGGAACTTGAAATCACTTGGAGCCTCTATTTTCAGTACAGAGTTTTGATTAGTTTGTAACATTTTGGTGCTCCTTATTTTTTCGATATTCACTCGGAGAACAATTCTTGTATTTTCGAAAGGCTTTATAAAAGTTGGAAGGGCTATGAAAGCCGACTTCAAAACAGATTTCTAAATTTGATTTTGCTGTCGCGGCAAGTAGATAAGCGGCTTTGTCTAGTCGAATTTTTTCTAAATATTCTCGAGGTGTAACCTTCATTTCTTCTTTATATAGCCTTTCTAAATAAAACGGACTGACACCAATGTGTTCTGCAATATCTTGCAGGACCACTCTTTTAGTAGAATGATTGATTAAATACTCGCAAGCCTTTCTTACTAAATCCATTTGCGGGCAGTCTTTAATCTCAGGCTGGCACCTCTTACACGCTCGATATCCTAAAGCTTCACACTCAGACATCGTCCGATAAAATTCCACATTCATTTTTTTCGGTTTCCTAGATCGGCATGATGGCCGGCAATAGATTTTTGTCGTTTTAACTGCTGTGTAAAACAAACCATCATAGGAGCGGTCACATTCCATAATCTTATCCCACTTCTCATCAAACGACAGATTGATCGTCTCCATCTTGCAGCCTCCCCTTCACGTTTGTTTGTTACCTATAGTTTATCAATTCATTGACGATAAAACGTCCTTTTTCTTGCTATTATGGTCTGGTGTAAAACAAAAGGCTGGAGAAGTACTTCACTGATAAGTTGGCTGGAGTGAAAGATGCGAGACTCCTCGAAAATAAAAATCAATTTTCTTCGTGCGATGTTCCGCTGCCGAAGCCTTCCTTGTCCTGCGGGATTAGCGGGACAGGTGAGACCCCAAAAGTGCAAGGCGCTAGGGAGGCTCAACGCACACCCCGCGGAAAGCGAGCATCCTGAAACGGAAATCAACCGCATCTAAGTACAACAATGTTTACGAAAATTGTAAAACAAAAAAGACAGCCTGCAGACTGTCTTTTTAAAAGCCTATTTTGTTAGAGCAACCTTTTTCCTCTGTTGCTTTCCACGAACCTGATATTGCAGTAAAATTAGTGATGCTATTATAAAAGAGGTAATACCAAATCCGATTACCATCTTCTCAAGACCGATTGTATCTAAAAACAATCCCGTTAAGAGCATCAGAATTTGGAAAATAATATTATCTACCATCCCTTTTATCGAAAAGAACCGTCCATGATAATCAGACGGGACATCCGTTTGAAAAATAGTCGTTACGACAGGAAAAAGCGTTCCTGCCGCAAGTCCAAACAGACCGAATGATACAACAGACATAGCAGGAAGATGTGCTAGAAATAAAGAAGTATGTGCCGTTGCGATAATAAACGTAATGGCCAACATGTAAGAAAGCTTTGGATTATCCCTGAAAAATCTTTTCGATAAAAACGTTCCTATAAAAACACAAACACCTTCTGTGGTATAAAGAATCCCTTTGATACCCGGATTATGCTGAAGGTCGCTGATTTCGATCACCATCAAGTTAAATCCTGAAAGAAAAAGATAAGCAGGCAATAGCAAGAAAATCCCATAAACCACCTTCTGCTGCTTTTTCACCATCGGATACAGCTCACCAAGTGTTCTGAAGAAGCTTTCCTTCTTGTCATTCTTATTGAACTCTTTTGGCTTTTCTTCCACATGGATAAAAAGGGTTGAAATCAAAAGAATAATATAAGAAATTAATGTGACCGTATACAAGGAAAAGAGAGACATACTGACGAGCATCACTCCCCCAAGCGCCGTTCCAACAATCCTTGAACCTGTAAAAATATTCATGTTGATGCCGTTCGCGTCCAACAATTCTTCTTTTTTAACGATTAGCGGAAGCATCGTCTGCATGGCAGGCTGCGAAAATGTGCCTGATATTCCGATCACTAAAGTATAGACCACCATCCACCATACATGGTTAGAAGCAATCGCTAAATACATAAAAAAGATGGCTGCACATCTGGCAAATCCTGCATAGATCAAAATCTTTTTCTTATTGCTTCGGTCAATAATTCTTCCAGCCATTGGCGCCAAAAATATTCCCACTAAAAACCCTGCTAAAATGATAAGTGCCTGTAAAAAAGAAGATTCCACGTTCTTTTGCAAGAATTCAAGATTCCCAATGATCCCTACCCAAAGCCCTGTACTCGATACACCAAGCCCAAACATCAGCAATAAAAAATTCCGGTTTTTCCACATGATTGATTTCCCCTTTAGTTCACCGAAATCATTTTTGATCAGGAACTTATTTCATTTTTTTCAATACTTGTAAATCTATTAGATCAAAATATCCGATTTCTTCTTCTGTATCCCACAACATAATATCGGATGTTTCCTCATTTTCATGAAAGGGCTGCAAAGATTCAAGTTCTCCGTAATAAACAGGATTGAATTTCAATTCCCCATTCGTTCTATTAATAAGTTTCAGCAAGCCTTTAAATTTCAAATTATCCACACGTTGTCCTGTTTCTTCATATAACTCACGAATTGCACACTCTTTCGGCGTTTCTCCATGCTCTCTTTTCCCTGCAGGAAGCTCCCATTGATTTCTCCACTTGTTATAACAAATTAAGAATTTTCCTTCACAGGTAATAACTGCAAATGATCCCGCTAATTTCTTATATTTTTCAATTTCACCTTCGTCAACCGGTAGAAGGTCCATATATTCATAATGATTATTCGTAAAGTTTGGATTCATCTTATTACTCCTGATCACTTTTCATGCTACTTCATTATACCATTTATATACAATCAGGTATCTCTCATCTTCCTCTGTTATAATGACTAAAGTAGATTGTGGAAAGGGGTACGTTATGAAACAACTAATTCTCGCTGAGAAGCCGAGTGTAGCGCGTGATTTGGCACGTGTATTAGGCTGTAAGCAAACCAATAAAAGCTATATCGAAGGACCGAAGCATATTGTAACGTGGGCACTTGGTCACCTCGTTGAACTAAAAATGCCTGAAGACTATGACAAACAATATAAACAATGGCGATTAGAAGATCTGCCGATTATTCCGAAACATATGGGGCTGAAAATTATACGCCAAGTGAGTCATCAGTTTCGTGCGATCGAACAGCTTGCAAAACGAAAAGACCTCGCCGAACTTGTCATCGCTACAGATGCAGGACGTGAAGGTGAACTTGTAGCACGCTGGATCATCGAAAAAGTAAAGTGGCAAAAACCAATTAAACGTTTATGGATTTCTTCACAAACCGATAAAGCGATCCGTGATGGTTTCAATCAATTAAAACCAGCGAAGCAGTACGATAATTTATATCAATCTGCCGTTTGCCGCTCAGAGGCTGACTGGCTGATCGGACTGAATGTTACACGGGCACTCACTACGAAATACAATGATCCCCTATCAGCTGGACGTGTACAGACTCCTACACTAGCGATGATTTTGGAACGCGAACAAGAAATCAACACATTCCAGCCAAAAGACTATTGGACGATTGATGCTTCAATTGGTCTTCTAAAAGCTTCTTGGGAACAAAATGGAGAGAAGCGTATTTTTGATGAGAAGAAAGCAAAAGACATCGTGAACCAGGTAAAAGGAAAATCGGCGAAAGTGGAATCTCTTTTAAAGAAAGAAAAAACCGAGTCCCAGCCGATGCCTTACGATCTGACAGAACTTCAGCGAGATGCGAACCGCCGCTTCGGTTTCTCTGCGAAGAAGACTTCATCCGTCCTGCAAAAGCTTTACGAGCAATACAAACTAGTAACGTATCCAAGAACAGATTCCCGTTATTTAACAAGTGACATGGAAAATACGATGTACGAACGACTGCAAGGAATGTCTGCTGGCTACCGTGACGAAGTACAGCCTCTTCTTAAACAAAAAGGAAAAGTGGCAGCCAAAAAAGTTTTTAATGACAGCAAAGTAACCGATCATCACGCTATCATTCCGACTGATGAACCGCTTCACCTTGGCGATTTGGACAACGATGAGCGTAAGCTGTACGACATTATCGCGCGCCGGTTCCTTGCGCTTTTCTATCCGGTTTACAAAGCGGAAACATTAACAGCCACGCTAAAAGTGGACCGCGAATCCTTTGTCGCACGAGAAACGATTGTGCTGGATCCAGGTTTTAAAGTACTGTCAGGTAAAGAAGAAGAAAGTCCCAGAGCTTTAGCCAACTTAACAGAAGGACAGTCGTTATCTGTTAAAGATGTTCATTTGGAGAAAAAGCTTACTGAACCGCCAGCTCGTTTTACAGAGGCTGATCTTCTTTCCCGTATGGAAAAGTACAGTCTTGGAACACCAGCAACACGTGCAGATATTATCGAGCGTTTACTAGGTTCAGAGGTACTGGATCGAAAAAATAATAAGCTTCATCCTACACCAAAAGGAAAACAGCTGATCGATTTAGTGAATGATGAATTGAAGTCGCCTGAATTAACAGCGAAGTGGGAACAGGAGCTTGAAGCAATCGCACGCGGAAAAGGAAATCCGAAAGAGTTCTTAGAGAATATTCGCAAGCAAACGAAGCAACTCGTAATGGAAATCAAAACGAGTTCACAAGAATACCGAGCACACAATCTTACTGGATCGAAATGTCCGGAATGCGGAAAGTTATTAAAAGAAGTTAAAGGCCGCGATGGCAAAGTGTTAGTGTGTTCGGACCGTGAATGTTCGTATCGCCGACGCAAGGATCCAAAACTCTCTAACCGACGATGCCCTCAGTGTCATAAAAAAATGGAGATTCATAACGGTAAAGCCGGAACGTATTTTCAATGCAAGCCATGTAACATTGTGGACAAAGCAGATGACACGAAAAAGAAAGTAACGAAGCGCGAAGAACGACAATTGATGAAAAAATATAGCGCTAACAATAAAGAAGATGAAGGTTTTGGCAATAGCCTGGCAGATGCGTTGAAAGCTGCGATGAAGGATAAAAAGTAAAACAAGACAGTTCCCTATTTTTTTGGGGAGCTGCTTTTTCTATTTCCCGTTACTTATCGATATAATTTAAAGAGCTGTAAGACAGGAGGATTTTACGAATGAAAAATTACTATGCCGTGATTTTCACATCTCAAAGAACTGTATCCGATTCTCAAGGATATTATTTAATGTCTGAAAAAATGGCAGAACTAGCAAAGAAACAGCCAGGGTTTATTGATATAGTAAGCTCCAGAGACAGCAATGGGTTTGGAATTACGATTTCGTATTGGGAATCCTTAGAAGCCATCCAAAAATGGAAAGAAAATATGCAGCACCAAACCGCACAGCACAAAGGAAAAGAAACATGGTACAGCAGCTATCATGTGCGAATTTGTAAAGTTGAAAGAGAGTATTCCTTTTAAGTTTTACGATTATTGTTCGAATTTAGTAGTTTCGTGGTTAAATGGAGTTTAACGTGGATAATTTTTGGATTCACCGTGGATCTTTTGGAGATCACCATTTCTTAGTACAGAAATGATAAACAAAACATGACCATTAGTCTAAAAACTCCATTAAAAAGAAAAACTGACTCAAAATCATTAAACTTGAGTCAGTTACCTTTGTTTTTAATTACTTTTAGCCTCTATTAATTTCATCTTCACACTTTGCCGGACACGATAAAGTCTTGATATTACAGCAGTACGTGAAATATGAAGTTTGGAGGCGATCTCTTCTTTTAGTCCATGTTATCGTACATTTTTTAAAAGAGTTACGGCTACTGTTGTTCCTTTGCCTGGTATACTCTCAATGTGAAGACTGCCTTTGTGATCGGTTATGATTTTATTACTCACAGTTAGTCCAAGCCCTATACCTCTTTCTTTATTCGTATAAAAGGGTACTCCAATTCTCTTTAAGCGGTCTTCCTCTATCCCCACACCTGTATCTGCAAAAAGAAGCTTCACAGAACCGTCTTCCAGTTCATCTATACCTACCGTTAACACCCCTCCATTACTCATCGCCTCAAGTGCGTTTTTGATGATGTTAACAAATACTTGCTTTATCTGATTCTTTTCACAAGAAACAAAAAGGTCCATTTCTTTAAATAGGAGTCTGATTTCTACGTTGTATAAATCAGCTTGAGATGAAAAAAGGAGAAGAGTGTCCTGAAGCAGCTTTACTACATTTACTTCATTCGCATATTGCATAGCATCTGGTTTTGCAAGTCCCATAAATTCGTTTACAATTTGCTCGATATGATTTAGCTCTTTTGTTATTACATCATGATAAAAGTGTTGTTTTTCTCCATTAATTTCTCCATTTTTTAACAAGTCAAACAAACCCTTTATCGATGTGAGAGGATTCCGAATTTCATGCGCCACCCCCGCGGCAAGTTCTCCTACAACTGCTAGCTTTTCGCTGTTCCTTTTATATTCGTCTGCCTTTCTCTTTTCCGTAATATCTCTAGAAATAAAAACGATGCCTTCTACTTCCCCTTTTACTGAAAGCATTGACATTCCTTTCCCTTCAAGAAACACTTCACTTCCTGAAGCATGTATCTTCCTATATATAAGCGGCTGAACATATTGAGATTCTGTAATATGTGACATATATTCTTGAACAGCAGTATGGTCTTCATGATGAATATGTTTTAATGCTGGCTGACCTAGAAGATTCTTTGGGTCAATTCCTAAAATATCCTTATACGATCTCGAAGCATATAAATAATTTGACTGCCGGTCAATTAAACAAATTAAATCATTGCTATGTTCCAAAATAAGACGATGTGTGTGTTCACTTTTTTCAAGTGCGAATTCTGCCATTTTACGCTGTGTAATATCCCTGGATGCAACGACAGCATATTTCCCTTTATTTTTTTCTATAACTGGTGTACCTTTTGATTCTAGCCAAATGAAAGTACGGTCTTTTTTCAAGTATCGATATTCGACTGTTACAGGTACTTGCTCACTAATCATTCTCATAAACTCGCTTATGATATGATGTTGATCATCAGGATGGACCAATGTAAATGTAGAGGTTCCGATCGCTTCATTCTTCGGATAACCTGTCACCCACTCATACGAAGGAGTAAGATAGGTAAACAATCCCTCTTCGTTCACAAGCCCAATAATGTCTATCATATTTTCTGTAATAAGCTTTAAATGGTCGGACGTTTCTTTTTCCACAAGCTTTTGTTGTGTAATATCCCTGATGATCACTTGTGTAGCATCGGATGAAAATATGAGCGGGAATCCAATGACTTCAACAATTATTTGATTTCCTTTTTGAGTAATCCAATTCTGTTCACGCGGCATTGGAGCAATGCCATTGTTGCATGACTGAATTGTATCTTCAACGGTTTCATGAATTTCTGAAGGAAGATTGTTCCATATTGGCTTACCGATGATATCTTCTTCCGCTTCAAGGATCTTCCTTGCTGCCGGGTTAACATATTTCCATTTGCGGTCGTCCTGAATAAGAAATGGCGTGTCTGATGCTTCAAAATGATTCATGTATTGATCTACTAGTGCATTTGAGACGATTGGAAGACCTTTTGGAACTTTCATTTCACCCTCCTGCTGGATCTGACATTTCATTTGGAATTTGTTTTACATTTTAAATTATAAACATATGTTCTTTTGTAAATAAAGAAATTTCTTGAAATATATTTTTAATTTTTTGAATTATTGAGACGAAAACTCAGTAAGGAACTTCTAAAATCGGAGGGGGATTATGCTTATTTTCATAGCGTTGTTTAGAAAGTTTAAAAGATTGCAGAGCTAATTTAATTGCTGTTTTTCGGACTATATCAGTCTTAGAAACCATAATCATTTGTTCATTTCTGTAGTCAATTATGCTGATGACCACTGTTGTTTTGTCTGGATACTGAAAAATGTCAATATCAATTAACTCACCTCCCATGATCACTCGAAAAAACCGATACTGCGGGGAACTTTTCACTTTTTATCAACCCCTTTTCATTTTTTCAAGCTATTATGTTTAATATAAAAGTTTTGTACCTAAATCATAATTTCATTCGGGTAATTTGTCAATATATTCTGTCAATTTAAGTCGATTTCCTAGGAAATAAGTAGTAAATTATTTCTTTATGACATAATAGAGATAAGAAAAGGACGAGAATTAACTCGCCCTTTTAATTTTGTTTATTTGGTGGAGATTGCGGTGGTGAAGATTGACCGCCTGCACTTGTTGAGTCTTTATCCGGTTTAACTGGCTGTTTCTCCACTTCTTTAGATGGCTCATGTTTTATAGAAATAAGCTGAAAGCCAGTCCCATACAGCTGTTCCTCTAATTTAGATTCTACTTCTAGTCCTTCATGTAATACTCTTTCATCATATTCAAGGTTAACTGTTATAGATTTCATGTATGAATCATCTCCCATATTGCTTCCTTTCCCCACTCATTTTCTTCATAAACAAAAAAAGACCAGTACGATTTGACTGATCTTCATCTATATTAAGCTTCTTTTTCGATTAAATTTTGATCTGATTCAGGTGTTTGTAAATCTTCATGATCCTCTTCAGAAATTCTTTTAGACACTTCAATCTTTTTAACCTGATGTCCATCCAATTCGATGACTTTAAAATTATAACCATCAAATGAAATGATTTCTTGTTCCTGAATCTCTGAATTTTGCGACAAAATCCATCCGCCAATTGTATCTAATTCACTATCGTCTATAGATAGTCCATAAATCTCATTTACTTCAGGTATTAAGACTTTCCCGTCAAAATGCTTTATGTTAGGACTAACAGCTTGAATCATCGGTGACTCATCCTCGTCAAATTCATCTCGAATTTCACCGACAAGTTCTTCAATAATATCTTCAATCGTTACGATTCCAGCTGTTCCACCATATTCATCAACAAGAACCGCCATGTGAAATCCTTTTTTCTGAAGTTTTAACAAGGTTTCTTTAATTGGCGTATTTTCAAAGACACTTAATGTTGGTCGGATGTAATGGTCTAATGGGAATTCTTTTCCTTTAATAAGATCAAAGAACACTTCCTTTGCATTTACCATACCTAATACATTGTCTTTATCTTCACCCACAACAGGGTACCGTGTATATTTTTCATCGCCGATAATACTTATATTTTCTTGCAGCGTATTATCTGCATATAAACAAACCATTTCTGTACGAGGGACCATAATCTCTTTTGCAGTTCTGTCGTCAAATTCGAATACTTTCTCTACATAACTGAACTCAGATTTGTTGATTTCACCACTTTTATAGCTTTCACTTAAGATTAAGCGAAGCTCTTCTTCCGTATGTGCCATTTCATGTTCAGATGCAGGTTTTAAACCAAACATTCTCACTAAAAGCTGTGCACTTCCGTTTAAAAACCAAATGAAAGGAAACATCACTCTGTAGAATCCAGTCAAAAATGGAGAAAGCCACAAGCTAATTGTTTCTGCTTTTTGAATAGCAACGGTCTTTGGCGCAAGTTCACCAAGTACAACATGTAAAAAAGTAATAGATGCAAATGCAATTGCAAATGACAACGTATGAACGAGTGTCTCATTTAAATTCAAGCTTTCAAAGAATGGACCAAGCAAGGCTTCTACCGTAGGTTCACCAAGCCAACCTAATCCTAGTGCGGTTATGGTTATACCCAACTGGCAGGCAGAAAGTGACCCATCCAGGTTTCCAATAACCTTTTGCGCAGCTATCGCACGCTTGTTTCCTTCTTCAGCCAATTGATCAATCCTTGACTTACGGATTTTAACGATGGCAAATTCTGCGGCTACAAAAAAAGCTGTTAATAGAATTAAAAGAGCTACTGCAAGTAATTTCAGTAAGGTCAAACTGTCCAAAAAGACTCCTTATACCCCAGATGTACCGGAATATAAGTTGTCACCTCCTAAGAATATAAATTTTATCAATTTAGAAAAGTATATCATAAAATACAAGAAGTTACTGTAAATATCACTCTGCGCATATTTACCATCCCTTTATTCCAAGTTTTCCTCCACTGTATCCAAATTAACATCTTGTTTAAGTACCAATTTGTTTTCTTTGTCATTATAATAATAAATTTTCATTTTGTTATCATCTTCAGACTGCCTATCTCCGCTATATAGTCCAAAATATCCGTTTCCAAGCGGAACTAAATTTTTATGGTATGTTGAAGCTTCGGTAAATTGTTCATCACTATGATCCACTGTTACATTTGTACTTCCTCCACCTGAAAATAAAAGAATAATCGTCATAACCACTAATGTAATTCTAATTCTCCTTAACTCATCTGCTGGCTGATAATACATGGATGCGCCCCCGTTCCTACCGTTTCTTCATATTCTTCTGATTTTGCAGTACTTCATCTAACTTAAGATTCAAATGGGCAAGTTCAATCTGTTGGTCTTTTTGACGTTTAATCTTGTTAGAAATAAAAAGTATAAATGAAAAGATAAAAAGAGCCAGTAATGAAACGATTATGATTGGAAAAAAACTTTTCAAAATGATGAACACCTCCAACATTTAGTATCTTATCTTAAATTTTACCATAAAAAGGAATGTGCTTATGACATTTTTATTGTATGTTTACTACATAGAACTTAAGTTTGAGGAGGAATTGTATGCGGAAAGTGGTTTTATTTATAGCAGCCAGTCTTGATGGTTTCATTGCAAGGGAAAATGGTGAAATCGATTGGCTCATTGAATCAGAAGGCGGTGAAGGTGATAACGGTTATAAAGAATTTTATGATGGGATTTCAACCGTCATCATGGGGAACAGCACATATAAACATGTTCTTATATTATCTGAACAATTTCCTTATGCAGATAAAGAAGTGTATGTATTTACTGCGGAACCCGATAAAATAAACCCACCAGAACTTCAATATTATTCTGGAAGTGCCTCAAAATTAATTGATGAGTTACGAACGAAAGATCAACCTGGAGACATCTGGCTAGTTGGAGGAGCAAATCTTGCTGAAACGTTCTTGAGGGAAAAACTTGTTGATGAATTAATCTTAACTTACATACCTGTAGTAATAGGGCGAGGTATTCCTTTGTTCAATGAGAATACACCAGAAACATCACTCCATCTGAAATCGGTAAAAACTTACAACCAATTTGTAACATTGCATTATGAATTTCTAAATAAATAATCCAATAGTTGGAAGATATCTTTCACTTCAAATGATATCCTTTTATTGGAAAATATAAATGAAGGGATGTTCTATATTAATGGATTTTGTTTTAAACAATAAGTGGCTTTTCCTTATTCTTGCAGAGACTGTATTTTGGATTTCCACCCTCTCATTCTTAGTGGTGCGTTACTGGTTTAATCTCAAAATATTAAGCACTGTCTTCTTCCTGCTATTTGTCTTAAATGACCTTTGGATCGCAACGATGGGATATTTTGATTTTATGAGAACGGGGGAATTTTCATCTTATCAGTTTATCATTTTGATTGTTATTGTTTATGCGCTGACTTATGGCAGAGGCGATTTCCAAAAACTTGATGGCTTTATCCAACGGAAAGTAGCTAAGTGGCGCGGATTAACTCTACCGGAAACTAAACAAAAGAAACGTCTATACGGCTTCGAACACGCAAAACAGGAACGCAAGAACATGTATAGGCATATAATTCTATTTTTTGCTGTTCAGCTATTGTTCTTCTTCACTTTTGGATTCTCTAATGCTGTCTGGAACATACAGATGGATACACTGTTCCATGATTGGTATGACCAAGTTGAAACCGATCTTTTCTATAAAAATATAATTGCCAATAATATAACTCGTTTATGGGCTTTAATACTTACGATTGATATTGTCGTTTCCTTTTCTTACACCCTATTTCTTAAAAAGGATAAATCAACTACTCATGCAATCTAATATAAAGAAGGAAAACGCCCGGTGCTAAAATGTACCAGGCGTTTTTGAATATTATTTTTGTGCTTCTTGTTTAGGTTGCTTTGACTTTTCTACCCTTTCATTCCCCATTAGAATGACGAACACCGCTGAAATGGCGATCGGGAAAAGGGCATATGTGAATACTGTTGTGATTGAATCAGACATTGCATGTATCAATCCATTCAGTACTTCTGGCGGTATATGTGCCCGCTCACTCGCCTGGAAAATCTTTTGAGGATCAAATTTTGGAAGCCCGGCACCAGCACCTCCACCAAAACCTTTAAAGTTCTCCATTAATTTATCTGTAAAAATTCTATTTTGTATAGAACCAAAAATCGCAACTCCAAGTGTCATGCCAAGAGAGCGAAGAAACGCATTAGTTGAGTTGGCCGAACCTCTGTAACGGAACTCCATTTTGTTGATAGAGGCTGCAGGCAATAGAGAAAATGAAAAACCCATGCCAAAACCTACAATTATCATAAACAGTGTTAACATCATACGAGTCGTGTCAGGTGTCATTCCGCTTAAAAGGTACATGCCTGTAAAATATGAAATAACAGAAATGATCATCAAGTTTCTGAAACTAGTTCTTGCTTGAAAAATCCCGCCGATCATACTCCCTGCTACGGATCCGAGCATCATCGGTGTCAGCACTAGACCGGCCTGTGAAGCAGATCCTCCATATACCGCTTGTACGAAGATTGGAATAAACACCGCCAAAATGATAAACGTGCTTCCGTATAAAAACCCTAGAATCTGTGATGTTGCAAATAAACGTTTCTTAAACATCCAAAATGAAATGATCGGTTCGGATGCTTTTTGTTCTACAGCAAAGAACACGATAAAAAACACAGTGAATATTGTAAACAAAGAAACAATTTGTGTAGAATCCCATGCATATGTTTTTCCACCCAGTTCAAGGGCGAACATTAAACTAACAACAGCGATAACAAGTGTAATTGCTCCCCACCAATCGATTTTCTGCTCACGATGCTCAAGACTCTCTTTATAATAACGGAAAATAAGGTAAAACGAAGCAATGCCTATCGGCACATTAATGTAAAAAACCCAATGCCAGCTGATTGCATCCGTAATGAATGCACCTAATAAAGGGCCAAGAACGCTGGATGTTCCAAACACCGCCCCAAGAAGACCTGTCATCTTTCCTCTTTTTTCTGGTGGAAAGAGATCGAATACGATTGTAAAAGCAATCGGCATTAACGCTCCGCCTCCAATACCTTGAATGACGCGAAACGCAATTAACTGCTCCATACTTTGTGCTAATCCGCATAGGGCAGAACCTAGTAAAAATACTAATAGACCAAAAATGAAAAACCGCTTGCGTCCATACATATCAGAAAGCTTCCCGTAAATCGGCATCCCTGCCATTACTGCAACCATATAAGAACCTGTTACCCATACAAACTTGTCAAAACCGCCGAGATCGGCAACAATCGTGCCCATCGCAGTTGCGACAATTGTATTATCCATAGCTGCCATTAGAATACCAAGCAGCAAACCGGCAACTACTAATTTAAGATTCCCTTCCTTATTAGCCATTTCTCCATCTCCTAACTTACCTGCCAATTAATTGCTTAATAAACTTAAGTATACTATGGGGTCTGACCCCCAACAATTTATTTCCTTCATTAATATTCTTTTTTTCTTAGGAGAGTTTGCTCGATTTCATACCCTCTAATTTGCAGTTTTATTTTTAGCTTTAATAAAGCCAATTCCCGTTTTGGTGTATTTTTCATGATTTAATGATTAATTTCCCCACAAAAAAGGAGTCCGCTTTCTGCGGTCTCCTTTTTGCTGAAAAACTCTATAACTTTTTTAATGACAACTACCCTAAAAATAAACAGATAATATGACGAAACACGCAATATCATTTACACTAGAATTATAATAAAATGAGGTGAAAATCGTATGGCAGAGCATGTATTTCATTTAAAAGCACATTGGCCAGGCGGAAGAAATGATTCCGGTATAATTGAAACAAAGAACTTGCAGACAAAGGTGTCGATTCCTCCTGAGATGGATGGACCGGGAATTGGAACAAATCCTGATGAAATGCTGCTTGGTGCTGCTGCTGCGTGCTACATCATTACACTCGCAGCGATGATTGAGAGAAGTAAAATTGAAACTGTGGATTTAACGATGGAATCAGTAGGAATTGTGGATGTTACAGACGGGGTTATTACTTATAAAAAAATTATTCATAATCCTGTGGTCACCATCAAACAAGAAAATAAAAAAACAAAGAGTTTATTACAAAAACTTGCATTAAAAGCTGAAAAATCATGTATGATTTCACGAGCATTGAAAGGTAATGTCGAAGTGGAAGCCATATTGTCGATAAGTAATTAGCACCATTTAGCAATTAACAGCCGAGATACCTGTACTTTCCAATTTTACTATGTTAGCATAAAACTTAACCAAGGAAAATATTATATTATTTGGGTTCTTAACAAGTTCCCCCATAATAGAAAGGGGACGATGTATCATGAACCAACAAGATGTGAAAGCCATACTTTTGAACTTGCAGAGTAAACAATATATCGAATCCGATATCACTCACACTTTTGGAGAAAACAATACTGCTGTTTTTTCAGTAAAGTACTCCAAAAATGATGAAACATTTGATGTTATGCTTATTGAAACAGATTCCCTTGAAAAGTTTCATGATGTTGACTCTGCTGTGCATTGCATTACAAACCTTATTCGTAAATAGAGAAGAACTCTCATTTTCATATTTAAAGAGGTTCACCGGTTTCGGTGACCTCTTTTGTTTTTTTAACTTCTATATTTAACCCAGTCATTTTCTAAAATTCGTTTATACTGTTTCACTTTTTTGTGCATCACATAAACAATGCAATCTTTTTCTCCTTGCTGAGTAGACACTTTTCCGATCAATCTTTCATATAAATTGTTCTGTCCTCCCTCTTCATACCCCTCTAACCGGTCTAGCTGTTTCAATTGTTCAGTCGTTACTTTATAAATCTCACCATTTACTGGAATATCTCCTTTTTCTTGAAACAAGGCCGGATAACCATGACCTGTATCATATAACTGACCTTCGAAAGTACAATTTTCATCGACACATTCTGCATGATGCAAAAAATGAGAATTGACTTCATTTTTCCGAAGAGTTCCGTAAACAAAAACAAGATGATAATCCACGTTGTTTCCCTCCTCATTCTGCAATAAATATCGTTCTAGGAATATTCACTCACCTTAATATCATTTTAGATGTGTTTTCAAAATTTCCTTTTTTAAATAGTCTGTTTTCGCAAAGTTTGTTGCTCTAGTAATGGTTGATTTCCGCTACTAAAAAACACTTCTCATCATTTCCGATAAAAAGTGTCTTTACATGATTTTAGTTTATTTTGCATTAATAATATGATCGTTTCTTCTTCGGTCTCCCCTAATAACATCAATAAACAAAATAACGGCTGTTACTATATGCATGACCATTCCTAGTCCTGGAATAAATGCTACAACTGATGTAATCATCCCTGCTACGCTGCCGTGGACTCTTTGTTTTTGAACAAAACACACAATAAATGTTACTAAATGAAGAAAAAACATGAACTGCAAAGGAGCCCATCCTGATGCAATTACAATTAATCCGCCTAAAAAAGGTATACCTAGAAATGCTTCAATTCCACCCGATATCAACTTCAAAAGTCTCGAGACACTCATGAGACATCCTCCTCCATGATTTCTATCTATTATTACGTAAAAATCAATAAAAAGTTCCCTAAATGTAAAACGACCTAAATTAGGCCGTTTTTTGTAGTAAATAAAGATTTATACATAAATGATTTTAAAATCTCATACAAAAAACCCCCACAACAGTGGAGGTTTACCATCTCACTTATTTCGATTTGGTTTTGCTTGCTTCATCAATAAACGTTTTTATGATTTCCATCATCTTTTCGTTTTCATGTCGCAGTTCTTCTGGATGCCACTGTGTTCCCAATAAAAATGAACCATTTCTATCTTCTAGCTCTAACGCTTCAATCACACCGTCTTCCGCTTTTGCGGTTGCACGTAACCCTTTACCTACTTCACCAATCGCCTGATGATGGAAGCTGTTAACAGCAACATCATTTTCTCCGATGATCTCGTGAAGAAGGCTATCTTCTTCAATCTTTACCATATGTGAAGGTTCTGTACGAGTGCTTGAAAGCTGAAAGTGATTGATGCTGTCACTAAATTCACTTTTAACATCCTGGATAATTGAACCTCCAAAGCTAACGTTTATCATATGATATCCTCTGCACATTCCTAAAATGGCTTTCTTTTCTTTATGCGCCATTTGTACGAGCTCCATTTCAAAATCATCACGATGCTTGTTGACCTGTTTTACTTCTGGATGTGGCTTATGCCCATATGTGAGAGCACTAATATCCTCACCGCCTGTGAATATAATTCCATCACAAAGCTTAACGTAATTGGATGCTTCCTCTGCATCTCCCATCGGAATAACAATCGGTATTCCTCCAGCTTCTCTAACGGTTTCAGCGAATTTATTATATACGACCACAGTTGGAATGGTTTGTTCTTTATTCTCAATTGTACTCGTCTCCATAATTGTACTTGTGAGTCCAATGACTGGTTTCTTTCCCATCATTTGGTCCCTCCTTTTTAATCTTGCTTCCTCATATGTATCCTTAAAAGCAACTTTTAAAACATATGAGAGTATTATTCCTCGTTTACTCATAGAAATATTCTTTAAAACCAACTAGTATTTTCCATGTACTTATTATCATTTCTATATAAGGGTGTTTTCGACATTTTACAGCTATTGAGTGGTTAAATTCCGCTTCAATTACCTCACACAGAAGTTCTTTCAAAAGTGTCCTCGAACATTAACAGCTTTAAACAAAAAAAAAACCCCACTATTGTATGGGGTTATACTGCTTAGCTGATGTATAAACCAGCTCAATGTCGCCATTATCTTTTATACATTTGACGGTATATGTCTTTTCTACACCTTGTTCTGTATTATGGAACGTAATTCGATCTCCTTCTGAAAACTCGAAGTTAATTGTGTCCCATAACTTTTCTTCAGCCGATTTGCCCATAAACCCATCACCCCAATTTTCTTCCGTTTTATCCGCTCTCTTTAATATGCAATAATTCATTTTTTCCCTCACAAAGGAAAAAGTAATCCAAAAAAACTTAAAATAAGTCTTAAGATGCATATTTTTGCTTCTCGGTATTGAGAATCCAGTATAGTTATTTGGTTTATACTGGGTAGGAGAATCCGGCTCAATAACGGATGATATATGTTGGTGTTTAATACTCTCTCACCACCGGGTTTGACGAGAATTTATGGACACCTCTTCAGAAATCTCGAAAATAATGACGAAATGTGTTTGAGTGCCTTACACATATATTTCTACACTAATAATAAATACCCTTTAATATATTTAATTTTATTAATTATTAAAAAATTTATTATATCTCAACAGCTAACAAATCCAGTTCTTTTTCTACAAATTCCATTAGCTCAGCAATAGTTTCTTCTGAAAAATCGAACTTAATTCCAGCTGCAGAATAGATTTCCGGCAATGATTTAGAACTGCCGAGGCTTAATGCAGCACGATAGTTGCTGATCGTTTGATCTGGATTTTCCTTAAACAACTTATACATTTGCAATGCGCCAATTTGAGCAATCGCATACTCGATATAATAAAATGGCACCTCAAAAATATGGAGAATATACATCCAGCTCTTCTCTTTCCAATCTTCAAATCCATCCCACTGTATTAGAGATGCGGCATAATAATCCTTTAAATCACCAAACTTTTTATTTCGCTCTTGCCATGAATGTTTTGGATTTTGATACAGCCAATGCTGGAACTGGTCGACAACCATAATGTATGGAATTAGCCCTACAGCTGATTTAATCAGTTCCTTTTTTGCACGGTTGAGATCTTCTTTCTCTTTATAAAATTCATTCCAGCCGTTCAAGCTAAAGAATTCCATACTCATACTCGCAAGTTCAGCAGATTCCATAGGTATTTGTTTATAAGCATATAACTCCTGATCGCTTTTCAGCGCGTCATGTATGCCATGACCCATTTCATGCATAAAAGTGAGTAAATCATCATGAGTTTTGGACATGTTCATGAAGATAAACGAAAGGCCAGTTTCTGGGAGTGATTCACAAAAACCTCCCTGTGTTTTTCCTTTGCGGCTTGTGAGATCAAGAAGGTTCTTTTTATCCATTTTAAGAACCAGTTCTCCAAATTCTTGATGAAGATTTCCTAACACTTTTGCAGACTTTGAGATTAATTCCTCTGATGTCTCCACAGGTTTTAATGGTTTTTTTCCGGCACGCTCTCCATGCATGTCCCATGGCAAATATGCATCTACCTTTAATTCTTTTTTATGTTCTTCTTCAATTTTTTTAACAAGCGGTGCTACGTGTTTACGGACAGATTCTGCAAACTGTTTACAATCTTCAGGTGTGTAATCATTTCTGTTATATTTTTTAAACATATAGTCTGTAAAGCTTGTGAGTTCTGCATTTTCCGCTTTATTCACACGAAGTTCAATAAGCTCATCCAATATTTTTTGAATTTCATCTTCTTTTTCAATGATTGGTGTATATATGGCTTCAAATGCTTTTTTACGGATTTCGCGATTAGAATCTCTTGCATGGGCATAAAGTTCACTTATTGTGACCTCTTGACCTTCCCACATGGAAGTTAGTCCTCCCGTAATTTCAAAGTAACGGTTAATTAATTGGTCTTCTTCTTTTTCAATGTCTAAGTTAGATTCGTGAAATAGAGATGCTTGTATTTGAAGCTTTTTTTTATACTCTCCAAATTCCTCATCTGACAAAAGTTTAAAGAAAGGAGAACTTAGTACTTTTTGATCCAGCAGGGATTGAAACTTTTTGTAGAGTGGTTTGATATGCTGCTGATCATATTCATACTTCCGCTTGTTTTCTTCGTCATCACTGAAGCATTGGAAGGTGATGTAATGTCTTAACAACTTTTCATCTACCTTTTCATAAAGTTTCTTTTGCTTTTGTAAAAAAGAAGCTAATTCTTCTGCAAATTCAATCTTCATGTCTAGCAGACTTTCAAACTCTTTCGTTATTTGTTCGAGCGAATATACTTTCAAGATAAGCCCTCCCTTATTGTCTTATTGTTAACATTACCATAAAATCCCTGTTTCCACACTTGATCTCCATTAAATCCATATACAATAATTTACATATGCGTTATTCTTTCTATAAAATATATTCGATTCAAAATGGGTGCGAACTTTGTTGACCGTATTCTTAATTTTTCTCATAGTTGCTTTAGGTATTGGTATGGTTGAAAACAATTTCAAAAAAGATCCAACACAAAATAAACAGATTATTGAGTTGTTGAAGAGCATAAACTGGTATCATGACTAAATCTGAGGAGGCGCACATGAAGTCATTTTTTCAAAACCCTTCCAAAGTTTCATTGACTTGTATGATTGCTACCGTTGCTGTTGCACTATCTTTAATTTTGCTATTCGAATTCGGAAGCTCCCATTCCGAATTGGTAAAGATGTTTGCAAAGATTTATATTGCCGCTGCACTCCCGTTCTTGATTATCACGCCGCTCATCGGCTTTATCTACTCGTTTTTCATAAAAGGTAATTGGAAGTACCTGTATCTCATATTGAATCTAGCTGCCATTTGTACGATTTCGCTTTTTGCGCTTACTTCATTTATGTTCAGATATTTTGTTTCTTTTGGACCTTAATAGATAACAAAGAGCCCTCTTATTTTAGAGGACTCTTTTCACTAAACGGTAGATTTATTTTTAGATGCGTTGTATTGTTCTTTCAAGTAATTGATTAAGACATCTTTAATCATAATATCTTTACCTAAATCAATTAATTCATTTCCTTCGACACTGAGATAACCGCATACCTCTTCGTACAAAAACGGTGTACCAGTGCCTATCGTATACGTTTTATTTAAATCAATTGGCTCACCATTTACGAGTATATTAGAAATCTCATCATCATGACCATCCCAGCTTACTCCTGAAAATTGAATCTTACCGATCGGTATTCCATGCGGACGGAAACCGCTTCCATATACTTTTTTACTTGTGATTTCTTCCATGTAAGACTGTTTAATAAGCCCGGTAATTTTCTCGCCGTTTAGAGTCATAATAACGGGTGTGTGCATGCTTTTACAGATGTTCAGAAGAGTTCCTTTGGTCACATCACCCTCCTTAAGTCCTTCAGTCATGCCCCCGCCATACATGATGCCAATATCAGTTCCCCAAAATTCTTTAAGGCTATCCGAGCATATCCTTACTAGGTCTTCATGAGAAATGTCATCATCTGCTTGATAAATGATTTCTGACAAGAATGATTCTGTTTCAAGACGTCCTTTTTCCATTACTTCCTTTAGTTCCGGGTCGCACTCGTCTTCCAATGAAATCTCATTTAAATGACCGCTGTGGTTTAATACTTTTTTATTTTCAATATCTACCGTCAGCTTCAGTTCACCTACATATTGCCCGTAACATCCGGCTTGAACAATGATGACGTCTGAAACCACTTCAGGCTTCTGTAAAACCGTATGGGAATGTGCACCAATAATAACATCGATCTCACCTGATACCTGAGGTGCGATTTCCAAATCTGCTTTGTACCCTAAATGCGATAGGAAAATGATAAGATTTGCACCGTTTTCTTTCAATGATGCAACACCTGCTTTAATGGCAGACAACGTATCTCGATTACGAAAACCATGCTTGTTTTCATACAGATCTTCAAATTGGTCGGTTGCACTGAACAGCCCTATCTTCAGATGTTCTCCTTTTTCGAGAATCAGGGTTTCTTTTGTTCCACCGATTGATGAGCCATCCGGTTCTTCTAAGTTCAATAAAAGCCATGGCACTTTCGAGTCTGAGCTTAACTTCCTGATTTTTTGCTTAGGCAAGCGCAAGAGCTCATTATTTCCGACTGCCATCGCATCATACTCTGTGGCCGCAAGCATATCCAGATGAATATAACCTTCTGTCGCTAAGCACTCATTCATGCTCATATCCATATGGTCACCGCCATCTAACAATAAGACATTCTCGTTTTGAGCATGAAGTTCTTTTTTTCTTTTTTTTATAAAAGCAGCCTGTCTCAATGCAAATTCATAATGCCCATGCAAATCGTTTGTGTGCAGAATCGTAATTGTTTCTTTCATTTGATTGACCATCAACAATTACAGATCATAACGATATTTCCATCTGGGTCCTCTACATTAAACCAAGCAACTTCTCCATGCCATTCGATTTCGCGCGTAACCTTTATTCCTTTATTTTTAATGTCACTGTAGGCTGCGTCAATATCTGGAGCAAAAAGATTAAACATCGGACCTGATCCTGGTGTGCGATGAAAGGATGGATCAAACGTATGATCATCAAGTGAAAGCCCCGTTTGCCCAGTAACAGGAATGTTGTGTACGGGAGAGTTCACCGCATCTAAATCAATAGATACTCCTAAAATCTTCGCATACCATTCTACTGATTTTTTTAGATCAGATACGTGGACAAAAACATTATTAATATGACTTTGTACCGGTGCAATACTCGTTACTTTTTCACTCATTCAAACTTCCTCCTTGGAATAAAAAAATTTATTCATTGTATGTTTTTCGAAATCCATAAAACGCTCTAAACTTCTGTGATTCGTAGAAAGTATGTGAAGTGCTCGATGCCAGCATTTCCATTCTTGCTTGTGGATACTTACTATGAACATGCTTTAAAAGTGCAGCACCTATTCCATGTCCGCGGTATTCTTTTAAAATGAGCATCTCACAAATGTATACCGTTACATGACCGTCTGTTAGACCACGTACATATCCAATAACGGATTTTTCTTCATTAAAGACAACATAGGCAACATTAGAATTTCCCCAAGCCTGGTACGTTTGCTCGTTCCGTTTAACGAGCTGTGACCATCCCACTTGCTGATTTAAATTTTGTATACTTTGAAAATAGTTTTCTTCATAGGGAATGATTTTAAAAGACTGCATGATCAAACTCCTAATCCTCTATAAGTGCCTTTACGTTCTGTACTCCTTTTTCAACTTCTAAAAGAGGATTTCCTTCAAAATGCTCTTGTTCAATGACTAAGTAATCTACTTTTTGTTCTTCTGCCAGATTTAAAAATCCTTTAATATCCAGTACCCCTTCACCTGCGATTGTTGTAGATTTTTCTTCGCCTATTTGTTTCATGTCTTTTATATGAAAAGAGACACAACGGGTTCTATATGTATTTAAAAGTTCGGAAGGTTCGTATCCCGCATATTTCGCCCAGTATGTATCCAATTCCATTTTCACAAGCTCCGGATCGGTTTCTGTGTAGATAAGATCAAACGGCATTTTATTATCTATTTGATAGAACTCAAAATCGTGGTTGTGGTAAGCCACCTTAATTCCAAACTCCTTGCTGCGAAAACCAGCTTCGTTCAAAATATCTGCTACACGCTTATAATCATCCAATGATTTCCGCTGTTCTTCAGTAAGATAAGGCATGATCATCAAGTCGTTGCCTAAAATGAGCTGATCCTCCATTTGGCGCTTAAACGCTTCTCCAGAAAATTGATCGAATGGCACATGTGCACCAGCTGCTGACAACCCAGTTGAATCTAATACTTTCTTTACCTCTTTCGCAGAAATTCCGAATAGACCGGCAAATTGTACACTGTCATACCCCATATTTCGCACATTCTCTAATGTATCTAAGAAATTTTTTTCAGCCTCTGAATGTATGGAGTACAGCTGCAATCCGATTTTACGCATGTTTACCCTCTCCTTTTCATGTTTTATAAAACTTTGTTCATACTTATAGATGCTTGTTCATAGCCTAATCTTTTATACAGTTCAATTGCATTTACATTGCTGCCGAAAACATGCAGACCGAGAGAAGCAGCATCTTCTGTTCTAGCTTCTTCCTCAAAGAAGCCTAACGCTTTCTTAGCAACCCCTTGTTTTCGGAATGAATCTAGTATGTATATATGATAAAGAAACGCTTTCTTCTCATCCTTCTTTATATGAAACCAAAGATATCCTGCATTTTCGTTATCTTTTTTGATGAGGTATAAATGGTGTCCTTCTGTTTTTTCCTGATCCGGCAGCAAATTCTTCATCTGCTGTTCTGCTTCTTCATTTGCCTTTTCAATTGCTATTAAATAATGTTCAGAGATGTCACGGGCATAATCTGGAAGCATGAATTCCATGTACTCTTGAAATTCAGTTTGATTCATTTTTTCATATGTCACCAATTTCAACAGCTCCTATTTCATCAGATAATGTATGATTCCAGGCATACGCTCGCGCCAAGATGATTCGTGGTGCTTAGCGCCTTCAATGACTTCAAAGCGAACATCTACTCCCTTACTTTTTAGTATTTCATAAACTTTTTCTGAGGAGTGAATATAATGCCTCGAATCTACTTTTGACGTGTCCTCATCAGATCCAATATCCATATAGAACTTCCTAATCGCTGTTAAATCACTGTTTTTGATAAAATCCTCGATCTCATCCTGGTTAAACCAATATGCTGTTGAAAGACTCGCTATTTTACTGAAAATGTGCGGATACCGGCACGCCGCGTACGTTGAGATCAACCCACCCATAGAACTGCCCGCCATTATAGTTTCTTCCGGTTTTGTCCGGTATTTTTCATCGATTAAAGGTTTGAGTGTATATAGAAGAAATTCAATATAAGCCTCTCCCTTTCCGCCATAAACACCATCAATCTGAAGAAGCTCAGGTCCCACAGTTGGATTTTCCCATGGACCATATTCATTTAATCGTTCAAATCCTTCATGATTGCAGTCAACCCCAACAATGATAAGAGGTGTTTTTGTCTCTTGAAGAAAGTCTTCCAAACCCCAGGAAACGCCATAACTGGCATCTTCATCACGAAAAAGATTTTGGCCATCATGCATGTAAAGTACAGGATAACGGTCATGGCTCTTTTCATAGCCTTCTGGCAAACAAACTCGAATTTGGCGTTCAATTCCGCCAAATTGATCAATCGGAATCTTAAATTCTTGAATCATAGTAATCTCCTAAACAATTATATTTATAGATTGTTTTTGCATACTTTGTTGCTTTTGATTTGGAAAGTAGGTGATTTTCGTTTCAGGATGTTCGCACCTTACACTCCAATCAACTTCACAATGAAGTCTCTTTATAATATTTACCTAAAAGCATCAATCTTTTAGAAAAAAGCTTATTTATATGTATCTTTCAGTTATCATAATGTAAAATAATGGTATAAAAGAGGTAGAGGTGTTACTAATGAATTATTTGAAAGGTGCTGCTTTATCTTTTATCCTGTTTTCTCTTTACCTTTACTTTACGTTGCTTAATGGTTCATCTGAAGGCGAAGGTATTTGGTACGAAGCATATGTAATGGGATTTTTACTTGTATACACCATTTGTTTTGCAACAGAGATGTTTATTAAACTAGCTGAAACCCAGTGGCACCGCAAAAAATTTGATTGGCTGATCATTCCTGCTACCTGTATAATAAGTTTTCCCTTTTTGCATTTCCCACCTTTATATATATCGATTTTTGTCGGAGCATTTGGCTTTTTTATCGGTCGCCGGCTCCCCAATAACCGATTTATTTTAAGTTTGACACCGCTTCCGTTACTTTTCTTAGCTTTTTTCGTCATTGTTCAATCCCTTGCCTTATAAATTTCTTGAACCTGAGGCTAAAATCCTTCAATTTTTTATAAGGCTTTTTTTGCTTTTGAAAATTTTGGGATTTCCGTTCCAGTTTGCTTAATTTCCGCGGGGCAGGCGGTGAGCTCCTCGTGGTCAAAAGTTTGATGGTCCCGAAGGCAAAAAGCACATTCTTAGTGCATTTCCCTTTTTCTTGTCGAGGCTGGTCAAACCGCTTTACACTTGTCACTGCGTCGTAATTTTCCCTCGTAAATAGTTATGCTTTCTAAAAGTAAAAAATAAAACCCTGGATTTCTCCAGGGTTAATGATTTGAATGATGAACATTCTGTTCTGTATGAATTTCTTTTGGTAATTTTGTAGATGCACTTGGAACTTTACGCGGTTCGATATTGATAACATCAGATGAATACAATCCTATGATCATACTTCCGCCATATTTCTTTGCCCGGATTAAGATTGGCTGATTATACTCATTCTTAAATTGAAAATCAGGACCGTACCAGCTAACTGTGGCATCTCGTCCTGGAGGAACATAAGGAACACGTTTGCTATGAGAATAACGCTGTACGATTTTTAGACCTGCACGATCCACTGCATTAAACAAGGTGGAAGAAACTTGGCAGATTCCTCCTCCGACACCTTCAGCCAGCTCACCTCTTACAATGATAGGAGCACGCATATACCCTTTTCCTAACGTTCGATTTCCGACTACTTTGTTAAAGGAAAACGTTTCATTCGGAAAAACCACATGACTATCAATCGCCTTTGCAGCCAAGTCAATATTGTTTGTACGGCTTTTATTATTGGAGTTAAAGTATGTAACATATTGACCAATTCTTTGTGTTTTTATGTGGGAAAGCAATTCGCTGTCTACTTTAGGATACATATTTAACTCTGGTACATCTGCTGTTACAGATCCTTCACCGTAAAAATAAGAATAAAACGTCTCTATAAAAGCTTTTCGATTTAATTTGTAACCGACTTCTCCAGGAACGATTCCGCCTTGGTCACTGATTTTTGCGTTAACTGGCGGTTTGTATACTTTAAGTTCCAGTTTATTTACGAATTGATTTAATTTCTTTTCATCGATCATCGGTATGCCGGGAATAGATAAATCGAAGCTGGAACGGTTCACTTCCGCAACTTGCTCTCCTTGTTGGTTGATCGTTAATTGGTCTGATGCTTGAACAGGCTGTGCTATAAAAAGCATGCTGGCCAGCAATGGAATTTTAATCACTTCGTATACCTCCAATCCTCATTACGATATCTATTTTGTTACGGCGTTTTTTACTTTTTCCTAATTTCCTTCTTTTTAGTCATTTGTTTGATAACAATGTCTGATTTTTGTATTCTTGATTGTTCTTGGAAGTGTTCGATTGTAACCTTGTCTTACACCAAGCATTATTCGGCAGCTCCGGTTGCACTTCTACTGACGATTAAATAGAACAAAAAAACGCCCGGATTATTATATAATCCAAGCGCCTTTTCATCTTGTTATGATTTTGTATCAAGCGGCTGCAGTTTAGCTTCAATTGCCTTACGCTGCGGTTCTAAAAATGGCGGTAATGCCAATGATTCGCCAAGATGCTCCAGTTCTTCATCCGTATCAAATCCAGGTCCGTCAGTTGCAAGTTCAAAAAGAATGCGGTTAGGTTCTCTAAAGTAAAGTGATTTGAAATAGAAGCGATCCACAAATCCAGAGTTTGGAAACCTCGAAGAACTTACTTTTTCGATCCATTGACTTAGCTCTTCTTCATTATCTACACGGAACGCCACATGGTGCACACCGCCGCGTCCTAAGCGTTCTTGCGGAATGTCGTTTCGCTCTTCTACATGAACTTCAGCCCCGCTGCCCCCTTCTCCCGTTTCAAGCACAAGAATTTCTGGCTGACCGTCAACTTCCGCTGAGTAAGTACCTTTTTTACGAAATCCTAATAGTTCCGTTAACACTTGAACAGTCGCTTCAGCGGCAGGAACGGTAAGACGGACAGGTCCAAGTCCGACAATTGCTGTTTCTTCTGGGGTGGTGCTCTTACTCCAAGGCTGTCCACCTGAAACACCTTCATTATTTTCATCTGAAACCAGTATGAGACGCTGACCTTCTAAGTCACGGAAAGCTAGCGTTTTACGTTCGGCGCGCTCTTTTATTGCTTCTGTTTCAACGCCATACTCTGTTAAGCGTTTTTCCCAATAGGAAAGAGCTGCGTCATTTTTCACCCGAAGCGAAATGGCAGATATACTGTTGTTTCCATCATGATTGCGTCCAGCCATTGGGATTTCAAAAAACGTAAGCTCTGTTCCAGGATTTCCTTTTTCATCGCCATAGAACAAATGATAAACGGAAGTGTCATCTTGATTTACCGTTTTTTTAATCAATCTAAGGCCCATCACTTCTGTATAAAACTTAAAATTCTCTGGCGCTTTTGCAGTTAACGCTGAGACATGGTGAATACCTTTTAATTCCATGATTACAACCTCTTCTCGTTTCTTTTCCCTTATTATGTACTTGTGTATAAAAAATGACAAAAGAAATGATTTCTAACTTAAGTTCTCGGTGCCCAGAGCATCACAGAAACACCGATTAAACAAATACCTGCGCCAACCCAATCGTACAAATCAGGTGTTTTCTTATCGACTACCCAACCCCATAATACTGCTAGCACGATAAATACACCGCCATATGCAGCATAAACTCTGCCGAATGACGGGAAGTTTTGAAAAGTCGGGATTACTCCATATGCAATTAATATTAAACTTCCCGCTGCTCCATATGAAAAAGGTTTGGATTCCTTTAGCCAAAGCCAGATTAAATACCCTCCTCCAATTTCCGCCAGACCGGCAAGCACAAACAGTAATATAGCCCCGAGCATTAAAACGCACCTCTTTTAAAATCATTTTCCCTCATCATACTTTATTAAGATTAAGCGGACAATTCCCCTTCTAAACTTACACATGATCATTCCTTTTATTGCGAGGGTACAATCCAAATGAAACAACTGCTCCTCATCAACATACAAAAAAGACCGAATCAACGGTCTTTTTCTGGATACATTAAACTACTAAATAGTGCATACTGAACCATTCTTTTTCATCACACCAAACGTTTCGAGATGTGAATCCGCATTTTCGTGCGATATCCTGGAACTCTTTAATTGTGAATTTATATGAGTTTTCAGTATGGATGGTCTCTCCCTCATTAAAAGTTATCTTCTCGTTTCCAATTGTGATCCGTTGATTTTTTAAACTCACTAGATGCATTTCAACCCGGCCTTTATCTTTGTTGTAAAATGCGTGATGACTAAAGTGCTCGAGCTTGAAATCAGCTAATAGTTCACGATTAAACCGGTTCAACAAGTTCAGGTTGAATTTACTCGTTATCCTTTTATTATCATTGTAGGCTGCATTCAGCACAGCAGCATCTTTTTTTAAATCAACTCCAATGAGCATCCCGTCGCCTTTCGTAAGAAACTGTGATGTCTTTTTTAAGAAAGCCATCATTTCATCTCGTTCGAAGTTTCCGATTGTGGAGCCCGGAAAAAAAACAATCTTGCGCTCTGAGTTAAGTTCAGGCATATTGAACTTTTCGGTATAATCTGCAGATACAGCATGAACTTGAATATTCGGATATTCGATTGAAAGAGCTTTTGCTGACTGGTATAAAAAATCCTTTGAAATGTCGATCGCTACATATTCATTCAGTTCACGCATTGCACCTAAAAGTGTCCTGACTTTTTCACTGCTTCCACTGCCGAACTCAATTAGAGCACTATCCGATCCAGCAGCGTCTGCCATTTCATGTTTGTACTTGTTTAATATGTGAAGCTCTGTTCGTGTTGGATAATATTCAGGCAGCATCGTGATTTCTTCAAACAGTTCTGACCCTCTTTTGTCGTATAAGTATTTCGGTGATATGGATTTCGACGATTTTTTTAAACCATTTAGCACTTCACTGTACATATCTGTTTCTGTTTCATTGCCTAAATGATAGTGGACGTTTTGTTTTATCGTTTTCATGCTTTGTCCTCTGCTAATCGCAAGCCGCTGAACTGCCATCTCTTATCAGCTTGAAAAAAGTTTCTGTATGCCGGACGAATATGCGTCTTTGATGTTGCACACGATCCACCGCGCAGTACGATTTGGTTGCACATAAACTTTGCATTATATTCCCCAAGTGCTCCTTCTAGAGGCTGACTCCTTGGATAGGAAGTGTACGGGCTACTTGTCCACTCCCATACATCTCCATACGCTTTTTTTATGGATGAATGTGTTTGCTCCTCTTCTGCTGTCGGATGATAAACCTCATTCTCCACAAAATTACCTGCATGATCCAGACGCTCACAAGCATGCTCCCATTCTGCTTCTGTCGGCAATCGTTTTCCGCTCCATCTTGCAAAAGCGTCTGCTTCATAAAAACTAACATGACAAACTGGTTCATCCAGATTCAATTTCTTTTCTCCGGTTAATGTAAACGTATACCAGCCATCTTCTGTTTTCCGCCAATATAAAGGATGCTTCCACTTCTCTTTTTTCACAGTTGCCCAGCCGTCAGACAGCCAATGTTCCGGCTGATCATAACCGCCTGCTTCAATAAACGCGATGTATTCTCCGTTCGTAACTGGATGTGATGCTAATCGGTATGGTTCCAGATAAACCTTGTGTCTTGGCCGTTCGTTATCAAAAGAAAAACCCGGACCCTCAAATCCAATTTCGACTAAACCGCCTTCAATATCGATAAAAGCTGTCTCTGTTTTCAAAGGTGATCGTTTTGCAGAATTAGTTTCAGCAAACTTAGGAAGCAATGGATTGCATGAGAAGTTATATTTTACATCGGTTAAAAGGAGTTCCTGGTGCTGCTGTTCGTGCTGCAGGCCGATTTCAATCAAATCATAAATTTCTTGAGGAGGCTGATCATGATACTGATCTAACAAATGCAAAATTGCATCATTCACATGTTGCCGGTATGCATAAACTTCTTCCATAGAAGGTCTGGAAAGCACACCTCTGGAATGACGGGGATGATAGGAGCCTATCTTCTCATAATACGAATTAAATAGGTAATCAAACTGAGGATTGTAAGGAACGTACGATTCATCTTTTTCTCGTAAAATAAATCGTTCAAAAAACCAAGTGGTATGGGCGAGATGCCATTTAGGCGGACTCACATCAGGCATTGCCTGAATAATTGTATCTTCACTTTGAAGTTTTAAGGCAAGCTTTTCGGATAAAGATCGAATCGCCGAATATTGCTCACTTAACTTTCGGACTGCTACATGCTCAATCGCCATAAAGATCCTCCTTCATTTCAGCTCAGGATTTTACTGCTATGCTGTGGTTGAAGTATGTATGCACATTGATGATATAAGGAATGTTTGCGCCGCTTTGATATATATATTGACCATTAACGTCCATCATGCCACCTGCTCAAGTCATGACGTTCCATTTAAAAACCATATTAACGTATAAATAGCCGAAAAAAAGAAAATTAAAACAAACCAAACATTAACTTAATAAAAGTGCTGGGGGATGACCGCATAAAAGTAAATTCGAGCAAAATTTATTGGTATTTTGCTTGTAGGTGAGGCACTTTCTATATGAGAAAAACACATTGAAGAGACAAAGTGCATTATTGAACAAAAATCGGGGTCTATCAAACAAAAATCTAACGTTTTCAAACAAAAATCGGAGTCTAGCAAACAAAAATTCAACTCTATCAAACAAAAAGACCTTCCTCTGCCGTTGATGTACACCTGGAAAAGACACATCTAATAAAAGTAAAAGGATGTCCCGACATGGACATCCTTTTCTAATCTTTTAAAAACTTCCGGTCAAAAATAAACGGCCCGAACGGTATGACAGATGACACCATGGCAAGAAATGTGCGCATGAACGGCCATCTTTTAACATTCCATACGTACAAAATTGATAGTATGTATAGGACGAATAACAGCCCATGAAGTGAACCTGCAATCATAACCGCTATTGGCATGCCCATGAAGTATTTCAACGGCATGGCAATTCCGAGCAAGATAAGGAACGACAAGCCTTCTAAATAACCCACGATTTTTAACGTTTTTATCGGGTTCATCATAAATTACCTCCAATATTACGAATCTACTAACAGTTTTACCATAAATCATATAGAAAGTGCTTTCACAACCCTTACTATTGTGTGAACAAATCCAAAAGAAAAAGGGGACAGACCCCGGGACTGACCCCTTACAATTTATTTATTTTTCACTTTTTGGGTATTTCTCCAAGGTTTTTGCTTTATTTCATCCACCTTAACGGAGTCATTTCACTGTGTAATTAAATTTCTAGTACCTCTATAACCTATAAAACTTAATTGCGTTGAATATCATCTTATCAAATCAGAATTTTTTCATAAAAAAAAACCGGCTAAATATCGCCGGTTTTATGACATTCCTGCGTTTTTCTGAAGTCTTTTAGCAATTTCCATAAAATCTTCCTGTGAGATTCCAGGTGCGAACTCTTCCGGAATGGATCGTAATTCTGGCATTGGACCACCCTCAGGTGCACCGATAACGACTTCTAGCGGACCGCCGTCTGTTGGATGCTGACCAGCCCATATCCATGCGATATCGCGGTAATCCGTATCACTGAACGTATACAGCTTACGGTTAATCCCTTCTGCCTCAAACTTCCGTGTTGTTTCGAACGCCGAATTATCCAAATTTGGAATAGGGATCATCTTCTTCATATCGACGCCTGTTACCATCTCAATCGCTTTTGCATAAGCGAGAACATGAACGCCGCCACGAACGAGCAGATATCCAATCATTTCACGCGCGACAGGATTTGACGTCATCTCATAAACTCTCATTTTATGTGTTCGCGCTCCACACTCTAAGAAAAAGTTATGAAGCAGATCAAGAAGCAAATTCCCGCTGCAGAATACATTATCACCACTCCAAGATTTCCCCATCGAATCGAATGGAAACGCAGTTTGGGCAGTAGAAATAAAATGGTACGTATTCCGTTTGTCCGTAGCCGCTGACATCGGTGCATCGTTCACATCACCAGGTTGAGTCGTACCGTAAATCATCAAGTTAATCGTATTTGCTACGAGTTCCACATGACCAAACTCTTCTGCTGTAATACTAGACACTAAATCAAAAAACGGCTTCAACTTTCCTTTTTTTCGAAAGTTAAACGATTGATACATATAGTTATTAAGTGTAGACATCTCTCCAAAGCGTCCACCTAGCAGTTCCTGTACAGCGGCTGCAGCGTTGGCATCCGGATTAGTCGGCATGGGCAAAGCGATCGCCAGTCTGTTAAACCTTTTAATCATCGAGCACCCTCCTTAAAGTCACTAACGTTAACTTTTATGTCGGAAATAGATTGTATTATTCACATTTTTTCTAAATAAAGGAAGGAAGCTTGTCTAATTAAAGCGAATTAAGTCTGATGAAAACCTAAGGGAGAAAAAAATGGATTACATAAAACACTTACGATCTTTGGTAGGTACGGAAAAAGTGATTATGGTTGTAGCGGGGGCTATAGTATTTGATCAACAAAACCGAATACTATTACAAAAGAGGTCAGATAACGGTCGTTGGGGTATGCCAGGTGGTTTTATGGAATTTAATGAAACCGTACAGGATACCGCAAAACGAGAAGTGTATGAAGAAACAGGACTAGTGTTAAACAAATTAGAACTTTTCGGCATTTACTCTGGTTCAGATTATGAAAAAACATTTGAAAATGGCGATCAAGTGGCCATGGTTCAGATCATTTTTACTTGCAGTGACTATGAGGGAACATTGGTGCAACAAAACGAAGAATCTCTTAAAAATGAATTTTTCCCTTTAAATCACTTACCAAACGATTTATTTCTTGAGCATAAAGTATTTTTGAAAGACCTATTCTCCACAAAAGAAAGACCAATAATAAAATAGATTTAGTTTAATAGGAGGCTCATCATTTCATGGAAAACGTAATCAAACAATATAAAAATGCTTCTAATTTAGATATACGCATTCGTATTCATGAGCAATACAGCACAAATAAAACGGATTGGCACGAATGGCTATTTGATCAATATGAAATTCAGCCCAACAGCAAAATTTTAGAACTAGGCTGTGGAAGCGGTGCATTCTGGGTAAAAAATAAATCTCGTATTCCTGCTGACTGGCAAATTACCCTTTCCGACTTTTCTTCAGGTATGCTGCAAGATGCTCAAAACAACTTAGAAGGTTTGCCAAATTTAAGCTTTCAGCAAATAAATATCCAAGAGATTCCTTTTGATGTCGATAGCTTTGATGTCGTCATTGCCAATCACATGCTTTATCATGTTCCTGATCGCAGTCAAGCTTTATCAGAGATCAGAAGAGTTCTAAAACCAGGCGGCTTGTTTTATTCTTCTACAATTGGCGAAGAACATTTAAAGGAATTTGGTGAGCTACTAACACACTTTGATTCGAAGTTAGACTATTCTTCCGCGTATTTACATGCACAAGCATTTGGAATGGAAAATGGCGAACAGCAATTAAAGAGTGTCTTTTCCTCTGTAAAATTAATCCCTTTTCCAGGGGATCTTCATATCACGGAAACGGATGCCATCGTTGAGTATCTATCCTCTACAGATACAGAAGTGAACGAAGCCTTATTAGGACATAAATTAGAGGCGTTCAAAATGTACCTCGAAAAGCTTAAAGACAAAAATGGGGGCTATATTCCGATCACAAAAGCAACAGGTTTGTTTGTATCTAATTAGCACACGACACTCATAATACTGGAAAAATAGAAAAAAGAGCTGAATCCACTCAGCTCTTTTCTTTCGGCTTTCCGCCCACACCCCAATGCTTATTCGGAACTTCTTGAATCAGCACGCGGACTTGTTCTTTTTTCACATCCAGACTTTCTGCAGCTGCCGCTGTCAATGCTTCCATCAATGAACCAAGCTGTTCGTCTGTTCGACCTTCAATCACATGCACATGTATAATCGGCATCTAAAGTTTCTCCTACTTCACATATCTCGACGACAACGTTACAGAACCCAATCCATCAAACTGAGCAACAATCGTATCGTCCATATCAAACGCCACCGCTTCAGAGAGCGCACCGCTAAGTACGATATCTCCTTTTTTCAGTCCCTCGTTATGCTTTGCCAGCTTTTGAACCGCCCATGCAACCGCCTCAGCAGGGTGTCCTAAAACGGCTGATCCCGCGCCAGTTGTAACCATTTCGCCATTTTTACTCATGACCATACCTACCTCAGCTAAATCCAGATCTTCTGGCTTAACCATCTTGCTTCCTAAGATCAGTTTAGCTGAAGAACAGTTATCAGCTACAACATCCGCTAATGTAAAACGGAAATCCTTGTAACGGCTGTCGATCACTTCAATTGCTGCCACAACATACTTGGCTGCTTTCAACACATCGTCAGCTTTTACGTGTTCACCTTTTAAATCTTCTCCCATAATAAAAGCAATTTCAGGTTCTACCTTTGGATGGATGAGCCTATGCTGCTGAAGGGGTTCCCACTCATAGGCCAGCATATCACTCAGTAAATAACCGTAAATCGCCTCATGAACACCCATCATTTCCTGCTTTGCTTTACTCGTTAACCCGAGTTTAATACCGAGTCTTTTTGAACCTGTTCTCTCCATCCGTTTTTCAATAAGCTTTTTTTGGATGGAATAAGCTTCTTCAATGGTTAATTCAGGATACTGATCCGTAATTTTCACCACTTCTTTTACTTCATGCTCTGCTCTGAGCAGATAGTCAACATATTCGAGATCTGACCGGTTTGTAACTGTCATTTTCATACCTCCAATTTTGACTGCTTTGCCAGTTCTGCCGCTACTTCAATAATGAGGTCCTCTTGTCCGCCGACCGCGTTTCTTTTACCCAATTCTATTAGGATATCCCGTGGGTCCAACCCAAACCTTAAACCTGCTCGTTCAGCATGCAGCAAGAAACTTGAATAAACGCCTGCATATCCCAGTGCCAGGCTCCCTTTTTTGATTTCCTGCGAACTTGGCAGCATCGGTCCGATGACGTCTTCTGCGAGATCCATCATTTTATAAATGTCAATCCCCATGTCCATACCCATTCGATCTAATACGGCAAGGAGTACTTCTGTTTGTGTGTTTCCAGCACCGGCTCCTAAACAGCGGACACTGCCGTCAATTCGTGTCGCTCCTTCTTCAACGGCAACGAGTGTATTTGCCACTGCTAATGAAAGGTTGTTATGCGCATGAAATCCAACTTCGATATTGAGTGAATTCCGTAAAGCGGCAATCCGCTCTTTCACTTCATGAGGCAGCAAAGCCCCTGCCGAATCGGTTACATAAACGCCTTGAGCACCATACGATTCCATCAATTTAGCTTGTTCTACGAGTTTCTCTACCGGTGCGGAGTGAGCCATCATAAGAAATCCCATCACTTCCATTCCAAGTTCACGCGCCATGTGAATGTGCTGCCGCGATACATCAGCTTCCGTTACATGAGTCGCTACCCGTACAAGGCTTGCACCTAATTTTCTCGCTTCTTTCAGCTCATTTACCGTTCCAATACCAGGAATGAGAAGTACTGCAATCCTCGCTTGTTTGCATGATGCAGCAGCCGTCTCAATCAGCTTCATCTCATCAACAAGTGATTTTCCGTACTGTATGGTTGAACCCCCAAGACCATCCCCATGACTGACCTCGATATAATGCATGCCTGCTTCATCAAGTGCTTTTACAGCATCATTCACTTGTTTTTCAGTGAATTGATGAGCCATCACATGATTGCCATCACGCAAACAAACTTCTGTAAAGCGTAAAGGTAAAGTGCTATTTCGTTTCATGAGAGACCACCGCCTTTTTCACTTGTTGATTTTGTCCTAATAGATGTTTGGCGATCATTTCACCTGCCTGCTTTGCAGCTGCAGTCATGATATCCAGGTTTCCAGCATACTTCGGAAAATAATCTCCTGCCCCTTCTACTTCAACAAAGACTGTTACGCGTTTTCCATCAAATAGCGGTTCATGTTTTAAACGGTATCCAGGAACATAAAGCTGTACCTTTTGTTCCATCGCGGCAATGGATTCCCTGATTAAATCTTCATCTTTCATTTTCACTTCGCAATAAATGACGGCTCTCATTAAGATCGGCGGGTCTGCTGGATTTAAAATAATAATCGCTTTACCATGATCCGCTCCTCCAACTTCTTCAATGCCGCGGCGTGTGGTGACCGTAAACTCATCAATATTCGCTCGTGTACCTGGACCAGCACTTTTCGATGAAATGGTTGCCACTATCTCTCCATATGTAACATCAGCGACTTTGTTTATCGCATTTACAATCGGAATGGTAGCCTGTCCACCGCAAGTGATCATATTGATGTTTACTGAATCCAGATGCTCGCCTAAATTTACCGGCGGGCACACAAAATGCCCAATTGCAGCTGGTGTTAGATCAATTACCGTTTTTCCCATATCTTTTAAAATCGAAGCATGTCTGACATGTGCTTTAGCAGAAGTGGCATCAAATACGATATCAGCAAGCTCCGGCCGTTCAACTAAATCATCAATTCCGTTCGTAAAAACACGGTACCCAGCTGCATTAGCCCGTCTCAGACCATCCGAATCAGCATCGATACCAATCATCGCGGTCAGTTCAAGACAATCACTATTCTGCAGCTTGTACATGAGATCTGTTCCGATGTTCCCAGAACCGATTATGGCCGCTTTTATCTTCTTCATGTTGATAGGTCCTTTCTTTTACAGAAGTTTAATCACAAAATGAGATAGAAACTGAACCTAATTTACCGAAAAATGCTGTGACTTCATCACCAGCATCTACATCGATTGCAGCCGATAAAGCACCTGGCAAGATAAGTTCTCCTGCTCTTAACGACAAATTATAGTCTGCTAGTTTGTTAGCGAGCCAGGCAATCGCATGAGCTGGATGCCCAAGTGCAGCTGCCCCTGCACCAGTTGCAGACAGTTCTTGATTTTTCATTAATGTCATACTCATCGTACGCAAATCTATTTTGTCTAATTCATAAAAAGGTTCACCTACTACTGCACGTGCCGAAGAACCATTGTCCGCCACCGTGTCCACAAGCCGAATCTTCCAATCTTCTATGCGGCTGTCAATCACTTCAAGGGCAGGAACGAATGCTTCTGTAGCCATGAGTACATCTACAAACGTAATGTTCGGTCCTTTCAGATCTTCTTTTAAAATAAATCCGATTTCCGCTTCTACTTTTGGTTTAATAAAATCTTTTCTCGATAAAACCGCCCCGGTAGAAATTTTCATGTGATCAAGAAGGTGTCCGTAATCCGGTTCATTAACTCCGAGCATATCCTGCATGGCTTTGCTCGTCAGACCAACCTTTTTCCCGATAACTACCCGCCCATCTTCCAGCTTTCGTTCAACCCATTCCAGCTGAACTCGGTAAGAATCTTTTACAGACATTTCTGGATAACGGGCTGTTAATGGTTCGATTGGTGCTGCATTTTCTTCTGCCTCCATCAATTCATCGGTTAACTTTGAGATCAATGTTTCCATGATTAAATCCTCCCTTCCTTATTCAAAGCGTAAAACGCGACTGGTGGCCAATCACGTTTCATTATCGTAACTATAATTTCATCGTTATCGTTTTGGTTTCTGAATAAAATTCAAAACTATGCCTTCCGCCTTCTCTGCCAATTCCACTTGCTTTGGAACCGCCAAAAGGTGTGCGCAGATCCCGAATGTACCAGCAGTTAATCCACAATAAACCGGAGTCCACTTGTGCTGAAACGCGCTGAGCTCTTCTGAGATCGTTCGTCCAGACGACTCCAGCTAATCCATACTGAGAATCATTTGCTATTCGAACCGCCTCTTCTTCTGTTTTAAACGGAATCACAACGAGTACCGGTCCAAAAATTTCTTCCTGTGCCACTCGCCATTTGTTGTTCACATCATACAAAACAGTAGGTTCATAGAAGTTCCCTTTATCAAGCCCTGCAACTCGTTTACCGCCGCAAGCAAGCTTAGCCCCATCTTTCAATCCAATTTCTACGTACGATTCTACCGTTTCGAGATGACTCTTTGATACAAGGGCACCCATATCCGTGTCTTCAGATGTTGGATCACCAACTTTTATCTTTTTCACAGCAGTCGTAAACTTCTCCAAAAACAAATCATAAATACTCTCTTGTAAAAGTAAGCGTGAACCAGCTAAACAGATTTCTCCTTGATTTCGGTAAATTGCATCAATTGACCCTTGAACCGCTTCATCCAGATCAGCATCCTCAAAAACAATGTTCGCTGATTTACCACCTAGTTCCAGCGAAACTGGAATCAAATTTTCTGCAGCGTTTTTCATGATGGTTTTCCCTGTTGCAGATTCACCGACAAAAGAGATGCGGCGGACATCTGGATCTGTCGTCATCGCAGCTCCCATCGTGCTTCCTGGTCCAGTTATGATGTTCAGAACACCTGGAGGAAGCCCAGCTTGATTGGCGATTTCGCCAAACATTACAGCTGATAGCGGCGTGTAGGAAGCTGGTTTTACAACAACTGTATTTCCAGCCGCAAGTGCCGCTGAAGCTTTCCACGTCATCTGCATGAACGGCAGATTCCAAGGAATAATCAAACTTGTTACACCTGCCGGTCTGTATTTTGCGTAAGACATAATATTGTGCTTATCGTAATGCTCGCTCACCATGTACTTGGACATCTCGGCGAAGAATCGAAAGTTTGATGCTGCTCTTGGTATATCAAATCCACGGCTTTCTTTAATCGGCTTTCCAACATCGAGTGTTTCTACCATTGCAAGTTCTTCTACGTTTTCCATGATCAGATCAGCCATTCGGCATAAAATATCCGAACGTTCTTCAACAGGCATTCGGCTCCATACTCCGCTGTCAAATGCTTTCTTCGCCGATTGGACCGCTCTTTTAGCATCGGCTTCACTGCCATTTGCAACGAAGGCCAGTCTTTCATTAGTAGCGGGATTTATCGATTCAAACGTTTCTCCAGATAAAGCATCTGTATATTCTCCATCAATAAACAATTTAGCGTTTTTTACTTTTACAGATTGTGTCAAGGTTTCGGAGTTCACTTATGCGCGCCCTCCTTTTCTTCATCAATCTCGACGATCATCTCAATCTCGATCGCTGTGCCTCCTGGAAGCTGAGCCATACCCACAGCAGATCGTGCATGCTTTCCTTTTTCACCAAATATCTCTACGAGCAAATCTGATGCACCATTGATGACCTTTGGCTGATCTATAAAATTCTCCGTACAGTTCACAAAACCGAGCAGTTTCACAATTCGTTTCACTTTGTCTAAGCTGCCGAGTTCATGTTGAACAACAGCTAAGAGATTCAGCATGGACTGCCTCGATGCCGCATAACCCTCTTCCAGAGACAGGTCTGCACCAACTTTCCCATGATACTGATCCACGCCTTGTCCTGCTGTAAAAAGCAGATTTCCTACTCGAACACAGCTCACATAATTGCCTACAGATGGCCGCACTTCAGGGAGTACAAGCCCCAGGCTTTGCAGCTTATACTCCGGTGTTTGAATGACTTGCAACTTCCGCACCCCGCTTCCGTTTTTCTAGATTTAAAAAGTCAGCAGCGTTTCCTCCAAGCATCGCCTTTCTCTGTTCTTCCGTCAGTTCCAGCGTCTCATCAATAACTTTTCCAGGATTGATTTCACGCAATAAAAACGGATAATCGGAACCCATGAAAATCTTGTCTGCACCAAAACGCTCCATCATATAACGGATGTTGATCGGATCATAATTAAGCGAATCAAAATAAAATTGTTTCACGTAATGACTTGGAGGATGAGTTGTCAGCCTTAAATGCGGCCAAACGTGCCAGCCCTGATCCAAGCGTGGAATCAAATACGGAAAAGAGCCGCCGCCATGCGCAAAACAAATTTTTAGCTTTGGAAATTTCTCCATCATTCCACTCCATATTAATGAAGCTGCAGCAAGAGCCGTTTCACTCGGCATTCCGATTGTGTACATGAAATTATGGTTGTTCATGCGTTCTCGCCCAAGGGTTTCCCATGGATGAATAAAGAGAGGCACTTCCCATCTTTCCGCCATCTCAAAAAACTCAATAAAATCCGGATGGTCGAGATTCTGACCGTTCACGTTTGTTCCGATTTCGATTCCGTGAAGACTGAGCTCATTTATGCACCGGTCCATTTCTCGGATCGCTGTCTTTGCATCCTGCATCGGCACGGTTCCAAGGCCTGCAAAACGCTCCGGAAACTCACTTACTGTTTTTGCGATAAAATCGTTCTGAATCTTTGCCATTTCTTCTGCTTGTTCTGGCGGTGCCCAATAAGAGAACGTTACAGGAATCGGAGATAGAACCTGAATGTCAACTCCTTCTCTATCCATATCAAGAATTCTTTTTTTCGGATCCCATACCTGATCGGTCACATCTCTAAAATTCTTCCCTGCAACCATAATGGATGCTCCGCACGTACATGTGCGATTTAAAACCGCCCAACGCTCACCACCATACTTTTCAGCAAAGTCAGGGAACGACTCTGGAATGATATGTGTGTGAAAGTCGATTCTTAACACTTCCATTCCTCCACGTTCTCAGGCATCTGGTAGCCACAGTCCTTGCATAGGCGAACACGTTCGTTCGAGTTAAAGCTATGAATCGCTTCTTTTACCTGTTTTTCAATATCATTCAATTGAACGGTTACTCTGTGCATTTCAGAATCACAGCGGTCACAGAACCATACAAAGTCTTCTAGTTCACCTTGCGCGCGTTTGCGTTCAATAACAAGACCATACGAATCCGCAACACGATGAGGAGAATGCGGAACCATTGCCGGCAGCATGAACACATCGCCTTCTTTAACTTCTACCACTTCACGCTTTCCTTGGTTGTTGATGATTTCTACATAGCAGCTGCCTTTGATCTGATAAAAAAACTCATCGGATGGATCAACGTGAAAGTCCCGTCTTTTATTCGGTCCGCTGATGATCATGGCGATAAATTCTGAATCCTGCCAAATGACTTTGTTATTTACCGGGGGCTTGAGTAAATCTTTGTTTTCTTCAATAAATTTTAATAGGTTAAAAGATTTTAAAGTTGCTGTACTTGAACTCATTCTAATTTCCTCCTTTTATTTAAGGCTGTTTCCGTAATCATTGTTGTTTATTGAAAGTAGTTGATTTCCGTTACAGGTTGCTCGCTTTCCGCGGGGCAGGCGGTGAGCCACATTCGTACGTTTCACTTTTAAGTGTCTCACCTGCCCACCTGTCCCGCAGGAGTCTCGCACCTTGCCCTCCGATCAACCTGCCGTTAGAGGCAGTAATAAAAATACTTCAAAAGCAACAAACTTTTAGAAAAGTGCCTTATTTAACCAGCTTAGGCTGGGTTTCCACTAAATTTTCAGTTACTGAAAGTGCATCATCTACCATCGAGAAACTCGCTTTTCTTTTATGGCCATTGTAGAAAATGGCACGCTTTCTGATCGGATCGCCTGTATAATAGCGTTCATATTGCAGAAGTCTTTGTCCGAATGCTTCACCGCAAAGATCCCAAGCCAGCTTAAATAGCTTCACGCGTTCTAATGAAGCAACGCCTTCTCTTCCTAAGTAATACTTATCAATATCATCGCGGATTTCAGGTGCATTGAAGTCATATCCAGTAGGGGACATGAGCAGACCACCTGCACCAATCACTTGCATAACTTCAATTGCCCGCGGATACATTTTCGGCAGCATTCCCCGGATGGTTTCGAGTGCAGCTCCATTTGGCATCACTTCACCTGACGCAGTTGTCTCATACTCATATTCGGCAACACGCAATAATGATCGTATTACCTCTACGTTTTGCACAAGTTCACCAAGATCGTTTTGAACATTTAAATAGACATCTACACCAATTGAGTCTGCTAGTTTGCATGCGACTTCTGTTGCAAACGCCAGTTTTATATATCCTCTTACACCCGACTGATGAGCAGGCTGCTGCGCAATTCCTGTTTTCGGATAAAGCAGGTTAGCTGCTTCAACATTGTTATAGAGGAATACACGATCCCACGGAATAAGCACATCATTAAACACGAGAAGGGCATCCATTTCTTCAAACCTTGATGCTAATGGATGGTCGAACAATGAGCGTTTCCCATCCTGCATGGGTTCACGGCAAAGCAGCTTGAGTCCTGGTGTATCAATGGGAATTGCAAATGCCAACGCATATCGCTCATCGCCAGGAGCAAAGCCTGGGAACGAATAAATAATGACTTCATCTGTAATCGGTGCGAGTGTTGCCAGCATTTTTGCTCCGCGAACGACCAACCCATCAGGTGTTTCTTCCACTGCCCCAAGGTGTGTAAATGTATCCTTTTGTCCATGGGAGTTCTTGCTGCGGTCATTTTGCGGATTGATGATTGCATGTGTTAAAAACAAGTCGTTGTCTCTTATATAGTTGTAGTAATTTTTAATGTTCACGGACCATTCGGGATTGTACTGATCCAAAAACCAGCCGTTGTGTGCCATGCCCGTAACGACAACATTTAAAAAATCGGGTGTACGTCCCATGAGCCCAAACGTAGCTTTCGCATAAATTTCAAAGAGCTTGCTGCGGGCCATCATCTCTTCGTAGCTTTTTGGGTGTAAGAATGAGTTGTTAACCCGTTCACCTGTTTCAGTACAAATGTGTGTAATATCATTCTGATATTGCGGGTCATGCTGCATGTCATACAATCTAGCAATCTCTTGAATCGGCTGTTTAAAAACAGGCTCGTTTACAACATCAGTAACCCTTCTGCCCTCCATCCAAATCTCTGGTGTACGTGATTTTAACCCTTCCATGTATTGCGCACCCGTTCTAATACCCACTTACCTTACCTCCTTAAGTTTTCATATAAGAAAGCGCTTTCAATAAACGCTGATAAAACCTAGTTCTTTTGATATCGCCTCTGCTGTTTTAACTACATGATAAATCATGCTTTGTGTATTTTGCCCCATCATATATCCAACAGGACCAACCATGTTCAGGGCGGCGATCGTTTGTCCGGTATAGGACTTAATCGGGGCTGCAATACCATAAAGCCCCATCTCGTTTTCATTATTACTAATGGCATATCCATTGGACCTAATTGTGTTCATTTCTTCTTTTAACTTTTCAACACACGTAATGGTGTTATCTGCACGCTGCAGCAGTCCCTTTGCAATCGTTGGCTTGATCAGTGAGGGATTGAAAGCGAGCAAAACTTTCCCTGTACTCGAACAATAAGCAGGCAGTGTATCTCCAATAAATGTAGGGACCGGCACCGAATCTTTTGAAGCTGCCCTCAAAACGAACCTTACTTCACCGCTATCAAACATTCCAATATGTACAGTTGTATTAAATCTTCTGACCAAACCTTCGCATAAAGGAAGGGCGTCTGTATTAATATCCTGCTGATACATCACATGGTTGCTCCATTCGAGAAGCTTCCATCCTAATCTATATTTTTTTTGGCTGTCTTGAATTAATATTCCTTCTTGGCAAAGTGTCCTCACTATATGATGGACAGTGCTTGGGTTCATTTGAAGTTTTTCTGCAATTTGCAAGTTTCCTAGAGCTGGCTCATTCTTGGTGAAACAGTTTAATATCCTTGTCATTTTTTGAACAGATGATATCAACAATTCTCCCCCTCAAGCGAATATGCAATTTGTGAAATCTAACTTAAAAAACCACCCCTTTTCAGTACGAGTTCATCATATTGAAAAAGAACGATTGTAACAATCCGGAAATTTCATAATGTGAAATTACTATAAAAAAATTTTGAATTTTTAGATAATTGTGCAGACTATTGAAGGATAGCAAGATTTTGTAACGAAGATTTATAGGTAATGAAGTTCATTAATACTTTTCGTTATTGCCCTTCGATTTACCTACCTAAAATTTGCACTTTTTTATGAAAAAATTGTAAACTGTATATAGCATTTCATATAGCAATCTATTACTATATGTAGTAGGGACACTTTTCATATAAAAATAATTTTCTTTCTATAAGTTTATAGTTGAAAGAGGTGCGATTTGTGGACATAACTGAAAGTCTAATTACTTATATGGATGAAAATTTACCTACTTATTTAAATAACTGGCATGATAAGGTCATCATTTCCAACAATGATATACATAAAGATAAAGTTATTGAAAATGCTATACATATTTTTGAATTAGTTAAACTTTCTTTACAAGGCTATCTTTCACCTGAAAAAGTTATGCATCTCGCACACGATGTGGCAACTCAAAGACTTGAAGCCGATATTAACATCGGAGAATTTGTTTATAACGTAAATCTTGGCCGTAGCGAAATCATTCGGTTTGTTACAGGATCGCGCATATCCATCGAACAGCTTCAGCCTGTTCTTGAAAATATCAACTCTCTTTTTGATGAGTTTTTGTATCATGCCGTAAAAAAATATACTCAGCTTAAAGATGCTGAAATTCAAGAAAAAACAATTTTCATCAATCAAAGCCACAAAGAGCGTCTTACTATTCTTGGACAAATGTCCTCCAGCTTCGTTCACGAGTTCCGCAATCCGCTTACAGCTGTTATGGGCTTTGTGAAGCTGATGCAGCAAGAGAACCCAAACTTGAAATACATTGATATTATTAGCCATGAGCTCACACAGCTTAATTTTCGCATCTCTCAATTTTTGCATGCCTCACGAAAAGGAGTACAGGAAAGAGAAGCCGAGGAGTTCCCTCTCGAAGATTTATTTTCTGACATACTCAACTTCATGTATCCAAGTCTTGTAGATGCTGATGTAAATGTAGTTCCGCGTATTGATCCAACAATCACACTGCTAGCGCACAAAGATGAGTTGAAGCAAGTGCTGATTAACTTAATCATGAATTCAATTGATGCATTAAGACAAAAAAAGCAAGACCGCCGTATCATGATATTTAGCAAACTGGACGAAGACGCCTCTCATGTTCAAATCACCATTTCAAATAATGGACCTGCCATTCCGCCTGAGGCGATTAAGACGATCTTTGAGCCGTTTTTTACGACGAAGGAACTCGGAACAGGAATTGGACTTTTTGTATGTAAAAAAATCATTGAAAAACATAACGGAACAATCAGCTGTACTTCCGATGACATCATGACTACTTTTTCAATCGTACTGCCTTTGCATGTCTCTGCTGAAGTGAAGATATAAAGAAAACTAGAACTGCCGCAAAGCCTTTTACTTGCGCCTAAATGAAAAAAGGTGTCACTGCCAAATACGGCAGAGACACCTTTCTTTGTTTAATGCTGTTTTCAAAAAGGTTGTTACTTTTTAATCTTATTTTATCTTCTTTGACGGTTTAATGGAGTGGAAGGTGCGTGCCTGCCACCTGAGTATTCTCCTGGTAAGGCATGCGACGAGGAAGCCCGTTTAAAATAGCGTTTGCTTTCAGACGCAGGAGCAAGTACTTCAAATGTCTTTCAAGGTGGCCCACCGCCTGCCCCGCGGAAAACGAGCACTTGGAACGGAAATCAACTACTTTCAAGAAATCAGCCTTGTTTAATGAACAGTTTCCCTATATAAAGGCATAGAACAGCACCTGAACGATCCGCCCGATTTAATGATTTCTGATATATCAACCTCGATCACTTGGTATCCTCGTTCGCGAAGTGCAGCATTCACATTTTTATTACATGGCAGACTAATGACTTTTTTGTTCCCGATTGACAGCACGTTCGTACCCATCGTAAATTGTTCTTCTTTGTTCACTTCAATTAAATGAAAATGAGATTTGAGAAGTTTCAATGTTTCTTCTTCAAACGCTTCGGGATAAACAAGTGCCTCCTTTTCAGATAAAATGTTAAACACACAATCCAGATGCAGGAAAATAGGGTTGAATGGAACCGCGATCACTTCCATGTCAGGTATTTGTGTTTGCAATTCCTTTATCGTAGCTTCTGTTGTCCGTCCGCTAACACCGATATAGACCCTCCTGCCATGAACAATTACATCTCCGCCTTCAATGCGATCTCCTTCAATGAGAGAAAGATTAATCTGATGTTCCAGCAGCCAGCTGCGAAGAACCTTCTCTTCTCCATTACGTATGGTGCTCCCCATTCTCGAAACAAAAACCGTATCCCCTATCGTAAACCCGATATCTCTCGTAAATACTTGTTCAGGAAACTTTTCTCTTGGGGGAAGTTTATAAACATCTATACCGTTATCTTTAAGCGTTTGTACAAACTGCTGATGCTGTTTCATCGCACGCTTCATATTAATATTATCTTTTGCAAAATGTCTTTGCGTTTCGTTAATCACTTCATCAATTTTCATATATCTTGGTTCACAAACGATCACCTTTTTCAATTCTCCGTATTCACTGTCGCAGTTCATGAGATTGAATTCTCCTTTTATTACGGTAGCCATCTTTAAACCTCCACTTTTTGTTAGGTTCCTAATGTGCTTTTCCCTTAAATCGGTATACCGTAAACGTCCCGTAATTAGTTTATTTTCATTTTTTCCAAAAATGGCTAAAAACTTTCATTATGTATAACCTACCTCAACGTGAGACGGTTCTTTTGTGCTTCCTTAGTAATGCTCCTGTATTAAGTCATATACAAAAATAAAAACCACCCGGGGATCCACCCGGATGGCTACTAACTATTTTGTATGGATTTCACGTTAAATATACCTCGTTTTATTCAACTTCCTGCTGAGGTCTAACAAATTGCAGTTTTTCTTTGTAAGTATCTAAAAATGGCAAATGAGGGTATTGCTGTTCAACTAGAACAAATACTTCTTCAACTAATTGTTCGAGCTCACCTATACTTTCATTTGGATCTCCGATTAAGATTTTTGTAAAGCGTTCATCCAAATTTTTCGGTTTAATTTTGAACAGCTCAATACATGCATGCATCCATTTAAATGAAGGATGGTGAATGAAAAGATTATTAAGACCAAATAATGTCCCCATTAATTTTTTCTGTACGGAACCCATCAAATCATACAGCATAAGCCAGTCTTTTCGATCCAATAATGCATTTCGGTTGTTCCATCTTTGCCAAAGAGCCAGATTTTCTTCAATCATGTTTTCAGCAAGTTTGTCAGGATATTGTTCAATCTTTTTCTTCAAATCCTTAATGATGCTATCTCCAAATAAACTTTGACCGTAATAAATGGAAGAAACCATGCATTGTTTGCCATAATCAATTTCATATTTCTTCACCACATCATCGATCCATATTTCTGCTGTACCTATTAAAAAGCTGCTGATTTCCAGTTTCACATTTTCTTCTGTTAAATAACTTTCTGCCCATTCCTCTTCTTCATATGCATGGAAATCAATGATAGAACCATTGATAGCTTCAATTGGATTCATACGATCATCGTCAGTTGGTGCTTCTGACCAGAAGAGATTCAGTTCAATATCTGAATGTTTGTCTTCCCATCCTCTTGAAACAGACCCTGCCAGCAGTACTGCCTTTACTTTTGGATTTTTTTGATAAAGAGTTGCCATATGTATCGCTATGTCTATTAATTTCAAGTCATAATTCTCCTGTCGTTATTATTAAGACGCTGTTGCTTTTGAATTTGAAAGTAGTGAATTCGCAGGATGCTCGCTTTCTGCGTGGCGTTCGGTAAGAGCCTATTAAAAAAATTCGTACAAACCTTCTTCAAAATAGGTATATTCTTCTGGTGATATCTTTTGACCTCCATAGCCTTCGTAAAATTTTTGAAGGTCGGAATCTGCTTCAAATGCATTTTGTTTTGGTCTGATTGCTAATGCAATATCATACCTTGGATCACCATACGATCCGCCGCTCCAATCAATGATACTTGTAATTTCCCCATCTTTTATTAATACATTATCAATCGTAAAATCTCCGTGGATTAAGGTTTGGGCAGAAGGTTTAAGTTGTTGTTGCTGGAGTTTCTCTAACAATTCCCTTGAACCAACCACTTCGTAGTTTTCAAGATAAAACTGGGCTTTTTCCAGCATTCGGCTCAACCATGGCTTGTCTGACCTCAGTTCTGCCGGACAATCTGTTGAATGAATTTGAGCGAGCGTTTTCCCGAATTGATAGAGTGCTTCCTGTCGTTTGTGCATGTCTTTTTCATGAAGTAAATAATCTCTTAGTGTCTGCCCTTCCATAAATTCTAGCATTGCCCACGTTTCCTCTTTTCGAACGGCATAGTGAATCACCTTGGGTACGGGAAGATTTGTTTTTGACAAAGCATTCAGAACAAAAATTTCTTGCTTTAGCCACGAACTGTATTTCTCGCCTTTGGATCTTTTTATCACAAATTTGCCGTCATCCGTTACGATAATACCTACATCTGATGTCCACCCTTGCTTAGGAAACATAATGTAAATAATCTTACTTAAGCCCTTTTTGATCTCTTTAGGAATATCATTTAACTCAAATGGATTCATAACCGTTACCCCCATCCACACTACTAACATTTGGTAATTACTGATACTATTAGATTATCACATGCTAATTTAAAATAGCATTTTTCAGGAGTATATAATGGAATTTATAAAGGGGTATCCTAGTAACGAAATTGCTTTTAACAAACACGGACAAACTATGTTTAATCCATGGCAGGCAATTCGTATTAAAGAGCTAATGAATGCTTGGAGAGACTATGATTATAGGATTTATAAAAAACAATGAAAGGAATTTTAATCGTACTGAAGAATAACTTTATTAGTAAAAAATTAGGAGGTTGTTCGTTGATTTCAAAAAAAACTGTGTATTTATATGTTCTTCTAATGGTTGTAATGATACTTGGAATCATTGCGGTTAAACTTGGATATCATGTTTGGGTCAATAAGAGTTCCATCGAAAGCTTTGATTTTAACAAGGCCTATTTTACCGCTACTATTATCAGTATTGTGCTCTTTATAAGCAACATCCGCCAATATAAAGATTCAACCAGCATTTCTACTAATAAAAACGTCTAAAAACGAGGATTAATAGCGATTTAAATGCTATTTATCCTTTTTTCTTAGTAGTCTATCAAATTAAAAAAAGAGCACACATACAGATATGTGCACTCATTCTCATCTATTTTTATTTATGATGGAACGGACATTTTCCTTGAATCGGTTCAACGTCGTCTCCAATAAAGTACTGCTTCCATTCACGATGCTCCGGGTCCCCATAATGGCTGATGTTTGGATGTGTAGGCAGGTTATCCCATTTCTCAACACGTTCACGAACTTTTTCACGTGACATGCTGCCTCCTGGAGATGTTCCTTCTAATCCCTCAAAAATCCGGCGTGGCTGAAACCCAAGGACTAAGCTGTTGCCAAGATCACGTGTTTTCCGCTGTTTGTATGCAGGTGCATTCCCAAATACAAAATACGGTTCATTATCAAATGAAAAAGCAAATAAGTGATGATCGGGATCTTTCGGAATTTGTTCCGGCCAAGGCTGGTCATCCTCCTGGTGAAGGTATTGCAAGATATCCCAGAAATATTGCCGATAGTGAGGGATGTCTTTTTCTTCTTTTTCCGGCTCAACAAAAACAAACAAGCCATGGCGAATGAGCTTTGGTGCATCAAACAATTTATTGAATTCCTTGATGGCTTCAGGTAAGTTGGACCAGTCATCATGCGTCATATAAGCATATCGAAGTTCACCTTTCTTCTCTGCTGCCATACCAAAATAACAAGGGAATGTTTTGTCAGTTACTGTTTCATGAAAGGTCTTGTATTCTTCAATGACCCATGCTGGAACTTTATCTGGATTTGTCATATCTTCTTTTGTGAGCAAGCATAATTGTTTCGTCTCCACTTCACCACTCCTCTTTTTCTACTAATGAGGATGTTCCCTTAAGACGTTTGAATAAAACGTAAATTATGTAGCTACATTTTTCCAAGAAGAATTGAATCAATCCTTTCCATGTTTTTGGCCAGCCAAATCATTTCGTTTGCAAATCGTTTTGGCGGCTCTCCTTCATGAAAAGTGAGAGAGATCCACCATGTACTTTCCATGTACCATACTACCTTCAATGAACGGCACAACCGCTCGATTGATAATTCATTTGTATTACAATAGCCTCTAATAAATGCATGTACGCCTTCTACATTTAACTTATCTTTTTGTAAACAAGCTGAGATGATCAGCCGGCCAATATCTGTTTCAATAAAATCATAATTCATTCGATCAAAATCAAGAATGGCTGACACCGATTCTGATGAAAACAATAAATTATCCACCCATAAATCCCGATGGCACCATCCAGGGGTTAGATATTCAAAATCAGAATCCTTTAATTTTGCAGTAGCTTCTTTTTGAAGGAGAAATAATGGGCGTTGATCATCCATACATTTATCTAAAGTGGAATGCCAATGCTGTAAACGTTCTGAAACGGGAGGTATCTTGAACAAGGTTTCAGACCTGGCGGGCATGTATCCTTCATTAAAAAGTTTATGAAGTTTTCCGACCACCTCTCCTAACGATTCCATCTGCTGATACGTGGCTTCTCCAGGTTTTATCAAATCCCCTTCCATAAAACACATAACAGTAAAAAGTTCACCTTTACCGGAAGTATGTAAAAGGTTTCCTTCGTGCTCCAGAAGTTCAGGACAACGGATTCCATTTTGAAATGCTCGATTTTGCGTTTCTAAAGCTATCTGTATGGTTTGTAAATCGTACTTTTTAAAGCGTTCCGGATTATATTGCTTAAGCAAAAATGTGCCTTGATTCGTCTCTATCTTCCACTTTTGATTCAGCCATCCTCGTTTAATCGGTACACTCCGAAGGATTTTAAATCTAAACAAGCTTTCCGCTTCATCTTTTAAATGTTCCCATAACGATTGTTCAAGTGCATGCATCACTTCAAATCTTGCCACTTCGCCCATTGATTTTCTAGTCTTTTTGAGTAAAAACCAGATTCACGATCCATATAGCCATTGACGATAAATTCTCTGCGAATCGTACAAAAATCTTCGTGATATCTTTTTATAAATTGATTAAGCTCAGGTTCACTAATCTTTTCTTTATCGTCTAGCTGTCTGATAATGTGTTCAAGTGCGATAAGCTTTTTCTTTTTTTGTGACGGAATGTTTTTTAGCTTTCCTTCTTTATCAAAAAAAGCCCTAATAACGCTTGCCTGATAGTTTTCAAGTTCTGTTTGCATGACCCAGCAGCTCCTTATCTTAAATCGTTCCTCTATTTTTCTGTCTCTCAAAACCTAAATACCTTGTTCCTTGGTATAACAGCTTTCCTTGATCATCTTCAACCAGCTGTCCAAAAACCTCTGGCTTCACTTCGAACTCCATTCGGTCTCCATTTACCAGCTCAAACGTTACAAAATAATCGGTCCGCGTTGTATCGTTTGATCCTCCAACAACATTCGTACGCCTAGACTTCACAATCGCACTTTCAGATTCTAACGGCTGGCTGTTATTGAAACTCCAGCGTCTTATGCCTTTCATGACATTAAAAAGAAAGGCAGCCATCACAATCGCAAAAATGACGCCTCCAATCAGCATATTAATCTCACGAAAACTCAACTCTCCTAATTGGTCCATCACTTAACCTCCTAGGGTTGTTTGTGAATCATAATTAGATTGATTCTGATTTCTTGTTTCGAACGAATGCTAAAAAACGTGTACCTTGAAAAGATAATGTTCCAATGTCACCTTCTACTAATTGTCCATACTCTTGCGGCCGTACTTCAAATTCCATACGGTCACCGCTTTCTACTTCAAAGGTTACAAAATAATCAGTCCTAGCTGAAGTATCATTTCCTCCCCCTCGTACTGCAGTGCGTTTTGTGACCGCTTCAGCTGCAACTGATAATTGAGGCTGTTTATTATTGTAGCTCCATTGGCGAATGTTCTTAAAAATCGCAAAAATAATCATTGCCACTATTAACGCGAATACTGCTCCAAATAGAATGGGAAAGAAACTAAAAAACCAATCCCCGCCTCCAAAACCTGGCTCATCAAAACTCCCCATACTTTAGCCCCCTGTTCCAAACGTCTCTTTTACATATTATTACATACGAAAATAAAAAGACAGAAGTTTCAGTATTTTTTTCAGAAAACGATGTCCTCCTTTGGGACGAATTCTACACGATTAAGGTATTTTTCTACACAATCTAACTTACAGAAATAATAATTGCTGTATTTGGATAGCAGTTCTAAAATCCTTTATTTTTGTTATTAATCGATGGGAGGTCGATTCGCTCGTATTTTTCGTTTTTCGCTTGTATTTTCGAAAAAGCGCTCGTATTTTTCATATTTCGCTCTATTCCTAAAATAGCGCTCTTATTTGCCGAATTTCGCTCGTATTCCTAAAATAGCGCTCGTATCTACGGAGTTTCGCTCGTATTCTCTCTTTTCACTTCTCAACCAAATAAAAAAAGCCGCCACTTGGCGACTTTTCCTTTTATTGATTTGCTATTTTAATAGAAACCCTGCCCTTTTGAGCATCTACTTCACACTTTCCGCCTATTGGAAAGGTAAAGATCGGTGTTGTATGTCCAAAATCAGCGTTTACCACAACGGGTAAATTTCTTAATTCTTCTTTTGTTTGAATCACATAGCGAAGTTCTTCGTCTGAAAAATGTGATGCTTTTTCAAAACGCCCGATTACGATCCCCTTCACACCGCTAAATCCAGGCTGATGAATGAGAGATTGCAGATCCCGGTCAAAAGTACGTGCATTTACTTCAGAATCATCTTCTAAAAATAGAATAGAATTCTCCAGACTCGGCATAAATTCAGTACCTTGCAGAAGATTGAATGTACAAAGATTCCCTCCAATTAGACGCCCTGCTGCACTTCCTTCATGAATGACCTTATATCCTGAATTCGGAATAAATTCGCGGTTTTCTTGATTTTGATACCACATATCATTACTCCAATGAAGAGATGGTTTTAACTCAACCTCGCAATCCTCCATCAATACTTTCTTAAAATATTCGAGTGTATAATCTAAACCTTTTTTCATCCCGAGTGAAGAAAACGCTGGACCCGAAAACGTTACTAAACCTGTTTTTGTATAAATGGCATTCTGAAGTGCCGTAATGTCCGAATATCCGCAAAAAATCTTCGGATTATCACGAATTAATTCATAGTCTAAATACTTTAAAAGCTGGTTGGATGTGAAGCCGCCAATCGTTGAAAAGATTCCTTTTACTTTCGAATCGAGAAAAGCATCATGCAAATCTTCAATCCGCTTCTCTATGGGAGCTGTTAGCAAAGCACTTGTAGCCATAATGTTCTTGCCGTACGTAACTTTCAAGCCTAACTTCTCAAAAGTTGAGATCGCTTGTTTTGCGTTTTCTTCTGAAATAATCCGGTGTGTCGTTGAAGGAGCTATGACTCTTATTTCATCACCTGGCTGCAATCGATTAGGTATGATTGTGTTCATGTTGGTTCATCCTTTTCCGTTTGAAAAATAATAGAGTACATACATTCTTTTTCGGTAAAAATTGGAACGATTGAAACGATTTAAGACAACTTGTTACTTTTTTATAAGAAACCGCCAAACCTCTTCGTTACCGAACATTTGTGATGTTTTCTGAAATCCTGTTCTTTCATAAAGTTTCTTTGCGTTTCCATTCTCTTTATGCACCGTTAAGCGAATTTCATTGCACTGTTTGAATGTGCTCTTGATCCAATCAATCATTGCTTGAAATGCTGCTCGTCCATACCCCTTTCCTTGTTGTGAAGCATCGATTATGAAACCATTGATCCAATAGCTATACGTTGTCTGTTCCTCATAAGCATGCATAATGAAACCAACCATTTTTTCTCCATCATATATGGCAAAAGGAAGGTATTCGACTTGATCACCATCTGGTTTAATGTATACCTTTGCAAGTGACACAGCCACAGACGGGACAAAACTCGTCTGTTCTTCTCTCACCTGCAGATTCATGGCTTCTTCCCAATTATCACGCGTCACTTTTTGTAAATTTATTTTCATACGATGTCTCCTGAATTTTACTTTTTCTTAAAAAAACATTCTCTTTTCACTTACAAATTCCTCTTTAACCGATAAATTGATTCAGTTCCTGGTTTACTTTTTCATGCTCTTCCCAGAAAAGTCCGTGTCCGCTCTTTTCCATCGGCACTAGTTTTGAGCTCTTAATTCCTTGATTCATTGCAAGAGCTAAAGGATAAGGGCACACCAAGTCATGAACACCATGAAGAATGAGCGTCGGAACTTGAATTTTACCTAGATCACCGAACAAGTTTTCATCACGCAAAGATATTAATACCGCTGCAGTTGAATAACCTGCCGCCTCAAGTCCCAAATTGAAAAACCAATCTGAAAACGGTGCTGATGTGTATTGGAAAAAGAAGAGATCACCAAACCCCTGAAGCATTTTAGGACGATTACTTAAAGTCCCTTGTATGAGTTGATTGGTTTCCTCTTTCGTATGTCCGTACGGAAAGTTTGGAAGTTTTGTAAAACTGGGAGCAGCCGCACCTAATAATGCGAGCTTTGAAACGTTATGTCCATTGTGGCGTGCCATATAACGAATCGAAATGGCTCCTCCAACCGAATGACCGACAAGCGTAATATTTTCTAGCTTTAAAGTGTTGATAATCGTGTATATATCATCAGCAATCCGGTCATAAGAGTAGCCGATATACGGTTTATCCGATTTGCCGAATCCTCTTATATCGATTCCAATACATCGGTAACCTAGTCCAGGCAGCTGATTAAACTGATACTCGAATAATTTATGATTTGCAGGCCACCCGTGGATAAAAAGAATCGTTTTCTGGCCTGCAGGATTCACATCTTCAACGAATATTTTTACATCTGGCTCCACTCGAATATAGTATCCCACCATCATTCCCCCACGTTTTTAATGTTTTAATTAAAATACGCATAATGGCAGAATGGGTGAATTGACCGCACTGATTATGCTGCGGATTTCTCATTTAAAAAATTTAAGTCTTTCTGTAAATTCCGATACACTATTCGGGCCATCTTTGTTGATTGCAAAAAAAACGACCAGCCTCAGCTGATCGTTTCTATCACTCGTCTTTATTGTTTATTCAGCACTTCAATCATACGAATCGCGACACTTCTGCTTGATTGTGGATTTTGTCCGGTAACGAGGTTTCCATCAGTAACCGCGAAATCTTCCCACTTTCCAGCTCTTTGGAATTCAGCACCGAGTTCACGTAGCTTTGTTTCTAATAAAAACGGCACTTCCTTCGTCAATTGCATTTCTTCTTCCTCTTCATCCGTAAAAGCAGTAACTGTCTTGCCTTTTACGATTGGTGTACCATCTTTAAGAGTCGCTGTTGTTAGTCCCGCTGGTCCGTGGCAAACACTGCCGATGACTTTGTTCGTTTGTGCCATCTGACTGACCACTTCTTTTAATTCCTCGCTCTTTGGAAAATCAAAAACTGTTCCGTGACCCCCTGGCAAAAAGATTGCGTCGTAGCTCACTGCATCTTCACTGCTCAGTTTTGCTGTATCTTCCAGGATAGATAAAGCTTCTTTGTATTCTTCCTGGTCCACACCTTCTATGCTGTTCGGATCCAAAGGAATCTTGCCGCCTTGGATACTTTTTACTGTTATGTCATAGCCGCTTTGACGAAATTCATTAAATGGAACGGCATACTCTTCAAGCCAAAGTCCTGTTTTATTCGTTCCGATATTTTGGTGGTTTGTCACTACAATCAATATTCTTTTAGTCATACACGCACTTCCTTTCTTTATCTACGGTTTCATTCTTCCCGATTTATTTTTTTTGAAACAAAGAGTTGCTACTTTTGCTCTAGGAGTAGTTGATTTCGTTTCAGATGCTCGCTTTCCGCGGGGCGTGCGGTGAGCCACCGTGCCGCTTTGCGTCTGCAGGGTCTCACCTGTCCCGCTGATCCCGCAGGACAAGGAAGGCTTCGGCAGCGGAACATCGCACGAAGAAAATTGATTTTTATTTTCGAGGAGTCTCGCATCTTACACTCCAATCAACTTACCAATGAAGTCTCTTTACGACAATTACATAAAAGCAGCAATCTTTTAGAAAACAGCCTAAAAAACTGACCATCTCAAATTGATGGTCAGCTCATTCATCTATTCAAACTGCTTATAAAATTCGGAATCGTCGGGATCTACACCATTTCGTTTATTTTGATTCAAAGAAGAAATCTGCGACATTTCTTCTGCACTTAACTCAAAATCAAAAATTTCTACGTTTTCTTCTATTCGATGCTTTGTAACGGATTTGGGAATCGTTACAACACCATTTTGAATGTCCCAGCGCAAAATGATCTGTGCCACACTCTTGTTATGTTTTTCAGCCATTTTTACTAAAACAGGTTCTTCTAAAATCTCACCCTTTAAAAGTGGACGCCACGCTTCAAGCTGAATGCCTTGTTCTTTACAATAGGATAATAATTCGTCCTGAGTAAGACGTGGATGATATTCCACTTGATTGACCATCGGTTTAATCTCTGCATCAGCAATTAAGTCTTCGAGATGATGCTGTTTAAAATTGCTTACACCAATCGCTTTTGCTTTTCCATCTTGGTAGATTTTTTCGATGGCTTTCCATGTTTCTTTGTATTTGCCAGGAACGGGCCAGTGGATCAAATAAAGGTCGACATAATCTAAACCAAGTCTTTGTAAGCTCGCGTCAAACGCCGCAAGTGTCTGATCATACCCTTGATCTGTGTTCCATACTTTTGTAGTGATAAAAAGTTCTTCTCTTGGTACGGTAGATTCACGAATAGCTTTTCCAACGCCTGTCTCATTATCATAAAAACTTGCTGTATCAATGCTTCGATATCCCGCGTCCAGTGCCCATTTTATTGCTTGAACAACCTCGTCACCTTCTTCGGCTTTGTATACACCAAGACCAATCCAGGGCATATGTACACCGTTATGTAAAACCGCTCGATCATGAATACTGTTTACCATACAGAATCCCTCCTTTCTGCTATTTTGGCACATTTTTAAGTCACTTTCTAATTTTTGAACCGTTTCTGTGAGTCTTTAATGTGCATTTTTCTAACTAAATTAATCCCTTTAAGCGAGCAAGCAATAATCCATGAGCCAGTTCGCTGTCTTTCCAAATTCCTTTTTCGATGTTATGAAACGCTCTTTCAATCGGAATATGAAATGCTTGAATTGATGCTTCCTTCTTTTCAAGCATCTGCTGCTGATACTCTAGAATATCTCGAGTAAAGTAAACGTGTGTAATCGTATTTGCCAAACATGCGGAAGGCTGAATGCTTCCTAAAAAAACGGTTTCACCACACACAATTCCGGTTTCTTCTAAAAGCTCGCGTTTTGCACCAGCATTCGGATCTTCACCAACATTCATCCCCCCGCCTGGGAGCTGGATAATAACTTCATCCACAGCAGGACGATATTGACTGATTAGAACTAAATGATCACCCTCTACTGCAACCATTACCACAGCTTGGTTCTGGTTCTCTTTTAAGGTGATTTTTCCAAATTCATCTTCGTAAACTTCTATATCTTTTTCTCTATTTTGATACACAAGTTCCATTAACAATCCCCCGCTTTTTTAAACTTCTGACTTTACATTATCCAAAATTGGAAAGTTTTTCAATATGTCAGGATTGGTAATTGTGTCCAATTCGTAAAAAAATACGATAATAAACAGCTTTTGGGAACTTCTCAGCCATCCTTTCGTATGTTAGTGAACATTTACTTGATAAAAAGGAGTCTGCAGCCATGAAAAAGTCACTAGGTATTCTATTAATCATTGCTTCATTTATTTTATGGGGTTTCATTCTCGTCGTCCCTTTTATGTCGTTTAGCGGTACGACAAAAACTGTATTCGTTACGATCTTAGTCATCACAGGAGAGGTAACCTTTTGGTTAGGTGCTCTTCTTGCTGGAAAAGACATGGTAAAACGATTCATTCAAAACATTTGGAAACGGTTGAAAAAGGAAGAAGAATCATAATCAAAGGAGGATTATGGACAAAAGACGACATAATAAAGATCACAGACTCGATGGAATTACAGAGTTAAAGCCCAACAGTTAAGTCTGTACGGGCTTTTTTGTTTCTTTTACCGATTCTATTGAAGCAGACTTCATTAGTATAACCGCCGAGATCACATACAATAGGGATGCAAGGTAGAACAGGCTGCCAATTGTAAGAAAATCGATCAAATAACCTGTTGCAATTACAGCCGCTGCTCCCCACACACTTGTCCATAAATGATAGTTTCCTATTTTTCGTCCAATTTGTTTCCCGCTTGATTGTCTAGATAACGCTGTCTTTTCAGTCGTTTTTTGCACGGCGCCTAACACGCCCATCACGATTTGCAATGCATAAAGTGCTGATACTGTTTCTATGATTGGAACGACAAGCATCATTCCGGCCATTCCCCATGTGTATAGAAGTAATAGAGTTCGGTCTCCAATTTTATCCGAAAGCCTGCCTATAACCGGGTGAGCGAGTGCACCGGTTAATGCAAAAAGCCCGTATGCCAACCCAAATTGTGAATAGCTGTCTCCAATGTTTCTAATCAGCAGCAAGTAGAACGGAAAGACCATAGAACTTGCTGTCATTAATAGACTTTGTGAAGTTACAAACGTCCGATCATTCATTTCCCATACCTCACATAAAACAGATTTTTAAACCGTTCATCCGGATCCAGCACACGTTTCTTTTCGAAAAATTCGTCAATTCTGGGATAAGCTTCATGCAGCTGCCTCTTAGTTGGGTAGGAATAGTAAGGCAAATAATAGCTTCCATCGTGCTTTAACGTAACATCGATCATTTTTTGTACTACTTTTTCTGTCTTTTGGATTTCTTGTTTCGAACGTCCTTGGTTGATCAGCAGCACAAGAGCAAACATATCGTCTTTTGCATAAGAAAGAACAGCATTTTCATCATGCTCAACAAAACGAATCGTTATGTTTAAAAGGTTCAAATCTTCCTTTTTCAACAGAGTGCGCAAGTCATCCACGTATGCCGAAAATTCATCGACTGGTACAAAATATTCTTGAAGCACTTCTGTACGGTTTGGGTTTTCGTATTCCATAAACTCACTATCAGATCTCATCACATTATTTCGCGATTCATATTTCCCATCGTTTTTGATGAAATACTTCTTTTGGGTATCCCATAATAGATTTTTACCCTTATCACTGTACCGCGATAATCCGAGCATGAATTTTGGCAGCGCAACGATTGTCTCTTTTTTCAATTCATCGTACTTATTTAATTTTCTTTGGTCATCTACGAGCACATAATCCGTTACATACAATTCTTTAAAAAATGATTTGGGAGCTACCGATAATCTTGCTAAATGCATTCTTACAGAACGATCGTTTTTTACTTTTTCTTTAAAATAAGCGGTGTATTCTGAGTAATCCATTTCCACTGTTCGGTGCTGGTACAGTTCATCATCTGCCAGTTGCAATGTCACATCAAGAATAACGCCAAAAAGACCATATCCGCCGATCACGTAAGGAAACCACTCACTATTCTCTGTCCTGCTTACATTAATAATCTCGCCATCTGCTTTTAACAAATGAAAAGATTCTACTGTGTCCACTAATGAACCATAGCGTATGTCCCTGCCATGAACATTTACACTAAGTGACCCGCCGACTGTAAAAATATTTTGGGATTGCATGACTTTTAGTGATAAACCATAAGGGTTGATTTTCGTTTGTATATCAGCCCATGTTGCTCCACTTTGAACCGTAATCTTTTTCGTTTTCGGCTGAAACTTCAAAATTTTGTTGTAGCCCTTCATATTCAGAAGCGTTCCGTTCGGATAAAGCGTTTGACCGCCTTGACTATGCTGCATGCCTGCAATGGCAATTGTTTCTTTCATTCGACCTGCTTTCCTTACCCATTGCTGTAAATCTTTCGTTGAGCTAGTAGCTGTTACCACTTTCATCTTTGTCGGTAAAAGTTTGCTTGCATCCCTCACTGTATCGTTCTGCTGTTGTTTAGAATAAACATGCAGACTTAAAAATAAAGCGAAACTATAAATTAAGATTACTGCAGCAATCCACTTCTTCATTATCAACCCGCCTAATTCACAATAGTGTAATATTACACTAATATTATAAAAGGAACCTCACGGAAATAACAAGTAAAAATTTCCAAATAAAAAAATAACGCCTAGATACTCTAGACACCTATATCTCGACCGAACATAGGAAAAAAGATACAGAAAACGCTCATTTAATAATGATAAAAATCCAAAAAAAATAGAAAAAATGGTGATTCGTACAAGCACGATCTTTACATTTTCATATAGTAATATCGGGGGTGATATCCTTGGCAAAGAACAATAACGGACAAAACGGAAATTCAAAGGAAAATAAAAGCGAAACTACTGAAGTAGGCGTTATTCGTCTAACTTCCTTCGGTCCAAAGCTTGCATCTACATTGGTTGAAGTTGTTACAGTTCCGGAACAACTTACGGAATCTGCACAAAAAAAACAACAAGAAAAATCTAAGAAAATTTCTAAAATGAAAATTTCTTTAGATGCCTTTGAAGTTTCGGAATAATTCATAAGTAAAAAGCCCCAGAATCAGGGGCTTTTTCTTTTTAGCTTTTATTTAAAAAATTGTTGCTACTGTGAGATTTGAGAGAACTCTTCTTTGAACAGTTATTTGTAGAGGAAGGAAATTAACCACTTTCAAAAGCAGTAAAGTTTGCAAAAACAACCTTCTATTTTCAGTTCGTTTATTTGGTAACTTCTATTCTTTCATTTGTATTCTGCTTCAAGTAAGTAAGTGTTGCTGCACCTAGTAAGTTGGCTGCCAGCAATAATGCGTCTTCATTTATTTTAAATTTGGGATGATGATGCGGAAAAGTTTCCTCCCAAGCAGCATCTTCAGCACCGGTAAAGAAGAAAGTTCCGGGTACTTTTTCTAGATAATAGGCGAAATCTTCGCCGCCCATCTGTGCTTCAATTTCTTCTAATTCAACGACACCCGGCACTTTTTTCGCCACTTCAACGAAAAATTCAGTATCTTCCTTATGGTTGACCACTGCGGGATAGCCGCGTTTATAAATATATTCATAAGTAGCGTCTGCAGCGAGACATGTTCCTTTTGCAATACGGTCGATTTCTTTTTCAATCGTCACTCTTACATCTTCTTTAAACGTTCTGGCGGTTCCTGTCAGCATAGCTGTGTCGGCGATAACGTTGAATGCATTCTTTGCTTCAAAAGCCCCGACAGATACTACTGCAGCATCCAGCGGATTAACGCGGCGGCTCACGATTTGCTGTAAATTGGAAACAAGCTGTGCGCCGATCACGATGCTGTCTTTTGTTAGATGGGGCTGTGCGCCATGACCACCTTTTCCTTGCACTTTTATCGTAAATGAATCGGCTGCAGCCATTACTGGACCTGTTCGGTAACCGACTGTTCCCATTGGCAGCGGTGCCCATAGATGTGTTCCATAAATTACATCCACACCATCTAAACAGCCATCTTCAATCATGGGCAGCGCTCCGCCTGGTGCCAGTTCTTCTGCATGCTGATGAATGAAGACGACGTTGCCTTCAAGTTCGCCTTTCATTTCGGTTAAAACTTTAGCTAAAACGAGAAGTGTAGCAGTATGACCGTCATGACCGCACGCATGCATTACACCAGGAACGTTCGACTTGAACGGCAAATCTGTTTCCTCCTGTATCGGGAGTGCATCAAAATCTGCACGCAATGCAACCGTTTTGCCAGGTTTACCGCCTTTAAGCGTAGAAACAACACCTCTTCCGCCTACACCTCTTCTCACTTCTAGCCCTAGCTTCTCATGATAGCCTGCGATGAATGCCGGTGTTTGTACTTCTTCAAATGAGAGTTCTGGATTTTGGTGAAGATGCCTGCGGATTTCCACCATCTCATCTTTATAAGCTGCTAATAAATTAAACAATTGTTCCAAACCCGCTCACTCCCTTTTTTTAGATCTCCACTACTTTCTCTTCGTCAAGACACTTTATAAATCCTTGTATAAACCACATATCCGATCTTTTTTCAGAACATTTAATTTACTAACATTTTACAAGCTGTTCTTATCTCTTACAACAGGCATTTAAGAACACAACTTTTTTACTATAAATTAACACCCTTCTGCTTTTCATGCTATGTAAGGGGTTTCCTTACCAGAATTTTCACTCTTAATAAAATTTACCAGCCTCCTATATTCCGCTATAATGAATCTAGTATTTTGCTTTTCCTATTAAAAAGCATTAAAGGAGCGAACTGGATGGATCTTTTGTTAAAAGAAAGTCTGAAAGCTAGCTATAATGAAAAAGCCGATGTTCGAAATAAGATGGAAATAGAAAATTGGAAGCTTGCTGAGCTCGATCTATTTATCAATGTTCTTCATCAAGAAAACTTGAATACTGTTCTTGATCTAGGTGCTGGTTCCGGCCAGCAGGGCAAATATTTGCAAGACCATAGCTTGGATGTAACGTGCATTGATCTTTCACCAAACATGGTGGAAACATGCCGTTTTAAAGGCTTAAAAGCAGAAGTAATGGACTATTATTCTCTGGATTTTGAAAAAAAATCCTTTCATGCAATTTGGGCCATGAATACATTGCTGCATGTACCAAAGATCAGTCTTCCAGCTGTTTTGCATTCGATACATACCGTTTTAAAAAATGATGGGTTGTTCTACATGGGTGTTTATGGCGGAAATGAGATTGAAGGTGTCTGGCAGGATGACTCCTATATCCCAAAACGATTCTTCTCTTTTTATACAGACGAAGGAATTCAAGAAGTCGTGTCTCCATTATTTGAAATCATCAATTTTCATGTTGTGGAATGCGCTGGAGGAAGCTTTAATTACCAGTCATTATTACTTAGAAAAAAACAGATAGAAGACTAAAAAAAGCCGCCTTTTGCGCGGCTTTTCGTTATAACACCAACCTAATATTTGGTATAATTAAGACATAACTCCGTGTCAGTCAAAAGCCGATTCTTAAATATGAAAGGCGGACGATTTTTTGACAAAAACCATTACAAAAACGGAACACCTTTACGACATGCTGGACTCTTTATTACGAGATGAGGGAGCGTTTTGGAATTCTTTTTATGAAGATCGAAATAAAAAGATTCCTTTTTTTGTTGATTCACCTGATGAAAATCTAGTGAACTATGTGGAAAGCGGCATTATTTCTCCTGGAAGGGTATTAGAGTTAGGGTGCGGACCTGGACGAAACGCGATCTATCTTGCGGAAAACGGGTTTGAAGTGGATGCTGTAGACCTTTCATCTGAGGGACTTCAATGGGCAAAAGAACGAGCAGCTAAAAAAGGGGTAAATGTAAACTTTATTCAAGGAAATATTTTTAAAATGGAATTCCCCCATCATCAATACGATTTCATCTATGATTGCGGGTGCTTTCATCACGTTCCCCCTCACCGCAGAGTGAGTTATCTTCATCTATTAAACAACAGTTTAAAAGATGATGGCCATTTCGCTATAACCTGTTTTGATGCGGAAGGAATGGGAATGAATGTTTCTGATGAAGAAGTTTACAAAGAACGTTCAATGAAAGGCGGACTCGGGTACACACTTGAGAAAATGAGAGACGTTTTTGCAGGTTTTCAAGAACTCGAATTGCGTAAAATGAACGAAATCATTCAGCCAGCTTCTGTATTCGGGCTGCCCTTTCTATGGGCAGGGCTTTATAAAAAGTAAAAAAGGAAACACTTGGAGCGAATCCAAGTGTTTTTTTTATGAAAAAGTTGTGAACCCACCCACTAAACATAAATCATCCCCTCAGCACTACAAAATCCCGCCATTCTTCTGGAAGCATTTCTACGTATTTCCGCGTCAAAAACCGATCGTCAACTAGCACAAGTGTCCCGTGATCTTCTTCAGAACGGATGACCCTGCCTCCTGCCTGCAGGACTTTGTTCATGCCTGGATACACATATGCAAAATCATATCCATTTTTACCCGACTCCTGAAAATAATTTTTCATTGTATCCCGCTCTAAACCGACCTGCGGTAGTCCGACTCCGATAATAACAGCACCTGTTAACCGGTCTCCTTTTAAATCGATTCCTTCTGAGAAAATACCACCCATAACCGCAAATCCGACGAGAGATCTTTCATGCACATCATCAAAATTAGCCAAAAATTCCTCGCGTTCTTCTTCCTTCATAGATGGATATTGCACAATTGGCTGAAATTCTGGATTAGTCTCGAGTACTTGCTCATAGACATCTGTCATGTAACGGTATGAAGGGAAAAAGACTAAATAATTTCCTGGCCGCGTTTCAACCAAGTTTGTTATCATTTCCACAATCGGTTCAATTGTCTTTTCGCGATCTCTAAATCGAGTGGAAAGGGGCTGAATGAAAACGTCCAGCTGCTCTTTTTCATAAGGTGATGGCATGCGGATGACATAATCGTCTTCCCCGCCGCCTAGCATCTCACGAAAATAAGAAAGCGGAGAAAGCGTAGCTGAAAAGAAAATACGTGCGCCATATTTTTTCCCCGTTTGGCTTAGCAAATGAGATGGATCCAGACAAAACAGCCTCACAATAACTTCACTTTTAAAACAATCTATAAATGTGACAAATCGTTCATCGTAATAGGCAGAAATTTTCACCATCTGCAATGCCGAAAAATAGGCTTCAAGCAGTGCTTCATTATTTTCACCGTTCGCAAGATGCTGTTCAGCATGCACCATGAAAGATTCCAGACATTCTATTAATTCGGCTGGCAGTTCCTTAACTACTGATTCAATCTCCCCAGCTTCTTTTTTTATGTGAAGAAGTTCATCGTTGATCGCTTTCGCCGTTTTCCATAAGCCCTCATGTTTCCCTTTATATTCGCGTGACAGCTGAAGAAACGAAGACTTTGTAATTGCTGCTGCATACATGCCGCGAGCCCGATCCACCAAATTATGTGCTTCGTCCATTAACAATACAGTCCGCTTTTTCTGTTCCTCAAACAATCGTTTAAATGACACGCGCGGGTCAAATACATAATTATAATCACAAACGACAGCATCAGCCGCATAAGCAAGGTCAATTGAAAACTCAAACGGACATACACTGTGTTTAAGTGCATATTCACTTATAACATCCCTGTCCATCACCGATTCATTTTCTAAAATGTCCAGGACTGCTCCATTGATTCGGTCATAATAGCCATCTGCAAACTCACAATACGATGGGTCACAGCGCGTTTCTTCTTTTAAACAAACCTTGTCTTTCGCGGTAATCGTTACACTTTGAAAAAATAGCCCTTTTTCTTTCATCATCAATAGCGCTTCTTCCGCATTTTTTCGGTTCAATGTTTTTGCTGTTAAATAAAAAATCTTCTCAGCTGCATTTTCACCGATCGCTTTTACAGCAGGAAAAAGTGTCGAAATCGTTTTCCCCGTTCCGGTCGGGGCATTGGCAAACAGCGTTTTTTTATCCAGAATCGTCTTATAAACGGCTCCCGCAAATTTCCGCTGGCCGTTCCTATATTGGTTAAAAGGAAAAGCCAGATCCTGTATGGTTTCATTTCGCTTAAGGCGATTGGAATATCGCAGCTGCGCGTAAGGTGCATAATTTTTCACGAGGTCGAGCATAAACATCTCTAATTCATCCCTCGTATAAACCTTTTGAAACCTTTTCTCTTCACCAGACTCCACCTGCACATATGTAAGCTGAACGCTCATTTTTTCCTTTTCTTCTTTTTTCAAATACATGTACGCATAGCATTTGGCTTGTGCCCAGTGAACCGGATAGGAGTCACTCCGAATATCCTCCAATGGCCTAGCCGTTGATTTTATTTCATCGATCGTGAACGTTTCATCTTGAATAAGAAGTCCGTCACAGCGCCCTTCTACAACGTAATTTATTCCTTCATATTCATAATGAGTCTGTAAAAACACTTCAGCAGCATCAGCTTCACTGTACGTTTTTTGTATTTTCTGATGAGCTTTTGTTCCTTCTGTTAATGATGTTGCTGTTCTGAATCCCGATTCGATGCTTCCTGACCGGTATACATATTCTACTAGTGCTCTGACAGAGATTTTTATAGACTCGTTCAATTACTTCACCTCCCCGCTCCTTGCGCATTTTTTTATAAATTAATCGTACCACATTACTGATGTTTCATAAGCTTTGAGTCTCTTGATCAGTTAACCAAAAAATAGTTATTGCTATTCAATGCTTTTATGATAAAATTTTAAATGTTTGAAAGCGATTTCAAAAAAGTTTAGGAGGACATCGATATGTCTACATTAACTAATTCACTAGTGAAAACATTAAACCTAAAGAATTTTACACACGGTACATCTGAACAGCGTAAAGAATTCGGGGTTCAGTTTGAAGCAGGATTAAAAGAAACTGGATTCATCATCTTAGAAGGTCATGGCGTTAACACTCAACTGATCGAGAAAAACTATGAGCTTTGGGAAAAGTTTTTCAGTCTTGAAAAAGAGATCAAGCAAAAGTATGAAGGCATTGAAGGCGGAGCACGCGGCTACACAGGTTTCGGTAAAGAACATGCAAAAAACCGGAAAGTTGGGGATTTAAAAGAATTCTTCCATGTTGGACAAGAATTGCCTGTTGGCCACCCACTTTCCAGTGATTATGCTGCAAACGTATGGCCGGAAGAACTGTCTGAACTTCGTCAAAACGCATTAAACTTTTATCGTGAATTAGAGCGTGTAGCACGCAACATGCTTGAAGCATTGGCGATTCAAATGGACCTTCGTCCTCGCTTTTTTGCAGATATGATTCAAGATGGAAACAGTATTCTTCGTGCCATTCACTATCCTCCGCTAGATGATTCAATGGATAAAGGCGCAATCCGTGCTGGGGAACATGAAGATATTAACTTGATCACACTTTTAGTAGAGTCTACAGCTTCAGGATTAGAGCTTCTTACACGTGAAGGAGAATGGGTTCCTGTAAAAGCGGAAAAAGGCCAGATTATTGTTGATGCTGGTGACATGCTGTCACGCATCACAAACGAAGTGATTCCAGCGACGACACACCGTGTTGTGAATCCAGAAGGAGCGAATACATCTCGCTATTCTATGCCATTCTTCGTTCACCCATACCCAAACAGTTTATTAGAAACGATCCCAACATGTATTTCTGCGGACAACCCTGAAAAGTATCCACCGATCACAGCTGGTGACTTCCTCTATGAGCGCCTTGTTGAAATCGGTTTAATCAAAAAATAATTAAAACACCGGCTGGTCCAAAAGATAAACTTTTGGCTCAGCTTTTTTTGTTTTTTTCTACGCAAATGAGCATTTTTTCTTCACAAATCAGCAAAAATTCTACATACCCTAACATTTGAATGAACAACATTTCTCCTTCTGGAAAAAATTATAAAAAAACAGCCACCTTTAATAGGATGGCTGATTCAGTGAGTCTTCTTCATTTAAATTCGCTGTACAATTTTGGCATTTCACAGCACGCAATGGAATGGTTGATAAGCAATATTTACATTCTTTTGTATCCGGTGCTTTTACTTCTTCCTTCTTCTTAAAACGATTGATTTGTTTAACCACAATAAAGATAACAACCGCAATGATTAAAAAATTGATGATCTGATTAATAAACAGACCATAATTAAGTGTAGGCGCTCCCGCTTTTTGTGCGTCAGCCAGGGACGAGTAAGATTTACCTCCCAAGTTTATGTATAAATCGGTAAAGTCTACTTTCCCAAGTATAAGTCCGATAGGCGGCATAATTACATCTTCAACTAGAGACATAACAATTTTACTGAATGCTGATCCGATAATAACCCCGATGGCTAAATCTATGACATTACCGCGCATAATAAATGTTTTAAACTCGTTCCACATGTTTCAAATTCCTTTCTCTTTATCTATTCATAGGTATTACCATACAATATTTTTTTTGAAACGTCAGTACTATAATACCGAGAAGGGGATAAATGACCAATGACTGTTTTTTGATATTTTGATAATTTCTTATCATTATCGACGAGACATCCTTTTTTAATCCCAAGTCATGATGATGGGCTTTGCCATTGAAGACAAAAAACTGACAGAACACGCCTCTGTCAGCTTTTGTTTAAATTCAAAGTGTGCAGATATTTTACTTCTACACATACCTCATTTTCGAATATGGTGTCCAGTAATGAAATGCTTGTGAGTTCCCCTTGAAAAGGTTCAACCCATTCTGCACAGCAATCAAATGCTTTTACCAAGTTTTCATGTGACAAATGGCTGGCAATCGTACAATGCGGAACCCATTGACTTGGTGCGTACAGGGATTTCGGATTAACCCATTTTTTAAAATGTTCGTGATAGCGATTATGAAATTCAGTTAAAACGCGATCCTTTGTTGGGGCCAAAAACAGCGTACCACTGCTCAGAAACATCCCCAGAGAAGGATAAAACACAGGAAGGACCTGTTCGCTTTGAAAGTACGTATTCATCTGATCTTGGAATACCTTAATATCTAATTCCTCATGAGTCGCTAAGGTGACATGCGGCTGCATGTCATAATCTGAGATAGATGCCTGCTTCAGCTTTTCCCGCCACGTATTGATCTTTTCTTCTGATTCTTTATCCAAATGAGCAATGATTGCGTACATGTGATCCCCCTCTTTTTGAGTAATTATACACGATTGTAAAAGTTAGTAAATACTATTAATTGTTTTTTCTGTAGTCGGATACTGTCCAAAAAAAATAGGCTAATCCAGCCCAAACCATAAACTTGTACGTTTAATAAATTGTTCTTGTAGAGAAGGAGGTGGGTTAGATGGGATTTAAGTGTCACGGTAACAGCTTTGCTTTAATCGTAGTACTATTTATCTTGTTAATCATTGTAGGTGCTTGTTGGTGCGGTGGTTATGACGGCGGTTATGGCGGCGGTTACGGCTATTGCTAATAGAAATGAAATAGCAATTTTCCAAACGCGTTAGAACCTTTTGCTTTTAGCAACCCCTCTTATGATCAACAGAGATAGAGACAGATTAAAGAGAACAGAGAGAAAAAGCCTGCATTCAGACGAGCGCAGGCTTTTACAATGTTTAGACGAAAAATCAAGTACTGCTGATCAACTCGTAAGGATTCATTTTCCATGACTCACTTTTTACCGTTTCCTTATTAGCAATAGCCTGCAAAGTTCTGGATCTCGCATGTGGCCTCGTTATCCAATCTGCAATGTTGTGCTCGTCGATTGCGATGAACCTTGCATCTTGTATTTCCTCTGGTTGAATGACAATCGCTCCTTTTATGTACTTTGCTTTATAAACAACACAAAGAACGTGCTTCGTTGTGTTGTAATAGACCCCTGTAACTCCTAATGGCTGGATTTCAATCCCTGTCTCTTCTAGTACTTCCCTGCGGACTGCTTCTTCCAGAGGTTCTCCCTCCTCCACTTGGCCGCCAGGCATTTCCCATGTATCATTGCGATAGTGCGTTTTTAATAAAAGAGTTTCTCCTTGATCGTTTTGGACAAGTGCTGAAACAGAGATGATATGTTTTGGATGGTTCAAACTAACAGTCCCCTTGTATGTAATTTAGTCACTATTTCTCTATTTACCTGCAAATTTCCTTTATTAGGAATATATTCTCGGATATCGATTGTATGTCTCGTATGACGCGCATATCTTCAACTTTTCCATACTCCCTGCATAAAAAAAGACCCAAAAGTTAACCTTTTTGAGTCTTTTACATATTTATTATGCTTTTGTACGGAAATTCTCTTCAATTTTCTTTATTTCATCTACTACTTCTGTTGATACACCAGACAAATACAATAGCATCGCTAAATGCTCAGGTGTAACATGAGCGCTTCCTAATTCCATTTCTTTAATACGGATACCGTTCTCTTCTTTTTCTACCTCAAGAATAGCTCCGTGAAAACCTGAACTTAAACGCGCTGTTTTTGTTCCCTCTTTCGATTCGTGTACAACAACTCTGAAATCTCCCATGTTGTACTCATTTGAAACTGTACTCATACACTTTCCTCCGTTTGTGTTTTTAATCCTCACAAAGCAAATTATAATACTTTATTTCATAAAACGGGATTAAAATGTGAAAATTTTGTTATTAATGATGCCCAAACATGCTCCAAGTTAGCCTAAACAATTTATTTCAAGTAAGAAAAAAATATTCCAAGAAAACAGTATTTACGAATATCTCCGGTACATGTTATTCCTTAATATGTAAAAAACCTGATGATAAATCTCTGTTTCTATTATTCTAAGAAAAGTAAATATTGAAACTTTTTCCCTCAAAAGATATTTTATTAATATAGGGTCATAAAGTATTCATGATCTCTAAAAAATAAATACATAGGGGAGTTTAACAATGAAAAAATCATTAGCAGTTGTCGCACTCGCAGGAACTTTCGGGCTTGGATCTTTAACAGGTGTTGGCGTCACAAAAGCAGATCTTGAGAAAAGCAGTCAAGAACAAACCGTTATGGCAACAAATTGGTTCCAAACATCGGCAGAAAACAAAGCTTTGCAAATTCAAACTTATAATCAAGCTGCCGAGGAGCTTCAGGAAATGGCGATGCAAGATTACAAGGTTAAGAATGGTCAAATCCAACTCAAGAAGAATCAAATTCGCCCGGCTGTCGTCTTGGACATTGATGAAACCGTTTTAGATAACTCTCCTCACACCGCATGGGCTATTAAAAACAATGCCGCATATCCTGCTGGCTGGTCTGAATGGATTCACATGGCAAAAGCAGAACTTATTCCAGGGTCAAAAGATTTCTTATTAGCTGCCGACAAATTAGGGGTGGAGATTTTCTACGTCTCCAACCGTACAGTCTCAGAAAAAGAAGATACGATGAAAAACTTGAATCTTCACGGTTTACCAAATGTAGACGACAAACATGTATTATTAAAAACAACGACTTCTCAAAAAGGCATCCGCCAGGACGAAATCTCTAAGACTAACAAAATCGTAATGCTCATTGGTGATAACGCGAATGATCTTTCAGATGCTTTTTATAAAGCTGACTTAAAAACTCGTTTTGCAAATGTCGATCAGATCGCTGATGAACTTGGTTCAAAGTATATTCAACTACCAAACCCTATGTACGGTGATTGGGAAGGCGCAATCTATAACTATGATTTCAGTAAAACAGATGACCAAAAAGCTGCAGACCGCTATAACGCTTTAAAACCAATGAAGTAAAAATAAAATGAATTAAGTAAGATGGCCAAAACCACGGTTTTGGCTTCTTTTTTATGGATTTGAGTGCTTAGAAAATCATTTCGAATAGTTATTACCAAAAAAACCGCAGAAGCCACTCTGCGGTTTTACACGACACTTAATGCAAACATTATAAATTCGCGGCCAGCTTCAGATTCGCGACCACTTCAAACTGGTCACTTGCCACCTCGTAAATATGAAAAGAAGGATTACTTTTCAACTCACTCGCAGCTTTACTTGTGCAAAGAATTAATTGATAAACGAGACCTGCGGATTCTTCCTTCTTTACGACTTCTGCAGCAAATGCATCAGGTAAAGGCTCTTTTCCGATTACAACGAGAACCTGCTGGGAATCTTGAGCATTAACATTGCTACTCGCTCTTCGTTCATCGTCCTGCTTAAATAATTTTAGAGTGAAAGGCTGCGGCTGCAATACGTAGGTCAAGTCCTCTACCATCGCACTTGCTGTTGGCAGTTTGCCCGCTCCAGCTCCCTGAATTGTTACTTTTCCTGCCAGACTTGTTTCTACTGTAACTGCATTTTGAACCCCTTCGACACTATATAAGGGATGATGGGCATCTACCAGAACAGGTTTTACTGAAGCGTTAAGCTGTTCACCGGCTTTTCGAATCCGTGCCAAGTGTTTAATCCGATAACCCCACAGCTCGAACAATTCTATCTGTTCCTGAGTGACTTCTGTTATGCCCTGCCTCACAACAGTATCCCAGCTTGGAGCAGCCCCGAAAGAAAGTTCACTTAAGATCATCAGCTTATAAAATGCATCATACCCTTCCACGTCGTTCACTGGATCTGCTTCAGCATATCCAAGTTCCTGAGCAGTCTTTAAGACAACTGGAAACGGCAGCCCCTTTTCTCTTATCGCCGTTAAAATGTAATTCGATGTACCGTTCAAGATCGCTTCAATCGAGCGGATCTCGTTTACTTGCAGAAGCTGTGAAATACTGCGAATGATCGGTGTTCCGCCAGCTGTTGTCGCTTCAAATCCAACTCCAACTCCCTCTTCAATCGCCTTTGCCCGCAGCGTTCTTCCGTATTTTGCAAACATCACTTTGTTCGCTGTTATGACGTGGCACCCTCTTTCAATCGCTTTTGATAAATACGTATATCCCGGCTCTTCGCCGACAATTGCTTCAAAAACAATCTGCAGATCAGGTATTCTTAAGATCTCATCAAAATCGGTTGTAACAAGAACTTCTGCGTCAACGTCTCTTTTTTTCGTACCATCCTTCACGAGAATAGCTTCGATTACGACTTCGTTCCCAAATACAGATTCCAGCTGTTTTTTATGTGTCTTTAGCGCTTCATAAACTCCTTGCCCTACTGTACCGAAGCCAAGCAATGCCGCTTTAATAGGTGCCATATTTCAACCCACTCTCCTGTGATAAAGCCTCTTTTATATAAGGCCCCCATTTATCGAATTCCACTAAAAAACCATCATGGCCAAAATCTGTTTCAATCGAATAAAACGTTCCGAATCGTGTTTGTTTCACAAATTCCTCAATTTCTTCCGGTGGATAAATGAGGTCTCCTGTATAACCGAATGCGTGCACTTCAGCCTGAATCTGAGAAGCTGCTCTTTTCCATCCGCCTAGTTTATCCCCAATATCGTGTGCGTTCATCGCATAAAGGAGGGTTAAATAACTATCAACATTAAAACGAGTGGTCAGCTTCTCTCCTTGATATGTCATATAGGAATCAACTTGGTAGAAAAACTTGCCTTCTGCATCCCCATCACGAATTGTCCGCTGAAATCGGTCATTAAAAAGCTTCGGCTGTCTGTATGTTAAGAGGCCTGCCATTCTCGCAATTTCCAATCCAACCAATCGCTCACCTTCCGTTCGATTTCCCCTCTTATAAACGGGATCATTTTCGATTGCATGAATCGCCAGCCTGTTAAACGCGATTCCATAATCGTTTAAATACGGAGTGGCTGCTAGAACAAACACTTTTTCGATTAAATAAGGAAACTGAACTGCCCATTCCAAGGCTTGCATGCCTCCTAACGAGCCTCCAACTACAGCAGTTAATCTGGGGATTCCTAACCCTTCAAGCGCATACCGTTCAGCACGGACCATGTCTCTTACCGTTACAAATGGAAAGCTCTCTTTATATGGTTTTCTTGTTTCGGAATTGATAGATCCAGGACCCGTGGAGCCGCTGCAGCCGCCGAGTACATTGAATGTTATCACTTGATAAAGATTTGTATCAATATACCGATCAGGTCCGATCAGACCTCTCCACCAGCCAGGTTTTTCTGAGGTCCCGTACGCTTCATGATTTCCAGTAAGTGCATGACAAAGCAGGATTACCGGAGCTTTAGAATTGCCTACTTTTTCATAAGATAACTCTAAGTCTGTTATTAATTGTCCTGATTCCAGCGTAAACTCCCCAAGCTTAACTTTACCGACTTCTCGTGCTGGTTCGATTACATTTTTATAGGTCATTGGCTATCGGCTCTTTTCGGATCATTTTTTTAGTCATCTAATCTCTCCTTTAGGTGAATTTTAGTCATTGTTGAAAAAAGATATGAAAAGCAGAAATAAGGTTTAGGCTTGGAAGTAATGCTGAAGTTTTGGAAGGAGGGAAAAAATAAAGAACCCCCTTCCTAAGAAGAGGGTTGGATGTCCTCCTCTTATCTTTCAGACCAAATATGATCTGTAGGAATTGGCACCTTTCCAAACCGTTGTGGTCTGTTGGTTGCCGGGCTTCATCGGGCCTAGTCCCTCCGCCTCTCTGGATAAGAGATATGTTTTTATATGTTTTAACACGTTAATATAAAGATGTTTGTTTTGTTCTTGAATAGGATTATAGGGTATCTCGTTTTTGAATGTCAACTATTTTTAGAAAAATCTTAAAAGTCATTCAAAAGTCTCATATTGCGTAATGGATTAAATTAAGATTATGAATGCAATATGCTGGTTATGCCAATTTTGTTCCAGTTCGATCGGCATTCCAATTAAATTCTTCAATTCTTTTAACAAGGACAGGAATTCTGTTTGCAATCGCCTCTTTTTCGCCGTAACGAATTTTCTGTTCTGACGTCATTTCACTGTGCAATATTTTGAATTGAAAAGCGGTCAAGCTTGTCAGTTTGATAAATTCCTCTTGTTTCACCCGTTTCTTTACATCAGCATCACCATTACAATAGCCTTCCATAAAACCATCAGCTATTGTTTCCAGCTTCCCCTCAAATCGATTGAACTGATGCTTTGCATAACGTGGTGAATTAAAGAAAGTTGCATAAAGGGAGTTATAATTGTTCATAAAATTACCTGCTAACGAATCTCCGCTGTACAAAAGCGGTACAGGATCGATTAAACATACTCTTCCATCAGCATGAAGCAATATATTTTCAGGAGAAGTATCCTGGTTCGCAAGTACAATCTTAGATTCATCAAGTTCCCTATTTTTCATGCATTCTTCGAGTTGAACCATTGTTGCTGGATGAACATACTGATCATAATTTTGGATAAACTCTTTAAAGTCGTTTAAGTACTCTTCATTTTCTTCTTTCATGAACTTTGAAACGCTTGACTGAAACTGACCTTCAATATTTGTACCATTCCATTTAAAGTATCCAAAGCCTTTTAACCCGTGCTGTGCTGTGTTCATGTATCGGAAAAATTCACCAATTTCTGCACCAGCCTGGAAAGCTTCCATGAACGTAAAGTTTTCAAGATTAATCGCTTTTCCAGCATACGATTCAACCGTAAACGTTTTATTCTTTTCAACATAATAGTGGAAAAATTCAGGACAAATACCTGGTTTAACGCTATTTGCCATTTTATAATAAGCTTTCGTGCCTGCATATTCTGCCATATATGCTGTCTCGTCAAATTCAATCTTGTTCCCGTATGCCTCCGGTTTTGGAAACCTTACAACCACAGCTTCTCCAACAGCCAGTTGAACGAGATATGCTTGATGCCATGCACCTTCACCCAAGTATTGAACCTGAGTCGTATCTTTAAGTGATTCAAGACCGCTCTTTTGAAGCGCAAAGTCAATTAAATCAAATGTTTCTTTCATAAATGATCCTCTTTCTCTAATCAATATACTTTTGCTATAAAGATAAATTCGGTATGTGTCGAAAAAAATCCTTTTTTCTTAATTAAAGGAGGTGAAGGATTGAATCATGCATTTGGTCAATTCAGGGGTGTGTGCTTATTTTCTGGATAACCGTTTCTGAATTCGCTCGTATTTTTCTTAATTCTCTCGTATTTCATAAAATGCGCTCGTATATTCAAAATCGAGCTTTCTTAAACAAAAAAACTGGCTATTTCAGGGCGATTTTAGCCTGTTTAGCCAGTTTCTTATTAATCTACATATGTTACAATTTCTTCTACAGCTTTTCGAGCGAGTTTTTTCGGCTGATCTTGCGGGTGACCAAGTGAGATCACCATGTTGATCTGCTTTTGAGCAGGAATCTCTAAATATTCTCGAATGGCATCTTGAGCAAGAAGAACAGGACCCGTCATCGGACATGTACCAAGACCGCGTGCATGTGCAGCCAGCATCAGATTTTGAATCGCTAAGCAGCTGCTCTTAATGCCTTCTTCTTCCCAAACAGCCTCTGGCGCCAATTCTATCGGATCAAAGATTTTTTCTCTGAACTTGGACTCATAAGGGGTTGCTAAACAGATGATTAACACCGGTGCACCTGAAAATGCTGTTGCATAAGGTCCGAATGAACGCGTAAGCAATTTTGCTTCCTTTGTCATGCCGTTCTCTTCTGCTTTTGCTGCAAGCTTATGAATGCCGTCCCATGTCATTTCTTCAATTTTCTTTACTTTATCTTTATTGCGAATCACAATGAATTCCCATGTTTGTGAGTTCGTATCACTCGGTGCATAACGGGCACAGTCCATAATTTCATGAATATCTTCGTTTGCTACAGACTCATCTGTAAATTTACGTACACTTCTTCTTCCATGGATGATTTCTTTAAAGTCTTCGTATTTCATGCTTGTCTCCTCTGACAAAAAAATAATCAAACTACCTGTATTATACAGAAGTTTGTAAGCAGCTTCAAAAAACAATCAAAAACAGTGCGGAATCACACTGTTTTAGCTTCACTCGCATGTACTGATATCTGCTTTTCGACAAATGAGCGGACTTCTTCTTCAACCTTCTTCTTGATGATAAATTCGACCATTGTTTGATCTGCGTGAAAACGGACAAGTCCCCAGCTCGGATACCCAGGGTTGTCAGCTTGAAGATCTGTAATCCACTCAACTGATTTGATTTGGTTCCAGCGATAGAATCTTGTAGCTGATACGATTCCATGTTTTCCAAGAACACCTCGGGACAGCTGTGAAAAAAATAAAACAATAAGGATAACGATAAAAGTAATCATAAGAAAGTTTACAGCGAACCATAGTTTAAAGAGGCCTAAGCCTTGGGTTAGTATGGTCAATAAAATGATTTCTTTTGTCCAGAAATTCTTTTGAGTATATTCTCCGCTATAAGATAATTTATAGATAGGGTCAGCCTTTTTCTTATCCTTAACATTTCTGATAATAATAAGGATAATATAGGCTATCCCTAAAGAAATACACAGAAAAAATACTGTATTTATTATAAATTCAAACATACTCTTCTCCCCTATCTCTTTCTAATTATTCAAAAAAACATGGGAAAAGATTCAAAAATTACGCACTTTTCGTTGCAACGGCTATCCCCTCGAGATCAAAAAAATATGACCTTTATACCAAAATAAAAAAAGACGCTACCTTCGAAAAACGCGCGTCATCCCTTTCTATGAGCTGGAATCATCGATAAAACATGAACAAATAGACCCGCAGCCAAACCAGCGACTATATCAGCTATGTAGTGAATGCCGAGTTTCACCCTGCTTAAGCCAATCATCAGAATAAATAATGCATATATCCATCCAGCCCAAACACGTTTCCACAAACCTGTTAAAAACAAGAGAAGGCTGTAGAAAGCAGCAGCGTTCATCGTATGTGCACTTGGATAGCCATATTTGCTTGCCTCAACAAGTCTTTCCCATTCAGGAGGTTTTCTTTTAAACAATTGTTTAAAAAGAAAATTTAACACCCTAATGCCAATCACGTTTAATAGGATAGATTTGCTCTTATACATCTCATTTGAACGTTTGTAACTAAAATACAGCATCACACCTAATGGCACTGTAAAAAAACCAGAGCCAAGTCTCGAGAATAAAAGCATCACTGGGTTTGAGAAAGTTTTCGTACGATAGATGGACCCGCTGCATCTTTTGTCCAATGAATAAAATAATTCATTGTTTCTTACTGCAGTTAGTAGTACAAAGATTAAGCCTGAAATCAGCAAAGTGAATAAACGAGATGAAGAATCATATTTCTTTTTGGTGCGGAACGTCATAAATAAACTCACCTGACTTATCTAGCATAGTGTGTTTATTTTTTCCATGACCTAAAATTCTATTCGAATAAAAAAGGACACCATTATCGGCGTCCTTAAAAGCTATTTTCTTTCTGCCATAACGATGATTTTTCCATCCTCTAAGTCCTGCATATAACGTTCAGCATCTGCTTCAGAAACATCCATTTTTAAGAGAACTTCCTTCATGCCTTCATCTCCATCATCAAACATGGATGCAAAAGGGCCTGCTGCTAATAGCGGACCTACTCCAGGAACACCTAGGCCAGGTACTGCAATCGCTCCTCCAATACCTGTTAAAAAGCCTGCAATCGTCCCGTATGTAGCACTATCTACATCATCATCCTTCACTCTTTCTTCATTTACGTGCGTTTTATTCGAAATATCGTCCAGTACTTCCTCGTCTTTTGCAACAATTGAAATATCGGAAGGACTATATCCTTTTGCGACAAGTTCTTTAATCGCTTCTAATGCTGGCGCTTCACGGTCATATGTACCGATAATATCTTTTTTCATCTGCAATTCCTCCTAAAACTCAGGTCTTAAAAGTAGATTCCCCTGTTAAGAGCGTTTTAAACAGATTGAAAAGCGATACAAATGTTTAAACCTGTTCGAACCACCCTTTTTTCTTAAACCATAATGTCATGAGCAGACCCAGCAAGATCATCATCCCTAAAACATAAAAATACCCGTTTTGAGATTTCAGTTCAGGCATGTTAACAAAATTCATTCCATAGAGCCCTGCGATAAAGGTTAATGGCATGAAAATGGTTGTAATCACAGTCAGTGTCTTCATAATATTATTCATACGGTATGAGTTCAGCGAGATATAATTGTCCCGAATATCTGATGTCATTTCACGTGCTGAGGCCATCATATCAGTTAACCGAAGAAGATGGTCATATATATCATGAAAGTAGGATCTTTCATCTGCATCCAATCCAACCCTCTTGGATTCGAGCATACGATACAGCAGTTCGCGCATAGGTACCACTGTTTTTCTTAATGAAAGCAAATCTGCGCGAATATCGAATATCTGACTGATCAATTTTGGCGCTTCATCGTCCTCGTTGCTTTCGATCGACATTACCCGTTCTTCTAATTGATGCATAATCGGAAAATACATATCAACGAGCTTGTCTATTAATTTATGCAGGAGCTCATTTTTACCGAGTTCCGGGGGTACTTTTTTTAATCCTTTTAAATAGTTCCATACAAAATCCATTTCCGGAACTTTTGTTTTATGAAATGTGACAATCATATTTTTTGTGCTAAATATATCTACCTCGGTAGCCTCTAATGTATTTTCATGTAAGGCATGGACCACGTAAAATAAATGTTCTTCATAAAATTCCACTTTTGGCCGCTGTAAGGAGTTTACACAATCCTCTACAGCAAGCGGATGAAAATTGAAATATGTACGCAGCAAATTCGTTTCTTTTGTCATTGGACTGTCAAAATCGACCCAAACCCAATCAGCCTGAATTTCATCTAAACGCTCGAGTGGCGGATTTATAATTACTTTTTGATCAACTACCGCTATTATACGAATCATTGGCAGCCCTTCTTTCTCTCTTTCTATTATCATTACCCTTTTCTATTTATCTTGTCTACAATAAGTCAGGAATTTATTTTTTAAGAAGATGCACCTCTTCAAAAGGAGTTTGGAATCATTGATACGGGGGCTTTACGTATTGAAGTACATTACGATCCCAAACTCCCTTCCTATACACTGGTATCAGAATTAGGAAGAAAGCAGATGAAACCCGAAAAATTAGTAGAACTTACTGGTTTAACTAACTTAAAGAACAGATAAGAAAAACCTTGGTCCATGTTTTTTATGGCCAAGGTTTTTTATTTATGCTTCTTGCTGAGTAGACTCCAAAAGAGGTTCATACATCATAATCGCATGATTTTCTGTTACATATTCATCATCTATTTGCTTCTTTTGTTTATTAAACACTTTACGATAGATAAGGTTATGACGAAGATAACCACCCCAATAGGCAGGCGTGATCCAATGTTCCTTTTCATAAACGTGATAGCTGTGGAGTTCTTCGTTTTCCGTACGCCACTCTCCGACAAGATGTGTATCTGTTAAGTAAAGATAAAGCTGATACGTTTGATTCGTATTGTTTTGTATTTGAAGATCCAGGTAATTGTAGGCGCAAGTTGCACCGCTTCCGAAAGGCTGTGTTCGTTTCGAATCTGGGAACACATCATAACTGTGCCGGTGACGTTCTGTTACCGTTAATGGAGTGTGCAGCGTCATCCAGTAGATGAGGTTAGAAAGCTGGCATAATCCCCCGCCAATCCCCTTTTGAAAGGTTCCATAAAAAAGAACCATTCCTTCCACATACCCTTTAGCTTTAGTCGTTGTTCCGATCCGTTTCCAATACGAAAATGTCTCACCTGGTTTAATGAGGATTCCATCCAGCTTTTGAATGGCAATCTTGAGGTTATTTACTTTATTGTGCTGATACCACATGTCCACATCTTTCAGTTTACGAAGCAATACAGTTCTGTGCGAAAAGCTTATATAAGGAAGTTTTTCGCTTTTTGTGGTTTTCGCGTACTTCTTCTTGTCTGTATACCACTCTATGTATCGTTTCATTCTGTAGTAAGCTTTCCCGAGAGAAATCCGAAATGCCGAACGCTTTTTCGGACGAAGTTCAAAATGATTCATCTCATGCCCCCTTTTGCTCAATTTCAGCGCGGGAAATAAATTGTTTGGGGTCAGACCCCATTTCCCAACAATATGTAATTCTTTACTTATGATAATATTTCCTTTGATTTTTGTAGTATATTGGATGTATTGTAGAGTAGTTCACTTTATGAAATTTTATGATTTAGCAATTTTATTTGTTAATGGTTTGGAGGTGTTGGGATGTTTGACAAAACGTTTTATCAAATGAATACCGTGTTCATCAGCATCCTGATCGAATCACTGCCTTTTGTTCTTATAGGTGTGCTTATCGCTGGTATCATTCAAATGTTTGTTACTGAGGAAATGGTGGCACGCATCATCCCAAAAAATAAAATATTAGCTGTCTTATTCGGAACAGTTATCGGTGCTATTTTTCCAGCGTGTGAGTGCGGAATCGTTCCGATTACACGCAAACTGATCGCAAAAGGTGTACCCTCTTATGCAGCAATTCCATTTATGCTGACAGGTCCAGTCATTAATCCCGTCGTGCTGTTCTCTACGTACGTTGCATTCGGAAATCAATGGAATGTTATGATTTACCGAGGTGGCCTGGCGATGATTGTGGCGATGCTCGTTGGGTTTATCCTATCGATACAATTCAAGAACACAAATGTTCTTAAAAATGAAACAGCTGCTTTCTCGGACAACCACGTTCACAATGAAACAGCAGCCACTGTAGAAACGGTTACGGAACCGAAATTACCACTTTCAAGCAAGATTACGGGTACACTCGTTCACGCTGTTGAAGAATTTTTCTCTGTAGGAAAATACTTAGTCATCGGTGCATTAATCGCAGCAAGCATGCAGACGTATGTGAAAACTTCAACGTTATTAGATATCGGACAAGGTCAAGTTTCATCATCACTTGTTATGATGGGCTTAGCTTTTGTATTATCACTTTGTTCAGAAGCAGATGCATTTATTGCGTCTTCCTTCCAAAGTACATTTACGATCGGTTCAATTGTTGCGTTTCTAGTAATGGGACCGATGCTTGATATTAAAAACGTGTTGATGATGCTTGGCGCTTTTAAGAAAAAGCTTGTCTTTAGTTTAATCTCATATATTACCGTACTCGTCTTAATCGGGTCATTATTCTTTTAAGAAGGAGGTGCCTAACTTATGATACGTATTCTCATATTAACCGGCTTTACATTTTTGTTTATGCACCTTCATGCAACTGGACACATTACTAGATATATCAATATGAAGTATTCTTATATTTCGTTCTCAGCTATTTTCATACTCGGATTGCTGACTCTTGTTCAGTTCTATATTTATGCTAAAGGGGATGATGACGGCCATCATCATCATGATGGAGATTCATGTGCGTTACCGGATTGCGGCCATGACCATAAGAAACCATCTCGCATAAAAAGTATATTCATTAGTATCGTACTTATTTTCCCGATCATATCAGGGTTGTTTTTCCCAATTGCTTCCCTTGATGCCGCAACAGTCAAAACGAAAGGCTTTCATTTTAAAGGTGTCGAGAACAAAGATGATTATGGCCAGCATCAGTTTTTAAAACCTGACAGAAGCGTTTTCTACGGAGAAGACGGTTATCGCAGCATCATGGATAAGGAAAAGAAACCTTTTGTGAAAGATAAAAAATTACAGCTTAATGATGCCAATTATTTAAAAGCAATGGAAAGTATCTATTATGAACCAAGTCTTTTCACGAGCAAAGATATTCAATTCAATGGATTTACCTACAATGGTGAAGACCAAACAAAAAACAATCAGCTATTTCTCTTACGATTCGGTATCATCCATTGTATTGCCGACTCTGGAGTCTTTGGAATGATGGTCGAATTCCCTAAAGGAACCAAATTCCCTGATAATAAATGGATAAAGATTGATGGAGAAATCCAAACGATGTATTACCAGCCATTTAAATCAAACATCCCATATGTTAAGGTAAAAAGCTGGAAAGCCATAGATAAACCAAAAGAAGAATACGTCTATAGAAAAAACTAAGAAAACCGGATGCTTTTGTCCGGTTTTTTATTTGATTCAAATGATTTATTGAACATTTTGTTCTTTAATTAGCGCAACGACGATTTCCCCGATCTGTCTGCCTAATGATAATCCTTCATCATTATCCACCTTAAAATGGACTCCTGCATACAAACGTGACAATGCGCATTCTTCCATGATTTGATGAATCCTCATACTCTCTTGCGGAAAATAATAACTCAATATTACTTCAGTGCAACCCGCCATCGTTGCATGTGCAGATGGATAACCGGGAAAGCGCGGTGTGAATAAAACGGTCTTCATGTTCCAGTCATATTGACACGGTCTGGCGACATCCCATAAATATTTAAAATACCAAGTGATTACAAAAACATCATTTATTGCTGCTTGATACATACCCATTAGTCTTGCAGCACTTGTTGATCCAATACCATACGTTTCCATTAAGTTATAAATGATCGGTGTGACCTTTCTGCTAACTTCTCCTGTTCCCCAATATTGCGCTATCTGTATTTGCTGCGGCGTTATATTACGCATTGTATTTTGAACAATAATGAGTTCGCTTGCCCAATCTATCAAGTTTGGGTTTCTGATTTTCCAATTGACCGGCTTTCCAAAAGGATCAAAGAACTTCTGACCTCTTCTCGTAAAAAAGAACATCGGCCAAGATCCAGCTTGAGGTGTAACTGGATTTAAAGGCGGATATTGTTCTCCCGCATATGGATGCTCAGACCATTTTAAATAATCCCTTTCCATGGCGGTCCCCCTTTTTCTTCGTATCCCACTCTCACATCATATGAAATAGAAGAAAAAGAATAGAACACATATATGAATAGGTTTATGGTTTAACCAACATTTTTTAAATTATCATCTGAATTAAACAAATAGCCGTTTCGGTAAGTAAAGAAGCTTCATAGTATAATGTAAAGTTGGCCAAGCATAACCGCTTATGGCTGGCTTTTTTTAAATGGAAGTTGGTGAACGATTTTGAAAAACGTTGTAAAGAATAATGTTACCTTTATCGTATCCTCCTCTGAACAGTTCGCATCATTTTGGAATATGATCTTTCCTAACCATTGGGAAAATTTCACCTTTGAGGTGCTGGATCATTACTTGCATCCTGAAAAAAATTATTTAGATATTGGGGCATGGATAGGTCCAACCGTTCTTTATGCTGCAAACAAAGCAAACCATACTTTTGCTATAGAACCTGATCCTATAGCCTTTCAAGAGCTAGATAAGAACATCAAATACAACTCCTCCACAGAAGAAAAAATCACGATTATTAACAAAGCTTTATCCCATAAATCAGGGACCAAAAAATTGTTTAAAAGAGTGCGTTTTGGAGATTCAAGCTCCAGCTTAATACCGACCTTATCAGAAGACTTTCATCATGTTTCTGTCTTTACGATGAAAGAATTAATAAGAGAATTCGGGGTAGCAAATCTTTCCTTAATTAAAATGGATATTGAAGGTGGAGAATATATTTTAGTTCCTGCAATAAGAAGCTATTTGAAGAAACACAAAGTTCCTCTCTATTTATCTCTTCATCCAAACTTCTTAAAAAGTTTCCTCGAAAAAAAATGCTCAAAAGAAAAAGAACGAAAAAAATCTTATCAAAAATTCATTAATCGATTTGTAAATAGTCTGGATATATATGAATTTATTTACGATTCCACCGGCAAGCAAATCGAAACCAAAAACATCCTGCAACTATTCATGAACCTTGAGGAACCAGCAGAGTTCCTTTTTACAACAACACAATGGAACAAAAAATAAGACAGGGGTCTGTCCCGGGTCAGACCCGGGACAGACCCCTGTAACATTTTACACTTTTCAATCCCTCTTCTATTTGGTATCATTTTCCTTAATTCTATTTGAGGGGTTGTTGTGACTTATGAGTTCTCTTAAACAATCGTTTAATAATGTCGCTTCTTCTTATGAAAAATATCGTCCATCCTATCCAAATGAAATGTTCACACATATTTTTAATTATGCGAATCTAAATAAAAATGACTCATTGCTGGAAATTGGCTGCGGAACAGGTAAAGCAACAGAAGGATTTTTAAACCATGGCTATGAACATATAACCTGTATTGAATATGGCGACAAATTAGCACAGCTTACAAAAGAAAAATTTTCAAGCTATTCTAATGTTCAAGTCATCCATTTGAAGATAGGGAATCTAACAAAAATCAGTACTCACTTGCTTTTTCCGGGACTGCTTTTCATTTTATGGTTTGTCCACATCCCTTCAAAAGAGCCTGTCTATGAAGATATAAACCTTCTTTACAAAAAGTACGCACCTTATCTGGATGACAGAGATGTTCCTGCATTAGAAAAGGAAATAGAAGAACGAAGCCGTCTAACAATGGAATCCGGCCACTTTCATCAATTAAAAGTACACACATACCATTGGGAACAAACATACAAACCCGAAGAATATATAGGATTACTCAACACCCATTCAGGTCATCAAGTTTTACAAGAAGAGCAAAAACAAGCATTATATCAAGGCATCGAGAAGGCTATTTTGAATCATGGAGGATACATAACAAAGCAGCACGCTGTCGCCCTTTATTTAGCACGAAAAAAATAGCCTAACAAACCAACCATCCATAACGTTTTGAACGTTTCGGTTGGTTTTTCTTTTATTTTTAGGCTCTTTTCTAATAGATTGTTGCTAATTATGAGATTTTGAAGTGTTCTTCTTTGAACAGTTAATGGAAGAGCGGAATGCTGACGAGACTCCTGCATACCAGCTACCTGAATATTCATCTAGAAAGGTATGGATATGCGACGAGGAAGCTAACTTCGGCAGGATTTTCTTGCAGACGCAGGAGCAGGATTCATTCATCCTCTAACAAGTGCTCACCGCACACCCCCAGGATAGCGAGTATCCTGGAGCGGAAATCAACCACTTTCAAGAGAAAAAAAGTTTACGAAAACAGCCAATTATTTTAACAGCCATTTAGCCATTAAAGATCTATCTATATCTTACGTCCCGTAAAGAAGCCTTACTACAAAAAACTAGGGAACGAGTACTATTGTTTCGACATTTAAGAGGGTTTTTATCGATTAAGCTAGAATTATGGAGAAAGCAAAAAAGAAAGGGGGAAAAGAAAATGAGTGAAGTGATAATCCGCAATTTAATAAAACGTCATTTCACCAAGAAAAACATTCATGATCCACAATTGCAGCAGCTGCTGGTTCACTTTCTTCTTTCAGTAAGGAAAGAAAAACATTAGCTGATAGATAGAATATTTTTTGCAATGATAAAATTATAATAATATGAATGACAGAGTACCTGGCTTGTCCAGTTACTCTTTTTATTTTTCCATCTATTATTGTGATGCATTTGGATGTCTCATCAGCTTTGTAACGATTTTCAACGAGTGAATGACCGTGCTCCGTTCAAATTCACTCAAATTCGAAAAATTTTCTGTTAAGCTCTCGTTCATGAGGTGGTCGATTTTTTCTGCAGTTTGCAGCCCTTTTTCGGTCAATGATAAAAAATAAATCCTTTTGTCCTCAGGATTTGCACTTTTCTTCACGAGATCCATTTTTATTAAGGTCTGAATTTGCCTGCTGAAAGTTGTTATATCCACTCCGATTAAATCTGCTATTTGCTGCATCGACGGCTGACTATGATGGTGCAGCTCATATAAAATCTGACTATGTACTAGAGAAATATCCTCCTCAACTTCTCTGCAATGTTTTTTCAACAATAAATTATATTTTCTATTGATACCATGCAAAAGATTTCTAACCTCTTCCATACACCCACCTCTTTTCCATTACTATAAAATAGATAATTGCAAAATTCAAATAATATTGAAGTGATTTAATTTATATTACAAAAACGTTTTATTTCTTCTTCCCATAAAGTGTTTTAGGTATTTACTCCTAATAAAACCAAGGATTTCTTGAATTTTTTTAAGGAGTTCCAATTCCATTTAGTCCAAAAGATGTACGAATATGTATAATGAAACGTTTTAAAATTTTACAATAGGGTAATGAAAAATATAGAGAAAAAGGAATATGACTTGGGGGTATCACAATATGGAAAAAGTGGAGCAGAAACGCAGTAAGCTTGGCAGATGGCTCGAACGACATAATAGAGATACAGACTGGTTAATTCATGCTTCTGGAATTGAAAGAAAAACCGCTGAAGAACTTGCAAAAAACCCTTATAAAAACCCGCGAATGATTACCATTCGAAAAGTATTATCAGCTGTTAAACGAGTGGATCCATCAATAAAACTAAGTGATTTATGGGATATACAATAATCGTGTACCTTCAAATTTGAAGTGTACACTTTTTTTTGGATATGGCGGCCCCGAGAGGAATCGAACCTCCGACGCACGGTTTAGGAAACCGACGCTCTATCCGCTGAGCTACGGAGCCACTACCCTCTTCATTATATAAGTAATATGTAAAAACGCAAAAAACTGATTTCAATCGGAAATCAGTTTTCCTTTTTCTGAAGGTTTTTAACGAGTAATCTCATTGCATGTACGGCTGTTTTCTTATATTGAACGGCTACTAACAGAACCTTGATCTTTTGAAAATGGTTTAATTGATTAAAAGATGGTTCTTGTTTCAAAAACTTTCTTATGATGGACAAGCTTTGTGGGGTAATTCGCTCCATACTAGATGGATATTTGTTATGATTGATCGTCTGTAAATGAAACAATCTGCTCACCCAATATTTTATCTCTGTTTTGACTTTGTTCTCATCTATAATGCATGGTGCGAATTTATTTTTTGTATGTTTCTGAAGATATTCAAGGCGGTCCTCTCCGCTAATAATGGTATATTGACCGTTATTATTTTTTCTTACTACTAAAATGTGCATACAATCCCACATGATCCTTCTTAATTTTTTCACATGCTCAGTAACTTTAATGGAAAGGTCAGGTTTGATCTTGCTTAATGGTATATACTCCACATTTAACCTCATTCTCACCCTCCTAATTGTTTAAGGCTAAGCAGATGAATTCACTTTCTTGGTATTATATGTTTAAATATGGGCGTAAGGTGCAAACAAAAAGCCGCCTTCAGAGAAATGTTTACACAACACTTCTTAAAGACGACTGCAAAACCCATTATGCGGTTTTATTATTTCGAATAAAGTTTCGGATATCTCTGTTCCCGATAAATTTCTTGGATTGCTCACACCACAATTTAAAATTAAGTGATTTTAAGCTTGATAATAACGTCAATGTTGGTACATCTTGAAGTCTCGGATCACTTTTATGCGCTTTTTCCAGATGATAGTTTGGAACACGCGAATTCAAGTGATGAACATGATGAAATCCGATATTTCCTGTGAACCATTGCAGTACTTTTGGAAGCTTGTAGAAAGAACTTCCCTTCAAGGCTGCTTCAACATAGTTCCACTTCTCGTTATTTTCAAAGTAACCATCCTCAAACTGATGCTGTACATAAAAAAGCCATACGCCTGAGAATGTAGCAATATAGAAAATCGGTAATTCTACTAAAAGGAATGCTTTCCAGCCAATTGTAAATCCGACTGCCAAAACAATTGAAACTAACACAACGTTTGTGAACCAAACGTGGATTTTTTCTTTTTTTGAAGCATTTTTCGCATTAAAACGATATTCAATCAAAAAGATATATAATGGTCCAATTAAAAACAATACGATTGGGTTGCGATAAACGCGATATTGCAACCGTTTTAACCAGGATGCATCTGCATATTCCTGCAGTGTCATCGTCCAGACATCACCGACACCGCGTTTTTCCAGGTTTCCGTTAGTAGCATGGTGCGTCGCATGACTGTTCTTCCACTGCTCATAAGAACAAAATGTAAATAAACCAGTAAAGATGCCAACAATTTGATTCGTTCGGCGTTTCTTAAAGAACGAATAATGCGTACAATCATGAAAAATGATGAATGTGCGAACTAAAAAGCCAGCTGCCGGTACTGCACACAATAATGTTAACCAAAACGATATATTTAAACTCAGGTAGGCTAATACCCATAGTACCAGGAACGGTCCCACTGAATTAATCAACTGCCATACACTTGCTGATATACGCGGGCGTTCAAATGGCGCTAATTTCTTCTTCCACTCACGAATATCATACTTTGAATGTTCGCTCATTAAACCACTCTCCTTAATTTCACATCCTTAACATCATAACATAGATTATGTATCCGTTTTCCACATATTATGTCGATTAGATAACAATTAAAAAAGAAATATACGTCATTAAAGCCGTTTTGTAAGATCCTTTCAACTCGGCGATATAATCGAGTAATACGCGAAAATCTTAATGTTTCCGCGTCTGTAGCCAAGCTTTTGCATCACACTGCAAACAAGTTACGCATTCTAATCGAACAAAAAAAACCGGATACTTCCTCTTTCTAGGAAGATCCGGTCTTTATGTTTTTTATTTCTTAGCGTTAATGTATAATTTCCCTGCTGCTGTTTCGTGTGTTTCATTGCCAAAGTCATCTGAAGCAATAACTTCTACAACAGCTCCTGGCGCTTTTACGTTGGATGTTGCTGTGTAGTATCCTTCATAATGCCCTTCAGATGTTTCTCGCATCGGAAGTTCCGTAGCGTTTGCCGTAATACTCGCATTTGTCAGTGGCATGTGGATTACAAAGACCGCATCTAACCCTGGTTCACTGTCAAATTCAATCTTTACGGATTCACCGCTTTTCAGTTGTTTATCTGTATCAGGTTTCAAGTTTTGGACTACTGGAGTCTCGAACTTCGCATAAACCTTCACTGATTTAGAGTGGCGGTTTCCTGCTTTGTCCTGAGCTACAACTTTAATCACATTTTCTCCTTCATTTAAAAGCATACGATGACTAAAGTTGCCATCTGCATCTACCTTCGCTTTTTGTCCGTTTACTTTTACCCAATCCAAATTTGCTTCATTAACATTGCCCTTAACCGTTACGGATTCACGATTCGTCTTCATGCCATCAGTCGGCGAAGTAATCGTTACTCTTGGTTTTGTCTGGTCAAGTGTCACTGTTACAGGTGCAGATTCATCTGTTGATCCAGACTCTGTAACTGCTTTTGCTGTTAATCGGTTCGCTCCATCACTTAGGGTAAGATCAGCAGAGAATGTACCTTCATCAGTTGTTGCAGCACTTGCAACTTCTTCACCGTTATTAAAAATTTTGACAGTCGTAGTTGGTGCTGCTGTTCCTGATACTGTTACGTTCTCATCATTTGTAAATGATCCATCTGCCGGTGAAGTAATAACTGGTGCCGTTACTTCGTAGTTCACCGTTGCGCGAATCATATAGTTTCCTTCATCCTCAGGTGATGGCGACCATGCCCCTCCTACTAATTGATAGGATCTGCCTGCCCACTCACCATCTTCATCTGTTCCAAGTCCAGGGGTGTTTGGATTTGGCTGTGATTGAATGTAGACCATATAGAAGTCTCCGTTTACCATGATGCCATGCTCACTTAAATCTACATGTGTCCACTCACCATTGCGAAGTGCCGTCTCATTAAAAGGACCTGCAATTTTTTGTCCAGGTGTTCCGTCTGGACCGCTTGCATCATAGACGGCGACTTGGAAATCTGTCCCCCCTGGTATTGGCCATTCAGTATCCCAGAATCGGAATAGACCGCCAGTTACCATCGCTTTTTCATTTCCTGGTGCAAGTGACATTTTAACTGCCCAGCCATTACCCGCATCGTAAAACGCACGTGCGTTTTCAGCTGTACCATCATCATAGCCGATTTCACCAGGGTATCCGATGAATGGCTTCAATGCTACGTTTTGTTCAGTGGTATCTCCGCCGTTGATCGTAACTGAAACCTCTTGGCTATAGTAGGATGGTGCAACAATTTTTAATGTGTAATCTCCTTCGTAAGCAGTCATTTCATATGACCCGTCTGCAGCTGTTTCAACTGGTGCCACCGCCGCATCTTCCATAAGCATAACAGTAGCTCCTGCGACAGGTTCTCCAGTTACTTGATTTGTAACCGTACCTGAAACAGTACCTTTAGGGATTTCTTCCAGCGTGAAATTAGCAGTTGATGTACCATCGTCTTCAACCGTTACCGTTTGTGAAGCTGAACGGTAACCGTAAGCTTCAGCCATTACTGTGTAGGTTCCCGCGGCATGAGTCATACCGTACGATCCGTCTTGCGGATTCGTATATACGGATCTGCCTGTTTCAAGCACGCTTACTTCCGCTTGAATCGGCAATAACATCGGTGAAGCTCCATTTTCTTTTGCATCTTGTTTTTCATTGATCGGCTTAGCCGGTAAAATTTTAGCAGGATTTACTTTAGGCTTTGCCTCTAGGGAAGGTGATTTTTGTACAGCAGGTGCTGCAGTCACTTTCGCTTTTTGTGCTGTTGATAAAGGCTGATTGCTTAATTTCACATCATCCAAATACCAGCCAGCTTTTACAACAGAACCATCGGTCGTTACGTTAAATGCAATATACACACGCTGTCCTGCGTATTCGCTTAAGTTTACCTCTCCATCAATCCAACCGCCTGATGTAGAGTTAACCCGAAGTTTTTGTGTCCAGTTTTCCATGTCAGTTGAAACAAAGACATGTCCATAATCATAGTTGCGCTCCAGGTCATGCCACTGTTTGAATTGCAGGTAGCTGTCTCCTTCTTGAAGATCAACTGGAGGCATAACGAGTGTCATGTTGGCTTTATTATCGTAGTTCCCATCCAGGTTTGTAGCATATACATTCGCACCAGAGTTTGCTGCTCCTGGACCGCTAGTTGGTGCACCCTTTTCCCAGCTGTTGTTTGCTCCATAAGAAGTCCAACCTGTTGCATCTCCTTCAAAATCCTCTTCATATCCTACTGTGATGCCTGGAAGTAAAGATACCGTATAGTTTTCCGTTGAAGTTTCGTTTCCGCCGTAATCTGTTGCTTTCCATTTATAGACGATTTGATCGCCACTTAGAGCAGAACCAGGCAATGTTGCAGTGTACGTACCTGACTTGTAGTCTCCGCCCGTTCTTTCGGAAGCAGCGTCTGTCCAGCTTCCATCTTCATTTTGATAGCTTAATACAACTGACGTTACACTAATATCATCTGAAACTTGGGCTTCTAGATGAATAGGCATACCTTTATAAGATTGTGATGGTCCTTCATGTGTTATAGAAGGTCCTTCGTTATCTTCACCTTGTTTTGTAACGATTCCCTCAATTCTTCCTAAACCGGTAACAACAGAAGATACGGCTGTAAATGCATTTACTAGACCGTGTCCATACCCATTATTAGGGGATTGCGGGAATGTAGCATCTGTTAAAGGAGTTGCTGTGGTCATCAGAATTTCTTCCATCTCATCAACGGTTAGATTGGCGTCTGCTTGACGAAGCATTGCCGCAACCGCCGTTACGTGCGGTCCTGCCATCGATGTTCCGTTCCATCCACCTTCATAATTACTTCCTGGTACAGATGAGCGAATATTTACACCTGGTGCAGAAATTTCAGGTTTTGTTTCATTATATGGTGATGGACCTTGCAAGGAAAAGCTTGCAAGATGATTATTAATATCTGTTGCACCTGTTGCAAACGATTCAGGATAGTTTGCTGGATTCGCAACAGAGCCCGGGCCGCCAGGATTGCTTAGCGTTGTATTTCCTGCAGAAAACTCAGGGAAGATTTCAGCCGCACGCCATGCAGCTACCATCTCTCTATACCATTCATCTAATCCTGGCCCGCCGCCCCAAGAGTTGTTCACTACGTCAGGCGCTTTTTCTGGATGAGGATTTCCTTGTGCATCTTTTGGTGCTAAAATCCACTCTCCTGCTTCCAACAAATCAGCATCAGATCCGCCATTTGCAGAGAAGGCTTTTACCGCAATCCATTTCGCTCCTGGCGCAACACCGATTTGGTTTGCTCCATTCGGTTCAGATCCTACCATCGTCCCCATTGTATGAGAACCATGCCCTAAATCATCATATGGAGCAGCTTGTCCGCCAACTGCGTCAAACCAGTTGTACTGATTATCTGGAGCATCTGGGTTCTGAGGATTATACCCTCTATATTTTGTTTTTAAAGCCGGGTGATTCCATTGAACACCTGTATCAATTGAAGCAATAACAGTTCCAGAACCGTCGATGCCCATATTCCATACAGCAGGTGCTCCCACTTTTTCAATATTCCATTCTATGGATGATGTTTCACTTTTCGGCTCAACTTGCAAGGATGATTTTTTTTCAGGGAGTTTGACAGAGCTTACAGGCTGTATAAGCTGTCTTGTTTCATTCGGAAGAACTTTTTCAACTTCAGGGAAAGCTGCAATTTTTTCCATAACTTCTTTCGTAGCTGTAACAGCCATGCCGTTAACAACATAGAAAGATTGGATTTTTTCCGCTTTACCAGCCTTCTCTTGCATTTCTAAGTATTTTTTTACATGGTCTTGAGTTTCAAGCGCATTCGCGCGGAGTGAGGAAACAACTGTGGAACGTTTCATTAACCTCGCTTGTTTGGAAGTTAACTTTTGTGTTTTCGCTTCTTTAACAGCGTTTTTTGCTATCTTAGCTGTATCTACTTGTTTTTGAAACTTTATAAGGAAAGTTACTTTATCCTTCTCGTTGAATTGTTCTTTAAGTTTTGAGGAGACCTTACTTTTTCCTCCATCGACTATTGCTTTTCTAGCCGATGTGGAAGGTTTGTCTTTTGATACGGCATTTGCTTGAGACGGGAACATCATTGGTACGATCATTAAAAAAGTCAAAAATACGGATAACCATCTAACATTTCTCCGTTTTTTACTCACGTTGCTTTTCCCTCCCTATTCATTTTTGTCGTACAAAACAACCACCACTTAAAAGTAAATCCCTATCACACCTCCTGTTTATTTTTTGAAAATTTAGTAATTCTTTGTTGTTAAATAAACGATAACTGATAAATGCTGTAAATAAATGTTAGAATTTGTCGTTTTTAAATCCCATTTTTGTAAAATAATTCCTTCGAACGGGTCTGTCTGTTTATTTTTGTGACTATTTATACAGGAGGGAATTTCATCTATGCAAACTTTGTAGAAAATAATGTCTTTAGACTCAGTTCATAAGGACTTATATGATAAAAATTAAAGATAATTGTAAAAAAATGAGAAAACAGACTTAGCAAATCATTTAACTGGGTTATTTCCCAAGACTCGAATTAGACTAAATAAAGACTTTATTAAACATGCATAAATAAAAATTCAATTAACCACTGCACAGGACCTAGTGAATAATCCTAAAGACAAGAAGAATGACCTATTTTTAGGATTTATTTTTTTGAATAGAGTGTATTTCTACTGCAGCCTCCTTACTAAAATCCGTTCGTATTGTCGTTATTTGGCAAAATAAAAAATCTCACTCTATAAAAGAGAGAGATTTTCGAGTTATTCGGGACGGTTTAATGCAAAGGTTTCGCCGAGCTTGGTATAGTTGGTTCCTGCAAGTCTGCCAACAGGACGCAGCTTTTCAGCATTAATCCTTCCGTTTTCATATAGTTCACCTGAAATGTGATAGTGGACGACTCTCCCGATTAAGAGGTCGGTTGCAGGTTTTTCAGGTGTTCCCCCTAATGGAATAATCTGTTCAACCACACATTCCATTCGTATATTTGCTTCAGCAATTCCAGGAACTTTTACTTTTAAAGAATCAACAGGAGTTAATTTGGCAAGATCGACTTCACTTTCATCTGGCGGGAGATTAGCCGCCGTTTGGTTTACAGCCTCAATATAGGATTCATCAGGGATGTGTACAACGAATTCTCCTTTTGCTGCTGCGTTCCGAGATGTATCTTTTTGCACACCATCTTTCCTGCCAATCGAAATTGCGATAAGCGGCGGATTTGCTGTCAGTGCATTAAAATAGCTAAAAGGAGCCGCATTCAGCGTGCCCTCTTCTGATAAAGTGCTTACAAAGGCAATCGGTCTTGGAATAATGCTTCCGGTAAGAAATTTATAATTTTCCTTCAAGGAAAGCTTTTCTGGATCAATCGATATCAATAGAATCACCTGCTTTAATGAAAGTTTTTGTTGAACCAATCCGCTGCTGCTTCTACTTCTGATCTCGATAACTGATGCCCCATCATTTCCCATTTCAAATGAACAGCGGCACCCGCTTCTGTTAGCAGTTTATCAAGTTCTTCTGTTTCTTCGGGTGGACAAATAGGATCATTTTTCCCTGCTCCTATAAAAATCGGCAAGTTTGAAAGATCAGGCAGTTCAATACCTCTTCTTGGTACCATCGGATGATGAAGTATGGCTCCCTTTAAAGAATCTTCATAATGAAAGAGCAAACTGCCAGCGATATTCGCTCCGTTCGAGTATCCGACCGCAACGACATTGCTCCGGTCAAAATCATATTTCATCGCGGCATCATTTACAAATTCATGCAGTTCTTTCGTTCGGAAAATGAGGTCTTCTTCATCAAAAACTCCCTCTGACAAGCGACGGAAAAATCGGGGCATTCCGTTTTCAGAAACATTCCCTCGAACGCTCAAAACGGAAGATTCAGATGAAATCATATCCGCTAAAGTCAGCAGATCTTCTTCGTTTCCTCCAGTACCATGCAATAACAATAATACCGGCTTTGTTTCATTCGTTCCTTTTTTAAACAAATGCTTCATCTATTTGTCCTCCTCTAAAATTCTAGCCTCTGCTGGTAAGAGATGATCTTCTATCTGGGCGCGATTTGCTTCCAGCCAAGGCGGCAGCAATAATTTCTTTCCAAGTTCCTCTTCATTTTCATCACGTGTAAAACCAGGAGGATCAGTCGCAATTTCAAACAAAATGTGCCCTTCTTCACGAAAGTAGATCGCGTTAAAATATTGTCGGTCAATGATCTCGGTTACATGCAGATCTTTGGACTTCACATATTCTTGCCACTCTTTATGCTCTTCATAGTCTTTTGCTCTCCAAGCGATATGGTGAACTGTTCCTACTCCGCCAACTCCTCTTGCTTCTGGAGATAATTTAATATCGATAATGTTGCCAAGATCTCCTTTTGCTTTAAAACGAATATAATCTCCATCCTGACCAAGATTTTCAAGCCCCATAACATCTGTTAAAACTGCTGCAGTCTGCTGCGGAGCTGCTGAAAGCAAAATGGCTCCACCGAAGCCCTTTATCGCATGTTCTTGGCTGACACCGCCAAAACTCCATTCGCTTTTCTCAGCTTCACTTCTCGCTACGATTTCTAATCGTAATCCATGGGGGTCGCTGAATTGAATAAACTCTTCTTGGAATCGGGTTGTTTTTTTATATTCAATTTTAAACTGATGAAGCCTATTTTCCCAAAAAGAAAGGGTTCCTTCTGGTACAACAAAAGTAGTTGTTCCTACTTGCCCTGAACCGACTCTTCCCTGGTACGCATCCGGCCATGGAAAGAAAGTCATGATTGTCCCCGGTTTCCCTCCCTCATTTCCAAAGTATAAGTGGTATGTCCCTGGGTCATCAAAATTGACGGTTTTCTTAACGAGTCTAAGACCGAGTACTCCGGAATAAAAGTCTACATTCTCCTGAGGATTTCCTACAATAGCCGTGATATGGTGAATTCCTGCGGTTTTCATATAAAGATACATCCTTTCAAGTAAACGAACTTATTTTTCGTAAGCTAAGTGTAAATTATTTTACTTACTTTTGTCAAGTAACTATATTAAATTTAAAACCGCTTATTTCATGCTTACTACGTTCCATCGACTATATATAGCTTTTCCCTTATTAAAAGAGATGAAAACGAAAACGAAATCGAACAAAGATTTAGTACAATCAAGCAAAAATGACCACCCATTAAACAAAAACAAAACGTGAAAAAACAATTCTTCAATTTCCTAATGGACTATGTACACCTGAAAACAACACTTTCATTGTTATATAAAAAGACTGACCCTAACAAAGATACTTTGGGCCAGCCTTTAATATAAGTAAGTTATGTATTTGCAGGGGGTCTGTCCCCGGGACAGACCCCCTTAATTTAAAATCAATTAAAAATCAAAAGTATCTGGATCTGGTCCGATGCGGCGGTCTTCGTCTAATGCGTCGATTTTCGCCATATCATCAGCTGTAATTTCAAAATCAAAGATGTCTGCATTCTCAACAATACGGTGCTGTTTTACAGATTTCGGAATGGTAACCACTCCATTTTGCAGATCCCAGCGAAGAATAATCTGCGCAACCGATTTCCCATATTTGCCAGCAAGTTCAACAAGCGTTGGCTCGTCCAGCAATTCTCCTTGCATAAGCGGGCTCCATGCTTCCATTTGAATTTGATTTTCTTTACAGAATGCAAGCAATTCTTTCAATGCTAAACGCGGATGATATTCAACTTGATTCACCATCGGCTTCACTTCACAATCAGCCAAAATGTCTTCTAAATGGTGAATCTTAAAGTTTGAAACACCGATTGCTTTTACTTTACCGTCTTTATAAAGCTTTTCTAATGCACGCCAAGTTTCCTTGTACTTTCCTTTTACAGGCCAATGTACCAAGTACAAATCGAGGTATTCCAGACCAAGCTTTTCTAAACTTGTTTCGAAAGCAGCAAGTGTTGATTCATAGCCTTGATCTTTGTTCCATACCTTTGTCGTAATAAATAATTCCTCACGAGGTACACCAGATTCTTTTATGGCTTGTCCAACGCCTTCTTCATTTTTGTAAATCGCGGCTGTGTCGATACTTTTGTATCCAGCTTCAATTGCCCATTTAACGGAATTAATAACTTCTTGTCCTTCTTCGACTTTAAAAACACCAAGTCCAAACCATGGCATTTCCACTCCATTGTGCAGAACCGTAGTGTCTTGCAGTGTTCTAATTGCAGTCATTATCATTTCCTCCTACTCAACTTGGATGTTATTACCTATAAAATAATTCTGTCACATTCTGTTGTTGAAGGGAAACATTTCGACTTTTAGAAGGTATTAAAGTCCTTATATGGAAGTAGTATCCAACACAACTTTAAAAATGAGGTGTTCCTGTGAAGGATAATTTAATTTATTTTAGAGCAAAAACTGAATCAGCTAAGAACATCCCTGTCCAAGATCTTTCTCTTATCCAAGAAATTCGTGAACTCTTATCTGAGTTCCATGGCAACTATCCTCTCGTTACTAAAAAAGCCATTTTGTTGCGTATCGATCAGCTTACTGATGAATTAATCCTTAATAAAAGATAACTAATAGGAAGACTGTCTCTGAAAAACGTTCAATAGCACATCTAATTCCTGACTGCATTTCACTGTTTCGTAACTCGTCAGGCCGTTTTCATAAGCAAGTTCAACAAGCAATTCTTTTTTTTCTTTAATACATTCCATTAAAAGAGAGTTATCCCATTCTTTTTTTTCCACCAAGATCGGCTCCTCTTTGACAACATATTTATCCTATCGCTATTATGAACCGTTTTATGACACTTGAAAACAGTTTCCACAAAAGAAGAAGTAAAGTTACAATTATGGACAAATATTTACATGACTATCTCATCATATAGTCCCTATTCAAGGACCTTATCTCTCATTATCCGACTCCATTCTCCATATGAAAGCATGTCCCTTTCCCTATTTTCATTTCTAGTTTATTGAGAGATTTTCAAGCTAGGAGGAGGTAATTTATAAATAAAAAGGATGGAGTCTTCTCCATCCTTTTTATTGCTTCTTATCATTATAATAGTTGACTGAGTACATAGCTCCTTCATCAACCATTTTGTTGTCATCTACATCCATTGGATCAGGATGACCTGCTTTGTTAATCGGAAGCTGAGTGGCTTCAATTGCATGTGGTCTCACTTTTCTCTTCATATCTTTTAACTTCATCTTCGTTTTAATTCGATTTGGTTTAAAAGAGAGCCAGAACAATGCACCAGTACCAAGCCCGATTAATGCCCACGATTGAGTTTTAAATAATTTATTTGTTGTCTTTACAGCGCTTGCGGTTTGCATGAATAACGCCTCCTTTAATTACTAGTTACCCCAAATCCAACAAAAGATAACATCCAACTTTATTTCAAATACATTACTTCCGCCTAATTGTAATAATACTATGCATTTGTCCATACACGATTTTCACCTAATACATATACTGTATCGAAGTCGATAGATAAAATCGTAAGGAGGAATTTTAGAATGTATGCAAATTCACCGGTAAATGCTTCAATGGCTAATGCTCCAATGGCTAATGCTCCAATATATGGTGGCGGTTATGGAGGTTATGGAGGGTATTGTTGTGGTTACGGCGGAGCTGGAAAAGGCTTTGCGATCATTGTAGTTCTATTTATCCTTCTCATCATCGTAGGAGCGGCATGGGCGCATAAGGGAGATTGCTAATATAGTGCGCTGAACGGAAAAAGGGTGCCTGGTTTAACAACCGGCACCCCTTTTTTACATAAATTGCTTTGTTTTCTTTTTCATTTCAATGGAACGGACAAAATCAATTATCTTAGTTGATATCCACTGGCATATCAAAGCAAAAATAATAATTTCATATCCTTCTGCAAGCGCCGTGAGAAGCAATACCATGCTGTTAATCCAAAATAAGACGCTTCCTGGTTTTTTTCCTGTCCATTTGGCTAGAATCAATGCCACGATGTCCATCCCTCCTGAAGATGCACCAAACCGGAACAAAATTCCAACACCTGTTCCAAACAAAACAGCTCCGTAAAGAACATCTAGTAATACGATATTTACAGGAGTGTGTATTAGCGAGGAAAGCCAATCGACCGTAACAGATGTAACGGCCACACAATAGATGGTCCATAATGCCGTTTGCTTGCCTAACTTTTTGACAGCGAGTAAAAGTAAACCAAAATTGATAGCCCATAATGTAAGAGCGAGTGAAATATTAAAAAAATGCTCATTTAAAATAGCTAGTCCGGCTACTCCGCCTGATGGAATAAAATGAGGAAATAAAAAAACGGCCATCGCCATTCCTTGTAAAAAAGCTCCGAATGATAAAAAAAGTGCCTTCTGCAAACAATAATCCCTTCTTTGCTTCCGATTAACCATTCTAGGTTGTCTTATATATTTCTTCATTTTAGACCCTTCATCGGAAATTTCAAGTCTGTTTTTGAATTTAGTTGTTTTCGTATTCATTGTTGTCCTTGAAAATAGTAGTTGATTTCAGTTCTAGGTTGCTCGCTTTCCGCGGGTCAGGAGTCTCACACCTTCCACTTCATTCAACTGTCAAAGACGACAAATAAAAAACAACAATCTTTAAGAGAACAGCCTTAAATTTTAATTATTATCTTATATTGAATCGAAAGCAAAATGGCTGACGAGTATTCACCGTCAGCCTTCTCTCATTTAAAATTTATTATTTTTTTATCGAACTCAATTACGGAAGCAGCCTTGTGCCGATCGATCTTAATTGATCCACAGCATCCCGGCAATTTTCTCCGCTTGCATATACACAGCATAGACCATGCATGCCATTTAAGAGACTCATACTTAATTGACTCTTTGCATTGACTTTTAACGAATGACATTCTAAAAAAAATTCACAGTTTTCATATTCATTTGCCTTTCTAACCATTTCATGAATCCACTTCGGTTCAATTCTCTCCTGGACCATAAAATAACTCTTCATCTCCTCTTCCCTCATTTCACCCACATCATAAAAATCATACAGCCTGATTGTTAAGCCAGTTTTAATGACGAGTAAGTATTTTATGACTTACCGTTTCAATGTATGTTCAATTTTAAAAATAATGGTATGAAGAAAGGACTAAATTGCAACATTATTAGTACATAGCGTTTAAAGGAGTTTTTTATAGATGAGTTATTACATTGCATGTGATTATGATGAACCAGATCGTCAGAGCTACATAGGCATCGTAATTATTGACACTTTAACGAACCAAATTGCTCACCGGTTCTTTACAGGCGATTTTAATCAGGATTTTGAGGAATACCAAAGCTGGCTTGAAGATACATCTCCCTATTATTTTGAAGGCGAAAGTTTAATTAACTACATCGGAGATATGTATGAACCTCAAGCAAACGAGGACTTTGACTTTTATCATTAAAAACTAGCTGTATACAAATAAAAAGGTATACACGAATTGAGAACGTGTATACCTTTATGATTAATTTGAGAAGTATCTATTCTGATACCTCACTTTCTTTTTTATTAATACTATTACCGATTACAATACCCATAATTAGCATAGTTAGTGAATCTGAGTCGAAGTCTTTTGTGAAAAGTCCCCAAAGGAACCAGCCCGTTATAGCGCCTAAAATAGCTAATAGTAATCCCTTCAACAAACGCTGCCCCCTGAAAAATCATTTGCCCTTTCAAGCGAACTTGTTTAATCCTTATTCGTGAAATCAATGATTCGAATCGGGTTACCCGTTTCATCTTTATAGATTGCATATCTGCCAGGCGGTATAGAGCAAGGCATTTTAATAAAATTTAACCTTGTTTCATTTTCCTCATAAAAGTGATCCACACTGTCAACGAGGAAAACACCTCCTGGTCCTAAGTCATGTTCGTCTTCTTCAATCATCAGCTGTACTTCGCTTTCAGGCATTGTAAGACCCAGTACCTGATTGCCTTCCCGCCAAGCTTCAGTCATACCAAGTCCCTCATAATATTTTTGTGATTCTTGCAAGTCTTTAACCGGGTGAAACAAAAATGCCAGTTTCAATGATAAATCCCCCTTCGTTTGACTTTAAAAATCTTACTATAAGGCTGTTTTCGTAAACTCTGTTGCTTTTGAATGAGGTTAATTTCCGCTGCTGGACTCGCTTTCCTTAGTGTGTGCGGTGAGCCCCTCGAGGTCAAAAGTTAAATGGTTCTGAAGACAAAAAGCGTCTTCTTAACCCATTCTACTTTTGCTGGTCGGGGCTTACCAAACCGTCTCCGCTTTTCGAACTGCCCCACTAATCCTACAGGAGTCTCGCCATTCCGCTCCTATTAACTATTCAAAGAAGAACACTAAAAAATCTCATATTAGCAACAATCTTTTAGAAAAGAGCTGACTATAAAAAAAATATTGTCTTCTTAATTGATGTGTAATATTTACTTTCCATTTTTATGCACAGATTTCCTGCCAGTCTTATTTAAAATCATTTGATCTGAAAGAAAAAAAACCGAAAAAAAGCTTTCTCCCTATTTTAGGAGAAAACTTTTTTTATTAATATGGATATGGCCCATAACCCGGATAAGGAGGCGGTGGCGGATATACTGGATACGGATACGGCCGTGGGGCTAAAGCAAAGCCAGCAATCGCACCAAGTGTTAATCCTACAAGTGCTGGGACGAAAATAAAGCGTTCATCTTCATAAATTCCGTCTCTATATGGCAAGATATATACTTTATGTTCGTTAACGTGCTTTAATACACCGTGATACTTTTTTCCATCTGTACTGGTAATCAGTACTGATCTGCCAATATTACGTCGGCACAAATGATACATTTCGTAAGACAAAGGTTAAACCTCCTTGCATGTTATTCCCCTTCTCTATACGATATGTCCAACCTATCATTTTGACAGAGACAAGTGTCCGCCTTTTTTTATTTTGTCTTTTTTCTAAAGGCTGTTTTCGTATTCATTGTCGCTTTTGAAAGTAGTTGATTTCCGTTACAGGTTGCTCGCTTTCCGCGGGGCAGGCGGTGAGCCACATTCGGACGTTTCACTTGTAAGTGTCTCACCTGCCAGCCTGTCCCGCAGGAGTCTCACACCTTTCACTCCAATCAACCTATCATTTGAGTCAAATTACAAAACTGCCCCAGAAGCAACAATCTTTTAGTATAGAGCCTTTCTAATAGAATCTTTACCTTTGACTACCAGGCTTTAATACGAGAATACTTTTATCATCATAATCTTTAAGGATGGTATGTGTCTCATGATACTTTCCGGTCGCCCAGTCCTTTACTTGATCGCTGTACCACGTGCTTAAAACGTGCCCGGATTGACCTGGACCGACAACATGATAAGCGTTTGATGTGTCTGCCATATCAATGACATACTTCCATGCGCCGCCATGTGTAACAATACCACTCTCCCTGTCCCACCCTGCAACACCAACGGTAACCCTGCTTCCGCCCATATCTTCTGTCTGTGGATTAAATAAGAGATTCAAAGGCTTTATCGCTGATAATGGATGTTCAAACGTAATTTTATGGAAGGTGCCCCATTTCCACTTCGATACGTTATTTCCATATTGATCTGACAGTTCAGTTATTACATGTTCAAATGACTTATTTGTCACATCTACAAGACCTCCGTGTTCTTTTATCCAAGGTCCAGGTTTCCCTGCATAGGCTTTACGGATTAATTCATCAACCACTTGCTCGCGGCCATCAAACATTTTCAGCATTTCTACGCTAATTTCGTCTTTGAAAAGCTCATCGCTGAACGCTTCCATCCATTTATGAAAAATGAGCGGTGCAGCACTATTTTTGCTGTCTTTTAAGTTCCATTTCTTTAAAAGAGATACGGCTTCTTTTTCGCTTTTGCTCAAAGGCTGCTTTTCGACTTGCTCTATTAAAATCGGAAGCAGCTCCTCTGCCTGTTTATCATATTGATCAAATTGCAGTGCTTGCATATCCTTTGCTGTAAATTTCTTATTTTGTTCCAATACTTCTACGATACGCTCTTCTCTATAAGGCTGTGCGAACGAGTCAGTAATGTGATAAGGGTAAGTGTCATCTGTCACTTTATTGTTGGCCGTTGCAACAAAACCTTTTTCCGGATTCACCATGGTCGGCAGCTTATCCCAAGGAATGTAGCCATTCCATTCATATTCATCTGTCCATCCTGGTACTGGTAGAGAAGTGTATTTTTGCTTGCGGATCGGAATAAGTCCGTTAGCTTTATAAGCGATCGTACCATCCGTACTGGCAAAGACAAAGTTTTGGGCAGGAGTATGGAAGGACTGAAGAGCCTTTTCAAACTGTTCCCAGTTTTTTGACCGGTTCATCTGAATAACCGCTTCCAGCTCTTTAGATGGCTGAAGTGCTGTCCACTGTAAAGCAAGTGCCTCACCTGGTTTATCTTGATGGGCGAACTCAGAAATAACCGGACCATGTCTTGTTATTACCACCTCTTGATTTACATCAGGTTTGTCTTTTACTTTGATGACTTCATTTATAACGGTTGCTTTTTCCCAATTGGCCATGTATTGAAATTCATTTGGATTCTTCGGATTTCTTTTTTCTACATACAATTCTTGTACATCTGGACCAACATTTGTTACCCCCCATGCGATTGTGTCATTATGTCCAACGATAATGCCAGGGATCCCTGCAAAAATAACGCCGCTCACATTATAATCAGGGGCACTTAATTGGGTTTGGTACCAAATCGATGGTGTGCCGAGCTGCAGGTGCGGATCATTTGCTAAAAGTGGTTTTCCAGACTTTGTTTTACTCCCAGAAACAACCCAGTTATTGCTGCCATTACTAAAGTCGGGAATATAAGCATCAGCAAAACTTTTTTCAAAATTGATGCCGCTTTTCTTTAAATCATCTAAAATTGCAGGGGCATCTGCAGGATAACCAGGAAATAAATCAAGTGCTTTTTCTCTATTGAATTTTTCCATCAAATAATAACGAAACGCTTGTCCTTCCCAATGTCCGCCAAGATCAAACGCCATGTATTTACCGATTACAAGTGAATCTGAGGGTGTCCACTTCTTTGGCTCATAACCAACAAGCGTAAACTCGATCGGCAATGTATTGTTTTTCTTTGCTTTTTTGAGATAAGTATTCACACCATCTGCATACCATTGCAGATATTGCTTCGCTTCGGGTGAATATTCATTGTATGAGGCTTCTGCAGCTCTTCGCAGCCCAAGTGTTCTAAAAAAACGATCCCGCTGAACTGTTTTTTCTCCTATCACTTCACTTAACATACCAGATGCTTGACGCCGGCTTAAATCCATTTGAAACATTCTGTCTTGAGCTGTTACAAATCCTTGAGCCATAAACAGATCCTTCATATTCTTTGCTTCAATATGAGGAACGCCGTTAGTATCTCTTTGTACCTTCACTTCTGCATCTAGACCATTTAAAGAAATCGTTCCGCTAATTTGCGGCAAGCTTTTGTGTAATAGATAATAGGCTGTTCCTAATGCAGCTCCAACAAGCACAACAATAGCAATACTTATCATCAATAAACTCTTTTTCCACGTTAATCTTCTTCGTTTGCTTTTTTTCTGAAGAACGACATCCACCATTGATTCCCCCTAGAATTGTTCATCTGACATTCCTCCTATAAATTTCTCCATAAAAATGGAATAACCTGTGACTTACGGTATGCAAATGGAAAAAGTTGGCTCAATTCGATACTTTTCACCTGATTTCAAAGAAAACAGACATTTTTTTCAAAACTTTATCGAATATCTCAACAAACAAGCAAAAAGCCAAAATAAAAAGGAGAAAGCAGATGGCTAAAATTCTCGTCAACTTCCAGCTCAGCCATGGCCAGGACCATTTTACACAGGGTAATATTGTTGTAGATTTAGCACCTGGAAATTCAAATCTCCACGATCAAGTAAGACATATCATCGCCAGACAGTTTAATTGTCCTGAAACAATTATTTCAATTACTAAGCTTGAATTGAATGGATAAAAGTACAAAAAACTATCGAGGCTGAATATTGGGATCTCTAGATGCATCGGCTCGCCCGCTTTTAAAAAAGTGCATAAAAAAAAGAGGTGCTTCATCAAGTTGAATGCACCTCTATATGTATAGGGGACTTCATTATCTCACGAAAGATTAACAGCTTTAAAGTTCCATAAGTCATATACCGCTAGGCCTACATACATTCCGATAAACGGTAATGAGCCCCTTTTCCACTTCAACGCATAAACCTTTTGTCACATTAAAAGAGCGAACCAATGATGTTTGAAATTTCCGCTTCGTTCATATTGCCCTTTATACCCGGGGCATCAGCAAAATAATCTACAGCTTCTTCTTTTGTTAATCCGATTTGGCACAACCCTTTAGCAATCGTCATCATGTAAGGTACTGGCGGACTGTTTAAAGGCTGTTCATCTATATCAAGATTAGACGTAAAGGTAACCATTGGATAGCCTTCTTCTTCCCCCACATATACCATGCGGCCATACCAGCCGTCACCTTTCACATGGATAAATCCCTTTTCCTTTACTTCTTCCAAATCAGCTTCGATCTCTTCACAGCTGTTTTCTTGTGCCGTTACATCTAAAAACTGTTCAGAAGTCACCAAATATTTACGGCCAATGGTTTTATATTTTTCACTCTTTTCATGACCGATAAAAGCAACTCCGCCTTCTCCCCACTTTGTCCGATTTCCTGCAAAATATAAAGGATACGGTAAAACAGCTTTACCAATTTGCAACGGTTTCGCAGGATTTCGGCATCCTCTTTCTTTCAATGTTGATCCTTCTGGCTGCTCACCAAGTATATAGCATAAGAAACGGTGTTCCATTAAGTTTGAACCATAACTTACGTACCAAACATAAGAAGTATCCAATCTATATTCCTCCTAGAAATTTTTCTTAAATAATTGTCATGAAGCAACCTTTTTTTCTATACATTGAAATACACAAAAGGGGGAGTCAAAAAAATGGCTAGAAAATGGTTGCTGTTTTTATTTGGTTTATTCATCTTCCTATTTGCTCTATTACTTGCCACACCTGTTTTCGGAATAAGTAAATTGTATAATTAATAGGTCTATTTCACTATTATCGTTTCCTTGTAAAAATAAAATAACTTTTATGTAGAAAACATATTAGGAAAATAAACCCATTTACCTAAAATCTTTATTGAGAAATAGTCATTACGATTCTTGTTTCAAAACCACAATCGGGATAAAATGGAAATTATACAATAGTTTTCCTTCTCTAATTTCTGTACGAGTTATAGCATTTAATTTATTAAGGGGGGATTTTGTATGACAGTATTTGAAGCTATGTCGTTAATGATTGGTTTTTCAATGCTTGTTCTTACCATTATCCGCTCCAAAGACAACTCTTAAAGAACATAGAGATTTATTTTGTATTTATCCTGCCATGCAAGACGCATGGCATATTTTTTCGTTTATCCTATTGTATAGATGAACTCATATCTATGTAAAGAAATCTTGGTTTTCAATATAGATTTTTTCGCTCTGTTGCTCTTGAAAGAGATTGATTTCCGTTTCAGGATGCTCGCTTTCCTCGGGCCGTGCGTTAAGCCGACTCGTCACCTTAACGACATGGAATGGTCTCACCTGTCACACAGATCCCTCAGGACAAGGAAGGCAACGGCTGCAATATATCGCACGAAGAAAATGTAAAGTTCATTTTCGAGGAGTCTCACACCTTACTCCACTTAACTTGTCAATGAAGTCTCTTTACAAAATTGATCTAAAAATCTTTAAGAACAAAGTAATAAAATAAAAACCTTGCAGGAGATAACTCCCCCTGCAAGGTTTTATTGTATTTATGCTTTCTTAACAACAATCTCTCTATCCACTACATTCACCGCTAATTTTTCTAACGTTTCTTCATCTAACAAAACATCTGCGATTTTATCTTCAATCTGCTCTTGAATAATGCGGCGCAATGGTCTTGCCCCAAATGCAGGATGGTAGCCTAATTTCGCCAGCTTTTGTTTAGCTGCTGAAGTAACAGTGATTGAGATATTTTGTTCTTTTAGTTGTTCAGAAAGTTCCTCAAGCATAAGATCCACGATTTTCACTAAATGCTCTTCTTTTAATGACTGGAACTGAACGATGCTGTCAAAACGGTTCAAGAACTCTGGCTTAAAATAACCACCAAGCGAATCAAGAATTTGGGTTTCTTTTTCGACTTGATCTTGATTGAAGCCGAGCTTTTTCGTTTGTTTAGCACCCGCACCAGCATTACTTGTCATAATTATAACCGTATCTTTAAAGCTTACCGTACGGCCTTGGCTGTCAGTTAATCGTCCATCTTCCATGATTTGAAGGAACATATGCTGAACATCTGGGTGAGCCTTTTCGATTTCATCTAATAATAAAATGCTGTAAGGCTTACGGCGTACTTGTTCAGTCAGCTGTCCTGCTTCCTCATGCCCCACATAACCTGGAGGTGAACCAATCAGCTTGGACACGGCGTGTTTTTCCATATACTCACTCATGTCTAAGCGGATCATGCTTTCTTCATCACCGAAAAGTTCTTTTGCAAGAGTTTTCGTAAGTTCTGTTTTACCAACACCCGTTGGACCGACAAACAAGAAAGATCCAATTGGCCGTTTCTTTGCCTTTAGACCTGCACGGCTTCTGCGGATAGCTTTTGCTACCTTTTCAACCGCTTCTGTCTGGCCAATGACTTGTGCGGATAATTTTGCAGCTAGTTCTTTCATTTTAGATTGTTCATCATGCTGCAATTTACGGACCGGAATGCCCGTTTTCGTTTCAACAATATTTTGAATGTCTTCTACGTGAACAATCGCAGCTTCTTTATCATTTTCTTGAGATTTTAATTTTTCTTCCAGTACAAGTTCTTCTTGGCGAAGTTTTGCTGCAAGTTCATAGTTTTCATCAGTTGCAGCTTGCTCTTTTTCTTTTACAATCTGTTCTAAACGATCTTCTACAGATGATTTTTCAATCGTAATGTGTTTAAGGTTGCTCTTTGATCCAGCTTCATCCATCAAATCGATCGCTTTGTCAGGCAAGAAACGATCTTGAATGTATCGATGCGATAACTGTACACATGCTTTCAAAGCCTCTTCTGTAAACTTCACCTGATGATACTCTTCGTATCGCGGAGCAAGCCCTTTTAATATCTCAAATGCTTCATCCGCAGTTGGTTCGTTTACAATAACCGGCTGGAAGCGTCTTTCAAGTGCTGCATCTTTTTCAATCTGGCGGTATTCTTTTAATGTAGTTGCGCCAACCATTTGCAGTTCACCACGAGCCAAAGCCGGTTTTAAAATATTTCCTGCATCCATTGAGCCTTCAGCAGATCCTGCTCCCACAATCTGGTGGACTTCATCTACAAAAAGAATAACGTTTTTTCGCTTTTGAAGCTCTGCAATCAGCTGCTTCATTCGTTCCTCGAACTGACCTCTTACACCAGTATCTGCAACGAGTGATGCTACATCCAGCAAGTATACTTCTTTATTTAACAGTTTAGCTGGTACATTGCCCTCAACAATCTTCGTTGCTAATCCTTCTGCAATCGCTGTTTTACCTACACCTGGTTCCCCGATTAAGACCGGGTTGTTTTTCGTACGTCTGTTTAAAATTTCAATCACTCTTCGAATTTCGTCATCTCTGCCGATGACTGGATCAATAATTCCTGCTTTTGCAGCGTCTGATAAGTTACGTCCAAATTTATCTAAAAAGCCTCCGCTGCGTTTTCCTTTTTGAGTTTGTTCCTGCTTTTCAATGTGCTGGTCATTAAATGCTTGACCATTCATCATTTGTTGGAATATATCATCGAAAGAAGAAAAGTTCATGTTTACTCCTCCTCCGCTGTTCATTTCTTGTTTTACTTTATGATAGCAATTAGAGCAAAGTACAAATTGCTTCTTTTCTTTATTCATGGAAATACTCATTTGGATCGTAGCAGGATTAACTTCACATTGTTCACAACGCATATTTGTAACCCCCTAATATAATTTTTTATTTCAACTTACTATAAGCGTTGAATTTCTTCGTCGACTTTGTCGTCTCGCTTTTCGTAACTTGTAACAAGATTATCTGATCAAGAGTTTGACTTTGACTTTCTTTGACCATTAACCTTTATCCATATTATACTTTGACCTTTTTTGACTTTCAAGTATTTTGTTTCTGATGAAAAAAAAGGCTGTTTTCGCAAACTTTGTTGCTCTTGAATGGGGTTAATCTCCATTGCACGACTCGCTTTCCGCAGGGTGTGCGGTGAGCCCAATCGCCGCTTAGCGACATTGATCGGTCTCACCTGTCCCACTCATCCTGCTGGAGTCTCGCCATTCCTCTCCGATTAACTTTCCAATGAAGAGGTCTCTTAAAATCTCTCAGTAGCAACAACCTTCTAGAAAAGAGCCAATAAAAAAAGAAAAGATAAGCTCTTAACTCATCTTTTCCCTATTTTACTGCCATTTAAAAGTGATTTTTTGTCGATAATCTTCTGTTTCTCCTTTTGGTGTTAACCAAACTTCCAATTCATATGATCCTGGTTTTAAATCTTTCACTAATAGATCTTGTTTAAACGTATCTCCTTGCTTCAACCTTAATGAAGATAAGACTTGCATGAACATATGATTCTTTGAATATTGATAGACCACTTTACCGCTGCTGTCTTTGATCACATAATCAAATTTTTGACTTGTTGAAAATTGAAATTGTTTTTCTTTTTCCGTTTGATTTTTTAATGTATAGCGAAAAAGGATGCCCTTCGCATTCTGAGTTTCCTGAAGCTTCAATGCAGACTCAATCTGCCCTGCTGCAATTCCATTTTGTTGCTGTTCTGGACGCTTTTGTTCTTCACTCTTATGATTTTCACTCTTTTTCCCATCACCCATGACCGGTTCTTCTCTCCCCTCAGATTGGTTTGAGCTGTTCTTCATTCCACAGCCCGAAATGGCTATTGTGATACATACTGCTAAAAGTATACCATGCAATAAATTTGTTCGTTTTAACACCGTTCATCACCTCAATCCTTAGTTTAGGCATTTTTGTCGATTTTCATGTTATTTAAAGGATTTTTGATTACTTGTATGTAAAGTATACCTATACCCCAAAAAAGGAGTGTGTGTTCTTGAAAACTGCACAAATTGATTTATTACTTGAAATGAAAAAACGCACATCTGAAAAACGAGCTACACAAAATGAAACAATCCTACAGCAGCATAGCCGTGATGAGTCGTATCATACACCCGTCTCACCTGATGTAGTTGTATACCCTTCTTCGACTGAAGAAATTTCTTCTATTATGTCATTCGCAAACGAACATGGAATTCCTGTCGTGCCTTTTGGAGCAGGCTCGAGTCTCGAAGGTCATTGCATCCCGGTAAAAGGCGGAATCTCGTTAAATTTTCAAGAAATGAACCAAGTTCTCGAAGTCCGTCCCGAAGACTTTTTAGTGAAAGTTCAGCCTGGGGTAACTCGAACTCAGCTAAACCTGGCTTTAAAGAAATACGGTTTATTCTTCCCAGTTGATCCAGGTGCAGACGCAACGATCGGCGGTATGGCAGCCACAAATGCGAGTGGAACAACGAGTGTAAAATACGGGATCATGCGTGATCAAGTACGTAATTTAAAAGTTGTTTTAGCAGATGGTAAAGTAATCAACACTGGCGGATTAGCTGCAAAGTCTTCTGCAGGCTACCATCTTACAGGTATGTTTGTTGGATCTGAAGGTACACTTGGTGTGTTTTCAGAAATCACACTAAAAGTTTACGGCATTCCCGAAGCGATACTTGCTGCCCGTTGTACATTCGATTCTGTACAATCCGCTGTTGAAGCGGCTGCTTCCGTTCTTGGTTCAGGAACAGGAATAGCAAGAATGGAGCTTGTAGATGAACGTTCGATTGTACAAGTAAACAAAAACAGTGATACATCCTACACCGAGGCTCCTACACTGTTCTTGGAGTTCCAGGGCAATCCTGCAAGTGTTCCTTATGAAGCTACTTTGACAAAAGAATTGCTGGAAAGCTTTGGTGGTCTCGAATGGGTTGAGGAGCATGACTCCTTAGCACGGGCAAAACTTTGGGAAGCACGCCACCATTTGGCGTATGCCTTCAAACACGGTTACCCTGGAAAATCGATGATGTTCACAGATGTTTGTCTTCCTTTATCTGAATTATCGGGAGCCATTGTGTATGCAAGAGAAGTGATGGATACAGTCGGTGTTCCTGGTGCCGTTTTAGGTCATGTTGGTGATGGAAACTTCCATGCAATTCTGATGTACGATCAAAATGATTTGCAGGAGCGTGAAAAAGCGGATAAAGTAAATGCTGAAATCGTAAACTACGCTCTTCAAAAGGGGGGGACATGTACAGGTGAACACGGTATCGGCATCGGAAAAGCTAAATATTTAGCAGAAGAACATGCGGATACATTGCCGATCATGAGTGGAATCAAAAAACAATTGGATCCAAATAACATATTGAATCCGGGCAAAATCATACTATAGTAATGAAACAGAAAGCTTGTTTCATTCGTATTCGTATGAATGAGTAGAAAAATGATAGGGGGTTCCTTTTGATGATCGTTGTCACTACGGAAAATATTAAAGGATATGAAATTAAAGAAGTAAAAGGTTCGACGTTTGGTGTTGTTGTCCGTGCAAGGGGCATAGGCGGGGATATCATGGCAGGACTTCGCGGAATTTTAGGCGGAGAGATTAAAGAGTACACTTCCATGCTAGAAGATGCACGTAAACAAGCGATCGATCGCATGGTAAAAAACGCTTCTGAAATGGGTGCTAATGCAATCATTATGATGCGCTTCGACTCCGGGGAAATGGGCAACAATATGAGCGAGATCGTCGCTTACGGAACGGCTGTTGTTGCAGAAAAAGAATGACGGCACTTAACCTTTTTATCGGCTGGCAAGTCCTTTGTTTTGTCGCACTTATCATTTTAGCTATTCTTTCATGGGTCTATTACGATAAACGTTATAAGAAAAACAATATATCCAAAGTACCTTCGGGCTATATTTGGACAGATGAAATTTCGATCGATCCAACCACCGGCAAAAAAGAACGGGTTTATTATAATCCTGATACTGGCGACCGGTTTTATAAACAAGAATAGCCATATAATGAGCACACGGTGAAAATCCCGTGTGTTTTTGTTTTTGAACCCATTTTGTCTGGGTTTGTTGGATCACCGCCTTTGTTTGTTGGATTACCGTCTTTGTTTGTTGGATTACCCCCTTCATTTGTTTGATCGTGTTAAAACACGCCATAAAAATACCGCCAACTACTGATCGTCAGGTTGGCGGCTACCATTTATACTTTAAATTTATTAATCGTTTCATTCATCTCTTCGGCTAATTGTGACAATGCATTAGAGGATGATGAAATTTCTTCCATACTTGCCAGTTGTTCCTCTGCTGATGCTGATACTTCTTGTGTTGATGAAGCTGCCGTTTCAGCCATATGTGAAATCACTTCGATCGATTCCACTACTTGCTCAGTGCTAGCAGACATTTGCTGTGTTGCGGCAGAAATTTCACCTACTTGATTGGATACTTCTGCAACGCTCTCAAACAAGCTTTGGAATGCCTCACCAGATTGATGAACGAGATTTCTTCCGCTCGTTACCTCTTTTGTTCCGCTTTCCATCGCGTTAACAGCTTGTTCAGTTAATTCTTGAATACTCGTGATCAATTGGCCGATTTGCTGTGCAGAAGCTGACGATTGTTCAGCAAGTTTTCTTACTTCATCTGCAACAACTGCAAACCCTCTTCCTTGCTCCCCGGCACGGGCTGCTTCAATGGCAGCATTTAGCGCCAGCAAATTTGTTTGACCTGAAATTTCGGTAATGACATCCACAATGTTCGTAATCTCTTCAGATTGTTCACCTAAATTTTTAACGACTTGAGACGTATTTGTAATCGACGTATGAATCGCGTCCATCTGTCCGATTGTTTTACGAATTGTCGCGTTGCCGCCTTCAGCTACCTGAAGTGATTTTGATGATGACTCTGACATGGTTTGCATGCTGACTGCAATCTGTTGAATACCTGCTGAAAGCTGATTCATTGCTTCAACAATACTTTCAACTGTTCTGACTTGATCTTGAGAGCCGCCGGCCACTGCTCCAATCGTCGCTGCAATTTGTTCCGTCGCCAAACTTGTTTGATCAGCACTGGCGGATAATTGTTCAGATGAAGCTGCTACCTGTTCTGCTGTAACTCTTATTTGTCTGATCAATGCTGCAAGGTTTGTCCCCATATGGTTGATTCCATTCGCCAACAAACCAATTTCATCCTTGTTTTTGACCTGAATGGGATCCATCGTCAAATCCCCGTCTGCGATGTCATTCAGCATATCAGACATTCTTACCACTGGTCTGGAGATCATTCTTGAGATGATGATTCCAATTACAATTGCGGCAATAACAATAACGATGCCCAATATGGTTATAAGGGTAACCACGAACGATTCTGCTTCATGGACTCCTACTTTCCCTTCATCCATGAGATTTGATTGCCGGTTAGACATTTCCCTCGTAATTTTGCTCATCTCATCCCCTAAAGGAAAAAGGGTAGACTTCGCATACTCATTGGCCGCTTCCATATTGCTTATAGAATTCTGTAATACTCTATTGGACTCATTTTTATAGTCATTGTTTAAATAATAAATTCTTTCTAGTTTTTTTTGATCTGCCTTATTCTTAACAAGTTTCATCATTTCTGCAGTCAATACATCTATCTTGTCAGTCGAATCCAACAGCCTAGATTTGCTGCTTGAAGATTGTTCAAGTAAATATTCGCGTACACTGTTGCTTTGGATTGTTGTCTGAAGCTCTATTTGAGAAGCTTTTTGAGAAATGACTGCTCTTCTATCAAGAAGATCATTATATGTATTTTGCATATCTTTTAAAAAGTAAAAGAAAACACCGCATGTTGCTGCAAATAGTACAGCAATCGTTAAAAATGAACCAATCAATTTTCTGCTTAAACTTAATTTCATACGTCACCTCTTCTTATGCATTTGTTTTTTTGAAAATAAACGGACAGTTCAAAACCATGATTAGCTGTTCTTTATGTTTAGCTACCCCTTGAATGATTGATTCCTCATTTTGCGAAATTCCTGGTGACTGAATTGCTTCTGTTTGCAAATCAATGACATCTGTTGCGGCTTCTGTTAAAAGTCCAATAAATCCCTGTTCATTTTGTAAAACAACTATTCTGGAGTGGTCTGTAACAGTTATTTTTTCCGTTCCAATCAATTGACCAAAATCTATGATTGGGATGATATTGCCTCTTAGATGAATAACCCCTAATATTTCTGCAGGCAGATCAGGCATAGCTGTAATTTCCGAAACACGTTCAATCGATGCAACGTGGTCGATATTCAAGCAGTATTGTTCATCTCCATATGTAACCATTACCATTTTCAAAGATTGAGTGCTAAGTGACATTTCACTTGCTCCTTTTCTAGGTATTTCGAAGTGATCCTAAAATCTCGTGTTCCTTTCTTTTTATCGGTTTCATCTGGAACTTCTTTTAGCTTCAAATATGAAAACATATTCAAGAAATTTATCTATACAAAAAAACCACCCAAGCGCTATGCCTGGGTGGTGTTCCTTATCGATTCAATTCTATTGTTTGGGTTGAATGAGCTGGTATCGAAACTTTTACTTCCACATATTGTTTTGTTCCGTAAAGCTGTGATTCAATGACTTCACCCTTTGAAGGAGTATAGCTGCCTTGTGTCATATAAAACGGCATGCTTATTGTTATCGGTTTATTTAATCGATTGGTTACCGTTGCAGTTTGAGTGGATTGTGAGCCATCGTTGGGCAATTTAAAATTATTTTCAAAAGAAACAACTCCAGCTGATGTGTTTCCATTTTCATATACTGGCATTGATTTATCAGGACCTTCGTAAACATACGAATTAAATTTTTTGTTTGCAGGGTCTTTCTCAAACAATCGATAACCTACCCATGGTTTTCCTGTTAATTCGATTGAGGACGTTGTTGAATACAGAATGCCATCCTGTTCAGTAATATTATCAACGTGTGTATGTCCATGAAGAGAGATATCCACATTGTTTTGCTTCATCACATCAATCAGTTCATGAGCCCCTTCGCCATGCCATTGCTGATCATAGGTATTTCCGATCTTTTCACCTTTTATCAATGTTGTAAGGTTTTGCGGGTTATGCTTGGCGTCATATTCTTTCCAATAATCTACAACCTCAGGGTCTGAAGTTGGCCAGATGTCGCGATCCCGCCAAATCGGGTTATGGTGTGAGAACAGTCCTTTGATTTGTTCAGCACTAGCTGTCGCCTTATTTTCTGCTAAATCTTTTTTAATCCAGTCCATTTGCTGTTCGCGAACCTGCCCACCCCACGTAGGCACAGAAACTGTTCCATGTCCCTGTCGGTCAAACTTATCCCAGTCAAAAGAATTATATCCAATCATATGTGCATAAGGACCGTAATCAAACGAGAAGTACTGCGGCCCAAAATATTGCTCCCAATATTTAGCCCCATCTGCTAATGTAGCGTCCTGAGCGTAGTAATCATGATTTCCTGGCACGATATAGACAGGCACATTAAACTGCTTCAGAATTCTGTATGTTTCTTCATATTCATAAATGTACTCTTTCGGATTCATCTGCCCGAACATGAGATCACCTGTTAAAACAACAAAATCTGGTTTTAATAAATTCACTTGTCTGATCGTTTTTTGAAGATACAGCCAGCGTTTTTTCAAGTCTGGATCCCACATTCCCGCTTCTGTTGCATTGTTAGGATCTGAAACGTTTCTTGGAGAACCAACATGAATATCTGTTAAATGAATAAATGTAAAATCCTTTTTAAATTCTTTAATGATTTTCACTGAGTTTGGTTCATCATCTGTGATCCGGGAACCGTCACCAGTATAAGCCACCTGCAAATCAAACAGTTCTTCAGGTACATCATCCGGTATTGAAACCGTTACTTCATAAATGGATGAGCTTTCTTTCCAATAGGAAGATCCTTTTTTTACGCTTTTCACCGGCAAATTAAAAGATCCGTCTACTTTTGCGTCTTCCACAGGATTCAAAGAAATATTCCAGCCTGCGGGCTCTTTGCCTTTCGTATCAACTTTAACCGTAAGTTCAGAGCCATTTTTCTTTATAGCTGGTGTCGCCATAAGGGGGTAAATAATATTATCAATTTTCGGATCGAGAGCAATATTAGGAACTTCGTCTAAATAATGAGTCGTATTCCCCATGCCTCCATCTTGCTTCTCTATTCCTGAAAAATAAGCAGATGCTTGTCCTGCTGGCAGTGTCATTGCTAAAGCAATAATAAAAGCCGTTAATTTTGTTTTCCATCTATAGGGTCTTTTCATGTGTGTTACTCCCTTCAGTGTTGTAAAACAGCTTACACTCCAAAAGTAACAGCACATTGTTAATTTCGTATTACAAAAATATAAATACAGTTTAAATATTACACAAGTGTGAAAAATTTTTATATTTCTTTCAAGCGGTTTAAAGCCTCTTCCTTATCGTAAGAACTATAGATTCGATAATCATTTTCATCAAGAATGCGAAAATGTTTACTGATCATATTTTGTTGAAGCTTGTATCCGTTTTGTGAAATCACTTCTTTCCACCAGACATTGCCGCCCCATGTTTTTTCTTTAGGATTTGCTACATAATCATGAACAACGACCTCCATAACGTCTAGAGGGTCACCGCCTAATGAATGATATAAAATTTCAGAATTTCGAAAAAGCGCACATAAGGCAACAATAACTGTCCAGCTTGCCTTTACTCTTTCTTTTTCAATTTGCACCAGCGTCTTCTTAGATATTCCCAATATATCCGCCATTTTATCTTGTGTATAACCAAGTTCTGTCCGTACGAGTTTAATTTTATTTGTCAACAGGTTAATAACTTCAATCTGTGTCATCCATGTTCTCCTTTTTTTCCTTTTAGGAACATTTTACACAAAAAAACTCCTTCCTACAAAAAGGAAAGGAGTCTAATGATACGTGTAAGGTTCCCATTGAGCCAAATCATACACACCTGTATTGATGCGGCTGCTTTCCATCTCCAGTACAGAGAGCAAATCGTCCGGAAGCTGATGATAATGACTGGTAAGATCAACTTGATCTCTTGGTGAAGAAATCATCACCGTAAATAATTTCTTCTCATCCATATTCATACCGTGAACATGAATATAGTTTAAATCTTTTATCCGATAGACAAAAAATATCCTGTATTTCCCCATTTTTTCCACACTCCCTTTACAAACAGTGTGGACTGATTTTTCAATGATTAAACTCCTTGAACAGGAATTGTCGGCACTTCGATTTCTACCTTTGTTCCTTGCCCTTCAACGGACGAGAATCGGATCTCACCGCCATGTTCTTCTATGATTTTAAAACAAACCATCAAACCAAGACCCGTGCCTTTCTCTTTCGTCGTATAAAAAGGCTCTCCTAATGTTTTAAGCCGTTCAGGCGGAATACCGCAGCCCTGATCCATTATCATGATTACGATGGAGTGATTTCGGTTCTCAATTTTAATGTGTATTTCACCTTCTGCATCCATGCTTTCTATTGCGTTTTTTAATAGATTGATAAAAAGCTGCTTTAACTGGTTTTCCACTCCATATACAGGAGGGATCTTATCTTGAATATTGACCCAGATTTGAATGTTTTTGATGATTGCTTGTGTTTCTAAAAGTCTTACAACACTATAGATTAAATCTTTAATATTCGTATATTCAAAACTGACTGCCTGTGGTTTCGCTACTAGCATTAACTCACTTACTATGTCGTTGATCCGGTTGAGCTCTGACTCCATAATTCGTAAATATTCTTGCCGGATTCCATCGTCCGCATCCGATAACAGTTTCGTAAACCCTTTTAAGGAAGTAAGGGGATTCCTAATTTCATGCGCAACACCAGCAGCCAGTTCCCCCAGCACAGAAAGCTTTTCTGATTTCAGCATAAGCTCTTCAGTCTGTTTTGCTTTCGTTACATCTCTCGCAAAGGTTACTAAACTTTCTACCTGCCCTTCTTTTGTCAGAACAGGGACACCGCTCACTTCAATTAACATCCAACTTCCATTACGGTGGCATAGCCTGAATTCCGTTTGAAACATTTCTTTATCCCTAATGGACTTTATAAATTGCTCTGATAGATTTTCTAAATCATCAGGGTGTATAAGATCAAGAATCGAGCCTTTAATTTCACCTTCTTCATAGCCGAGAACTGCAAAGTGAGATGGCGATACGTATTGGACAGACCCGTCCGTATCAATAACGGTAATCAAATCAGTAGAGTTCTCCGCTATCAAACGATACTTCGCTTCACTTTCACGCAATGCTCTCTCCACTTTTTTCTGGGATGTTATATCTCTATAAACGATAACAAACCCCATGATTTTCCCTTTCATATCACAGATATTTGAAAAAGAAGCAGATACATCAAAAATGGTCCCATCTTTATGAATTCTTTGCGTTTCATGCAGAGGAACAGACTGTCCTTGTTTGAGAAGCTGTATGATTTCATTCGATTCTTCTTGTAAATAGTCTGGTGTGATGACAGGCTGTAAAGGGTTATCTTCTGCAAAATCTTCTTCAGCCCATCCGAACATCTGTACAAAAGCATCATTAACTTTAATGACTTCTTGTCTTGTATTCAAAATTAGAATAGCATCTGTTGTACCTTTTAGAACAGACTCTAACAAATCTAATGCAACGCTCAGCTCTTCTTCCTTTTGCTTATGTGACGTAATATCTCTTCCCGTCACAACCAGCAAATGAGGTTTTCCGTCTTCTGTATAGGTTGGATGTTTAATGAGTTCCAGCATAACTGACCGGCCGTTTTCCAAAATGATTTTTTCCATTGTTTTAATATTCTTGCCGGTGCTCCATGCTTTTTGATCGGATAATTTACACCGTTCGATCATTTCTAGTGGAAGTCTTGTTGGGAGATCCTCCAGTTTTTTTCCTTTGTACGACTCTTCATATATTCCATAAATATTTAACGCAAAGCGATTTGCTTCTGCCCATGTTCCATTCGGATTTTTTAAACACACAAATTCAGGAAGTACGTCAATCATTTCTTTAAACGTACTTACTGAAGGAAGTTCGTCGTGTTCCAATATGTTCATTCTTCTCACCCTTTTTTACTAGAACTTCTTATTGTGTACTATTTAAAGATAGAAAGCCCGTTTCCTTCTTCATATTTTTTAATTCGAACGTCAAATCCCAACTTTTTTCGTCATAAAATGACAAAAAGGCCCTTTCAATTTAGAAGGGACCTTTAGTAGTTTATGACGATTATACGGCTTTTACCGCTTCTTTTAGCGATTTTCCTGGCTTAAATGCAGGAACATTGCTTGCCTGAATCATGATTTCTTCACCAGTTAAAGGATTGCGGCCTTTTCTTGCGTTGCGGTTGCGGGTTTCAAATGTTCCAAATCCGATGAGCTGAACACTTTCACCATTTTTTAAAGCATCTGTAATTGCATTTAATACTGCATCAACCGCAAGTGCTGATTCTTTTTTGTTCATGCTTGTTGCATTACGTACTGCATCTACTAAATCCATTTTTTTCATTATAAATATCCTCCTTCAAACATTAAGAATTATTGCTTGTGTAGCTCCATTATTAACGAAAAAAGAAGTTTTCATACAGGAAGATACAAAATTCCGAAAAATATTTCAGTAGATTGCTATATCGGTTGTTTTTGTAAGTGGTTGATCTCTGTTTCAGGATGTTCGCTTTCCGCGAGGGGTAAGGTGAGCTCATTCGTCGCCTTGCGACATTGAATGGTCTCTCCTGTCCCACTGATCCCGCAGGACAAGGAAGGCTTCGGCAGCTTTACATCGCACGAAGAAAATGTGATTTTCATTTTCGAGGAGTCTCACACCTTACACTTCAATCAACTTTTCAATGATGAGATTCTCCAAAAAAATCTCTCAATTGAAACAACTCTTACATAAGAGCTTTTAGAAAAAAGAAATTAAAAACCTTGAATCGTCATTCCGCCATCTACAAACAGCGTCTGCCCATTCACATAATTTGATGCTTCACTTGCCAAAAAGACAGCCGGTCCAACAAGATCTGGCAATTCTCCTACTCTCTTTTGAGGAGTTACAGCTAAAATATCATTTAAGTACTCTTGATCAGCGAGCAATTTTTCCGTTAGCGGTGTCTTGAAGTACCATGGACCGATGCTGTTGACATTGATTCCGAACTGTCCCCATTCTAATGCAAGATTCTTTGTCATCTGAATGATAGCAGCCTTTGTTGAGGCATAGACTACACCTGTTCTGAGCGCGACATGACCGGCAACAGATGAAATGGTAAGAATTTTTCCTCCGCCATTCTTCTTCATACGTTCACCTGCTTTTTGCGAGAACCAGAAGGCAGACCGAAGATTCGTATTCATAATTGTATCCCATTCTTCATCAGACACATCGAGTGCTTTTGAACGGATATTCGTACCAGCATTATTGATTAAAATATCGACGCTGACCTGCTGTGAATCGAGCTCACTAAAAATGGATTCAACATGGCTTTTATTCGTCACATCCGCTTCATGGATGAAGGCAGTTCTTCCTAACTCCCTAATATGTCCTGCAACTTCTTCCATATCAGCCTGAGTTCGAGACACGAGGACAACATCAGCTCCCGCTTCAGCAAATCCGATCGCAATCGCACGTCCGATTCCTCTTCCTGCTCCTGTAACGAGAGCTGTTTTTCCGTTTAAAGAGAATGATGGTAAATACACGTTTATAGCCTCCTATTTTTACAATCTATTAAATTATTCATAAAGGTCAGGGGAAATGGAGAAGTAATCATATCGATCTCCTGTGTAGCCTGTTTCTTGTGTACCTTTCATGGTTGTAATACTTATTTGATATGGCAACCCAGGCTCATGCTCTTCTTCTTTTCCATCGTCATGTGCAGCAGCATCTATTGCATGTTCTTTAATACCTGTAGTTTGTATATCCCATAGCTTAGCTTTTTCCTGTTCAGGAGAGAATTCCTCACTGCTTGCAAAAGCCACATGATAGAAATCTCCTTTTGGTATCATCTTCTTTAGACCGGTTTGATCAAGTACATGAAAATAGATAGACGGAGAAGAAATATAATTCATTCCCTCCAGCACCATAGCGGACTCATTTTCTTGCTGAATGGAAGGAGCAATCTTATATGTACCTTTAACTTGCTGAACCCATGCCGTCATATTTTTTCCATCTTTCACATAAAGCGCGTTATAGTTGAATTCCTGTATCTTTCCGCTTTTTTTGAACGATAGTTCCAGGTTAGTAATCACTAGATCACCGTTAGCATTCAAAGCATCTTTAATTTTTTCATAGTCTTTGGAAAAATTCATCTCAAATGCATTTGCAGAAGATGCCTTTACCGAAAAATTCCGTTCGTAATAAGCATTTACTGAATGTGTAATGACAATGCCCGATAAAAAAGATATTACACCTAAACCAGCAGCCCATTTTTTGGCTGTCTTATTTTGAGAGAGCTTAGGCAGGAAATAAAGCAAAAATACAAAAATACCGACAGGAAGCACCCAGTCTTGCAAGTGGAATGTAAAGGTGCCAAGAAAATAGTAGAAAATCATTTTCCAGCCAGCGTATTTCTCATCTCGATCCGTCTTTTTTATGAAAATTACGATTAATACTAGTAAAAATAGTATGGACATACCCCACCTTAATGTCGGTTCAAACCATCCCACTTACACTACCTCCATTTTATCGGATTAAGAATTCATGATTCACCATATTCCGCCTGAATTGTTGTTACGATCGCATTAATGATTTGACCTTTTAATGAGTCAGGTACAGATTCACCAGTAGGATATGAAAAGCTGGCAATGCCTGTTTCCTCCTTATACGTAAAGCCAAAATTAATCAGCTTCTGCTTAAGCAATTCAGGCAGTTCTGCGGAACCTGACTTTGCTTTGTTTAATTCTGTCTTACCAGCGTCCAGTGAGCTATCATCATTACTTGTATGGATATAGAATAAGTCGAGGTCACTGTGAGTAATCCATTGTCCTTTGGAGAAAATGGATAATCTGGAGTTCTCGAGGCTTGATATACCGTCCAGATTTACTCCGAAAATTTGATTAATTAACAATCTGGTCTCAGTACAAGAAAGCGAATATTCGTGAACTTCAATATATCTGTCCATCACTTCCGCTTTTGGCATATTCATAATTTTTCCGTCTAAATCTAGTGATTCCGGATCAATGTTTAAGGATACCCTGACACTTTTCATAATAGGTTCCGGATACACATTTAGCTTGATTCCGTATTTGTTTTTAGAAATCGCATCTAAATCGATACGAAAGGTTTCAAATACAGCTCTGCGCACATCCTGACCTTTCACTTGTTTACCTAAGGATTCAAGGTAGTTATCCATTGCTGTTACTTTTGATAGTAAAAGAGTTGCCATGATTTACTTCCTCCATTTTTTGGATATTAATTGTAGTGTATCAGATTCTTCCTTGTGCTGCGGGTTTTATTTTTGGTGATGTTGGGACGGGTGAAAATTTTGTCGTTCGATGAAGCCCCGTGGTTATTTCATTAAAAAGTCTTGGTAAAAGGAACAAATTTGTGGGATCAGCATCATTTTCTCTCGGATTATAAGTTAGAAGTCTGGGAATGCGCTCAAAAAGTCTGGGATTAGGTGTTTTTCCATTAAATTTAGCATCTACATCCTCATATAAAAACCAAAAACAGACATACCACAATTGGCATGTCTGTTTTATTATGTCTCTACCCATTCTTTTCGAAGGGTGAATAAATCCTTTAATTCGTCAGTGGATAATTCAGTAATCCAGTTCTCACTTTGAATTACCTTCTCTGAAAGCTCTTTCTTACTTTCAAGCATCATATCGATTTTCTCTTCTAGTGTCCCAAGCGTTATCATTTTGTGGACGGTAACAAATTTTTTCTGACCTATGCGATGTGCACGATCGGTTGCTTGATTCTCGACCGCAGGATTCCACCAACGGTCATAATGAATGACATGGTTTGCTTCCGTTAAATTAAGACCCGTTCCGCCCGCTTTTAACGACAAAACAAAAACGGCATTTTCTCCATTTTGAAAGCTGTCAATCATTTCGTCACGCTTCTGTTTCGTTAAACTGCCATGCAGAAACAAAACAGGCTTTCCAAACTTCTTTTCCACGTACCTTTTGATCATATCTCCCATAAAAATGAACTGAGTAAAGATCAGACACTTTTCATCTTTTTCTAAGATGGCATCTAGCAGCTCGATCATTTTTGAAAACTTTGCTGACTGATCCTCAGCCTTGGTAAGCTTATCATTTTTTGTATAGAGGTATGGATGATCACAAATTTGTTTAAGCTTGCCGAGCATGGCGAGAAGCAGTCCCCGCCGCTGTATGCCTGTTACTTTTTCAAGCTGCTCAAACGTATCCTGTACAAGTCTTTCATATAGGGAAGCCTGATCCTTTGTTAACGGACAATATTCCTTAATTTCCTGTTTTTCAGGCAGATTAAGCTGAACAGCCGGGTCCATCTTAGTCCGGCGCAGCAAGAAAGGCTGAACGAGCTTTTTTAGTTGGCTCAGCCGTTCATTATCATTTTCCTTTTCCACAGGCAGTACAAACTTTTTCTGAAATGAAGGCTCACTGCCAAGATAGCCTGGGTTGAGGAAATCGAATATGGCCCAAAGCTCCAATAAGCGATTTTCAACAGGTGTTCCAGTAAGACCTATCTTATGACGCCCATTTAGCTTTCGAATACTTCTCGATTGTTTTGTATAGCTGTTCTTAATATTTTGAGCTTCATCCAATACGATGGCTTCCCAAAGCACCTCACCAATTTCGTTATGATCAAGCTGGCTCGTCGTATATGATGTGATCACTACATCAAATTGCTTATACCATTCGTGAAACTCCTCACCCTTTTTCCTGTTCGCTCCATAATGGAGACCAACTTTCAACAAAGGTGAAAAATGCTCCAGTTCTTTTTGCCAGTTTCCAATAACGGAGGTCGGACATATGAGCAAAAATGTCCCTTCCTGCTCCCCTTTTTCTTTCACTTTTAAGAAATAATCAATGGTTTGTACTGTTTTACCAAGTCCCATATCATCAGCAAGACAAGCGCCAAGACCATATCTTCGCAGAAAATACATCCACGAGCTTCCTGTGATCTGATAATCTCTTAATGTCCCATGAAGATTTTCAGCTTTTGGTTCCACAGGGATTGTTTTCACTTCGGATAATTGATCCATCCACAAGTTAAGAGGGTCATCCCATTCTATATCAAGCATCGGACCGTCAGCATCCATATCGAAAACATCATCAGCAGGATTCGTCTCCATGTTTAAAAGATGCTGTTCTAACACATCTTTCAGCTGGATACCTGATCGGTCTACATTTTTTATAAGACTTCGGACTTGTTTCATCCATTCCGGATCTACACGGTACCATTGACCATTTCTTCTCACAAGCCTTCTGCTGCCATCAACAAGCCTTCTAAACTCTTCTTCGGAAAGCTCCTCATCGCCAGTAGATAATCGCCAGTCAAATTGCATGATTGCGTTTAAACCAAGAAAGGATGGAGCTGTTCCGCTTGTTTGCGGCTTTGTTTTAATTTTCGCTTTTACCTTTGGCTGCATATCTTGTACTGTTTGCCACCATTCAGGTAATGTAACCGAAATGCCAATCTGCCTCAAAAGGTCGCTCTTGCCAGTTAAGAAATCCCAAGCTTCCTTTTCAGAAATTTCTTCTTTGATCTCCTTTTTGCTACCGATTTTCAGCCAGGAAATCAGTTTTGATGCAAGGTCTATCTCTTGCTCAACAGCTTCTTTATAGGATTTCCAATCATCCGGGTACAGTGTGCTTTTCCCTTTGTAAGGGACACGGATTCCTTCTCCTTTTTCTTGTAAAAAAGCATGGATCATCCATTCATCCTTATCTACACCTTCAAGTGGCTCATTAAGTTCAAAAATGATGGAAAACGGTTTTGGATCCTTCCTCCAGCCTATTTTAATCAGCCATTCCTCTTCATTCAAGTTCTTCAATGCCGATATGACCGGCCTTGAAATTCCCTTTACTAGATCTCCGCGAAAAGAAGCAGGTACGACTTCAGAACCGCTTTCTGGAAGTGAGGCGAGCGCTTCATTGATCCAAGCCGTTTCTATCCGTTGACCATCAGCTTTCCATGACCAGACCCCATCCTTCCATGCCTCGAAATCAGGAATAACACGCTCTTTTTTCATTAGTCTAAAAATCTCATTTGCTTCTTGGACAGTTTCCAATGATTCTGTATCCCAATTATGTTTTGCGATAAAAAAATCTGGATAGCGATTGAACAACAAAAACGCATCTCCGGCATTTAAATAAACATTTTGCTGTTCATCAGATTCGAGCATCGTCCCGTAAAAGGAAGACTGATGCCATGTGAATAACAAAGGTTTCCAGTCGCTGACATGCACTCTTTTTTCTTGTCTCGTCGCCCACAAGACCATATTGCCTTGCAGCCATTTTGTATGAAGTAAAAGATTGCTTGTATCGATCATGAAATAAACTTCCCTTTCCTTAGCTCTTCCTTAAAAGCTCTTAACCGGCCGTACACAGATGCGATTTGATTAATATATTTTGTAAAACGATCTTCTTCTCCTAAATCGAAATAGATGGACCGCAGTGTTTTTAAGTGTTTAATAGCTGATTGATAGGATTTCCTTGTTCGTTCATTGATCAGCCGGTCAATCGTTTGATGATAAATAGGCAGTACAGATTCTTTATTTAGTGAAATTACCTCTTTTAAATCTTTTCTTTGTATAAGTTCCGGCGAGTAACCCATAATTACTTGAAGCTCTACCCATCTCTCATATTCACCGATTACCATCAGATATTCACCGTATTCATAAAAAGTGATCGGCAAGAACTCGATCAGCATCTCTTCATACTGTTCTTCATCACCGGTATGCTGTGCATATTTCCAGAAATAATTCAGGTATTCATGAAAAAATTCACGGGCATTCGAGTGATAATAGTACGTATTTACTCCCTCTAAAAAGGTAGGTTTTAAATAAAGAAGCCAGGATAAGAGCCTATTCCACTCTTGCTTCTCAACTAAAAGCTTCATCCAGACTAAAAAATGTACCATTTCAATCTTTTTTTCATTCTTTTCAATACGCTGAAAAGCGAGTTCATCCTTTTTTCGCGCAAACGCAAAATGAACAAGCGCCAATTCAAGCATCTGAGTTGTTTTACCTGACTCTTTTTCTTCTAAAAGCTGTTTTTCATATTTTTCTAGCCACACATCATCTCTATATAAAAGGGACCAGCTGACCTGAAAGAGAAAAAATAATAAATACCCCCATTTAGGAGGAATTTCATACAGAATTTGAAAATTTCTTAGACTTTCTTCAATAAGCTTTTTATTCTCACTCAGCAATTTTTCACTGTTCATCTGTTTCAATGTCAAGTACATCTGGTCAGAAAGTTTATCAACTGTCGCCGTGAAGTTCGCTTGCATATAAGGGACAATTCCATATTGTGCTTCAAATGAAAAAAGACGAATCAACGTCTCAATCTGCACATGAAATTTGTAAAGCAAAGCAATATCTTCATCAAAAAATTGTCCTGCATTTAAAAGTGCAGGATAGTAATCCCGATAAATATGAACAAACGTATAACTCGTATCTTTACCGTCCGCCATGTCACGAAAGGAGACGGTTTGCATTTTACGTTTTTCAAAAGTTTCAAACCGATCAGAAAAGTATTCACGCCATAACTGAATGGAGTGCGTGTTTTGGACCTTTTTTTCAGGTGAATCATAATGATTTGTGTTTGTCTGGTCATTCATACGATCCATACCCGTCTCCCTCCTTGCGCTCTATTACCAATTATAGCAAATTATTTATTCCCTCATTCATGCATATCATTTCTATTTTAAAGGAAACTCCCTCAAATGACCAAAAATTGCTCTGATTCCTATTTAAAATTAATTCATTTCATCCGATAATAGATCTAGAGTGAAACTATTAAGGGTAAAGATTGTCTATTTATGTAATTTTTTGTAAACATTTCTGAATAAATATGTTATACTATGGAAAATCGACGAAAAGGCAAACTTTTCGAAAGAGAAGGACGCAAAGCTAAAGGGACTAAGTCTATGATAAGATATGTCAGCCAGTTGCCGAATGACTCCTTCGTCGTAAATATTTAGTAAGGGAGATATATATATGAAGGAGAAGACAATGCTCGACCGCATTACTTTCCTAAGAGAAGAACTTTATAAAACCTCATCTATGCTAAATCATGAATTGGCACACCCAAAGTTAGTTCAGGTTAGCCAGCAGCTTGATAAATTGCTTAATCAATACAACAGTGTAGTACAAAAATAAAATGAATAAACGAACAAGGCTGACGTTCCGATGTATCCGTCAGCCTTAGTTAACCTTTTGTTTACAGACCATTTATCTGTTAATGTATGGATAAAAAAACACTTTTTCATGCCTGCTCTTCCTCACCTTCCCTTTTATTCTTCTCAATTTCATCTATAATCCGCTCGATCTCTTCTTCAGCTAATTGACTCGAAATCATTTCTTTACGCAAAAGCCTTTCAACTGCTTCATGTTCTGCATAAAGCAATTCAATCTTAGCCAATCTTTCTTGTGATTCCTTCCATTCAGGATGTGATTCATACATGTCATCCAGCTTTTTCTTTTCTTCTTCTCTTTTAAATTCATACAGTTTATTCATCCGATCAAAAACCACAGTTGAAATGACCGCTTCATTTTTGAGTTTCTGCAGTCTCTTAATTGCATAGTCATACCGATGAACGGCAGTAAACGTAACATCGTATTCCGACTTTTCTTTCGTGTGTCCTTTTATGTTTAACCGTTTTATGAGTGAAGGGATCGTTAAACCTTGGACAAGCAGTGAAAAGAAAACAATACTGAATGAAAGGACAATAATATTTTCTCTCCCAGGAAAATCACCTGGCAAACTAAGAGCAAGAGCGATGGACAATGATCCTTTTAACCCGCCCCAATTCAAAATATGCTTCCATTTGGACGGAATTCCTTTAATGGGAACAAGTGATACATAAACAGCAATTGTTCTCGCTGCCAAAACGATTAAAATAGCACTGATGATAAGACCCAGCTTATTCTCAATATCTATATAAGCGATTTCTAATCCTACTAATAAAAAGACAAGAGAATTTGCAAAGAGTGACAATACATTCCAAAAAGAATGGATATTCACTTTTGTAGTCGGACTCATTCCGATCTTTGCGCCATAATTACCAAAAATCAACCCTGCTACTACTACAGCAATAACACCCGAAACATGAATGGACTCAGCTATTGAAAAGCTACCGTAAAATAATAAGAGTGAAAAAAGAATTTCTAAAGGATAATCATCATACCAGCTTGTAATCTTTGAAAAAACATAACCCAATGCACCTCCAACGAGCGCACCCCCAAAAGCGACTTTCACTAATATAATAATCGTAGCCGCTATACCCCCGGCTCCCATCTGTATGTATGAAGGAAGATATACGGAAGTAATCATGAACAGCACCACAGCTACACCATCATTAAACAGACTTTCACCTTCAATAATGGTCGACAATCTCCGGTTTACACCAAGAGATTTAAAAATACTTAATACAGAAACCGGATCTGTTGCACTCATTAAAGCCGCAAAAACAAATGCTGTTTGTATACCCATACCTAATCCAAAATAAGAAGCTGTTCCAACAATAATAAAAGTGACGAATGTTCCGCCAAAGGCTAAAGCAAAAATGGATTTTGTATGATTACGCAAATGGCTGAAAGGCAATTTTAAACTCGCTTCACCAAGCAAGGTAGGCAACAATAACGATATGATAATGAATTGAAAGGTATATCCTTCTTCTATTATTCCTTTTACAGGTTCCAATGTGGGAACCGGCACCAGACCGATAATGCCCCCGACTATAACAAGAGCAATCGGATAAGGTTTGTTCCATTTTTTTGCTAGCGCCGTCACCCCAACTGCTACTGCTAATAATAGTAAGGCTATATTTAATGAGTGATGCATATTCTTCTCCTCTCAGACTGCTATCTATTCTTTCTATTTTTTCCTCTCCTGCACATCCTCAAACGAAAAGGCTAAAAATAAATGGATTTGTTCGACATACATATACAGGTTTTGAAGCTTTTTGTAATATTTTCACTATTTTCCACGAAACCCTTTTTCTTTTTCAGAAAATATTGCATACTTTTTGAGACAAAATCTTTCAAGAAAGTTGTGGATGGTACATGTTGCTACAATTAATTGAAGAAAAAAGAGAAGTACTTCTTTGTCTTGGAAAAACATTTGGTCTTACCGCAAAAGAGACAATCAATTGCAGCCAGGAACTGGACCAGCTGTTAAATCGGTTAGATGCTGATGTAACAGATTCACAAAAAAATAGTAACCTTTGTCTATTTCCTGGGAAATTTGTCGAGATAACCTTCTTTAATCGCAGCCACTCTTTCACTCTTCCCTACCTTTCTGCTAATTCCTATTTTTACCTATTACTATATGAAAATAATATTGTAATCTCTTTGTTACCTTCTACTAACGAGACTGTCACATAGTGCTTGTATAATTGGAAACCGAGGCGCATTTAACCAATTATACATACTAGGAGGAATTACATATGATAAAAAAATGGGTAATTACAGGGGCATTAGCGTTCGGTTTACTAATTTCTTTACCATTAAGCGGACAAGCAGCAATGGGGGATCATACTCTTCGTCCTGGCGTATGGGACCAAGATGTTCATGAGCTTCAAGCAAAACTCAAAGCAATGGGATTCTTTGATTTCCCTATTACGACTGGATATTATGGTCCGGTTACTAAACAGTCAGTACTAGATTTTCAGCGTACAAAAGGTATTTCAGTCGATGGAATCGCAGGAAACCAAACATTCAGCACGATAAAAAACAATTTACAATCAAAAAGCATGACCGTTTCAGCAACAGCTTACACAAGTGAATGTGAAGGTTGCAGCGGTGTAACAGCAAGCGGAACAAGTCTAATAGAATATCCTTACGCAAAAGTTATCGCGGTTGATCCTAAAGTCATTCCTATGGGTACAGTTGTTTATGTACCTGGATATGGATATGCAGTGGCAGCTGATACTGGCGGAGGTATTAAAGGTAATGAGATTGATGTATATATGAAAGATTATTCAAAAGCCGTTAACTGGGGCAGAAAAACACTAAATATCTCAATCTTGCACTAATCAAAATGTAATTTAATAGCGTTTTTAAATAAATGATTGATTGAGTCAGACCTGATTGGGTCTGACTTTTTTCAATTTTATTCCATTTTATATTTTCTAAATATTGTAATAATGGTATGTTTATATTACTTACTTTAGAAAGGAAGTTACATATGAACATACTTAACCAAGTTTCTATACTTAAAAATTCTGTCGGACAAGTTTTAACAGGTAAGGATGAACTTGTAGAGCTCACAATGATTGCTCTTGTAAATAAAGGACATCTTTTACTGGAAGATGTCCCTGGTACAGGGAAAACTGTTCTGGCAAAAAGTCTAGCTCGATTAATCGGGGGAGATTTCAAAAGGATACAATTCACACCAGATATCCTGCCTGCTGATATTACTGGAATCCAATTTTTTCATCCGAAGCATCAAGAATTCGAGATGAGACCGGGTCCCGTTATGACGAATATTTTGTTAGCTGACGAAATTAACCGTGCTACACCAAGAGCCCAATCAAGCCTTTTAGAAGTAATGGAAGAACGTCAAGTCACGATCGACGGGGAAACACTTAAGCTCCCTTCCCCATTTTTAGTTATTGCGACACAAAATCCGATTGAATCTCATGGAACATTCCCGCTGCCAGAAGCACAGCTTGACCGTTTTTTCATGAAGCTGCCATCCGGGTATCCTAATATGAGTCAAGAGAAAGCCATGATGCAAATGTACCGCCAGCAAAATCCTCAAAATTATCTCGAACCCGTATTTTCGCTTGAAGATATCATAAAAATGCAGGAAGAAGTTCAACAGATCTTTGTCAGTGATGAGATTGAGAATTACTTGCTATCCATTATTCATGCTACGCGTCATCATGAGTTTATTGAAACAGGTGTATCACCGCGCGGAACACTTGCGTTCATGAAAGCAGCTCAAGGAGCAGCTTATGTAAAAGGAAGAGATTTTGTTACTCCTGATGACGTTCAGCTTGTTGCTCCATATGTTCTTTCACACAGACTCGTTCTATCTATGGAAGGAACAATGAGAAAAACAAAAGAACAAGTATTAAGAGAAATCCTTGATTCTACTGAAGTACCGGTAGAATCTGAGGCAGGAAGATAACGATGCAATGGAACAGTGAAGTTTGGATAAATGGGATATTTAAATCTCTTGTTTTATTTAGTCCCTTAATTCTTCTCATTGGTTTTTATAAGGATATAACCTTTCTTTTTGCAGTCGGCTTTCTAATTATGCTTATTTATGGAGCGACTCTTTTACAGTTTAAATCCGCTGCAAAAACCTTAGATGTGGAAAAATCAAAGCAAACGTACCGCCTCTTTCCCGGAGATACCGATCAATTTTATGTACAGCTGCTTCATAAGGGAAAATGGCCATCTTTTAGCGGTGAAATGTCTTTTACACATCGAGATGTTATATCGGAGACCGGTGGTTCTGAAGGAAATGAAGGCGCGCAAGGAAGGATCGAAATATCACGTCCATTTGCTGTCTCTCGTAACACTGCCTATAAGCAAGCCATTCCTTTTAAAGCAAATAGACGCGGAACTACGAGAATTTCAAATCTTACCGTGCGTGTTCAAGATCCTCTTCAAGCAGGAGGACTTCTATTATCCTATCAGCAGCTTTTTCCGGCAGAGGTTATCGTTTATCCTGAACTCTTGCCTGTGTATGGAATCGAACAGCTTTATTATCAAGGTATTGGAGAAGCAGCACGTCCTTTTGCTCTCTATGAAAATGATTCCCTTCCGGCTGGAACACGCAACTATACATCAGGCGATTCATTTCATAAAATCCATTGGAAAGCGACTGCTAAAACAGGTGCTCTTCAAACAAAGGTTTTTGAAAAGACGGTTGTTTATCATTGGACGTTTATCTATACAATTCAGCTTGATCACAAGAAAAAAAGCAATAAATCCACAGATGAGATTGAAAAAGAGATCAGTTATTTGGCGTACATGTGCAAGTTTGCAGCAGAAAAGGGAATTCCATTTGAGGTTTATATCAACTTTAAAGTACCGGGTCAGCTAGGTGTTTACCATATCTCTTCAGGAAGCGGATCACAGCATCTTATGAAAATTTTAGAAGGACTTGCGAGGATCGACCGTACGAGTATGACGGTAAAACCAGCAGTCATGTGGAAAAAAATTGACCGCAATTTTATAGGGTCTGTCCCTTTCGTTATCTTGCTTGGATCCATACCGAACGATGCAGAATCAAGCGTTTTATTGCAGAAATGGAGAAAATCAGGCGGCAGAATTTTTGCCGTGAATCAAAATGGGAATGAGAGCTATTTGATGCCCTACACTTCTAAGGAGGAGATTTCATGCTGACCTTTGAACGAAATCTCCTTTACGCATTGAATATGATATTTGACAGCCTGCTCCTCTTCCTCATTTTCGCTCTATTTTTTAAAGGCTCCACATGGCAGGATTTAGGCTTGTTCATCCTATCTACTCTAGCTGTCGTTGCATTAAGTGCCGTTTTTTTTAACCTTAAACCAAATCTAATACGGTTAAATCTTGTAATTTCATTCGTTCTAGCAGCGGGTCTATTTTGGATGCTTTGTTCATCGGCTGCCCTTTCCTTATTACTCGGACTTATTATCGCCTGGAGAACAACGGTTAACTGGGAAGATCCATTAAAGCCAGATACGGAAGCTATTATTACAATTAGCGCATTATTTGCAGGCGGTCTTTCTCTGTTTCAAAATGAGGGATATGGTGTTTTGTTTGGTGCAGTCTTTATCCAATTTATTTTCATGTTAGGAATGAAAATCTTTCTTCATTATCTTAAAAACAAAACATCGCGTGATAAGGTGCGGCAAGATTTCTACCCGGTTCTTGTCATTGCCGGACTTGGCTTAATCATGCTTGTTGTGATGGGTCCGCTTAAAGCCGTAATACTTTGGTTTTTTGATGGGATACTTTTCGTACTTTATTATGTACTTGCCATACCTCTATGGAAGTTTTTTTCTCTGTTTTCTGGAACTGTACAATATTTACTTAGATTATTAAAAAAGGAAGATATTAAAAGTAAACTAGGTGATAGTGCTCCGACCGATGACTTACTCAAACAAAAGTGGAATAAAAACTTATTCGATCACGATTATTCTCCCCTTATCTGGAGTCTTGCGGCAGTTCTCATTCTATTGATTGCTATTTACATCTGGAAAAAGGGATTGTTCAAGCAGCTAAAACCTGATGCATTATTAGCGGGAACCGTAACATCTTTAAACAGTTCAGATCTAGATGATTCCTTTTTCATAAATCGGAGATGGCTTCACGCGAAAGACCGTACACGAAAGAGGTTTTCTCAGTTTGAAAAAACGATGTTTAAGCATGGATTTCCCAGGTTGCCTGGCGAATCCGCTCCAGTGTGGTTTGAGCGGTTGAAGCTTTCAGGCTCTGAAGCAGAAACTGTGCTGAACAGCTATGAAAAAGTCCGCTATGGAGATCATTCTCTATCAAATGAAGAATTTATTGCTTACTCCAAAGCATTAAAAAAACTAGAAAAAATCGAACATTTACAGAAAAAGAAGTCGAAATAAGGCTTCTTTTTTTTGCGTTTACCTGTTCAATCACAGCTATCTATAATAGACTAAGTTTGTAAGAGTAGTCGGATTTGATGTGAGGAGGATACCCATGGACAAAAAAATATACGTCATTCATGAGAACAGTGAGTGGACTGCCCCATTATTCCAGCGTTTTGACGAATTAGGTCTTCCCTATGAAGATTGGCATATGGCTAAAGGGCATATTGATTTAGCCGCTGCACCGCCGGAGGGTATTTTTTATAATCGGATGAGTGCTTCATCCCATACAAGAGGACATCGTTATTCACCGGAATACACATCTGCGGTCCTCGCATGGCTTGAGAGCTGCGGCAGAAAAGTTTTCAATGATAGCAGGGCTTTGCAGCTCGAGATCAGTAAGGTAAACCAATATAGTGCATTAAAAAATTTCGATATTCCAACACCTCGAACAATCGCGGCATATGGAAAAGAGGAACTATTAAAAGCAGCCGATCATTTTAATGGACCGTTTATAACGAAACCTAACCGAGCTGGTAAAGGACTTGGCGTTCAGCTTTTTCAATCAAAATCAGCTTTGGAATCTTACGTGAACGGTGATCAGTTTGATGATTCAATCGACGGAATCACTTTGCTGCAGGATTATATTGAAGCACCTGAACCGTTCATCGTTCGCTGTGAATTCGTTGGCGGAAAATTTTTGTACGCTGTACGAGTAGATACGTCTGAAGGATTTGAATTGTGTCCTGCTGACGCTTGCCAGATCGGCGATCAATTTTGTCCGATTACGGAAGAGCCAGCTGAGCAAACACCTAAGTTCAAGATTTTAGAAGATTTCACACTTCCTCTTCAATCCCATTATGAAGCGTTCTTAAAGGCGAATGGGATTACGTTTGCTGGAATTGAGATCATTACAGATAAAAATGGAAACGTGTTTACGTATGACGTAAACACGAATACCAACTATAATCGCGACGCTGAAGAAGCTGCAGGCATTTATGGAATGAAAGCCATTGCGGAATTTTTAGGGAAAGAGCTAAGGTAAACCCGAATGTGGGTTTACCTCTTTTTTTGCATTTTACCCATGTCGATTTATAGCTGTTTTTGTCGACTCTCGAGTATATTCAAAAATCCGCGAGATTCTTGTCGAGAGAATTTAAATGTTTTTCGCGAGATTATCACTAAAATCCGCGAGATTGTTGCCGGATAATCATCCTTCGAAGTCCAATTCTTATATTATTCAGCTACTTTCCAGTACTGGAAAGCTTCAAATCGCAATTCGTCGTCTAGTTTGACATGAAAATAAATAAAAAATTCCTTTAATTGGCATTTTCACGTTTGATCCACAACATTTGGTGTTTGATTCAGACTTTCCCATAGATAGTAGGTGATATATGTGCGCCAAGGTTTCCAATCTTCCGCAAGCTGGCGTACTTCTTCTTCAGATGGCTGGCTGTTTAAATGCCATACATTTCGAACGGCGTTTCTAAGGCCAATATCCGCTGCCGGCAAAATATCTGGACGGCCCATACCAAATATTAAAAGGCACTCAATTGTCCATTTTCCAATGCCCCTTAATGGAAGCAGTTGTTTCATTATCACTTCATCCGTTCGATCCCATAAACCTTCTAAATCAAGAGTCCCACCTGCGATCAAACGCGCAAGATCAATAATGTATTCTGCTTTTCTTTGGCTAAATTGCAATTCACGCAAATCTTCGTATGTTAACTTCGCTATCCTTTCTGGTGCAGGAAACACTTGAAATATGGAACCTTCAACATCTATCTCTTTCCCGGCAAGTTTGATTAAGCGGTCTGTCAGCGTACCAGCAAACGTTAAATTTACTTGCTGACCGAGTATGATTTTTACGATCGATTCAAATAAATCTGTTTCCGTTAAAAGCTTTAAACCTTTAAAACGCTCTAAAACAGGTCTTAATTTTTCATGACTCTTAAAATGTTCATATAAAGGATAAAGATCCAGATCCGTTGAAAAAAGCTGCTGCACTTTATTCATTGCCTCTTTTTCACTAATTTCGCCTTGGATGGGTATAACCCGGCAATTCAAAACCGGATGATCGACTGTCCCTATAGAAGTGACACCTAAATAGCAAGCCTGATCCTGGATACGTACCATTTTCTCATACGTTGTCAGTTCTTCATTTAGTTTTAAGACATGCGTTTTTCCTGTAACCGTCAAACGCTGCATCATTTTTTGAAAATCAAATGGTGGTTTTGGGCTGATCGTAAATTCCATTTCTGCTCTTCTTCCCTTCCAGGTTCATCAAATTATTCGTTTTTTTCGTTTTCTACCGCTCCGCTTTTTTCGTTTTCGTCCTTTAAATACGGATTATCTTCTAACGTATCAACTGTATGTTTGTACGAATAGCCTTTTGTGATTGCAGCTGCAAAAATGATAATGACAAATATAATAATGACAAGTGAAGCGAGTAAAGAGATGGTTAAAGTACTCATGAAAAAGCCCCTTTATGTATTGATATTACATAAATAATAGCATATTTACCCAAACAAAAAGCAGCCTGTTTCACAGACGTGAAACGAGACTGCTCTTATTAGGATTAGGCATTAAAAGTTATCTTCAAACTTTTCGTGCATGACAAGTCGCTTAATATCAAAACGGTCAGTTGGCTTTGCAGGCCCATCTGCATATCCAAGTGTAATCATCATAACTGGAATAAATCTTTCCGGGATGCCAAATGCAGGGATAATCGCCTCGTGATCAAAGCCAGACATTGGACAAGAATCAATGCCTAATGCTTTAGCAGCAAGCATTAACTGCATTGCTCCTAATGAAGCATTTTTTAGTGCTTCTTTTTCCCCTAATGGCCGTCCTTGAGAGTATGCACTATTAATGTTGTTCAATAACATTTTCCGTGCTTCCTCAGGTGCTTTTTCAAAAACTTCCGGAGCTACTTTATCTGCCTCAGTATCCCCTAAGATGATGACAACTGCAGAAGCATCCAGCACATGCTTTTGATTATAAGCAATCGGGAACAGCTTTTCTTTTTGTTCTTTAGCTGTTACAACAAGGAAGCGCCAATGCTGAAGGTTCCATGCTGAAGGTGCCTTTCCTGCCATTTCTAAAATTTTATACAATGTCTCATTCGGAATTTCTTTATCTTTTTGATAGAGACGTACTGCTGATCGTTCTTCCATGACTTTGAAAATTTCGTTCATGCCTCTCCACTCCTTTTGAATATTTAATAAAAATATAAAAAGGTGCTGATTTTCACAGTCACCTTTTTACTATTCCACTTTTAGCGGATCCTTATTAAGCGTTGCTTTTAGCTGATGCTAAAACTTTTGCTAATTCAGAAGCTTTTTCGCTTGCATCAGATAAAATTTCTTCTGCACGATTTGGCTCAGCAGCCATACCTTCTGTAAATACATGATGATAATCAGTGATTCCGATAAACGCCATTACACCTTGTAAGTAACCATTCGTAAATTCAAACGCTTGAGCAGGTCCTTCAGAATAAACACCGCCGCGTGATTGAATGTGAACAGCCGTTTTTCCTCCAAGCAATCCTGCTGGTCCGTTTTCTGTATATTTGAATGTTTTACCAGCCATTACGATGTTATCGATATATGCCTTTAACATTGGCGGATAGCTTAAGTTCCACATTGGTGTGTTAAACACATATAAATCAGCAGCTAAAAATTGATTTAAAATTTCGCCCATTCGAGTTGTTTTTTCAATTTGCGATGGTGATAGTTCTTGTCCAGCTGCAGCTTTTCCCCAAGCATCGAGAACGTCCGCATCGATCAATGGAATATTTTCTTCGTATAAATTAACAGTTTCGATTTCTACATTTTCATTTTGGTTAGATAGTTCATTAAGAAAATGTCTGCCTAGACGCAATCCAAAAGATTGTTCCATCGGTTTTGGGTTAGAATTGATATAAAGTACTTTCATTTGAAAATCTCTCCTTTAATATGTGTAATTTTGTAAGTTATTTCAATTAACTTCTTTTTTGTTAGTTAATACTTTTATATAATAATACCGTCACTTACTTTTGTCAAGCGATGAACTAAAAGTTATTAAACTGACTTTTTGTTAGTTATTTCCAAGTGTAAAAAAACGTTCTCCAGCATAAGCCAGAGAACGTAAGGGGGAGCGTCATTAATTCCTTAAAAGGAACTGGTACCTTTATAAAAGTTATATTCCTCAAGGCCGTCAAAGCATTTCAAACGGTCCCCGATCGTTAATCCAAAATCAATATAAGCATGACTTTGGGCAGTAAGAATATTCTTATCTTCAACCAATTGTTTAGAAGAGAAATTTCCATTCAGCCAATTACCGGCTTTTGAGAATTCATCTTCTTTCAAGGAAACGGTATAAGAACGATTGTTCAATACACCTGCTCTTCCTAAAATCGCAGCACCATTTCCAATTGCCGCAATCTTAATTCCTTCACGATTAAACACTTGGATTAAATGCATAAGTCTTGTGTTTCCTTGAGTGAAAACTTGTTTGCCGCCGGGTATGATTAACATTTCATAATCGATAGGACTAATGTTCTTCATCTTTATCACAGGCTGCATCATTAATCCGCATTCACTCGTAACAGTTCCTGGCAATAGTGAAAAAGGCAATACCTCATATTTTTTGCCGACTATAGACAAAGTTGTCATAATCTCTACTTCTCTAAATTGAGGATATAAATAAACCAATACTTTCTTTTTCACACCATTCACCCATCCTGTTACTTTTTTACCCGCCTTTCATACAGATCGTTGGGATACTCTTATTGTAACAAGGCAGGTGATTCCTGTGTATTGGGAAAATTGAACGGGAACATGTGCTTTCTTTTTAGTATAAAGCATGCAGTTTTCCCAAGTTAACTGGTAAGAAATGACGGTTATTCTCTTTTTACATAAAAAAAAGAGATCACCTTTTATATGGTGGTCTCTTAGTTTTCGTTATTTTTACATATTCAATAGAGGATATTACCTAAACCCTTTTCCTTTCGTGAGGTGGCAAGCTACGCCTTTGCCGAATGCACCTGGTTCACTCATTCGATCAATGTATTCCAAGCCTCTTGCACACTGCGTTTTACACGCTATACACGTTTCGCTTGTTACCATTTTCATTGTGTGCTGATATTTGTTTACTTGGCTGTCATATTTATTATTTTTCTTTGCATTCTTTTTTGCCATTTTTTTGCACTCCCCTACCCTAAACTCTAAACACAGTGTATGTAGGGAGAATGACTTTTGACATAAAAAAGGCTATTTTCGTAAACTTTGTTTCTTTTGTATGGGGTTAATTTTCGCTGCAAAACTTGCTTCAATTAACTTTTCAAAGAAGTACTTTTCAGCATCAATCTTATTTTATTGTCTTCTTAGACAGTTGATCGGAATGGAAGGTGTGAGACTCCTGCGGGACAGGCTGGCAGTTGAGACACTTAAAAGTGAAACGTACAAATGTGGCTCACCGCCTGCCCCGCGGAAAGCGAGCAACCTGGAAAGGAGATCAATTACTTTCAAAAGCAACATTGAATACGAAAACAACTTTAAGTAAAGAACCTAAAAAAAAGACTACCCGATATGCAGGTAATCTTCGTCATGTTCTAGTTTTAATTCAATGGACTGGATAACTGCCAGTGAATAAATATAATCACTGTCAAATTTGTCATAAGACGACATAAACTCATTAAGCGGCATGTTATATTTATTCCATACCACTTCCATTAGCCAATCATGGCTAATTTCAAAATACTCTCCGTCATAGCGGCTAACTTTAATGGTATTGCCTACATACATCCATAACACTCCTTTCAAAAGAGGTTAATTATGCATTAGGTCACAAAGTTGTACTTTCATTATATGCTATTTATCAGAAAAGTCAAAAAAAAATTTTGTTGCTATTTGATATTATTACTACTTGTCTCAAATAGTGCCAGCCCTTTTAAAAAAATACTTGGGAACAATAAAGAAACGAACATCAAAAAAAATTTTATTTGAAATTGAGGATTTATTGAATGACACATCATCCACAATATGGTAATTTTTAAGGATACGTGTATATCTTCACAAAACGGGTATAGAAATGAAAATGACAATAGATAAAGGAGTAGTTCGTAGTGCGATTAATAAAAGAGAATATTTTAGCATTATGTCTTCTCCTCTCTATCCCTTTACTAAGTATTATTTATGGAGTGTTAAACGATGGGGAGCGTGGAGCAAGACAACTCATAACTGCAGTAGATCACAAAATCCCTTTCATAGAGATTTTTGTAGTTCCTTATTTATTGTGGTACGCGTTTATCTTTTTAATGTTTGTATATTTATGTGTATTTGATCGAGCGATTTATTACCGGACATTGTTGAGTTTCTGTGTTGGCATGCTCATTTGCTACGCAGTATACTTCTTTTTTCAAACGACAGTCCCCCGCCCAGAAGTAAATGGAGATGGATTTATTACAAGCTTGGTTAAATATGTTTATGGTGCAGATCAGCCCTTTAATTGTTTTCCAAGTATCCATGTCCTCACCAGTTATTTAATGATCCTAGCGATTCGCCACAGTAAAACATGGACAATCAAAAGAGATGTAATTGTTTCAACGATTGCTTTCAGTATTATCTTGTCCACTTTATTTCTCAAACAGCATGTTGTATTAGATGCTGTTGCGGGTATATTACTCGGAAGTCTGTTGTTCAAGCTTTTTTATTACTTGGAAGCAGAAATGGTTTTTGCTTTTTTTAAACGCTTGTTTAAATCAAAAGCCAAACTGCCGAGCTCCGAAAAAAGTTAATTGTCATAAAGATGGCTCAAAAGTGAAATTAATCACTTCTGAGTCGTTTTTTTATGCTGTTTATTTATCCTCCCTCCATCTCACTTAGCAAGGTATATCTCTAAAAATGATGAAAAAAATGAACAGTGGGAAGGGGTGATACAAATCAAAAAGAGAGAGATTAATCCAGAAGATTGGAATCGTACAAATAAATCGATTCATCAGCTTTGTAAGCATCACATGTATTACCATGTTATCGCAATTACGGATGATGGTCAGCAAGTCGAAGGAATGATCACGGATCTGGATCATAAGAATGTTTACATACTCGTCCCTCAGTAAATGATGCCCACTGATGAAGAAATGCATGGAGGACAGCAGTTTGTCCCACAAGATCAAAGGCAGTAGTATGGCGGTCCGCGTTATCGCAAGTACTACCGTCAAATATACCCTCTTGCCACACTTACCGCATTATCACTTTACCCATATTATCCTCCTCACCCTTACTATCCTTATCCTTATTAAATGACACGCCTGATTAATTATTTTTTTAATTTGACGATTTTAATTTTATAGAAACGGGAAGAGTAACATTGTCGTCAAATTTAAGGAGGTAGATTATTTTGGCTAATGTTTTAGTTGTATACTACAGTTCTTACGGACACATTCACGAGATGGCTCTGGCTGCTGCTGAAGGAGTTAAGCAAGTAGACGGTACAGAAGTAAAAGTTGTTAAAGTTCCTGAATTTGAAATAACGAAAAAATATATGTCCCAGCAGGATGCTTATGTTAAAGCCCAGGAAGCACAAGAAGACATTCCTGAAGCTACACAGGATGATTTAAAATGGGCAGATGGAATTGTATGGGGTATTCCGACAAGGTTTGGCATGATGCCTGCTCAGATGAAACAATTTCTCGACTCTGCTGGCGGCCTATGGGCGAATGGTGATCTTGAAGGTAAAGCAACAGCGGTCATTACGAGCTCGAATACAATCCACGGCGGACAGGAATCAACTGCGATTACATCTTTTGTTCCTTTCATGCACTTTGGAATGATTTATGTTGGCCTTCCTTACGGTGAGAATCCTGAACAAATGACAGCTGAAGGTATTGGCGGTTCACCTTATGCTGCTTCTACAGTTGCAGGACCTGACGGAAGCAAACAGCCTGCCGATGGTGAAAAACAAATGGCTTCCCGACTAGGGGCTCGCGTTGCGAAAGTCGCAAAAGCATTAAAAGGGAACATTTAACCTTTTTTTAAGCGTGGGACAAGCATCCTTTTCTTTTTATAGATAAGGGTGCTTTTTAATTAAAAGGCTGTTTTCGCAAACTTTGTTGCTTTTGAATGCTATTAATATTTCCTCTGCAGCGGCTCGCTTTTCCACGTGGCGTGCGGTGAGCCCGTAGGAGTCTCGCTCTTCCGTTCCAATGAACTGTTCTATGAAGAGCTTCTTACATAAGAGCCAATTAAAAAAACCTGCGGTGAACAAACCTACTAAGATTCCCCCGCGATTATTTCTACTAAATCTAATACTCATCCTATCTTACAGCACAAAAAAAAGCCGCCGAAGCGACTTTTTTTATTTTCCCATTATATATTATGCTTTTACATCATAGCCTTGCTCTTCAACTGCTTCACGCATTTCAGCATCTGAAACTTTTGACGGATCTACTTCAACATTTACTTTGCCAGTTTCTAGATGAACCACAACGTTCTTCACACCATCAAGTTCAGTCAATGCTTTCGTTACAGCACTCTTACAATGCCCACAAGTCATACCTTCTACATGTAATGTTTTATTTTCCATTATTATTCCTCCTAATATTTGTTGTCAAAATTCATTCGTTTTAATCTCAGTGCATTGGATACTACTGAAACGGAGCTGAATGCCATCGCCGCTCCGGCTACCCACGGTTCTAATAATCCTAATGCCGCGATTGGAATGCCTGCCGAGTTATAAAAAAGAGCCCAGAATAAATTTTGTTTGATGTTTCTCATGGTCTTCCGGCTTAACTCGATTGCTTTTGGAATGTGATTTAAATCCCCGCCGACAAGCGTGATATCTGCCGCTTCAATCGCTACGTCTGTTCCTGTTCCGATAGCCATTCCGATATCAGCTGTGGCAAGTGCAGGTGCATCATTAATTCCATCACCAACCATGGCTACTGTCTTTCCTTGTTTCTGAAGTTCTTTTACTTTAAGCGCTTTTTCTTCAGGAAGAACTTCTGCAAAAATTCCTTGTATACCAACTTTCTTTGCAATGGCATTTGCGGTTCTTGCGTTGTCTCCTGTTACCATATATACATCAATACCCATTTTAAACAAATGTTTAATCGCTTGTTTGGAGGATTCTTTTACCGTGTCGGCAACGGCGATGATCATCACAAGATCACCATCAACTGCTGCTAACATTGCGGTTTTCCCTTCTTTTTCAAGGATCTCCATCAATGATTCGTGCTGATCAATCAACACGCCTTTTCCCCTCATCAGCTTTCGATTTCCTGCTAAAATGGTCTTCCCATTTACAATCGCTTCAATTCCATGACCGGGAATGCTTTGAAATGATGAAGGTTCCTTCCATACTATTTCCTTTAGCTTTCCATACTCCACGATTGCTTCCGCTAGGGGATGTTCTGAATTTTTTTCAGCAGAGATTACTTCTGACAGAAACCCTTCTTTTAATTCAATAAGGTCTGTTACCTCTGGTTTCCCTTTCGTAACAGTCCCTGTTTTATCTAAAAGAACGGCATCGATTTTGTGAGCTTTTTCCAGGTACTCACCGCCTTTAAACAGAATTCCCTGCTCAGCGCCCTTACCTGTTCCAACCATAATCGACGTTGGGGTTGCAAGCCCTAATGCACATGGGCAGGCGATGACTAAAACAGCAATTGATACTTCTAAAGCTTGCGGTAAGTTCCCTGGTGAAACAAGGAAATACCACACTGCGAACGCAATGATTGCGATAGCTACTACGATCGGGACAAAAATACCAGAGATAATGTCAGCCATTCTTTGAATTGGCGCTTTTGATCCTTGTGCTTCTTCAACGATTTTGATAATTCCTGCAAGCGCCGTTTCTTTTCCGACTTTTTCTGCTCGCATTTTAAGCGTACCGTTTTTATTAATCGTCGCTCCAATTACGTGATCGCCTTCCATTTTATCGACGGGAATGGATTCGCCTGTAATCATGCTTTCATCGACTGAGGAATGACCGTAGATTACCTTCCCATCCACCGGAATCTTTTCACCCGGTTTTACAAGGATCCTATCACCTCGTACAACTTGATCGAGAGGCACTTTCATTTCTTTACCGTCACGAATGACTGTCGCTTCCTTGGCTTGCAGGTTAAGCAGTTTTGAAATGGCCTCAGTCGTCCGTCCTTTTGCAAGTGTTTCAAAGTATTTACCTACTAAAATTAACGTAATCAGCACAGCACTCGTTTCAAAATATAGCTGCGGCATATAACCGGGGCTGCCAATTGTTTTAAATACCTCAACCACACTGTAAAAATAAGCTGCTGATGTTCCTAATACAACAAGTACATCCATGTTTGCACTTTTGTTTTTAATGGCGCGAAAAGCACCTATATAAAAAGCCCCGCCAATGTAAAATTGAACGACTGTCGCAAGCAGCATCTGAAACCAAGGGTTCATCATAAGACTTGGCAGCGGCAATCCGAAATCCCATGGCATGTGGCCAATCATCGTATAGAGTAAAGGAAGGGACAGCACAATAGAAAGGATCAATTTTCTTTTTTTAGATGCAATCTCTTCTTCTTTTATACTTTTCTTCTTTTCCCGGTCTTGCCTAACAGAGCCTGTGTAACCAAGTTTATCGATTTTTTTTAGGAGGTCACTAACAGTAAGCACTGCTGGGTCGTACTCTACTGTGCCCGTTTCACCAGTCAAATTTACTGATGCTGATTTGACGCCATCCATGCGGGACAGCCCTTTTTCGATGCGTGTTGAGCATGCTGCACAGGTCATACCCCGTATATCGAGATCTACCTTTTCTTTCGTTAAACCATAGCCTAGCTTTTCAATTTTTTGCTCAATTTCGTTAAGCGGAGCAACTTTAGGATCATATTCTACAGAGGCTTTTTCCATGGCTAAGTTAACATTTGCTTTTACTCCATCCATTTTGTTCAGCACTTTTTCGATGCGTACCGAACAAGCTGAACATGTCATTCCTGTTATACCGAGTATCGTTTCCTTTTTGCTCATGGTTCCCACCACCTATCATGATTTAGAAAATTGCTGGACTACTTTCATTAATTCATCAATGGATGCTTCTCCATCGCCGGATTGGATTGCATCTGTTAAACAATGCTTAGTATGCTGTTCCATCAATTGAAAGCCCACTCTTTTTAATCCTGCGTTAACTGCAGAAATTTGAACAAGAATATCGATACAATAACGATCTTCTTCAATCATTTTTTGCAGTCCGCGAATCTGGCCCTCGATCTTTTTTAAGCGGTTGTTTAAATTTTGTTTATCACTTTCACACCGATGTGTTTTTTGATCCATTTTTATCATCCTCCCCAAATGGAAGCTGGTTATAATTATAATATACTATACCCCCCTATAGTATACAAATCATTTGTTTTATGGTGTCTTCTTTTTTACCATTCCATAGATGGCTATTAGTGCGATAACCCCTAAAATAACCTTTCCTTCTCTATTCCACTCGGTAATGTTATAAACCGTAAAAGCCTCGAGCAGCAGGGCCGGGATTTTCCCAAGAGAACTAGCTGCAGCAAATATTCCTATAGAAACAGAGCCGATCGCCGCTGCAAATGTGACAAGACCTGATGGTACAAACGGGAGCAAGCGTAAAGAAAAAATCAAAGTGAAGGCTTCTTTTCCTGAAGCATCCAGCAAATTAACCACCCGTGGGTACCTCATCAGTTTTTGTCTGGATACGTTCTGAAATCCCTTTCTGTAAAAAACAAATGAAACGACAGCTCCAAAAGATTCTCCTGCAAAAGAAACAGCCGTCCCGTTCCAAAAGCCAAAGAACAGGATATTAGCAGCTGTTAAAAAAACAGATGGGACGACACCCAGCACAGCAATTATGATATTTAATAAAAGGGAAATCCCTATTGCCCACTCACTATATTCTTTGAAAAATACAAGAACTGAATCCGTCATTATGTATCGCCTGCTTTACTATAAACTAATCCTGTTTATGGTACTAAAAAAACCATGTTTCTGCATGGCTTTTGAAGTTATTTTCGCCATATATACGCTGTAAACACTTATATATCCACGAAAACAACCATCATTTCAGGTATTTTGATTTAACCACGAATCGCCATGTTTTGACATAATCGTTCCGCTCATTTTTTCTTTCTCACTAAATAGCTTAAAACGAAATAAATGATTCCCATGCACAAAATGAAGATCTCATTTTTAGAACCAAGAGCCCCTAAAGATACAAAAAAAATAATTACAAAACCGATGCCAAGTAACAAACAGAATCCCGTATAAAACATTTTCCATGCTTTATATTTTAGCTTGTGAGATTCAAAGGCTGTAATAAAACCGCATAGAAGAAGTAAACAAAAAACAATCAAAACAGAACTGTCCATTGAAGAACTATTTTGTGTGCCATTCAATGCTTTTGATAAACTCATTCCGATTAAAGATAGGATTCCAAATCCGATTGCTACAATGATTGTTAACACACCTAATGTAACTCCTATCGTTTTGGTATATCCATATTCTTGCATCTGTCAGCCTCTTTTCCATTTTTTTCATTGCTTTAAAATGCAGTATGTTCGTTAACTCTTTTCAACCGCTGAAATTTACCATAAGTCAATGAACGCCAAACCCACTCAAATGGGCCGAAATAATAATTAGAAAGCCACCATTTCGAAAACAAAACTTGAACACCGAAAATAATAAATGCAAAACATACGCCAACTAACGGACCATACTTTCCGTACAATCCAAAGCCATAGCTATAAAAAAGGGTTGATGCGACTATTGATTGTGTTAAATAATTCGTAAACGCCATCCTGCCTGTAAAACGGAATAAGTTAAACAAACGTTTAAACTTTCCATGTCTATAGAGAAGAACAATCGAACAAATATAAAAGATACTCATCATCGGTCCGCCAAATTCGTAACCCCAGGACATTGCTGTATCATAATGCCAATCTTCGCCTTTATAGCCAAACCATAATATAGGAAGCAGCTTGCTTCCTGCCCCTAAGATCAGCGCAGAAAACCAAAGCTTCCACAATGTTCGGTTTGAAAAAGTGCGCTTTTTAGCGGCATATGCTCCCCAAAGAAACATCGGCAGCAGACCTGCTATAAAAAATGGCAGAAAACTGTTTAGATCCTTCCATTCTCGTATACGTTCTGCTGTCATTTCTCCAAATGTACCTTCACTATAAATTTGAATCGATCTTTTAATTTCTGAAAGGTGATGTGCGTTTGACGCTGCCTGCTCACTTAACGCGGTCCCGCTAGCCCAGTAGAAATAAGTAAGGCTGGTCATAAACAATCCGTATAAAACGAGCAGTACGATTCCCGCATTGAGCAAAAACTTAGGCTGTAATTTATAAAATAAAAGCATGAGCAGTCCGACGATCGAATATGTAATCAGGATATCTCCGTACCAAAAAAAGACGACATGAAGAATTCCAAATACCAGCAAAACGAATTGGCGTCTAATCCAAATAGGAACAAAACTCTTATCGTTTTCTGCCGCTCTTTCGGCCATTAAAATCATCCCAAAGCCAAATAAAAACGAAAACATCGTAATGAAATTTCCTTGAACAAAAAAATCGAGCAAAATATTTGTCCAAACATCATAAGGCTGATCAAAAAATTCATAGCTTAAGCTTCTGATCGGATCATCTGGCCCTGAAAAAGATTTCATGTTAACTAGTAAAATACCAAAAATGGCAATTCCTCTTAAAATATCTAACGACTCAATCCGCTTCTTCTCCTCTACTGGCGCCCACTTCATATATGTAACCACTCATATCTTTGCATTTTTTCACTCCTCTTTGATTTATTTTACCTTAAAAAGGCAAAAAAGTTAGAAAACGATTCATTTTTTGCTATCCTATAAAGAACAGAATAAGGGAATCGGGAAGGATGAAGGATATTTTGAAAAAGTACATACTAACTGCAATTTCTGCTGTTTCGATCCTGGCGACCCTTGTGTGGCTGATTGGATTAGGATGGACAATGCAAGATCAATTCACAGCCAATAAAAAGACACTAAAACCTGCTGAAAAAACAGAAGCTTTCACACAGAAAAAAGGGGATAACGACTTATCTATCTTTGCTTTAGGCGACTCCCTAACACGCGGAACAGGCGATGCTGACAGTAAAGGATATGCTGGTTACCTAACAGACATCATAAAGAAAAAGTCAGATAAAGACGTCACTCTTATCAATACGGCTGTTAAAGGGGAAACTACACGCGGACTCCTTAGACAGCTTCAGCAGCGGGAAATCCAGCGCCAAGTGAAAAATGCAGATGTGATTATTATGACCATCGGCGGCAACGATCTTTTTCAGCAAGGGACTACATTAGAATCGTTAAATTTAGATAAGATCAACGCTCAAAAACAAACCTACTTAAACAACATTTCAAAGATTTATAAACAATTACGGAACTTAAACAATCATGCTGTCATTTATCATGTCGGTCTTTACAATCCATTCAGTAATCTAGCAGAAGCGAAAACAACGTCCTCCATTGTACGAGACTGGAACTTTCAAACTGCAGAGACAGCTGCCGCTTTTCAAAAAATCGTCTATGTTCCAACTTTTGACCTTTTTCAACTCCAGGTCGAAAACTTTTTATATTCGGACCAATTTCATCCTAATACAAAAGGTTACAAGCTTATCGCAGAACGCGTAGCCTCACTGATCGACTTTGAACAGGAGGAAAAAAAGTGATGACAAATACCCCCGCTTTAGAAGTAAACCATCTTACAAAGAAAATAAAGGGCAAACAGATTATTAAAGATGTTTCTTTTACCCTTTATCCAGGCGAAGTGTTTGGATTTCTAGGTCCAAATGGCGCTGGTAAAACAACAACAATCCGGATGATTGTCGGTTTGATCTCGCCTACTTCTGGAACGATAAAAATCGGAGGTAGGAATGTCCGGACGGAATTTACAGCTGCGATGAAACACCTTGGCTGTATTGTAGAAAACCCAGAGCTTTATCCTTATTTAACTGGCTGGGAAAACCTAGATCATTTTGCTAGAATGGATTCTTCCATTCCAAAAGATAGACTGGCAGAAGTGATTACACTCGTTGGCCTATCAAATCGAATTCATGATCGTGTCAGTACATATTCACTTGGAATGAGACAACGCCTTGGAATCGCCCAGGCTCTCCTAGGAAAACCAAAAGTACTTATTTTAGATGAACCGACTAACGGCCTTGATCCTGCAGGTATACGCGAGATGAGAGAATTTATTAGACAGCTCGCAGCAGATGAAAATTTAAGTGTACTCGTCTCTTCTCATCTTCTAAGTGAAATACAGCTCATGTGTGACAGGGTCGCTATTATTTCAAAAGGATCTGTCATTCGGACTGATTCAGTAGATAATTTGCTGGCAGAACAAGAAAGAGTGATCTGGAAAGCAGAGCCTGCTCATCTTGCCAAACAGCTTTTACAAGAAGAAACCGTTGTTACAGAAGGACCTGATAATACGCTAATTACACTATATAATGAACCGTTATTGCCGGAATGGAATAAAAAGCTCGTTATGGCTGGTGTGAAAGTAAAAGAGATGAGAACACAGCTGCCTTCTCTTGAAGACTTGTTCTTGGAAGTGACAGGAGGAGAAACTATTGATTAATCTTGTTCGAAATGAAATGCTGAAGCTCCTTCGAAAGAAAAGGCTTTACGTCATCGTGCTCATTATCGCTTTTCTTGTTCCGCTTTTTACATATGCTCAGTTCAAGCAGATTCAGGAACAACGCGAAAAAATGGGGACACAAGATTGGCGGACTGTACTTCAGCAAGAAATCACAGATACACAAAACAGACTTAGTTCCAGCCGTCTGCAGGATGAGTGGCGCAAATATTTAAAGATAAGATTGTCACAGCAGCAGTATTATCTTGAAAATGATATCGATCCGAACACACCTGGTGCCCCGACGTTTATGCGTGTCTTTGTAGAGAATTCGATTGACTTGTTATTGCCTCTACTCGTCATGGTTATTGTCGCAGACCTCGTATCTTCTGAGGCAAGCGGCGGTACGATAAAACTTCTTTTGACGAGGCCTGTTAAAAGGTGGCGCATTTTATTAAGTAAATATGTTGCGATGCTGCTTTCTGTTTCATTTATAGTTCTCTCGGTTGCTTTCTTATCCTATGCGATATCCGGTTTGGTCTTCGGATACGGCGGCTGGAGCATGCCGCTCCTAACAGGGTTTTCCGTTTCTGGAGATGAGCTTGTTACAGATTTCGTGCATATCATTCCGCAATGGCAGTATATTTTAATGGAGTTCGGACTCGTGTGGTATGTTTGTGTGATCGTCGGAACATTGACCTTTATGCTGTCTGTTTTATTAAGAAGTACAGCTGCCGTTATGGGGATCATGCTCGCTGCTCTTATCGCAGGAGCGATTTTAATTAACATGGTCTCATCATGGGAAAGTGCTAAATATTTCTTTATGGTAAACTTGCAGCTCACAAACTACATAAGCGGAATGGCAACTCCGATCCAAGGAATGACATTAGGATTTTCAATGACTGTCTTAGCCGTATGGGGACTTGCAGGATTTATCATTTCATTCGTAACCTTTTCAAAGCGGGATATTTATTAAAACGTTTCTTTTCTAAAAGATAGTTGCTACAGAGATATTTTTAAAAGTTCTTTATTGAATAGTTAATTGGAGCGAAAGGGCGAGACTCCTGCATACCAGCTACCTGAATATTCATCTAGAAAGGTATGCGACGAAGAAGCTAACTTCGGCAGGATTTTCTTGTAAGACGTAGGAGCAGGATTCATCCATCTTCTAAGGGGGCTCACCACACACCATGCGGAAAGCGAGCATCCTGAAACGGAGATCAACAGCTTTCAAAAAACAACAATGATTAATAAAACAACAAAAAAAGAAACAGAGCACCTGGCTTTGTTTCTTTTTTTCATCCGTTTAGAATATTGGTTAATTAATTTTAAAATACTTAATCATATTCGCTAATGAGTGAGAAGCTTCATTCAATTCTTCAGCTGACTTCGATACCGTTCCAAGCGCACGAACTTGTTCCTCTGTAGATGCACTCACTTGTTCACTTGCCGCAGCTGATTGCTCTGCTACTGCTGCAATGCTTTGAATGGATGCAACTACCTCATCTTTGTAGTTATTTATGACATCTACTTCACTTGTAATCTCATGAATGGATTTAACCATATTATTCATCGTATCAGCGATTTCGTTAAACGCTTGCTCAGTATCAGAAACTGTTTTGTTTTGTTGGATGGCAATCTGTTTTGTTTGTTCCATTTCTGTTACTGCTCGTACAGATTCTGCTCCGATTCCAGCGATCGTTTTTCTAACCTTATCTGCCGCCACAGCCGACTGTTCTGCAAGTTTACGGACCTCATCTGCAACAACCGCGAAACCTCTTCCGCTATCTCCCGCTCGAGCCGCTTCAATACTTGCATTTAAGGCAAGCAAATTCGTTTGTTCAGATATATCAGTAATCGACTGGATGACATTTTCAATTTCTTCTACTTTGCTTGCGAGACCTGATATAACTTCTTCAATATTGTGCAGCACATTGTTGCTCTCGTTCGTTTTTTCACGCAAAACGTTCATTTGAGCAAGACCATTTGTATTCGCAGTTTCCGCAAATGTAGATAAGCGGGTCATTTCTTCAGCATGGCTGTTTACTTTTTCGATTTGTGAAGACAGGTCAAGTGTTCTTCTATTTGTTTCGTCCGCATCTTCTGCCTGTGTTGTAGCTCCTGAAGCAATTTCAGCAACCGCTCTGGATACTTCTTCACTCGCCGCGATCGTTTCTTCAGACACGGCACTTAAATTTGATGTAGATTCATTCACCGTCTCAACAGATTGACTGACTGAAGAGATCAGACCTCTCATGTTTTCTACCATCGCATTAAAATGATGAGTGAGTGTGCCCACTTCATCTTTAGATTTTGTATTGACCGAAACTGTCAGATCCCCCTCTGCTACGAGCTGTACTTGTTTTTGCAGATTTCGGATCGGGTTCGCTATACTTCTAGCTAGGAAATAGGTTAATAAAAGAGCAATCACTACCGCAATAGAAGCGAATAATAATACCGTATTTCTAAGTTGCTGGGCATCTTTTAGCAAATCTGCTTTTTTATAAACTAATCCGAGCTTCCAGCCTGTATCCTTAATTGAATTGTAAAAAAGCTCACGGTCCGTATTTTTGTACGTATAATTGATGTTTCCTTTTTCATTATTAAACATCTGTTTAATAAAGGAATGTTTGCTTAAGTTTTTTCCTTGTTCATTTGGATGTACAAGGGCCATTCCTTTTGCATCCAATAGGATTGGATAACCATTATAGCCAACCTTCGTTTGATTGATCATACTTGATAGACCAGCAAGACTTAAGTCCATTCCTACTACACCAAGTACTTCACTGTTCTCAGGATCCAGTACAGGTTTGGCCACTGTAACCACATATTCTCCAGAACTCGCATCCTTATAGGGGTCTGTCCACATCACTTTTTCTGGTGACTGGATAGCTGTTTGATACCACGGGCGTCCTGTCGGATCGAAACCGTCAGGAAGATCGATCTTAGGAGAGGTTTTGAACTGCTTCGTTGCAGCCCCCACATATAAAATTGCCGCATTTTTGTTCAAATCTAAAAAGTGCTGAAAATCTTGATCGATAATCGGCCACGATTCTTTCATTCCTTTTGTTTCATCTGTTTTTAACGTTTTTAAGTAATTGACCAGCCGGCTATCTTTACTATAGCGATCGATTGTACTTCCATAAGACTTTAAATATAACTCTGTTGAAGATTTCACATCGTTCGCAAGTCCTGTTGCTTGTTCCTGAATGTTTTTTTCCATCTGCTTTTTCGTCTGCAGATACGAAAACAATGAAGAAGAAATAAGCGCAACCGCAACAAGAATACTTACCGACAACATGATTTTCGTTTGTATCTTTCTAAACATCTGTTTAACCCCCTGTTCTTACCTGCTTCATTACCTTCTAAATATCGACAAATACTTACATGAGGTTTATCGCATAGGGCTAAACAGGTACAAAAGATACAGTGTTTTTCAAGGCTGCTCGTTAAATAGTACGTAATACCCACTGGTGTATAAGACGTGTCATTTCTTGTCGACCCGGGGATATATAATCAATTGCCGTTGGATTATGGAAAAAAGTCGTTGGATTATACTTGTTTTTCGTTGGATTACGTTTAAAAGTCGTTGGATTAATAACGTGTGCATCAAAAAAAAGACCCAAAAGGATAGTTTCCTTTTGGATCTGCGCAATATTTATACTTCACTTTTAGAGGGTTCAGTTTCTGCTTCTTTTTCTTCACTCATCTTTTTCTTTTTCAACATTCCCAGCCCTAAAACAACCACGATCATTAAAATTTCAAATCCATATTTAATAAAATCATTTTCAAAATATGGCTTCATGAACTTTTCACCGACGATCATTTTAGAAGCAGTCCACGCGAGCACTCCAGCACCGATCGTAATGATGAATGGATATTTTTCCATTAGTTTTAGGAATAATGTACTTCCCCAAACAACAATCGGAACAGAGATCAATAATCCGATGACAACAAGCAGAAAATCTCCGTGTGCGGCACCTGCTACGGCAAGTACATTATCGAGCCCCATCACAGCGTCCGCAATGATAATCGTTCTGATTGCTGCGAAAATATTATCTTTCGCTTCTACATCGTGATCTTTTTCTTCAACCATTAATTTATAAGCAATGTATAAAAGGATGAGTCCGCCTGCTAATAATAGTCCTGGAATTTTTAGCAGCCACACAACGGCAAGTGTTGCTGCAGCTCTGATTACGATAGCTCCAACAGTACCCCAGAGAATCACTTTCTTTTGATTTTGTTTTGGTAAATTTCTAGCTGCCAATCCGATAACGATCGCATTATCTCCCGCCAGTACTAAATCAATGACAACAATTGCCAGTAATGCGGACCAAAAATCTGCTGCAAATAAGTCCATTCTAAATATCCTCCCTGTTAAACATCTGTTTAATAGTATTGCCTTTAGAAATTGAAAATAACTTCAAAGAATAAAGGCTATTGCAAAGCCAATTAAGCCCTGCCAGGCTTATCCCACTTTTCATATATTGATTGAAAGGGGGTGTTTTTTCTCATGTGCTCATGCGGATGTAGCGTTACGTGCTATTCGTGTGTATTATTTGGTGGCGTGCCGATGTTCTGCAAAAAAGTTTTTCCATGCTGCTGCCCTATTCTTCAGCCACCGACTACTGCCTCTCCTTTTGTTTATCTATGCTGCTGCGACTGCGGCTCTAACCCTGTTAGAAGACCTTGATCCTGCTGTAATAGATTTTAGTTTTTTTATATCACAACACACTACTACGGATAAAAGAACGTTTTGTTTCAAAAAAAGCGTTCTTTTTTTTTATTACGGGAATAATGCATGATAAGATAGTCGCCAGTTTGGAGGATTTATACATATGCGCTGGTTATTAAAACAATGGCTTCACCGCTTTTTTGAAGATAAAGTATTTGATCTGTCAGCACAGTTAGCCTATTACTTTCTCGTTTCTATTTTTCCGTTTGTTTTTTTGATCTTTACCATTTTAGGATATTTACCGATTTCTACTTCTTATGTTTTAACTCTTTTCCAGTCTATTGCTCCTGAAGAAGCATATAAATTACTAGAATATAATCTGATTACCGTGCTGGATGAGCAGCGGGGAGATGTCTTATCGGTTTCGTTCATTGTTATGATTTGGCTTGCTTCCATTGGGATTCATGCAATCATTCGTGTTTTTAATCAAGCCTATCAAGTTGAAGAGAGCAGACCCTTTTTAAAAGAGTTGATACTCGGCATCTTTTTAACGTTTGGACTCGTAAGTGCCAGCATAACCGCTCTTTTATTACCCGTATTCGGAAGAACCATCGGAATGTACGTGTTTGAAAAAAGCGGCTTTTCCAATCCGATCTGGCAGATTTGGGAAACAGCCCGGTACGTAATCGGGTTTTCGGTACTGCTTTCCATTTTTTCAGCACTTTATATGTTTGCACCGAATGTAAACTTATCTTTTAGAAATGTTTGGCCAGGAGCTATTTTTTCAACATTCGGATGGCATGTCATTTCCTATTTATTTTCATCTTATGTTTTGATTTTTGATTATAGTCAAATATACGGAAACCTTGGAGCACTTTTAACGTTAATGGTTTGGTTTTATCTTTCTGCAATGATTCTAATTGCAGGAGGACAGCTTAATGCTATTCTCGCCTTAAAGAAGCAGTTAGGAAAATAAAAAGATTTTAGAAAACTTCACTTCTTACAATTGACTTTTTCACGATGTCGTAACATCATTGTGTAGAGGGAGAATTTTCACCTCATATTCCGGTCATAATGGTTAACAATAAACTGCAAATATACCGGATAATTATACGGGGATAGGAGCCGGATCATGACTGTAAAGAACATCGTTTTACTGCTTATATTGCTTGCTGGAATCATCGTTTTTGTCTTTTACAGTATACCTCTCCTTCTTGCATTAATTACGGCAATCATGCTTGAACCGATCGTAAAAATGTTCATCAAACTGATGAAGGGCAGACGCTTGCTTTCTGTTACGGTTACCTTTTTGTTATTTCTAACAGGAACCGGCCTTCTCACTTATTGGCTTGTTACTACACTCGTTATTCAGGTCATCGAATTTATTACGGTTCTCCCATCCTATTCTGTCCATTTGTTTGAAATAGCAGAAAATACATTTTATGAAATGGAAAATTTCTATGCTAGTCTGCCTCCAGAGGTAGTTGGAACACTCGAAGACAGTTTAAGTGGATTAAGAGAATACGCCGTTCAATCTGCAAAAGGACTGACTACTGGTATATTAGGAATAATTACTTCCATACCAGGATTAATGATCTACTTTATCATTTATCTTGTTGCTTTATTTTTATTTTCATTGGATTTACCTAGATTGTACGCTGAATTTCTTAACTTATTTACAACTTCAGCACGTGAGAAAGTGGAACTTGTATTTAACCAATTATCAAAAGCAACTGTCGGCTTTTTCAGAGCACAGATTATCTTAAGTTTTATTACTTACATTCTAGCTTTTGTAGGTCTTATGATTTTAGATGTACAATATGCTGTAATCATAGCGGTCTTAATCGTTGTCGTTGATATTTTACCGATATTGGGAACGGGTTCCGTACTTGTTCCATGGGCTGCTTATTCATTCTTCGTTAACCATAATGATCACTTGGCAATCGGTCTTCTTATTATGTTCGGTGTTATTACAATCATCAGAAGAATTATTGAACCTAAAATCCTAGGCTCGAGCCTTGGCATATCAGCATTAGCTGCTCTCGTTTCCCTTTATATTGGATTCAAACTGCTCGGATTTATGGGATTGATCATCGGACCTGCCATTGTCATTATCTATGAAGCCCTTCGAAGTGCTGGTTTCTTAAAGATAAAAATTGATTTTTAGAGTTTGAAAACAAAAAACGTGTTTCCTTTTATAAGGGAAATGCGTTTTTTTTACATTTAGAGGTTAGAAAACATATGAAGGTTGGGAATTATAGTAGAAAATAGAGAAATTCATACGAATACTTAATATGGTGAATTTTTATTGGAGGAATTTCTGATGGGTACTGCAACAAGCGAACGCGATTATTATTTTGACAACGCAAAATTTATTTTAATTTTTCTGGTCGTGTTCGGACACTTCATTTCTCCTATAAAAGGGCAAAATGAGTGGCTTTATACGATTTATAACTTTATTTATACTTTTCATATGCCAGCTTTTATCTTAATAGCCGGCTTTTTCACAAAAGGTGTATGGCGTGATGGATACTTAACAAAAATTTTTAAAAAGGTCTTTATTCCTTATTTAATCTTCCAAATTGTATATAGTTTTTATTATTATGACCTATACGGAAAAAGCGAAATGAAACTCAATTTCTTTGATCCGCATTGGACACTTTGGTTCCTGTTAAGCATGTTATTTTGGAATGTGCTATTGAAACTATTTGTAAAAATGAAACACCCGTTAATCTTAGCGATTGGAATAGGAGTAGCAGTCGGCTACATTCATGAAATGGGAACCTTCCTTAGTCTGATGAGAACATTTGTCTTCTTCCCTGTTTTCTTACTGGGGCACTTGCTTGAAAAAAGAGACTTCAAAAAAATATTGAAGCCGTCACGAAAAGCGGCATCTGCAGCATTTTTAATCGTGTTGTTCTTCGTGTATCATTTCTTTTTTCCAAATGGTATGAAAGAATGGTTTCTGGCTTCTTCCTCTTATACCGACATTATCGGGTATAAGACGTGGTATGGCGGATTGATCCGGCTTGCGATGTACGGTGTAATGTTCGTTGCTACTTTTAGTGTTTTAGCCCTGATCCCAAGAAGAAGAATGTTTTTCACTGAGTTTGGCGAAAGAACTTTGTACATCTATCTGCTTCACGGCTTTATATTGAAGTATTTGTTTACAACAGATCTTTTTGCCTCAATAAAAGATAACGGCTTGTACTTTATGCTTCTGTTCTTTACCGTTATCATTACATTATTCTTGGCGAGTAAGCCTGTTATTGCAATTGCACAGCCGTTAATTGAACTTCGCTGGTCTAAACTTAAACAATTGTTTAAACAAAAGCAATCTCCGCCATCTCGGCCTCAAGAAGAATAACAGATATTAAGATAGGCTATTTTCGCATTAATTGATGCTCTTGGTAGTGGTTGAATTCCGTTTCAGGATGCTCGCTTTCCGCGAGGGGTAAGGTGAGCCTACTGGAAGAAACATATGGTACTGCTCCTGCGTCTAAAAGAAATCTTACCGAAGCAAGCTTCCTCGTCGCATGCCTTGCTAGAAGAGTACTCAAGTGGCAGGCACGCTGATCCCGCAGGACAAGGAAGGCTTCGGCAGCTTTACATCGCACGAAGAAAATGTGATTTTCATTTTCGAGGAGTCTCGCACCTTGCACTCCAATCAACTTCAATGAAGCTCTTATCGAAAATAACTTTAAAAGCAACAAGCTGTTAGAAACTAATATTTCAGAAAAAAAAGTCTGCCGAATTCGGCAGACTTTTTTTACACTGTTTTATAGAATTCTTGTTTTGCTTCTGCCAGTACTCTTAACGGAAGTTTGTCTGCTAGTTTGAATGTTTCTTTTTCATTCAGCTCTAACGTGATGACAAGCTTTTCGATTTTTTCTTCAGATGGAATCATCCTGCCTTTTTCGATATCAGCCATATACTGCGGCGTAATATTTAATCTTCTAGCAAGTTCTGATTTGCTTAATCCCTTTTGCTTTCTGGAAGTTTCGATAAAGGTACCAAAATCACTCATTTTTTCCCCTCCCATTCTATTCGCATAGCTGTTAAGATACATCTTTTAGTAAAGCTGTTTTCGCAATCAATATTGTTTTTGAAAGCAGTTGATTTCCGTTTCAGAATACTCGCTTTCCGCGGGGCGTGCGGTGAGCCCACTCGTCGCCTTGCGACATTGAATGGTCTCACCTGTCACCCTGGATCCCGCAGGAGTCTCGCATCTTACACTCCAATCAACCTTCCATTTGAGGCAGTTACCATAATGCGCCTGAAGCAACTATCTCCTAGAAAACAGCCTTCAGAAAACAACCATTCGAAACGAGCCATTCGCATAAAGAATATTTTATTGACTGCCTAACTTGATCCGCCCGCTTTACCTGCACTTAAAATATCGACTTAAACTTGTTGCTTGGCCGATAATCGTGCTTATACGCTATGCTTTCTGTTGGTGTAATTTAAGGTGAACTGCATGATTACATACGCAGCAAGACGGCTTGTCATATTTCTAAAATCCAGTGTTGGATCGATTTCAACAATATCCATCCCCTTTACAGACTCATTCTGTCCCAGCCACTGAATGCCTTCTATTAATGACTCACTGTCCAAACCGCCAGGACCGATCGCAGGACATCCTGGAGCATACGCCTGATCCAGTACATCCATATCCAGTGAAATATATATGTTATCTGTTGTCTGTTTTAACTGTTCAACTGATTTTTTCAGCAAAACGAGCAAACTTTCTCGTTTGATATCACCCATCGTATAAACAGTCACGCCATGGTCTTTTGCATATTCGTGATACAGCTTGCCATTAGCAAAATCACGTATACCCAGCTGGATGAGCTGGTCTCCTGTAATGATTCCTTTTTCAATAAGCTGCCGAAATGGAGTTCCGTTAGATGGACCGCCATCTTCTGTGTTTCTTAGATCAAAATGAGCATCGAACTGAATGATGCCGACTCTTCCTCTCGTTTCCTGAAACGCCTGAATAGCCCCTGCTGAAACAGAATGATCACCGCCAAGTGTAATAACAACAGCTTCACGATGTTCTTCCTGAATTTCTTTTAAAACTGAATGAATGCGGGATTGCGATTCAAAGAGATCTGTCACGTGCATCTCAATATCTCCAAAGTCCGTGATAACGGTGTCCCACATGTCCTTTTCATGCTCAATACTGTACGTTGAAAATGACTGCATCATCGAACGGATCGTCTGTGGTGATAAATGAGCTCCTGAATGAGAAATGGAAGTTTTGGAAAGAGGTGCACCAGCTATGGCTACCCCTCTCACCTTTTCACCGTTCCATTGCTTTAAGAGCTGACCTGCTTTCTTAATACCTCTGTCAGTAAATGGCGCTTCGCCTGTCTTACGAAGAAAGGGTATAATCTGCATGTGAAATCGCCCTTCCAGCCACCACTTTTCCGTTTTTCCATACTTTGTTTACGTGGTTCACTCCATAATGATAAGGAACATATTTGTAGTTCGGCACGTCCCATAAGACGAGATCTGCATTTCTGCCTTCTAACAGACTGCCAGCAACATCCCCTCTGCCAATTGCATATGCAGCATTAACCGTAACGGCATTCCAAATCTCTTCCGGTGACATTTTCAGTTTTAAAGCAGCCAAGTTCATAATGAATTGAAGGTTTTCGGTCGGTGAACTCCCTGGATTGAAATCAGTTGATAATGCAACGGCTGCTCCGCTTGTAATCATTTCTCGCGCAGGTGCAAAGTGATCTTTTCCTAAATAAAATGTCGTTCCCGGCAGAAGTACTGCAATCGTATCTGATTCACCCAGCATACGAACGCCTTCCATACTTGCCCCAACTAAGTGATCAGCTGAAATGGCACCGATTTCGCAAGCCATTTCCGTTCCGCCAAGAGGGTCGATCTCATCAGCATGGATCTTCACACCAAAACCTGCTGTTTTTGCTTTTTGCAGAAAGATGCGCGATTGTTCAACAGAAAATACGCCTGTTTCACAAAAAATATCAACAAACTCAGCTAAGCCTTCTTTCGATATTTCCTTCAGCATCGAGAGCATTTCTTCTAAAAAGGCATCTGGTCTGCCTTTGTATTTTTCCGGAATCGCATGAGCTCCTAAAAACGTTGAAACCAAATCAATTGGGTGGTTTTCATTCAGTTTTTTCGCAACACGCAGCTGCTTCATTTCTGTTTCTTTATCCAATCCATAGCCGCTTTTCGCTTCCATCGTTGTAACACCATAAGTTAAACATCTGTTTAAATGAAACAGACCTTTTTCATAAAGAGCTTCTTCACTCGTTTCATGTGTCGCTTTTACAGTGGAATGAATCCCGCCCCCTTGCGCTAAAATCTCTAAATAAGGAACTCCTTGCTGCTTTAAAGCGAGCTCATGTTCACGAGATCCCCCAAACACAAGATGTGTATGGGGATCCACTAGACCAGGGGATAATATTTTGCCAGTTCCGTCTATCGTTTCTTTTGCCTGCAATTGAGATGCCTCTTCACGAGTTCCGACAAAGGCGATCTTGCCATCTTTTATCCCTACGGCACCGTCATCGATTACTTTAAGCTCGTTCATTTCAATACCGCGAATGGAACGATTCTCACCATTGGGAGCAACAACCTGTGAAGCAAAAATTAGTGTATCCAGCATAAGTAACACTCCTTTATTCATTAATCATCGGTATATTTACGCCTTTTTCTTTCGCAGTTTCGATCGCTAAATCGTATCCTGCATCTGCATGTCTTACGATTCCCATTCCTGGGTCACTTGTCAGAACACGCTCCAATCGGCGAGCGGCTTCTTCTGTACCGTCAGCCACAATAACCATTCCTGCATGAAGAGAGTAGCCCATTCCAACACCACCGCCATGATGAACTGAAACCCAGCTTGCACCGTTGACAGCATTGATCATTGCATTAAGAATTGGCCAGTCCGCAACCGCATCACTTCCGTCTTTCATTGCTTCCGTTTCACGATTTGGAGAAGCAACGGAACCACAATCCAGGTGATCACGGCCGATTACAATCGGTGCTGAAAGTTCGCCATTCGCTACCATTTCATTTATGATTTTTCCAAACTTCGCACGCTCACCGTACCCTAGCCAGCAAATACGGGAAGGAAGCCCTTGGAATTGTACTTTTTCCTGTGCCATTTTGATCCATTTGCAAAGATGCTCGTTATCGCTGAACTCTCTTAAAATCACTTCATCTGTTTTTCGAATATCCTCAGGGTCACCTGATAATGCTACCCATCTAAATGGTCCTTTTCCTTCACAGAAGAGAGGGCGGATAAACGCTGGAACAAAACCAGGGAAATCAAAGGCATCCTTAACACCTTCATCAAACGCAACTTGTCTGATGTTGTTGCCGTAGTCAAACACGACAGCACCTTTCTTTTGCATATCGAGCATAGCTTGAACATGGGTAGCCATCGACTCTTTTGATTTCTCAATATACTGCTGGGGATTGCGTGTGCGCAACTCTGCTCCTTCTTCCATTGTGAAACCGACTGGCAAGTAGCCATGCAGCGGATCATGAGCTGATGTTTGGTCAGTTACCAGGTCAGGGATTTCACCCATTTCAATTAGCTTCGGTAAAACTTCAGCTGCGTTGCCAAGTAAACCGATTGATAGCGGCTCTCCTTTTTCTGCATATTCTTTTGCAAGTTTCAAAGCTTCTTCTAAACTGTCTGTTTTTCTATCTAAGTATTTTGTATCAAGTCTTCTTTGTATTCTAGTTTCATCCACGTCGATCGCAATCACTACACCATCATTCATCGTCACGGCCAGAGGCTGTGCTCCACCCATTCCGCCAAGACCGGCCGTGAGAGTGATTGTTCCTTTTAATGAGCCGTTAAAATGCTTTCTTGCAGCTTCTGCGAAAGTTTCATACGTGCCTTGCAGAATGCCTTGGGTTCCGATATAGATCCAGCTCCCTGCTGTCATTTGTCCATACATCATAAGACCGCGTTTTTCAAGATCTCTAAATGTTTCCCAGTTCGCCCATGCTGGAACGAGATTTGAGTTTGCGAGCAAAACACGCGGTGCATCACTATGAGACTTGAATACCGCAACGGGTTTACCAGACTGTACAAGAAGTGTTTCATCGTTTTCAAGTTTTTGAAGCGTTTCTACGATTTTATGATAAGAGTCCCAGTTGCGCGCGGCTTTCCCGATTCCGCCATAAACAACAAGTTCATCCGGGTTTTCTGCCACTTGGTTATCCAGGTTGTTCATGAGCATGCGCATAGCCGCTTCTTGAACCCATCCTTTTGCTGTCAGCTCTGTTCCTGTTGCTGCTTTAATCGTTTGTTTAACGTTTGTCATCGTAATTGCCCCCTCTTATTAGTGTGGTAGTTTTTCCGTTTTCGTTGCTATTAAAAACTCGTTCCACGATGGATCCAGCATCCAAGAAGCTATTGCTTCCATATCGCGATGGAACATGCGGTCACAGTGGATCACGGGACTAACCTTTCTGCCATGTTCATAGATTTTCTTTGTTTTCGGTGCTAGTTTTTCAGGTCCTCTAAAGTCAGCGGCCTGCATGGCACAGATTAATTCAACCGCAAGGACGCGTCTCGCATTTGCAATGATCTGAGCAGCATGTCTTGAAGCGATTGTCCCCATGCTCACATGATCTTCCTGATTGGCAGAAGACGGGATGGAATCAACACTCGCTGGATGAGCCAATGTTTTGTTTTCCGATACGAGTGATGCCGCAGCATATTGCATGATCATCGCACCTGATTCAAGACCCGGATTCGGACTCAGGAAACCGGGCAGATCACTTAATTGCGGATTCACCATCCGTTCGATGCGGCGTTCTGAAATGTTTGCCCATTCTGCCGCTGCTAGTTTCATGAAATCCATTGCGAATGCGATCGGCTGTCCGTGAAAGTTGCCGCCTGATATAATCTTATTTCCGTTATCAAAAATAAGCGGATTATCTGTAGCTGCGTTCATTTCGATCTCCAGCTTTTCTTTTACATAGCCGAGTACTTGCCATGATGCACCATGTACTTGTGGAATACATCTTAACGAGTACGCATCCTGAACTCTTATCTCGCCTTGTTTTGTCGTTAGCTGACTGCCTTCTAAATAGCTGCGCAGTCTTTCTGCTACTTCAACCTGCTCTTTGTATCCGCGTGCAATGTGTACATCTTCATCAAAAGCATCTGTAATTCCTCTTAACGATTCTGTTGTGAGTGAAGCAATCGCATCTGCCATGAGTCCGATTCGCTCCGCTTCGATATACGCTGCAATTCCCTGCGCTGTCATCGCCTGTGTTCCATTGATCAACGCCAGACCTTCTTTAGCCGTTAATACGACAGGCTCTATTCCTGCTCTCATTAATGCGTCCTGCCCCGGCATGCGTTCACCTTTATACATCGCTTCACCTTCGCCTACTAAAACGAGCGCTAAATGGGATAAAGGCGCCAAGTCACCGCTTGCTCCCAATGAACCTTGCTGCGGAATGACAGGGTGTACCCCATGTTCAACAAGTTCAAGCAGTCTTTCGATCACAACAGGCCGAATGCCAGACAACCCTTTTAAAAGAGCATTTGCCCGTAAAATCAGCATGAGTCTGCTGATTGTTTCAGGAAACGGGTCACCGATTCCGCAAGCATGGCTGCGAATCAAATTTAACTGCAGCGTTTCAACATCATCTCTTGAAATAAAGACATCACTAAATTTTCCAAATCCAGTTGTGATACCGTATACCACTTTCCCTGAACTCACGATTTCTTCTACAGCTTTCCGGCTGTCAGCCACTTTTTTCATGCTTAATGGACACGCTTCGACCGGTTCATTCTCATGCAGAATTCGTTTAATTTCTTCCATGGACAGTGTGTTTCCCGTTAATGTAACCATGATTATCCCTCTTTTTCTCAAAATAAAAGTCTGTTTTCCTCAACTCTGATATTCCTGAAAGCCGTTGATTTCTGTTCCAGGTGCTCGCTTTCCGCGGGGCAGGCGTTTAGCCACATTCGTACGTTTCACTTTTAAGTGTCTCACCTGTCTAGCTGCAGCGGTTAGCCCCTCGAGGTCAAAAGTTTAACGGTCATGAAGGCAAAAAGCGCCTTCTTAGCCCATTCCCCTTTTGCTTGTCGGTGCTGATCAAACCGCATCCGCTTTTCGGACTGCCCTCCAGTCCCGCAGGAGTCTCGCACCTTACACTCCAATCAACTTTTCAGTGATGTAACTGAAAAATAAACTTGAAAGCAACAATCTTTTAGAAAAGAGCCTTTAGAAGAAAACAAAAAGAGCGCACTCGAAAGAAAACTCTTTCGAATACGCCCCCTCATCACTAGTAACTATGGGCAATTATTTAAATATGATTAATGCCAAGTCCTATCGCTTCATGCTCAAGTCCTTTTACAGGAGCACCGATTGTTCCGTATAAAGCAACTGCGATCCAGTCGCCTTCTTCTTTTTTTTCATAAGGGTTTCCCCGCACAACAATAAAGCGCAGACCTACCGTCCTAAGAACTGTTCCAAGCTGCACCTGTCCCCGCGTCACACCATGAAAAGCTTCCATGATTGCATGATACAGCGAATGTGTCTCACGATAGATACCTGTATGAATAACACCTTCATTTTTCGCAGCTGTTTCAATAGCTGCCACTACCTTTTGAGAATCCATCGAACCGGCTTTGCCTGTGCAATACTTCCAGCCCTGTTTCTCAATCTCTGATAAATAACTCTCATCAAGAACACCTAACATGGCCATTTTTCCTAAGAGCCTGTCATTGGATAGTGCCATACTTAATTCACTCTCTCTGCTCGCAGCTAATAACTACCTTTAGTGTATGCGTTTCCAATTTGTCCGTCAATTCCCTTTCAACAACTTATCACGGCATCAGAATAAAGGATAACTCGTACGTATAATCTATCAATCTAGCGGCAACACTGTGATTAAATAAATACAACGGAAATGAGGGCTGCTGGATGCTGCACGTTCAAAAGGAAATTACACTAGCTTCTATGTTGAGAACTCCGCAATTTGAGGAAGATGTGAATAATTTTTTTATCGCTTATGACCAAGGACATAACCCTGTATTGTTGCTTCCCACTACAAAAGGTTTCTTATCAGAAGAACAGCTTTACGGTATTGCTTTTATTAAGGATGAAAACAACTCGTATCAGTTTTCACTTTCTGATAAGATCATGCCTTTCAACCTGAATGAAGCAACATTAATCCATGACCAGCTTGGTTTCTTTTTCGGACCTGAAAACAACATGCTTACATGCTTTTTTAAAAGTGACACGTACGGAGCTTATGTGGTGTGGACAAAAAACATGGTGAAGCAGCTGATTAACGAGACTCTGCAAGAGTGGCATAACACATCTGACCAAGAGCAGCGTGAAAGACACAAAGACCGCCTTACCCAGTTATTGCAGGCTTAAATCAAATACGTTAAGAAGAGGAGGAGCTTTGTTCGCTATTAGCTCCTTTTTTCTTCATCAACTTACGTATAAATGTCGCAATAAAGAGAATCGGGATATAGCTGATCGCCAAATAAAAACCGATTTTATTTGTGTAATTGTTTAACATGTTAATTTTAAATCGAGTATTTAAAAGAATACACGTAAAGAGAGCGATTGCGAGAACAACGATTAACGTGTAATGCTGCCGGACGTTCAGCATCAATTTTGCTACACGGCTTGAACACCAGATCGCTAGCGTAATATTAGGCAAAATAACTAAGCACCACACTGATACGAAAATATAATCAAACCGTTCAACGAATGAAACTTGAACAATTTTAACCATTGAAAGGGTTGCCCAAATATTCCTTGCCAACTGTTCCTGACTAAAGAACGCGAATGAAAACAGCGTGATCAGAAGATAAATCATAAAGGTAAAGATATTTGCATAATGAGCAAATTTTTGTGATTTTTTCGCATTCTTTATAAAGGGATAAAAAACGAGAACCGTTTCAAAGCCAAGATAACTTAACATCATATTTTTAGTGGCAAATAAATAATCTTTCAAACTTTCGTCAAACAACGGCAATAAGTTTGAAAAATGGGTAAAGTGCAATGGGTAAACTAAAAGCGCAATAAGCCCGAGCGGGATAACAACTCCAAAAAAGCAAACCCCTGTAACCGTACGAAATCCGGAAGATACGACATAATACGTTAATATTAAAAATACAACAGCGATCTTCCACGTGTTCAGCGTCGGAAACATCCATACTTGGATAACTTCTATGTAAGTACGCAGAACCGTAATCGACCAAAGCAGAAAATACAAAATAATAGCGATGTTAAATATATTGCCGATAAATCCTCCAAAAAGCGTTTTATGAATGGTAACGATATCTCCCCCGCCATTGTCGAGCACATAATAGATCATCCAAATGAGAATGTGAACAAAAATACCAGCAATAATCACAGAAATCCAAGAATCATATCCCGCGTATTTCGCGATAATTCTTTGATAGCCCAATACGCCGACACCCACTTGTTCCGAGTGTATGAGGAAAAATACAAGAAAGGGAGAAACAAGGAAAACTTCTTTAATTTTCTGCAACACTTCTCATCCTTTCACCAGACCATTTATCTTGTTATAGCTTTCCCAACCCTTTCATAATTAACCCAAAAATACCTAAAAAGACAATCCGACCGCTATGTGGATTGTCTTTTTGAAGAGTTATTGCGCGTTTTCGCATGTCATATTTCTCATAACGCGCGCGTATTTTTCGTATGGCGCGCTTTTTTTCAGCAAAAAAAATCCTAAAAGCTTGTGATCTCGAGGGGCTAGCCGCTTCAGCAAGTTGGTGAGACCACTTAAGGTGCCTAGCGGCAAGGAGACTCTTTTTCCTAGGAAAGTCCTGAAAACAAAATCAACTACCTCCAGGAAAAAGAAAGTTGCAATAACAGCCATATAAAAAAACCTAGCCCAATATGTTGATTGGAGTTAGGTTTTTCTCATTCTCATCATCCTGTTAATACTTCACCATCTGGATAACGAATATTATCTTTTTTTGGAGCTGCTAAGCTGAACAGCAGCGTTAGTGGTCCTAGCTTTCCAAAGATCATCACAGCCATGATCACTATTTTGCTGATCAGCATTAAGTGTGGGCTCAATCCCATACTTAGTCCTACGGTACCGAATGCAGAGACAACTTCAAAAAGTATGACCATAAAAGAATCACCTTTTTGAACATACGTTAAGATGAACAGAGCGATAAAAACAACCATCAAAGAAATCATCGTAATGGCCAGTGCCCGAAAAATAATCGCGTTGCGAATGGTGCGTTTTAACACAACCGTTTCATCTTTTCCTTTTATAAAAGTCAGTACAGTGAAAAGAATCACGACAAAGGTTGTCAGCTTAATTCCACCGCCTGTCGATGCACTTCCTGCTCCTACAAACATAAGCAAGGTCATCAACAATGCTGTATCAGGCTGAATCGCTGTCATATCGATCGAGTTAAAACCTGCTGTTCTTGGAGAAATCCCCTGAAAATAAGCTGCCCACAGTTTTTCCCCTCCTGAGAGCATACCTAATGTTTTCGGATTATTAAACTCGAATAAATACACGAGTAAAATCGCTAAAATATTAATGACAAATGTAGAGATAATCATCACTTTGGAATGAAGTGTTAATTCTTTCCACGTTTTACTTACCCATAAGTCAATCAAAACTGTGAATCCAATACCACCTGTAATAATGAGCCATGTAATGACAAGGTTAACCGTTGGATCACCCACATATCTTATTAATCCATCTGACCAGAGGGAAAAGCCGGCATTATTATATGCTGAAATAACGTGAAAAACGCTATAATATATACCTTTCGATAAACCCATATCTGGTACCCACCGTATAGATAAGACACTGATTGCGATAATCTGTATGCTGATCGAAAAGAGAAACAAATTTCTTACAAGACGTATAACTCCGCCTAGTGAAGGCTGATTCAATGCTTCTTGCATTAGCATTCTTTGTTTAATCGATATTTTTTTTCCAAGCATGATTACGATAAGTGAGGCAAACGACATAACGCCAAGACCACCAACCTGAATTAAAAAAAGGATGACGATCTCACCAAATAAAGTAAAGGTTGTTCCTGGATCAACCGTTACCAGTCCAGTAACAGTTGAAGCAGACGTCGCGATAAAAAAAGCATCAATCCATGATATTGTCTTCTCATGTGCAATCGGCAATTTTAATAAAACGGCTCCAACAATGATTAGAATTAAAAAAAGCAAAGCTAAAATCTGTGGCGGTTTTAATGTAAATGGTTGATACAAAAATTGTCTCGATTTATTAACAAGCAGTGCCAAATTTACACTCCCTCATCTTCAAAACGGTTTATATCCTCATTGCGCCCGATCACTACAAGAACATCTCCGTAATTCAGTTCAACGTCAGCAATAGGTGACACAAGAATGTCATCTCCTCTTTTAATAGCCACAATATTACATCCGAAACGAGCACGAACATCTAAATCCGTTAAAGTTTTACTCACTATTTTATCAGTTACCCCAATCTCAACAATACTGTGTTCATGTGATAACTCGATAAAATCAATGATTTTTTCTGATGAGATAAGCTGTGCTACTCTTAGTGCCATATCCCGTTCCGGATGAATAATCCGGTCTGCTCCTAGTTTTTCCAGTACTTTGTGATGATAGTCATTTTGAGCTTTGACCCATACTTTATTAACGCCTGCTTCTTTTAATAGCAATGTCGTCAGGATACTTGATTGTATATCTTCACCGATCGATACAATGACATGGTTAAAGTTACGAATACCTAATGACTGCATGACTTTTTCATCTGTTGAGTTTGCTTGAACCGCTTGTGTTGCAATTGTTGCATACTCATTTACTTTTTCCATATCCTTATCAATGGCTAGTACATCATAACCCATTTCAGCAAACTCTCTTGTGATGCTGCCTCCGAAACGTCCTAATCCTATTACAGCAAACTGCTTTTTTTTCATAACTTCATTTTCTCCCCTTAAACTGCATTAACGTTTTGCTTTGTTGTTCTCTTGCCTGCTGGTTAAGAGGGTCACAAAGGATTAATAAAACAAAAAAAGACCGCACAAATAAGCGGGTCTGGTTATTTCACCTTTTTTGACCTCTCCAGTGACATGACGCTTACGGGGTTAGCTGTCGGATTAGGGATTGGAGTATCCCTTTTTGCACTCTTGCAAAATTCACCCCAAAAAATTGGTTCCCCCGTTTTACAGTCATCATCCTTTAAAAGACTTAACTGTAAATTCAGCGATCTAAAGCCTGCTAAATTTTGAATTACATATACTGTAATCCTCCATATATTAATTGTCAATCCATTTTTAAAGGTTCACAAATCGTTTACATTTTCCCTGAAATTTGGAGAGCTAAAACGACTAATCCAACTAGCCAAACATAGATAGCAAAGCCTTTTAATGTTCCGGTTTGCAGCAGTTTTATCATCCATTTTACTGCAATGTAGCCGAAAAGAGCTGATGCTACGGTACCGAGGGCCAGCACCTCAAATGAAACAACAGGAGCTGAACCTGTGAAAAGGTCTTTTGATTGAAGAACAACCCCTCCTGCAATCGAAGGAATCGATAATAAAAAGGAAAAATAAGCTGCTGCTTTTTTATCTATTTTACAAAATAGCGCTGCAGCAATCGTTAATCCAGACCTTGATACAGCAGGCAGTATAGCCGCACCCTGAAAAGTACCGATTATGATTGCGTCTCTTATCGAAATTTCATCCACACGTTTATAGCCATTTCTTTTAAACGAATCTGCCCACCAGAGAAGCAAGCCTGTTACTAAGAACTCCCAACCAACTGTAATGCCTGTCTTAGAAATCTCCTCAAAAAAATCCTTGAAAAGAAGTCCGATCGCAGCTGTTGGAATGGTTCCGGCTATGAGCAGAATCCCTGTACGGCCAAAGGGCTTTTTTAATACCTCTAATATTTCCTTTCCATAGACAGTCATCACAGCAAGAAGTGTTCCGATGTGCAGCATGCTGTCCAAAAATAATCCGGCTTCGTCTAAATCAAACAGCTTACGCCCTAATAAAAGGTGCCCTGTAGAACTAACAGGCAAAAACTCAGTCAGCCCTTGAACAATCCCTAAAATAATGGCCTGGAACCAATCCATAATAAAAAGCCCCCTCAAGAATTGATTGTCTCGTACAACCTTATTCTCAAAGGGACTCTTCTATACTTAGTTTTTTGATAAGCGGCGAATCTCGTCGTCATTTTCAATTTCTCGGTGCTCATCTAGATTTACTAAACTCCACTCCTCGAAATCTTCACTTCCTCGACCTTCTTGCTTCTGAAAAAACTGGTTTTTTGATAAGCGGCGAATCTCTTCGTCATTTTCAATTCCTCGGTGCTCATTTAGGTTTACTAAACTCCACTCCTCGAAATCTTCACTTCCTCGACCTTCTTGCTTCTGAAAAAACTGGTTTTTTGATGAGCGGCGAATCTCTTCGTCAGTGACGAGCAAAGCTTGCAAGATAACTACGAGTTGCACTGAGTCATCGTAAATGTATCAATTGCTCCTAAATTTTATTTAAAGGACTCCTGAAAAGAGCCTAGCAAAGGATTCTTTCGTTCTCTCGAAATGACCTCGTTTGTAAAATTCAACAGGCCGCAATTTTACTGAATCTTCCATGTCCCCTTCATACTGTTCCACTAAATCGTTTACAGAATTTGTGTTTAATAAAAAGACGTTCACTTCAAAGTTCAAATGAAAGCTTCTCATATCCATGTTCGCTGTTCCGATCGAAGCGGTATCTCCATCGATAATGATGACCTTTTGATGGAGGAATCCCTTTTGATAGGAATAGATTTCAATTCCAGCACGAAGCAGCTCTGGAAAATAAGATCGTGTTGCATATTGCGTTAAAAATCCATCATTGATTTCAGGAACCATCAGACGCACTTGAATTCCTTTTTGGGCAGCAATCCTTAAAGCTGTCCGTATGGCTATATTAGGTACAAAATACGGAGTAGCGATCCAAATCGATTTTTCCGCACTAGAAATCAATGAGTAATACAGGTCGCTCATGATGCCTAGCTGCGTATCTGGACCACTTGCCACTACATGTACAGTACCATCTCCTTCTGAAGGATAAGCCGTTGTTAAGTGAGGATCTTCAAGCAGGTCTTCACCGCACACATATTCCCAGTCCATAAGGAAAATGGCATGCAGAACTTGTACAGCCTCACCTTCCATAACCATATGTGTATCACGCCAAAAGCCAATATCGGGATTTTCCCCTAGATATTCAATCCCTACATTTAATCCGCCGACAAAGCCGACTTTCCCATCTATAACTACAATTTTTCTATGATTTCGGAAATTGAGCTTTTGATTAAAAAAGCCATAACGTACGGGAAGGAAAGCCTGAACTAACACTCCAGCTTTTTTCATCCGGTCTATATCATGCTGCTGAAGAGATAAACTGCCTACTCCATCGAATAAAAATCGTACTTTTACCCCTTCCTTTGCTTTTTGAATTAAGATGTCCATAATTTCTTTCCCGAGTCGGTCTGAGCGAAAAATATAAAACTGTATATGTATGTACTCTTTCGCTTCTAATAGCCTTCTTTTAATCTCCGGAAAGGTTTCATCGCCATTTTTAAGTATTTTTGTTGCCGTTTTTCTATTCAAACGAGTAAGCGTAATGTGGTTAGCGTGCTTAGCAAAATTGGTTTGATGCCTTTTCAGATCGGTATAATCCGGTTTTTCATCTTGTTTTGAAACACGTATCCATTCATCTCTATCATTTTTTCTTTTCGATTTAAATAAATACCCTTTTAAATAAAGCTGTCCGGAATACAAATAAAACATATAGCCGAAAAAAGGGAAAAAAATGAGAACATAAATCCATAATAGGGTATGCTGAGCCGTACGGTTTTCCAGTATTAATGAGTATATCGTGTAAATAATTACAGATGAATATAGGAGCACGAATACCATTTTTATAACGTATGGTGCTTGCGTAAAGAATACGACATATAGTGAAACAAGCAATAATAAGGTGAGGAAAAACTCCCAAATTCTTCTTTTCATGCAATAGCTCCTTCTTCCCAGTCTATCAATTACTTTGTTATTCCCTACTGCTTAAAAATAAAACAAACCCCTTTCTCTTTTTATACCATTTTTGCTTACTATTTGCAGAATATGATGCTTCATACAAAAAACACCTGAATTTCTCAGGTGTTTTCTAATAACTTACTCGGCTTTTACATTCTTTTTATTCCAATAATACTGAGCAACAGCATCTGCAACAGCATCCGCACTTCTATATAGTTCATCCATATTGTTATCCACACCGCCGAACTCGATCAATAAAGAGTGATCGGATAAATCCTGATTGTACACACCGTTTCCTTTTGTTTTGTTCTTCCCGATAACCCCCCGGCTTAGTCCAGGGAATTTTTTGCTGAGGATTTGGTCGATTTCTTTCGCCATCTCCTGGTTTTTCTCAAAATGAGGATTTGCAGTACCGATTACAAATAAGACACGGGCATAAGACTTCCCATCAATGGTAGCAGTCGTTGTTTTTCTGCGTGATGAATCTCTATGCAAATCAAAAATCAACTGTAAATTGTGGTTACTTGCCATCGCACTTTGTACAAGTGTTCTGGACATTGGATAACTTTTTCGGTAATCCGTATTATTTTTTCTTAAAAGTTCAGTCATATTTGTCATATCTACAGATGTTCCTATGCCATGTGCTTCAAGGTCCTCACCCAGTTTTTTACCGACCATCGTGATGTTAACTTTTGAGTGGATAGCATGGTCTGGGTTAGTTACACCTTTTAAGTGCGGCAGAAAGGATTCCCAGCTATGCGAGTGATAGATATAGGCTACTGTTTTCCCATCGGTCGTTTGGTTTGGCGGGTTGTCCGAATCAGAAGAATCCGGATCTTCAAGCCTCTCAATATCCTGTACTTCAGCATCTTCACCGCTTAAGAGCAGTTCCATCGGCGGCGGTGATTCGTAACCGATGTTTGTGTAATCTGTCCCTTTACCTGCAACAATGATTGTTGAATCGTAAAGAGCAAATCCTGGCAGTTCATTCCCTAGCAAACTTCGGATATCACCTGGTTTAATGCTTGTCGCTAGTTCTAGTAAAACGCTGGATAAAGCTGGAGGCTTACTTTCTTTTGGAAGCTCCTGAGTAAAATACCGGTTCTCCCAGCCTATGAAATAAACGAGAGCTTCGCCCGAAAAATCGGTCAGCCACTTATGCATCATTGAAGAGCTTAACCTGTACTTATGCTCAAAAGAGGTGATAAAACTCGTGGCTATAACAATAAATAGCATGGCTCCTGCAACTAAAATAGGTAGACGTTTCATATTAATCTGCGGGGTAAACATTCGTCCTCCTCCACTTCTTAAGTCGTTTCTATCACATCTTATGCAGCAGAAAAATTAAATAGAATCTATTCTATGAAAAAATAATAGAGATTGGGGTCTGACCCCGAACAATTTATTGCTTTTGCTATTTTCGAGATTTGCTTATGGGAGTTTACTCAATAGTTGTATATCAATAGCACTGTTATTGAATTTCAATCATTTTCGACATATCATTTTACGGATATTTCCCGAATTTTGAGATTCTGTATGGTTGATCCGTTTCACTCCTGAAAAACAAAAAAACTCAAAAGGCTCCTAATTGAGCCTTTTGAGTCTATTCCTAATTATATTTATTTATCTTCCCTGCTTTTTATTTTTAACTTGTCTTTGATGAAAGAACCAAATCTTCCGTTTGACTTCCATTTGCAAGTTTTTCGTATATATCTATAAATGTACCAAGTTCATCAGGTGACAGATGGGTTAGGTAGCTGCTGATAGAAGTAAGTCTCTCATTTTCAGCTTCTTTTAGAATTTGCTGTCCTTCTTCTGTAATTTCCAAGTACACAATCCTTCTGTCCAAATCACTTCTATAGCGACGCACAAAACCTCGTTTGTATAGCCGGTCTGCACCGACCGTAATTGCACTTGGTTTTACACCCATATATTCCGCTAATTTTGAAACCGTCCATTTATTTCTTACATACAGTGTTTTTAATAAAACAAATTGTGTTTTAGTCAGATCTCTCTCAATAGCAATCTCTGGATGCAGCCTCTTTGAAACAATATAATGTACACGTTCGAGTCTTTCCACATACGATTTCAAATCCTTATTCCCCATACTAAGAACCCCCAAGCCTAGTTGATTAGCGAATATAATACTACGATTATACATAAATTTTCACAACATTTGAACTATTTTTTACAAATAATGTGTAATTATGTTGACATTTTACATAAAATTACAGTATGATACGTTCAAATAAATCTGAACGTTTTAGGAGACCAAAACATGCAAGAAGTTTATTTCATACGTGAAGTCGAACAATTAAAAGTAATTAGTGACCCGCTGCGCATCAAAATTTTATGGGAGATTATGGACGAAGCAAAAACAGGCAAAATTTTAGCCGACATATTAGAAGCTCCAGCACCTAAAATTCACTACCACCTTAAAGAGCTAGAACGAGTTGGACTGATACATGTTGAAAGAACAGAGGAAAAAAACGGAATCGTTCAAAAATTTTACAGACCTATTGCACAATCCTTTTCTATCGAAGAAATTCTACCCGATCAAAGGACAGCAGTAAAAGATGAATTATCAGATGCACTCAAAGAAAATATCCTTGTTTCGCTAGACAAAACAAAGTCAATGATCCGGAAGCTTGATCCAGACGTTTTTATGTATTCAAACTCCCCGCTCAAATTCGGATATAGACACGTAAAATTATTCCCGGACCAAGTGAAATTGCTTCAAGAAAAAACAAAAGAAATTTCAGAACTCATTTCAGAATTTAAAAAATCGGAAAACGAAGAGGGAGATATGTATCACTACTTTATGCTTTCGTTTCCTCTAAAAGATACACCATACCCTGAAGAGGAGCTTGATTAATATGTCTGAGCCAGCCGCTGTAAAAGAGCAGCCAAAAATAATTTCCATTTTCAAAACACGATCTTTTTTATTTTATTGGGCCATCGTTCTTTGTTCGTCCTTTTCAATTGCGATCATTCAATTTTCACAAAGCTGGTATGTTGTAAAGACACTTGATAAAGAAGCTTCCTTAGGTATTGTCTATATTGCTGCCAATGTTCCGCGTATATTATTTATGGCAATTGGCGGTGTTCTCGCTGATCGCATTAGCCGGACAAAAATTTTATATGTTTCGAATACACTCAGAACCGTTTTGTTATGCAGTTTGCTTCTGCTGCTCGCCACGGATCATCTATCACTTCTGTCTTTCATTATCTTCGGTCTATTTTTTGGAGTACTAGATGCATTTGTATGGCCAGCAAATGGCTCATTAATCGCTGCAATTGTTGACAATGATCAATTAACAAGAGCGAACTCATAATCCAGACAACGCAGCAAAGCTCGATGATTCTTGGTCCTATGATTGGCGGCTTGCTTGTTGCCAGCAGCGGAGGCTATCTGTTCTCCTTTGGTGTTCCCGCTGTCATGCTGTTCATTTCAGCTATACTTGCCTTTCTTCTGAACACTCCGGCAACAGAAAGCACTGGCCAAAAAAAGCCAGGCATGTGGCAGTCGATCAAGGAAGGATTCGATATTGTAAAACAATCCTCTTTTTTGAAAGCGCTTTTTATTAGTACGGTCTTTTTAAATGTTTTTGTTACAGGTCCCTTAATGATGGGACTGCCGATCTTTGTAAAAAGCGTATTGAACGGAAGTGCTCTGGATTTTAGTTATGTGGAAGGGTCGATGGCAGTTGGCATGTTATTAAGTTCGATTATCATTGGTATTTTCAACACGAAAAAAAGACGCGGATTAATGGTGACCTTGTCGCTTCTTTCGATGAATCTCTTCTTTCTTTGGTTCAGCCAAAGTACATCTTTGCACGTTTGTATGATTGCGATCTTTTTTATCGGAATAACTTTCCCTGCAACCAATATCCCGATTATTTCCGCTGTACAATCAGCCGTTGACAAAAAAATGCTTGGACGGTTAATGGGACTATTAACGATGGCGAGTATGGGTCTTGCACCTCTTTCTCTCGCACCTACGTCTATGCTGATTTCTTATGGTCTTACAATCGACAAGATTATGGCCGGTGGGGCAATAAGCTTAATTGTTGTGAACTTGTTGATCATGTGGAAACTTCCAGCTTTAAGAAAAATGGAATAAATTTTTGGGGACTGACCCCTAACAATTTATTTCCTTCAACAAAACCGAGTAAATGCTCATGGGCATTACTCGGTTTTATATTTGAGATTTTATTCGTTTCCATTTCGCGCATCCTAAAAACTAGATTATTTCCCGTTTCTTTCCCAGCTTGCATTGGTATCCACAATGAAGATTAGTTCAGCTTGGAAACATCATTTAAAAAAGACTCAAGAGGCTGCAATCTTGCTCCCTTTTGAGTCTTTCACTTCAATATTCTTCTTCACTGAAACTGATTCACTATATTTCTAAAAATAATGATTTTCATTCATTACATGATTTAGACCGGTAGAATAAAAATTACATATTTGCCCATGGCACTTGTCCATACCAATTGAAGCAACATAACATATAGTAGGATTGTGAGAGATAATCTCTCCTGTTGGCATCAGCCAGCAGAGCAATTCCCTACCCCCCATTTCTTCATCATGCGTTCGGTTTTTTTTCCATAACCCTTCCGTAAAGGGTTATGGCTTTTTTATTTTCATAATAGAACGGTCATTAAACTGTACATACTTTTTTAAATGGTCTGGAAGTTCACCTTTTTGAAAAACGTACTGAATGTCATTCAATGGGATCTCCATTCGAGTTAATTCAGGGTATAATGGCAAAATTTCTTTCGGAGTATACGATGGCTGATAACTGTTAACAAGATCACTCGTTTCCTTTTCAACAGATAACCTGTATCCATGAATTTCTTGAATCTGCTGAACCATCATTAAATATTCTGCTTTTAAACGTTCAATTTGATCTATTTTTTTCTCCATGCTTTTTTGAGCAGCATCAAGTTCACGGTCTCGTGACTTATAGACCGTTTTTAAATATTCAGAGAGCCTGTCATCTCTGCTCTCTTTCAGCTGGTCCAGCTCTTCCATTGCCTCTCGTTCTTTTTCGAGAGCCTTTAAATATTTGTTTTTTACTTCTGTTAAGTTTTCCATTGTGACTCTAGAATTTCTTACCCCATACGCATTCAGAAGCTCTTCATATTCATTTGATGCCCATTCTTTTTGTTTATGTAATAAAGTCCATCTTTCAGTGACTCGTGCTAGATCATCATCATATTCTTTTTTCATTTGCTTAAAATGATTTAATTCAGGATACATCCTAATCCCCCTTTATATATAACCAATTATAGTTTTCGGGAAGGAAACACATTTAACGTCTCGAATGAAAAAAGAAGCACAACACACTGAAAAGAGGACACTTATGAAAATCATTGTAGTCAGACATTGCAAAGCAGAGGGACAAGGAAGGAATGCGGCTTTAACAGCCGAAGGGAAAAATCAAGCGATCCATTTAGTTTCATTTTTAGAAAAATATCAATTTGACGCTGTCTTTTCGAGTCCTTTTTTAAGAACGATTGAAACGATCAAACCATTTGCAGACGATAAAAATTACAACATCCAGCTGGATGAACGATTAACTGAAAGAATCTTATCAAACAAAGATGATCCAAATTGGATGACAAATTTAAAACGTACATATATAGAAGAACATTTAAAATTCCCTGGCGGCGAATCTACATTTGAAGCAAAAGAACGGATCCGGTCATTTTTAAATGATTTAGAATCACAATCATACCGCAATGTTTTAATCGTGACTCATGGAAACTTAATGAGTTTGATGATTAGCTTGTTTGAAACATCGTTTGGATTTAATGAGTGGAAGCTCTTATCCAATCCGGATGTTTATCTCATTGAGCCTTCAAAAAGCATCGTGTCCAAGTTGTGGGTGCCTTAAACTGGTAGTTGCTTCCAGACCCCCACCCCTCCTACTAAAGTCCCGAAACATGTACACGTAGGATAAATTATTAGGAGGGAAACACAATATGAAAAAAATAGTAATTGCATCAGTATTAGGCGCTTCCCTTTTCGGCGCAAACGCAGGAATTTCAGAGGCAGCATCATGCCCATTAAATAATAATCAAGCACAACCACAACAACAGCCACAGCTACAACAAGGTCAAATTGATCCGGCTCAACTTATTAAAAATTTACCGCCGGAATTACAGCAACAAATTCAAAAGGGACTAGCTCAGATGCCACAGCTACAGCAACAAGCTCCGGCACCTAAGCAGCAACAAGCTGCTCCAGCTCCGGCTCCAAAGCAGCAACAAGCGGCGCCTGCTCCAGCACCTAAGCAGCCAACTCAAGCAGCTCCTGCTCCAAAAACTGAGCAGCCGCAATCTCAAGCAAGTGCAGATCTTACAGCACAAGAGAAGCAAATGCTTGACAAAGTGAACCAAGAGCGTCAAAAAGCTGGTGTTCCAGCATTAACAGCTGACCCAGAATTAACAAAAATGGCTCGTGTAAAAGCGAAAGACATGATTGACAACAACTATTTCGATCACAATTCACCAAAATATGGTTCACCATTTGATATGATGAAGACATTTGGAATTGAGTACAATACAGCTGGCGAAAACCTTGCAGGCAACCAAACGGTAGACGCAGCTCACACAGCATTAATGAACTCTCAAGGTCACCGTGAAAACATCTTAAAATCTGATTACACTAAAGTTGGAATCGGTATTGTAGATGGCGGCCCTTATGGTAAAATGTTCGTTCAAGAATTTAAAGGGTAATACTATTACTAAGAAAGCTGACTCAGATGAGTCAGCTTTTTTGTTTCGGTAGTTTTTATTTTGTGAAACAACAGCACTGTATTCAAACCGTACTATTTTCTGTATGAATCGGTATAGTAATCATGAAATTTGTTCCTTTTCCTTTTTCGCTCTGTACATCTAGTCTGCCGTTGTGATGCTTAATGATATTGCTGCTAACCATCAGACCAAGACCGGTTCCGTCCTCTTTTGTTGTATAAAATGGTTTGCCAATATTCCTAAAAACCTCCTCATCCATACCGCAACCATTGTCGCGTATTTGAATCTGTATAGATTCTTTATTTTTTTTCTTCATCACTATTTTGACGCATCCACCGACGCCAGAGGCTTCAATACCATTTTTGACAAAATTGATAAACACCTGTTTTAATTGCATTGGATCACAATAAATCAACGGTAAATCCTCTTCATATTCTGTCAGTATCTCTATATTTCTCATGATTGCCTGCGTGTTTAACAATTGAACCGTATCCTGGATAATCTCTCCTACATTAGCCAGCTCAAAGTTTTGTGAATTGCTTTTGGACAGAACTAAAAATTCTTTTATAATATGCTCTATTCTGTCCACTTCAGATAAAATAATCGATAAATACTGATCATAATCACCTGTTTGATTTTGGATAAGCTGTACAAATCCTTTTAATGATGTGAGCGGATTCCTGATTTCATGGGCTACTCCCGCTGCTAGCTCGCCAACAACATTTAATGTTTCTGCCTTAAGGAGCTTTTGTTCCGTTATCTTCCTCTCTGTTATGTCTTTTAAAATAATGACATAAAAATTTTCCACAATTTCTTTTTCACAAGTGTATTCAATTTCTTTAAAAATACCGTCAGCTGTTTTAAAACGAAATTCACCAGAAACTTTCTGGCTATTCATCAAATGTTCGCGTTTTTTAGCCATGATTTTACCGTTCTTCATAAAAAAATCTGCTGCATTTTTATTAATCAGGTCATGTCTTTCCATCCGCAATAACTCACATGCTTTAGCATTTAATTCGGCAATTCTAAAATCATGATGACATAAAATTATCGCATCCATCACATGATTAAACAGTTGTTTAAACCTTTGCAAACTTTGAATTTCCCCATCCTTTTGCATTTCTTGCTTTGGAAGCATATATGAAGTTCCCACCACTTCGGCTACGATCTTATTTTTGTCCTTTACCGGATAAAGCACGGTTTTAATCATTTGGTTTGGCAGGTCTGTATCAACGAACTCCACCTTACCTACAAATGACTTTTCGATTTGAGGAATCCACTGTGACATCCACTCTTCAGAATAAAGCTGGTGAAGCTTGCCACCAGGTAAAGGGGTGGATATCCCCAGTTTATCGAACATAGATCCTGCGGAATATGTATAGGTATAATTTCCCTTCGAATCTTTTCGCAATCCAAAAAGATGGATAGGGCAGTTTGACAATGTATGGGTATGAAAATCTGCAATACGCCATAATTCTGCTTCTTCATATTGCTTGTTCATTAAGTAATCCCCTTTTATAAACAAATTCGGATACGTCTATAAAATTCTTATAAGCGTTTGTTTAAACCCATCTACACCAATTCGACAAATTCAAGTATTCCCCTATTGGTCAACTTTCCCATTTTTTCAATAAATTGATGTAGGTATTTTGAATTAGTTTCAACTGTATAAATATTCAAGTTTTTAATAATAGCCATTTAAAAAAACCTATGTATTTAAAATACAAAGGTTTTTCAAACATTTACAGCTACATATCTTTTATTTCTCTTTTCATGAAATCATAATCCATTGGACCTACATGCCGATTTGTTATGATTCCTTTCTCATCAATAAAATAACTGGTTGGAATAGAAACTGCACGAAACTGCTTATTGATCGTATTTTTTTCATCTAAAGGTATAGGGAATGTCATACCATAATCCCTCACAAAATCCTTTATTTTCTGTGGCTTTGTTTCCGTAAAAGCAAGATTTACAGCCAAAATTTCGACATTTTTTTCATGATTCTCTTTATAAAAACGCTGCATTTCAGGGATTTCACCCTTGCAAGGTGGACACCAAGTCGCCCAGAAATTCAAAATCACTTTTTTTCCTCTGTAGTCTTTTAGTGAAATCTGCTTTCCTTCTAACGTTTTCAGTGTAAAATCAGGTGCTTTGCTGCCTTGTTTTAATCCGCTATTTTTTTCGGGGGTTTCCGTATTTTCTGTTTGTTTCGTATCGATTTGTGCTGTATAGACAGCACCGCCAATTAGGAAAGCAAATATAAGAATGATGATAATCGGCTTAAACTTCATTGCAAAATTCCTCTTTTCCTATTCAATCTGTTACTAGTATAGAGGAAATGCGTTCTATTTCGCAAAATTTCATGAATTTACAAGCTCCGTATAAACAACTAGCCTTTTCTCATGTGTTCCAACATCTCTGTTAAAGTTCCCTGTACACGTAATCAAGTTAAGCTTTTTACGATAGCTAAAACCAAACACTTTATCCAGGGGTGCACTTTTTCGTGGATAGGCTTCTATACGTACGACTTCAAATGTTAATTGCTTATCATCCTCGTCAGTGATCATGATTCTATCGCCTTTTTTTAAATCCTCGAGTTTATAAAAAACCGCAGGACCTGTCTTGCTGTCTACATGTCCGGCCATAACGGCACTGCCTCTTTCTCCTGGCATAGAACCGTCCTTATACCAGCCAACTGCATTAAAATCTTCAGGCACACCCATCTGCCCATTTTTCAAAGTTCCTACTTGCTCGATCGGTGCTTTAACGTGTATAGCTGGGATTTCTATCGTCTTCGGTATGATTGAAGTATTATTATCTTTAATGATTTCTCCATCATATCTTTTAGCAGATGCTTTTGTACTTGAGTTTTTTATCGCTTCTTTACTTCTTTCAATTTGAGAAACGTCGTTATTCTCAGCCGCTTTTCCTGTATCTTTTGATGAACAGCCTGATAAGAGTACGAAAAACAAACAAAGGCAGACCAGCCACCATCTATTCAAGATCATCACATCCTTTTATTAAAAAAGAGAGAAGGAATATCCTCCTCTCCTTTACTATTTTTTCAATACTTGTTATTTGTTTTCTGCCATTTTTCTGCGAGCCATGTACATAACAAGTGCCGCTGCTGGAAGCAATCCTAAAAGCATCCATTGTTCAGCCATTCCATTCTCATGACTCATTCCGCCCATTCCAGTTTTGGGCATATCAGATGGCATGTTTTCTTGGAACTTGTCCGGAAATTGATCAACAAATGCTCCGGATAAACCTTTTGCAGGCATCAGCATGTGTGCATATGCTTCACGTGCTTTTTCATAAGCCGTGTCATAATCCTTTGCAGCATAAGCATCAAATGAAGCAGTTAGCTGATTAACATGTTCTTGAAGTCCTTGCGAAAGTCCATCTGCCTTTACGCGTCCTTCCGTTGCCGTTTCAATAAATTTTGAAAATTCGGCTCGGTAAGAATCAAGGGCTTTTTGTGCTTCCTCTTTCTTCGTTTCGTCTTTTGCTCCCGTCGCCTTCACGTAGTCTACAAAGTTACCGATATGTGCAGACCACATTTCCTTAAATTGCGCACCCGCTTCTTCTCCATATATACTCCCGATTGCTTTAGAAAGTGCTTCTGTATTTTCGTTTAATGAAGCTGCTGACGCTTCAAAATCTGGAGATCCATCGATACCATTCTGCATCGCTAAAACAGCTAATGAAGCATGTTCAGTCATCAATTGATTCAGATTGGAGCGAAGATCTGCTGCCGGTGTTACAGCTTTTGAGTTTTCGAACTTGTCTTTGAACTGATCAGAAATCGCACTGGATAGTCCTTTACTTACCATGTACATATGCGAAGTAGCTTCATGTTCATATTCGTATGCTTTTGCATAATCCCCTGCAACATAAGCATCGAATGCTCCTATCAGCTGATTAACGTGCATCTGCAAACCTTCAGCAAGTGCCCCTGCTTCAAGTCTTTCTCCTGTTGCTGTTTCAAGAAACTTGGAGAAGTCTGCTCGATAATTATTAAGCTTGTCTAATGCAGCTTTCTTCCCTGCTTCATCTTTTTTAGCAGTTGCCTGGAAATACTCTACAAAAAATCCGATGTGGTCTCCCCACATTTTTTTAAATTGAGCACCAGCTTCGTCACCGTAAACTGAACCGATTGCTGCTGACAAATCTTCTGTGTTTTTATTCAATGCTCCTGCGGCTGCGTCAAAGTCAGCTTTTCCATCTACACCTTTACGCATCGCAACAACAGCAAGATAAGCATGTTCCGATAATAATTGATCCAATGTTGAACGCAATTCGACAGCTGGTGTATCCACCATCGGTTTAGCTGTGTGATGTTCATTTCCATGTGCACTGACACCTGCTGCTGATGAAATTGCTAGTGATAATCCAAGCGGTACCGATACCATCCATTTTTTCCAACTTGTTTGCGAATTTTGTAACCCTATCATCAAAACCACTCCTTTAAATTGTATTTTCAATAAGCTAACGGACTGGATTTCAATTTGGATCACTTTTTATTAAATTTTTTTGATTTTTCTACAAAAAATCAGAACTGACGACATGGTAAGTCTGTTATTAATAAACTGATTAAGTCTAATGCTGAAAAATTAAGTCTAAATGTATCGGCATTATTTAAAGCTCTATCAAAAAAACAACAGCTCATGTTTTGAGTTGTTGTTTTCTGGAAATTTATAAATTGGAAGCCATCACGATTGTTCCTTTTGGCTGCTTGCTATTTGGTGTGGGCTCGTGTGAGATTGCTACAGCATCCCACTTATGTTCACCTGGAAATGTTACAGGATAAACAACAGCACCATTTCCATTTTTATCTGGTGTAAATGATCCTGCTCTGTACTTTTTATCTCCTTCTATCAGCCACACTTGGTAAGTTTCAGTACCTTTTAAAGCTGTCATATTGTGAGTTTGGATCACAAGCTTCATCGTTTTATCTTCTTGAATCATTGACGCAACTCCTGCAGAATCACTTTGATCAGACGACATTTGTACCGTTTTAAACGTTCTGCTCATCTGTTCTTCAATCACTTGCTCATTTTTATCATTTTCTATAAATAAATAAGCATTTGTTCCAAGTGAAAGGAGAAGTCCTGCTGCTAAAAGTCCGGTCATCCATGCTCTTGGTTTTTTTGATTGAATAGGAGCAGCGGCGGCACCGATTGGTTTCTCATTTACCACTTGTTGTGCATCTTCTGCGGTCACATTCGTTAATATACGTTTCTTCATTCCAAGAGGAGGCTCTGTCTCTTCTGATAAATAGGGCAGATCAGACGTCAGCTCGTGCCACTCAGCCAACTCTTCTTGACATGCCGAACATTCCTTTAAATGGGCTTCAAACTCTGCTTTTTCTTCACCTTCTAAAATCCCATTATAATAATCCAGCAATTTATCGCATTCTTTCTGCTCCATATTTATCCCCCCTCTCTGAATAAATTTTTCTTAGGTGTTTGAGTGCCAATCGTATTCTTCCTTTAACGGTACCGAGCGGCAGTTGTTTTTTTTCCGCAATATCCGACTGAGAATAACCTTTAAAATAAAACATATCTACAATATCCTGCTGTTCTTCATTTAGAGTGGAAACAGCCTCTTTCAGTCCTTCTCTCTCTTCGTTCCAGGTAACGGTTTCTTCCACACTTTCAGTTCGCTCATAATCGATATCCTTTTCCAGTATTTCGACCTCATTTTTATTTTGTTTCCGTATTAGATCGATACAGGCATTTCTGGTCACCGTTAACAGCCAGGAAGAGAACTTCCCTTTTTCTTCTGTATAAATTCCTTTTTTTCGCCATAATTTCATAAAAACATCTTGAACTGCTTCTTCAGCAAGATCTTGTTGTTTCAGCATTTTATATGAAAAAGAAAACAATAGCTTTTCATAGCGGTCATATAACCGTTCAAGGGCTTCTTTATTTTCTTGTTGAACTTGGATGTAAAGTTCTAAATCAGAAAGTCTACCCATCTTTGTCTCCTTTACTGCTCATTATAATAGTTACATCATACCAAAATGAGGCAGTATTTGTCTTTTATACGGATAGATGTATAAAGATAACGTTGAAATGATTGCTTTGGATCACTATTTTTCCATCTTTTATGATTAAGTTTCCTTATTTCTAGCCGATATAAAGTAATATCAACCACATTAGAAGCAAATTAGAAATAATAGATAAAGTGAGGAACATCATTATGGATCGCACAAGTTTAATCGGCATCATTTTAGGGGTAATCGCAATAGGCGTTGGAATGGTACTAAAAGGGGTCAGTCCTATTTCATTGCTGAACCCGGCTGCACTTCTCATCATTTTTGCTGGTACGGCAGCAGCTATATTAATTGCTTTCCCAATGAATGAGATAAAAAATATACCTTCGTTATTCAAAGTCCTTTTCAAGGAACAAAAGCTGATCAGCATGAAAGATCTTGTAACAACCTTTATTGAATGGGCAACGATTGCTAGAAAAGAAGGACTGCTTGCTCTTGAACCAAAGGCTGAAGAAGTCGATGATCCTTTCTTGCAGCAAGGCATTAAAATGATCGTTGATGGACAGCCTCCAGAATTTATTAAGGATGTTCTCATGAAGGATTTAGAAACGATGGAGGAGCGCCATCAAAGCAACGCTACGATATTCACGCAGGCAGGTACATATGCTCCAACCCTTGGCGTATTAGGTGCTGTTGTTGGTCTTGTCGCTGCACTGAGCAACATGAATGACATCGAAGCACTTGGACATGCAATCTCTGCTGCCTTCATCGCAACGCTGTTTGGAATTTTTTCTGGATATGTCCTGTGGCATCCATTCGCTAACAAATTAAAACGCAAGTCGAAAAAAGAAATCATGATTAAAGAAATTATGATTGAAGGCTTGTTATCTATACAAGATGGAACTTCTCCAAAAATATTGGAAGAAAAACTGTTAACGTATATTCCTACCAGCGAACGTGATCAATATAAAGCAGGTGGTCCGGTTGGCTAAAAAGAAGAAACACCATGAAGATCATGTAGATGAAACTTGGCTCATCCCCTATGCAGATATGCTGACATTACTTCTAGCCCTGTTCATCGTTCTGTTTGCCATGAGTGAAGTCGATGCTCAAAAATTCAAACAAATGGCAAGTGCATTCAGAAACGAATTTACGAGCGGTACCGGTGTTATGGAGGAGCAGGCTACGATTCCTACTCCTGATACAAATCCGATACCAAAAGATACAGAATCTATTGCGTTATCAAAAGAAGAGCAAAAACAGCTGGAAGAGGCGAAAAAAGAGCTAGAGGCTTTAGAAGAACTTCAAAAGAAGATTAACTCTTATATTCAATCGAATAAATTAACATCAAGCTTGCAGACCCAGCTTACTGAAAATGGGCTGCTAATCACGATACTCGACAATGCACTATTTGATTCAGGAAGTGCTATCGTGAAGCCTGGTTCAAGAGAAATCGGCAAGAAACTCTCAGAGCTCCTTGTTACCACTCCTCCACGTAACATCGTCATTGCGGGACATACGGATAATGTTCCGATCAACAAACCGGATATCCAGTCGAACTGGGAACTAAGCGCTTTTCGTGGAATTAATTTTATGCGGGTTTTACTTGAGAATCCCGGATTAAAACCTAATCAAGTAAGTGCGAGTGGCTATGGTGAATACAGACCAAAAGCAGATAATAAAACAGCAGAAGGACGAGCAAAGAACCGGCGTGTTGAGGTTTTGGTTTTACCGAACGCGAATTTGAAATCTGTAAAATAAAAAGGGTGTTCGCATTCATTGTTGCTCTTAGAAGTGGTTGATTTCCGCTTCAGGTGCTCGCTTTCCGCGGGGCGTGCGGTGAGCCTCCCTGCCGCTTTGCGCCTGTAGGGTCTCACCTGTCACACTGATCCCGCAGGAGTCTCGCACCTTGCTCTCCAATCAACTTGCCAATGAGAAATGATACAGGCTAAATCTAACAATCCTTTAGAAAACAGTGAATAAAAAAAAGAACTTGAGGACTTCTCCTCAAGTTCTTTTTTTACTGCTTCTTTTTCGTTTCTTTCGTTTTGATTGCTTCAAAGCTATCTAAAAAGTGAAGTCTCTCGAGCATTGTTGGATGTCCGTACAAAAACCATTTTACGATTTTTGGAGGATTTACCTCACTCAATGAAACAGTTGCAAGTTCTTGGAATGCTCCCACCGCCGCTTTTGGATTTTTCGTCATTTCAATCGCATACAGATCAGCATCTCTCTCCGCTTTTCTGGATACAGCATTTTCTACTGGAGAAACGGCAAAGCTTAATAACGAGAAAATCAGCAGCAGCACCGGCAAGGCAGCGAGATCACCTACACCTTTTATCCCCCAGCTCTTCCCGTACTTCTCAATCCATTTCCGGTACAGCATATTTCCGAGCCAAAGGCCGAGGAACGAGAGAATGACAGAAGAAATCAGATTCCAGTAAAGATGATTCATCACGTAATGCCCCATCTCATGAGCCATTACGAAGAGCACCTGATTATCAGTCAATTTGTTTAATGTTGTATCCCAAAGAACGATTCTAAGGTTGGAGCCGATACCGTTCACGTAAGCATTTAAAGCATTTGTCTTTTGTGACATGTTCACTTCATACACGTTTTCTGCCGGTATATCCGCTTTATCAGCAATCTTCAGTATTTTTTCTTTCAGTACCTGATCTTTTAAAGGGTAAAAATCGTTATACAATGGATCGATGACAACCGGCTGAATGAAATACATAAAGATCGTGAATGGAATCGAAAGCATCCATGCGTAAAGCCACCATTTTTTTTCATTTTTTCGGATAAGCCAGTACATCACAGCTACCATAACAGTTGTCAATAACCAGCTGATCCAAAAGTCCACTAAACTATCTCTCATCCAGCTATGGAAGCTCTGCACAGAAATGTGATAACTTTTAGAAACTGTGAAACTGTAGTACTTAAGAGGAAACGTCAAAACCCAGCTTGCAAAAGATAGAAGCAAAACATAGACACCTGTATGAACAATCGAAAACTTCGTTAACCCGCTAGAAGCTTTTCGAAACCAGCGTGAAAGACCGAAACCTAAAACGAACAAATAGATCAGCCACTCAAGCGGAACAGAGATAAAATACAAAAAATCTTTGATCCTGGAAAAATCAGTGCTTAACTCCAGTTCACGATCTGTCATAAACATGGCCGGGTCTGCCGCGGATCCTTTAAGGTCAACAGGCAACGCCGAATTTGCACCGTGGAAAAGATAATACCACATCAATACCCCATATATAGCGAAGCCCGCCAAAAACAAAATGGATTTTCTCAAAATGGATGCCTCCTTTTTATGCCCTACTAGTAAATGTAGGTCAATTTGTCCAAATTAGAACAAGCATCATGAAAAAATCCATCTTTTATTTTTTTAAAGCGCATTAGACAGTGTTGGTACAACATGCAGATTTTCATGTTTTGCTTCTATTCTGTTTGGCTGGATATAGATCGCCTTCAACCCCATCAGCAATGCGGGAGCAATCTCGTTAATAAAATTATCACCAATAGAAACCGCTTCATGCGGCTGAACTTGAAACTCTTCTAAAATGCTGTGTAATTTATCTTTTGTTAACAACGGTTTCTGGCTTTCCGTGTGCAAGGTGTGAAAGATTCCTTCTAACTCAAGCTCGTTCAGAAGTCGTTTCACATCTTCTCTCTCACTATTCGTCATCAATACCAGCTTTTTAGTTTCACGGAGCTTTAAAAGCCCTTCTTTTAATCCTGGTGTTTTTGATAATGTAAACTCATCAGTTACCATGTATTCTTTTGTCGCGTTATAGCACTCCCACGTATCACTCTGCTTTAGTCCAAAATGCATTGCTGTTGCATATGGCAGCCACCAGCCGTCACCGATTGCGATCAAGCGCTCAAAGTCATAGACCAATTCGCCTTCATATTCCTTTTTAAGCTGTTCTTCTGACCATTCAATCCCTTCAAAGGAAGTAACTTTTGTAACTTGAAGTGTCATCGGATCTACTGTTACACTTGTATCATTTTTTATATCGTATACTTTTCCGATTCCTACTGAGTGAGTTCCATTTTTCATGCTTTCGTATGTATCCCAAAAAGCCTGCTTCTTATCATCTGACACACGTTTCTGAAGCAGTCTGCCATAATAATCAAAGTGATCCGTATCCTCGTAAAGTGTTCCGTCTAAATCAAAAATGAGCAATTTTGCGTTATTCATTATTGTTTTCAAAATGCTATCCCTCCTCCCATTATTTTAAATATCCATGTAGGTAAAAGCAAAAATGAACATTGACAGTTTTTTACCATTCCTGTATTGTTGTGTGTGTACTATACATAGTAATACACATATAGTATATAAAGGTGGGATAATATGTTACTTAATTTAGATCCCCGAAGCAATACACCCATTTGGGAACAAGTTGTCCATCAAATAAAAGAGCTTATTTTGAAGGAAGTCCTGTTGCCAGAAGATAAATTGCCTTCGGTCAGAGAATTGTCAGCATCGATATTAATTAATCCAAATACAGTAAGCAAAGCTTATCAGGAGCTGGAGCGCCAAGGAATCATTGAAACGTTAAGAGGTAAAGGCACTTTCGTTTCACCAAACATTACTCCGAGGGCTGATGAACAAAAAATAGAAACGCTGAGACTGCAGCTTAAACAGCTCCTTATTGATGCGTCTTATCTTGGAATTGATCAGAAAACGCTAAAAAAATGGATAGATAAATATGCTGAGGGGCTTGGGGGGATGAGCAATCATGCTGAAAGTGAGTAATGTCAGTAAAACGATTGATGGAAAACTCGTTTTAGAAAAGATTAATCTTGAGTTAACACCAGGTTCAATCGCAGGAATCGTTGGAAGAAACGGTGTAGGGAAATCTACTCTTTTGCGTACAATGGCTGGAATTTTAGATCCTGATGCGGGCGAGATCTATTTTAACGAGAAGAATATCCACGAACAGCCAGAAGTTAAACAAAAACTATCATATGTTCCGGACTCTACCGAATTATTAAAAACATACAATGTAAAAGAGATTGTAAAGCTTTACGATGCGATCTATGAAAATTTTGACATCATTTATTTCTACTCTTTAATGGACCGTTTCAAGCTTCCAAAGAATAAGAAACTCAGATCCTACTCTAAAGGAATGAAGGCTTTATTCTTAATGATACTTTCTTTTTCCACAAAAGCAGAATTTATCATTTTAGATGAACCGACAAACGGACTGGATCCAATCGTTAAACGCAACATTTTACAATTCATCATAGAGGAAGTAAGCGAACGTCAGCTTTGTGTTTTGATTTCAACTCACCACTTAGAAGAAGTTGAAAAAATGGCAGACGTACTTATTATGATGAAAGAAGGAAAACTCGAATCCGTCACATCCATAGAAGATGCAAAATCAGAGTATAGAAAAGTTCAAGTTGTGTACAAAAACGCATTGCCTGAATCTATTTTGCAATTAAATAACATTTCCATTCTGTCCCAAATAGGCAGAGTTTCTACATTATTGATAAAAGGAAATATTGAAGTGACAATGAATCATCTTCATAATGAGAACCCTCTATTAGTAGAAGAACTTCCGATGACATTAGAAGATATATTCATTTCTTCACTAGGAGGGGAATCATATGTTTCATAAAGCATTATGGATGCGTAACTATAAACTGGCCGCTTCTGCAGTGTGGGCACTTTATATTGTCCTTTTCTTTTTAATGCCTTTTTCGTTTTATGGAAAAGCAGCAAGTTTAAAAAAAGATTTGGATCAGTTTCAGAATCATCCAGGAGATATGACTTTATATTTTCACTTTCAAGGGGCAGAAATTGCTGTAATCTTAACACTTCTATTAGTTGGTGTGGCCGCTCTCTTAATCGGACAGGAACGAACGACACATTCTACAGATCTTACATTCGCTCTGCCTTTCAGCAGAAAAGATATCTTTCTATCAAAATGGATTTTTGGAGCAGCACATATTATTACGAGTCTATTAGTCAACCTCTTATTGTGTGTTCTGATCCTTAAATTCTCTATACTTTCGGATGTAACAGATGCCAAATTCCTATTAAAGTTTACAAGCTTTGTTGTTCCGACATCACTTGCGATTTTCTCGTTCTGTATGTTTATCGGGACCATTGCAGGGACTATGGTTTCACAATTCATTCTTAGTTTGATTTTTTTATTCTTTCCAATCGGATTTTTAACATTGCTTGGATCATTCTTTACCTATAACGGCTTTTTGAATGATCCGATGCACAAGCTGGACGGCTCGTTAAATCTACTAGGAAAAATTTCAGAATTAATCACATTGCCCATTCCTCTTCTGCAGTTTATGTACTTTGCTGATGAACAATCAAAAGGAGTGATAGATCATCAATTGAACACTCCCTCAATGAACGCTATCATCGTCGCTTGTGTGTACTTAATAATTACGGTACTTGCAGGAATATGGCTCTTCAGCAGAACAAAAAACGAAAACAACGGCAAGCTGCTCGTGTTTGAAAAAGGAAAAAGATTTTTCATGTGTGGTGTCGTCCTTTGTTTTGCCTTGCTGGGCGGCATGTTCGGCGGAGAAATCTTTGGTTCTTACGGTGAACCTTCCTATTTTGCTTACTATTTCTCTGCTGTAATAGGAGGAATAATAAGCTACTTTATCTTAAGAAAATTCATCAATGTTCAACTTCGATTATCTCGTTAGTACGAGCGATAGGATGCCTCAAAAGGTGCAGTTTCTGCAACCTTCTGAGGCATCCTTTTTGATTTACTGCTAGTCTGCGATTGGGCAATAAAACCATGCGCATCATAAAGATATTAAAAAGAAAAATGAAACAAAGAGTAAACCACTAAAGAAATTAAGCAAACCTCTAGTGCATATCCTCAAAACGTGTAAAGGGAATAAATTGTTTGGGGTCAGTCCCCCTTGGACATCCTGTTTAGTATCTATTTTCTAAACGAGGGATGACTGTGGAAGGAATACTCATTACAATTTACCGAACAGTATTAGGGTTTTTGTTTTTATTGTTCCTGATGAGAATCTTAGGAAAAAAACAGCTCGGTGAACTGACGTTTTTTAACTATGCTACCGGAATCGCAATGGGAAATATCATCGGTGACATGGTTATTCATAAAGAGATCACGGTTTGGGAAAGTTTAGCCGCCTTAAGTTTTTGGGCATTATCTGTGTTTGCTGTAGAATTTATCAATCACCATTCAAAACTATCTACGAAGCTCACAAAAGGAGAGCCCACTATTCTCATCAAAAAAGGACAGCTCATACAGAAGGAACTTAAGAAACATCAGATGTCCATGGATGATCTGTTAATGCTTCTGCGCATCAATTCTGTTTTTGATACACAGGAAGTCGAATACGCTATTATGGAACCTAATGGACAGTTGAGCGTTTTAAAGAAATCATTAAAAGACTCCGTTGTAAAAGAAGATTTAAATATCCAGCCTAAGTCTGGCCCTTACCTGCCTACTGCACTCGTCTCGAACGGTACCAAAATCGATAATGCCTTCAAAGAATACAACCTTACAGATGAATGGTTTGGTGAAGAACTAAAAAAAGGGGGATTTCAAAACTTACAAGACGTCTATTTTGCTCAATTAACTGAAGATGGCGATGTCTTTTTTGTTCGAAAAGAAAAAAGCAGCTGAAATCCGCTTCAGCTGCTTTTTGTATCTTATAACTATTTACCTTTTTTCACTTCATTTAAGAGATCTGGATAGTTTGTAAACATACCCGTCACACCCCAATCAATCAATTTCTGCATTTCTGCTTTTTCGTTTACGGTATAAGGATGAATCTGCAGTCCATTTTGTACAGCTTTTTGTACATAAGCTTTATCAATCATGTTACTGTTTGGTCCGATTCCTATTGCATATTTCTTTATGTCCTGTACTTCTGCATCGCTTAGGACAGCCGGTGTCTTATAACTTAAAAGCTGTACTAATTTCAGGCTCGGATCGATTCCTTGCATCTTTTTTAAACTTGCTGAGCTGAATGACTGCACAAGCAGTTTGTCTTTATTGATGTGATACTCATTGACCATATCTTCAAGTTTTTGTTCCATACCAGGATATACTTCAGGTGATTTAGTTTCGATGTAATAGTTCGCATTCTTGCCAAATGTTTGGAATATTTCTTCTAATGTCGGCACTTGCAACCCCTTATAATCGGGATTTGCTTTTTCAGGATATTTCTCGTTAAACCAGCTGCCAGCATCTAATGTTTTTATTTCTGCAAGTGTATGGTCCTTTACTTGTCCTGTTCCGTTTGTTGTGCGGTCGAGTGTTTCATCATGCATGGCGATGAGCTTTCCGTCCTTTGTCATCTGAAGATCAATCTCGATATAATCTCCATGCAGCTTCTCACCCATTTTGTATGAAGTTATTGTATGTTCAGGAGCATACCCCGAAGCTCCGCGGTGAGCAACATTTAAAATATCATCCTGCTTTTTTTCGGAAGCGTGAGCTCCAGCAAGACCTGTCCCCATAATCGATAAACTTAGTGCAAGAGCACCCATCGTTTTAAAACTCTTCTTCATGTTGTTCCACTCTCCTCGTCTTATGTAACCTACTCAGTTACTTTAACAAGGGAGTTTGAACAATCGATTACAAGAAGGTAAATGCGGTGTAAAGAGTTCGTTAAGGAGGAATCGACGGGAAAAATTAAGGAGGGATGATAAATTGGTGTCGAATGATGGAGGGTTATGGTTATCCAATAATTAACGTGGATATATGGTCGTTTAACGTCGATATATTGAGGTTTACCTTGGATATATGGTTTGTAGACGCTTATTACAAATAAAAAAGTCCCTATTTACAAGGTCTTGAAGATGAAATGGTCCGTCTTATTCCGTATTAGTCGTATTTCCGGTAATTTTTGATACGAACATTTAACGAACAACTTCCTAACAAAAAAAGCTAGTTCAAATTATAGAACTAACCTTTTGTGAAACAGTTATTTATTTTTCTTCTAAAAACTTCTGAATGGCATATGCCACTCCGCTTTGATCATTATCTTTCGTCACAAATGCTGCCATTTCTTTTATTTCCTCTACCGCATTTCCCATTGCCACTGGGAATCCAGCAATCTCCAGCATTGAAACATCGTTGTAGTTATCCCCTACAGCCATCGTATTTTCTAAAGGGATTTCTTGTAGTTCGGCATATCTTTTTAGTGCAATCCCCTTTTGCGCTTCAAAATTCGTGATTTCCAGGTTATTATCTGCAGATGAACTAACTGCCAGTTCATCCAGCCCTTTCAGTCGTTTAAACGCACGCTGCAGTTTTGCGGTTTCACTCGAAAAAGCTAGGAACTTATAAACTTCCATACCTTCTTGTTCTAATAACTTTGTGAAATCTCCTACAACACTTACAAGACCTAACCGAAATCTTCTTAGTGCCGCTTTTTCAACATCGTCATCCGTTGCTTCAGGGTTTGAGGTCAAAACGATATCTTTCATTACCTCATACGCTTTTTCCCTGTTATCGGTAAATGTTCCTCTGCTCGTATAAAGCTCATAATAAATGTCTTCTCCATCCAGGATGCTTTTAACCTCGTCATATTGGGAAGACTTCAGCGGAACGGAAGATAGAATCTCCCAATTCTCTGCCCGAATTTCAGCACCATTTACACAAATAAGCGGCAAATGAAGATCAGCATCTTCAAGTGAATGCCTTGCTTCATCATAAGAACGCCCTGTAGCAATGACAACATGATGTCCTTCTTTTACAGCTTGAGTAATAACTCTGCTGTTTTCTTTTGTTACTTTAAGTTGTTTATTTACAAGTGTTCCATCCATATCAATCGCGATCAATTTTTTCATATAATCATCCTTTATTGCATTATCCATTAGTAAGTTTAACCTTAACACAGATACATTTAATCATGAAAAAAAGAGCTATAATAAGTAGCTCCTCAAAAAAATTTTAAATTAAAAATCTTTAGAAATAAACGATTGGACTATATCTGTTACGGCATGGAAGATCTCAACCGCTTGAAACGATAACACAGACAAGGCAGAAACGGAAAACAGGCCTATAAAAATAAAACGTATTAATTGAGGCACTTTTACATCTCCTCCTTTTAAAGGTGATTATACGCCTATAAACGTCCAAATTCAATTCATAAGGTTAAATATTTTATTGCAAATTATGACAATGGCTTAAAAAAATGTATATCCATACAACACTAATATGGATGAAAGGACTACCAGAATGACATTTAAATTCAGCCATGCTGCAATGAAAGCAGCAGCGGCTCCAATGATTCCATACAGATATGAATCCGGGTTAATATTTAATACGCCAGGAAAAATTAAAGCCCCTAAAATCGCAAATGGCACATTCTTTAAAATCCCTTGAATTCTTGGATGGAGGTTGTTCGTATGCAGCAACACAAGCGGCAGCATTCTCGGAATATAGGTGACAATCCCCATCACGACGATTACCCAAATAAGATCAGGATTCACGTGTACCATCCCCTCTCATAAAGAACTCAATCGTTACAGCAGAAATTGACGTTGATAATATAATACCCCATCCTCCATTTAAGGATGGAACAAACGAAAACAATGAATTCAAAATTGCAGCGGTACCTGCTAAAACAATGACTTTACGGCTTTTCTTGGCTGCTGGAACAAGCAGAGCAATAAACATCGCATACAGTGCAATTCCCATACTTGCCTGTAATGCAGCCGGCAATCCTGCTCCCATCAGAAAACCGATTCCTGAGAAAACTACCCAGCTGCTGTAGGCTATTAGACCAAGACCTAGTAAATACCCGCCGTTAATCTTTTTTCCTGATGTCGCTGCTACAGAAAACGTTTCATCTGTAATAAAAAATGCGTAAATCCCTTTCAGCCATTTTGGATCATCCTCCGCTCTTTCGTTCAGCGAAGCACTCATTAACAGATGCCGTATATTCATAATAAAAGTAGTTAATATTAGTTCAACAGCACCACTGGCAGCGGCTATCATAGAAAGCGCGATGTATTGGGAAGCGCCAGCAAATACAATCATACTCATTCCCACTGTTTCAAATAAAGTCAAACCGGCAGATTTTGCGAGCAATCCAAAAGTAAACGCTATTGGCATATAACCTATTGCGATTGGCAGCCCAGCTTGTATGCCTTTCTTCCATGGCATTTGGGTTTGATTTCTGAAAAGGGCCGTACTTGGCAGCATGTTTTTCTCATCTCCGTGTATTTTTGATAAAGGGGTCTGTCCCCGGGACAGACCCCCTTTCTTCTTTTATTTTCCACCAGTGATGGTTCTTAAAATAACGTCTACACTGTCTGATGCTTTATAGTTTTCCATGTTTTGCTTCATGTTTATTTCATCAGCTTTTAGTTCTTTTAATGAACGCAGCAAAGATTCTTTCGTAAGATCTTCCTCATGTAATACATGACAGAATCCTTGTTTTTCAAAAGACTCGGCATTCAAAATCTGATCTCCTCGGCTCGCTGCTTTTGATAATGGGATGAGCAGCATTGGAATCTTTAAAGTCAGCCACTCAAATATACTATTGGAACCTGCACGAGAAATAACAAAATCCGTTGCAGCAACAACGTCTGGCAATTCACGTTGAATGTATTCAAACTGCTTATACCCTTCTGTGTTTTGCAGACTGTCGTCTAAGTTCCCTTTACCGCAAATATGGACGATTTGATAAGAACGTGTCAATTCAGGCAGTGCACTTCTTACCGCTTCATTAATTTTACGTGCACCCAAGCTTCCTCCCATAATCGTCAGGACAGGAAGATGGCTTCGAAAACCTAAAAAGGAAAGTCCGTTCTCTTTAGAACCTTGCAAAAGTTCGTCACGGATCGGTGAGCCCGTCACAATTGCCTGACCTGCCGCAAAATGTTTTTTCGCTTCATCAAAAGTAACGAAAATCTTCGATGCAAACTTAGAGGATATTTTATTGGCAAGACCAGGTGTAATATCTGATTCATGGATATAAACCGGGATGTTTCTGAGCTTTGCAGCAATAACAACTGGAACCGATACAAAGCCGCCTTTCGAAAATACAGCGTCAGGCTTGATTTTGCCAAGTTTAAAATAAGCTTGCGCTACCCCAGCAGACACTTTAAATGGATCTTTAATATTTTTCAAATCAAAATAACGGCGCAGTTTTCCGCTCGATATCCCGTAATAAGGGACATTTGTGCCTTCTTCAATCAAACTTTTTTCTATACCATCAACTGAACCGATGTAATGCAGGTCCCATCCCATTTTTTCTAATTTCGGTATTAAGGCAAGATGCGGTGTTACGTGACCCGCAGAACCCCCGCCTGTTAAAACTAACTTTTTCAAACTGCATTCCTCACTTCTTTGTATATCCGGCTTTCTCAACGGATTTTATCTTACCGCCATTTTAATATATGTTGCTAAAAAAAGAAAATGGCAGCTGGTTGTTATTAGAGTGTTTAAACAACTGTTTAACATAATTCGTCACAACATCATCTTTTTTTGATTCATGTAAAAACGTCAAATTTGAGTGGAACCCTAAAACAGAAGTAAAAACCTCCTAAAAATAAAAGGCTGTTTTCTTAAACTTTGTTGCTTTAGAAAGTAGTTGATTTCGTTTCAGGCTGCTCGCTTTCCGCGGGGCAGGCGGTGAGCCACATTCGTACGATTCACGTATAAGTGTCTCACCCGCCAGCCTGTCCCGCAGGAGTCTCACACCTTGCACTCCAATCAACTGTCAAAGAAGGCAATAAAAGAAGTTAAAAAACAGCAATCTTTTAGAAAAAGTCCAAACAAAAAAACGCTGACTCCTATTAAGTGTATATCACACTTTAGAGCCAGCTTCTTTATCAAACTGAACTTTTTTCTTTTTTGCGGGCTGGAGGAACATGAATCGCTTTACCGCTCATGCTTTCAACCGCTTCCAGCCATGCTTCGTTTATAGCTGGATGTGCATATACCGGGTAAGCAAGATCCTCTTCCCTTGCGACCATCTCTAAAGCAATAGTGCCCGCTTGAATCATTTCAACTGCACCTGCACCCATCATGTGGATTCCGAGTACAACTTCTGTTTTCGCATCCACAACCATTTTTGCAAGACCTTCTTTTTGTCCAAGGATGGATGCAAAGCCGTTACCATTCATGGAAAACTGACCAGTTTTCACTTCATATCCTTCACTGATAGCTTGTTCTTCTGTCAATCCAACTGCAGTGATCGGCGGATTCGTATGAACAACGAAAGGAATTAAGCTTAAAGAATAAGCAGAGGGCTGTCCTGCCATGTGCTCTGCAGCCGTCTTTCCTTGTTTGATCGCTTTTGATGCAAGCTTCATACCAATTGCGCAGTCACCTGCTGCATAAATGTTGGAGGTACTCGTCTGGCTATGTTCATTAACCATGATAAAGCCATTTTCATCACGTTCGAGTTCAATCGCTTCAAGACCAAGTCCATCCACATTCGGTGCATAGCCATCAATAAACAGAACATGGCTGGCATCAACAGAGATTTTTTCTTCTGTCCCTTTTGCTAACGTAACAGTAACGGTTTCTCCAGATTCTTCCGCACTTATCCATTGATGGTTTTTAAAGACTTTCACCTTATTTTTCTTTAAAACCCGCTGCAGCTCCTTTTCGATGCCCGCGTCCAGTCCAAATCCTTCGCCAGGAATCACAAGGGTTACTTCGCTGCCAAGCTGTCTGTACGCCATCGCCGCTTCAAGCGCAAAGTAATCCGATCCATAAACAACCAAGCTTTCTGGACATTCTTTAAGCGACCATAATGTATGAGGTGTCATTAAACGGTTTGATAGACTTGCCTGATCCGGAAGCTTTGGCGTTGAGCCCGTTGCGATCAGTGCATATTCAAATTCATACATCTCAAAATGGTGACCTGAGTCAATCCCGATTCTCTCACCTGACATGAAAGAGGCAGAACCCGTTAAATGCTCGATTTTATTCGCTTTAATTAACGCCTCCACTCCCTTTTGGAGACCTTCAACTACATTTGTATAGTAGTTTGAGAACGTTTCATAATCAAAGCTGGCATCAGGAACTGTGATTCCCATTTGCTTAAACTGAGACAATCCTGAAAAATTTGCCGCCGTTTGCGTTAAGCTCTTAGAGGGGATGCATCCTTTATGAAGGCATACCCCGCCAAGTTTCTCTTTTTCAATCAATGTCACTTCCAGTCCAAGCTGTGCTGCACGTATTGCCGCATGATAGCCGCCTGGTCCGCCGCCGATAATCACCAGCTGGCGTTTTGTTGCAAAATCACCTACAACCATTTATATCAACTCCAGTGTCATGAAGTAAGGGTTCTCGATGAGTTCTTTTACCCGGTTTGTGAACATTACGGCGGTAGCCCCATCTGCCACACGATGGTCAAACGACATCGAAACGTTCATCATCGAACGGATCACGATTTCATTGCCAATCACGACAGGTGTTTTCTTTGTTTTATGAAAAGCCATAAGTGCCACTTCAGGATGATTGATGATCGGTGTTGCGGCAATCGATCCAAGCGGTCCAACATTTGAAATCGTAAATGTTCCGCCTGTCATATCTGAACCTTTTAACTTGTTTGTTTTGGCACGTGTGATCTTATCCTTCATATCAACTGCGATATCTCTTACATTCCGCTGTTCCACATGTGAGATAACCGGTACAATCAATCCTTCATCAGAATCTGTTGCGATCCCAATATTTACGTTTTTCTCAAGCTTGATCACTTCTTTTTCCTCATCTAGCTTCGCATTGAAAATCGGGAAGTCTTTTAGTGCGATCTGAATCGCTTTTACAAAGAATGCTGCTACAGACACATTCATGCCGCGCTTGTTATCAGGATCCATCGCCTTCAGCTCTTTCTTCAAATCCATCACAGCCGTCACATCGATTTCTTCAAAATGGGTAACGTGAGGAATCGTTGCAAGTGATTGAACCATCTTCTTCGCGATCTGCTTTCTGCGTCCTTTAAATGGGATCTCTTCCGCATCTTTGGAAGCAGTGGCTGTGGCTGCTGCACTTGTTGTAATCTGCGGTTCAACAGTCTCAGGCGTTTCTTCCCTTTTAGGCGCAGAGCCATTTTCAATAAAACGATAAACATCTTGATCCGTTACTCTTCCGCCAGGACCGGTGCCTTCGATTTTTTCAATATCCACACCATTCTCACGTGCAATCTTTCTTGTAAAAGGTGCAGCAAGTATGCGTTTATTGAGCGTCGAAATTCCGCCTGTAAAAACGGTGTTTTTCGGTGTTGCTATTATTCTATCAACTACGGGCTGTTCCTGTGCTGGCTCCGGTTCAGACTTGCTTTTAGAAGGTGGTGCGGAAACAGCTTCAATGGTCAGGATAACGGATCCTACTGTTACCACGTCGCCTTCTTTTACTTTAATGTCTTTGATCGTTCCGGCAGCAGGGGAAGGCAGTTCAGCTGTCACTTTATCTGTTTGGACTTCTACAAGCGGCTGATCAATTTTTACTGTATCTCCCGTTTTCACAAAAAAGTGAATCACTTCTCCTTCATGCATACCTTCTCCGATATCATGCAGTTTTACTTCAACCATGTTTCCACCTCCTAAAATTGGGCTGCTTTTTCGATCGCTTTTACAACACGCTCTGCACTTGGCAAATAGTGATCTTCTAAAGCGAACATTGGAACAGGTGTATCAAAACCAGTTACACGTTCAACGGGTGCTTTCATATATAAAAACGAAGTATCATTGATGAGTGAAACGATCGTTTCTCCAAGTCCGCCTGTTCCTGGAGCTTCGTGAACGATAACAGCACGGCCCGTTTTTTGAACGCTTTCTGCAATCATGTCCCGATCAAGCGGATAAAGTGTACGAAGGTCGATCACATCACATTTGATGCCTTTTTCTTCTGCCACTTTTGCCGCTTTCGTTACAACATCAATCATTGCCCCATAAGCAAAAATACTGACATCATTCCCTTCTTGCAAACGAGCCGCTTTTCCGAGTGGAACATTGTATTTTCCATCAGGCACATCCATCTTTGTACTTCTATAGCAGCGCATCGGCTCTAAGAAAAGGACCGGATCTGGATCTTCAATTGCTGAGATCAGCAACCCTTTTGCGTCATAGGGGTTTGACGGTACTACGACTTTCATACCTGGCATTTGCGTAAAAAGAGCTTCAACAGAATCAGAATGAATTTCAGGAGCACGTACACCTGCTCCGAATGGTGCCCGTATGACCATTGGTACGGTAAAAGCTCCTAGTGTTCTTGCACGAATACGGGAAGCATGTGTCATGATTTGATTGAACGCCGGGTAGATGAAACCGAGAAACTGCATCTCAGCGATTGGTTTAAAACCGTTCATCGCAAGACCAATTGAAGTTCCAATAATTCCAGATTCAGCTAGCGGGGTATCAATTACTCGTTTGTCCCCAAATTCTGCAACCAATCCGTCTGTCGCACGGAAAACACCGCCGTTTTGCCCAACGTCCTCACCAAGAACGATGACATTCTCTTGTTCCTGCATCATGACGCGCATTCCGTCCGTTACAGCTTGAACCATCGTTAATTTTTTCGTATCAACTGCCGTTGTCATTAGCGATCACCTCTCGACTGAGCATATGCTTCTTTTTGGCTATCAATCGGCCAAGGATTTTCAGCAAATACATGATCAAACATATCGTTCACGTGGGCTGCAGGCATTTCTTCCATTTCTTTTACCGCTTCTTCAATTTCAGCTGTAATGGATTCTGCTAAATCAGCTGCCCACTTTTCATCCCACATGTTTTCATTTTTCATAAAACGTTCTAAACGTAAAATCGGATCAGTTGTTTCACGGCGTGAAGCTGACTCATTTTGATCTCTGTACTTCGACGGATCATCTGCCGTTGTATGTGCACCATAGCGCCATGTTACTGCTTCAATCAATGTTGGTCCTTCGCCTTTTCTCGCACGTTCAACTGCTGTACGCGTATGAAAATAAACGGCAAACACATCATTTCCGTCTAAACGGACACCTTCCATCTCATAAGCTACAGCCTTTTGCGCAATCGTTTTACTCTTCATCTGTTTTTCAATGGGTACCGAAATCGCGAAACCGTTATTTTGATTAAAAAACACAACCGGCGCATTAAACACACTCGCAAAGTTCAATCCTTCATGAAAGTCTCCTTCAGAAGTTGCACCGTCTCCAAAATAAACAATTGATGCCCGGTCTGTTCCTTTTAACTTTTCTGCCCACGCTGCTCCTGTAGCATGCAAAAGCTGTGAAGCAATTGGCACTGCAGGAGGAAAAATATTCTTACCTTCTGGGGGAATACAGCCTTCTTGGCGCCCCTTCCAATAAAGAAAAAGCGTCTTTAAAGAATGACCAAAAGTCATCGTAGCAGCATGATCTCGATAAGTCGGGAACATCCAGTCGCCCTCGCCCATTGCCTTGGAGCTCCCGATTTGAGAAGCTTCCTGGCCTTCAAATGGCACATACGTGCCGATTCTTCCTTGGCGCTGCAAGTTAACACCTTTGCGGTCAAACAGACGGGCACGCAGCATCTTCGTATACAATTCTTTTGTCAGCTCTTCGGTTATCTCACTGCGATACGTTTCATCCGTCCATTCACCATTCTCATTAATGATTTGCATTTTCGGAAATAGCTTCTCCATGAATGAATCCCTCCTTAGTTTCGAACCTGCCATTTTGGCCGTTTATTATGAGCAAAAAAGCTGTTGCGTTTTGTACGTGAAGCCATCTTTTCTTCACAAAAACGGTTTGCTGCTTCCATCGTGGAAATATTGTTTAGCGTGCTCTCACGATAAATTTGCATCAAGCTGTCATAAATTGCGCGTGTTTTTGTCAGGACCCGTGCTTTGTTCGGGCTATAAAGCTCATCAGCAACCTGAATTAATCCGCCCGCGTTTACGATATAATCTGGTCCATACAAAATCCCTTTTTGCTGCAGATACAAACCATGTTTATCTTCCAGCAGCTGGTTGTTCGCACTTCCAACGATCGCTTTAACTTTTAGCTGATCAATCGTTTCGTCATGAATGATTCCACCCAATGCACAAGGAATAAAAACGTCAGCATCCACACCATAAATTTCACTGCCATCCACGACTTCCACATTTCCAGGAAGCAATTCAGCACGCTCTTGAATCTGTTTCAGCGCTTTTTCATTAATATCCGTCACATAAATATGTGCTCCTGCCGCCAATAGCTGTTCAGCAACCTTAAAGCCTACTTTTCCTAATCCTTGAATGGTATAAGATTTACCGCCTAGCTCATCAGTTCCCTCTAGTGTTTGAATCGTTGCTTGAAGTCCGTAGATGACACCTTGAGCAGTCGGTATTGATGAATCGCCGCTGCCGCCGTATTCTTCTGGTACACCTACGATGCAGTTTGTTTCTTTTAACGCGTGAACAAAATCATCTGGCGTTGTTCCCATATCAGTCCCCGTATAAAAACGCCCATTCAATGAATCTACGAATTGTCCGAAAGCCCTGAATAACTCGGGTGACTTATCAGTTGTCGGATCTCCGATAATTACCGATTTTCCGCCGCCGAAATCAACGTCTGCTCCTGCACATTTATAGGTCATTCCTTTTGATAAACGCAATACATCCTCCAACGCCTCATCAACAGATGCATATGGTCTCATTCGGCATCCGCCTAATGCTGGGCCAAGCGTTGTGTTATGTATCGCAATAATGGCCTGTAAACCAGTGGATGGGTCATTGCAAAATACGACTTGCTCATGCTGTGATATTTTTTCAAACATGTTGAATCCCCCTAGTATTTCTCTAGTACTCTTTGATTCTGCTTTACTTTGCTGCTTTAAAGTGAAAGCGCTTACATTTTTACTCAAAAAAATCACACTTTCATCTCTTCTATTTTTTGAGCAATGGCTGCTCGAGGTAAAATATACTGCGTTACTTCCCCTTCACCTACAACGGCTTTTCCGTTATGAACGACTACATCACAAATAACAGCTTTGCCTTTTAGCTCACGCAATGTTGCAGTGATTGTAAGGTTAGCGCCTTCTGGTGTTGGTGCCACATGCTTCGCGGCTACTCCTCCACCGATTCCTTCTTCATGATCTTCAAGATACGGAAGAATAATCTGACGGGCTGCCCATTCCATATGGTATACCATACTTACAGTGGAATACGCGGGATGAACGAGGTTCCCTTCAAATTGTGCAAACATATCGGGTGTTACTGTAGCTGATATAGTAGCGATCTGACCTACTTCCATACCTGGTTTCATGCATACACCTCATATCTTTCAAGAAATTTATATAACGTTTTCTTAACGTAATCATATCATTTTGTGTGATAAGCGGTCAATGAATCGCCCGAATTGTTCCATTTGTTTGAAAACATTTACAATATAAAAAAAGGAGGGTACGAGATGAAAGAATGCTTGTTTTGCAACCCGATGAGTTTTCCTGAACAAAAAATAGTATTAGAGAATGACAGCTGTTATTATCTTCAAAGTCCTCAGGCACAAGATATTTTGGAAGGTGCGGGATTGATCATCCCAAAAGCACATAAGGAAACGGTATTTGATCTCAGTGAAAAAGAATGGATGGATACATATGAATTGATGCAGCAGGCAAAAACTCTGCTAGAAAATGAGTATGCACCAGATGGCTTCAGCACCGGCTGGAATGTAAAACCTGTGGGCGGCCAAAGTATTCCTCATGCTCATTTTCATATCATCCCCCGCTTTGCGGATGAACCCTTTTCCGGCAAAGGCATTCGTGCGTGGATCAAGTCTGAGGCTAACCGGAGACCTGGCAAGGTGACTGGGACTGGTGTAAAGTAACATTTTTGATTGAGGGAGAAAGAGTGTGCTTGCGCTAAATTTATCGTTTGATGACAGTTCGTGGTTATATCAAAATGAATGTGGAATTATTGAAATGAACGTGGATATATTTCGATATATCGTGAAATGAATTAGATCACAGCACCTTATATTAATTGAAATACCCTTATTTCAGTGTGTTTCTCTCCTTTAAAAATGTTTTAAAACGATTTAAAAAAATCCCGCTCATTTGAACGGGATTTCACTTTTTGTCAGCTTGAAAGTCTCTTTTTATACGTTTGGATATTCCTGCGAAAGCGGGTGAAGCATGATTTCGTCCACGACCATATGCTTAGGTGCACTTGCCATGTAAGCAACTGCTTCTGCTATGTCATTCACCTTCAGCCAGTCTTCTTTAAAATCCAGTCCTGGTTCGCTGTCAGCAAAATACGTGTCGATTGCACCAGGATTTATTGTACCCACTCGTACGCCAAACTCACGAAGTTCTTGCGCTAATGATCCTGAGAAACCTTGTACTGCATATTTTGTAGCCGTGTAAACTGATCCGTTCGCAATTGTTCGGCGTCCTACATCAGATGAAATCGTAATGATTGTTCCTTCTTTTCTCTCTTTCATATGAGGAACAACCGCTGTACTGCACAAGAAAACACCTTGCACGTTTACTTCAAACATTCGTCTGAAATCTTCCAAAGAATGTTCTTCAGCTAGCTTAAATTGGCCAACACCAGCATTGTTCACTAAAAGATCTACTTGTCCGAATTGATCAAACGTTTGATTAAAAAGTTCAGCAACATCTTCTTCAATTGAAACATCAGCTTTAACAGCTAAAACTTCGTATCCCTTTTCTTTTAGTTCTTCAGCTGTTTTAAAAATACGATCAGACGAACCAACTACCGTTAATTTCGCCCCTAATGCACCTAATTTTTCAGCAATGGCTTTTCCGCATCCACGTGAAGCGCCAGTAATTACAGCTACTTTATTTTGAAGCATTACTAATCATCCTTTCAGATTACACATTCTGCATCATTATAATGCAAAAAAGACGCAGAACCAAATGGAACTGCGTCACTCTCAATTAACCTGTTATTATTTTAAATAAACCTAGAGTGTTCAGAAACACGATAAAAATGATGACAGGCACAACATATCTAATCAGCATAAGCCATAAAGCAAAACCTTTAACCGTCACAGTTGATCCAGCTCTAAACTCTTGGAGCAGCATGTCTTTTGGATATCGATAACCTACAAATATCGATATCAGCAATGCTCCTAAAGGCAGCAGAATATTACTTACTAAGTAATCCAACTGATCAAAGATGATTTTATCGAACAATGTGACATGTGACAGCACACCATAAGAAAGTGTTGAAGGAACACCGAATGCAAAAATCAGCAGCCCAATGATCCATGACCATTTTGTACGGTTTGTTAATTCACCTTTTGTTATGGATGCAACGATAATCTCAAGCATCGAAAACGCTGACGTTAATGTTGCAAACAAGAACAACGCTAGGAAGACGATAAAGAATACTTGTCCGAATACGATTTGATCAAACACGGCTGGAAGAACGACAAACAATAGCCCAGGACCTTCTGTCGGCTTAAGACCTAGCGAGAATACGCCTGGGAAAATTGCCAATCCAGCCAATAGTGAAATCAAAACGTTCAGCAGCACAATAGTCGTTGCCGATTTCGTCAAACTCTCATTTTTTCCTAAATAAGAACTATACGTAACCATAACGGAAATACCGACACTTAGTGAAAAGAACGATTGACCGAGTGCGAAGAGCACATCGTCTCCCCCGATTTTTGAAAAATCAGGGTACAAAAAGAACTTCACACCTTCCATCGCACCATCTAGTGTTAATGAGCGAACAATGAGGACTGCAAAAAGTACAAATAATGCAGGCATCATAATTTGGTTCGCTTTTTCAATACCATTCTTAATTCCGCGGCTCACAACAAAAATCGTTATGACCATAAAAAGAAATTGCGAAATGACAGCCGGCCACGTACTCGAGATGGATTGACCAAACAGTTGATTAAAATCATGATTAAAAAAGCCAGAAGAAAAGCTTTTACCAAGATATAGAACGATCCAGCCGCCGATTACACTGTAAAAAGATAAAAGAATAAAAGCAGTAACAACACCCATTCTGCCTAGCCATGGCCATGCTGACCCAGGTGCGAGTGTACGGTAAGCTGAAATCGCTTCTTTCTGGGCACCCCGCCCAATTACAAATTCAGCCATTAAAAGCGGAAAACCTACTAAAAATGTAAACAACAAAAAGATAAGAAAAAACGCACCGCCGCCGCTTGTTCCAACTACATAAGGAAATTTCCATATGGCTCCGAGCCCGATTGCAGACCCTGCTGCTGCTAAAATGAACGCGAGCTTCGACGTCCATTGATCTTGCTGATTCATACTTATGTTTCCTCCTCAAATTCATTCACAACTCGCTTACATTAAACGTTTGTTTAATAAACTAACCGTTTCTTTTGCTTCTTTCATCATTCCTTCGAGCAATTCCTTAACTGAAGGAACATCATTTATTGCTCCAGCAATCTGTCCGCTGTTAATAAATCCATTCTCCAAATCACCTTTTACAGCACCTAAAATATGGTGATCCTCTGTTGTAAGCTGATGAAATTCTTCTGAAGTGACGCCGTTTTTCTCACGTTGAATCAAATGCTGAGCATAAGGTGTATCATACACTCTTCTGATCTTTCCGATCGAGCGGCCGACAATCAAGGTTTTCGTATCATCTGCTTGTACGAGGGACGTTTTGTACGATTCATGAAAAGGCGCTTCCTTTGTGGCAATAAAACGAGTACCCATCTGTACACCTTGTGCTCCAAGTGCAAATGCAGCAGCTAACCCGCTTCCATCTGCTATTCCACCGGCCGCAATAACCGGAACGGAAACACTGCGGCAAACTTGCGGGAGCAGCGTCATCGTTGTTGTTTCGTACGGAGAGTTTAACCCTGCAGCTTCATAGCCTTCTGCAACAATTAAATCTGTTCCAGCTGCTTCTGCTTTTTTCGCATGATATACCGTAGCAATAACAGTGATCACTTTTATTCCATGTTCCTTTAGCTTCGGAATAAAAGGAGCGGGATTTCCTGCAGATAATGACACAACTTCAACTTCATGCTTAATAACTAGCTTCAAAATTTCCTTCACATTTGATGAAACGGATAAAGGTACATTAACAGCAAATGGCCGCTCTGTCATCCCCTTAGTTGCAATTATCAACTTTTCCACTTCTTGGGGTGACATCGTTCCGGCACCTATCGTACCTAATCCGCCGGCATTGGAGATTGCCGCTGCCAATTCTGCATTACTAACATTCCCCATTCCACCTTGAATAATTGGATAGGTAATGTTTAATTTTTCACAAATCGAATTCAATAACTCCACCTCCTAATTTTTTCTTTGTTATACTGAATTTAATTACATAGTCGAGGAGGCATACACTTATGAAATACCCATTTAACGGAAAGAAGCCGAACGTTCATGAAAGCGCTTTTATCGCTCCTGGAGCACATATTATTGGTGATGTGGAGATTGGTGAAGGCTCAAGCATCTGGTTTAACAGTGTTCTGCGAGGCGATGAAGGTCCTATCACAATCGGTAAAAAAACAAACGTTCAAGACAATTGTACACTTCACCTTTACGAAGGATTTCCGCTCGTGCTGGAAGACGAGGTCTCGATTGGACATAACGTTATTCTGCACGGTTGCACGATAAAAAAAGGAGCTCTTGTCGGCATGGGTTCCACGATTCTCGATGGCGCTGAAATTGGTGAGCAGTCCTTTATCGGTGCCAATACACTCATTCCTCCGGGAAAAAAAATACCTCCCCGCGTAATGGTTATGGGTTCACCAGGAAAAGTCGTGCGTGAACTGAATGATGAAGATCTGAAACTCATTCAACTCACAATTGATACGTATTATGAAAAAGGAAAACAATTTGCCGCTGAATTAAAAAAGTAGGCTGTTTGTGTAAACTTTGTTGCTTTTGAATGCGTTAATTTCCGCTGCTGGACTCGCTTTCCTTAGTGTGTGCGGTGAGCCCATTCGTCGCCTTGCGACATTGATTGGTCTCACCTGTCCCACTCATCCTGCAGGAGTCTCGCCCATCCGCTCCAATTAACTTTTCAATGAAGAATTTTCCAAAGACACCTCTCTAGCAACAATCTTTTAGAAAAGAGGCTGCCTAAAATTAAATTCAGATAAACAGAAAGCACTTTCGTCAATATCGAGCGAAAGTGCTTTTTCATGTTACCGGTTTTCTTGGATTAAAGGATGATTCAGCACATCGTATTTTGAGTTTTTAGTGAGTTCGTTTCCGTCAGAATAGATGCTCTCAAAAAAGCGGCTTGCCGGCCCTGCCAAGGCTCGGTAGTAATCACTGAACAAGGACGCAGCATGGTCCCCTAGCCACTCTGATGGCAGTAATTCTTGCGGAAGACCTGGATCAATGAATAGAAACTTGCGATACTCGTGAACAAGCTTCGTACGTTCAACAAAGCATTCCCCATCAGTCATTTCGCCTTTTTCTATCTTATTCTTATCAATGACATATTTTTGCGAATACGCTACGATGAACGAATTGTATTTTTCATTGATGTCATTTAAATCCCAGCACTCTGAAACTAGCTTTTCATTTTCGTTCGGTCCGTTGTAAACCGCTGTAAACGAATGAACATAATCTTCAATCGCATATTTATCGATCATTAATTTAATCTGTTCATCTGCTTGATTAGGAGAAATCCAAAAGCTGTTCGCTAAAAGACCAAACCCGCTCCACACCAGTTCTTTTCTTAGTTCGTCCCGAATGCTTCTTTTATCTTCTGGAATGGTATAAGTGAACATGAGCCATTCACCGTTCCATGGTTCCTGCTGCACTTTAAAAATTCTTTTAGCAGCTTCTTCAATCCGCTTTTTTCCGCGATCAGTCAAATAATAATAGCTTTTGTTTCCTTGCTTTCTGGCGGCAATCCACCCTTGTTTGTTCATTCTTGATATGGCGGCTCTAACGGCTTGTTCATTATGACCAAACTCTTCTAATAGACGAATTAAACTGCCGATCCATATTTCACTTCCATAATGCCGTATATAATCCCCATAAAGGGTAAAAATCATGGAGCGTGTGTTCAAACTGTTTTGCATGTTCATAACCTCATTTGTACCTGTATTGTCTGTACAATCCTATCAGAATCATATTAAGAAGAACAAGCTACTCTCCCTTAAATACAGGTGCTCTTTTTTCCCCGAACGCTACAAGCGCTTCTACTCGGTCTTTTGTCGGTATTGTAACTTCATACGCTTTTGCTTCGATCGCGAGACCTGTCTGAAGATCCACTTCAGTGCCGTGCTTGATCGCATACTTTGCTTGCTGCACTGCAACGGGTCCATTCTTCATGATTGCCGCAGCATAATTCTCGCATACTGCCATCAATTCTTCTCTTGAAGTCACTTGGTTCAAGATGCCGTAAGAAAAGGCTTCTTCAGCCATTAATTTTTTCGCCGTTAAAATGAGCTCCATCGCTTTCGCTTGACCGATGATTCTAGGCAGGCGCTGCGTTCCTCCAGCACCTGGGATAATCGCCCAGCTTACTTCAGTTAATCCCATTGATGCTTCTCTAACAGAAACACGAAGGTCGCAGGCGAGAGCAAGCTCAAATCCGCCGCCAAACGCGTGACCATTGATTGCACAGATCGTCGGCTGCGGCAATGCTTCAACAGCCGAAAACACGTCTCTGATTTTACGAACGTTCCGTCTTACTTCTGCTTCAGAAAGATTACGCCGTTCTTTTAAATCAGCACCTGCACTAAATGCTTTTTCTCCTGCTCCAGTAAATATAACAACACGCACATCTGCGTTGTGATGTATGTCTTCGATGACTTCTTCCAGTTCCTTTAACGTAGCAAAGTTAAAACAGTTTAATACTTCAGGACGATTCAGTGTTACGTATGCAACATGGTCTTTAACTTCATATAAAATAGCAGCCATCTCTATAACTTCCCCCTTATTAATCTTGGATTGATTCAACAACAGAAGCAATTCCTTGCCCAACACCGATGCACATCGTTGCAAGTCCGTATCGCAAGCCTTGTTTTTTCATTTCATGTACAAGCGTTGTTAATATTCTGGCACCGCTCGCACCAAGAGGATGACCAAAGGCAATGGCTCCACCGTTCACGTTTACTTTTTCAGCATCTAATCCTAATTCATTTATACATGCTAGTGACTGAGAAGCAAATGCCTCGTTTAATTCAATGAGATCCAACTCTTCAACAGAAAGTCCCGCTCGTTTTAATGCCTTTCGTGATGCTTCGATAGGTCCTACTCCCATAATGGACGGCTCAAGACCGGCAACACCAGATGACACATAACGAGCTAGCGGTTTTAACCCGAGTTCATCCGCTTTTTCCCGGCTCATCAATAATAATGCAGATGCCCCGTCATTTACTCCAGAAGCATTCCCGGCCGTAACGGTTCCATCCTTAAACAAAGGTTTAAGTGCACCTAGCTTTTCAAATGTTGTATCAGGACGTGGATGCTCATCTTCTGTCACCCACGTTTCGTTTCCTTTTCTATCTACTAATCTTACAGGAACGATTTCTTCTTTAAAACGGTTTTCACTCATCGCTTTTTTCGCTCTTTGCTGGCTGTTGAAAGCGAATTGATCTTGCTCTTCACGTGAAACCCCAAATTTCTTCGCTACATTTTCCGCCGTTTCAGGCATTGAATCCGTACCGAACTTTTCGTGCATAAGCGGGTTAATAAATCGCCAGCCGATTGTCGTATCAAACATCTTCATATCGCCACGCGGATATTCCACTTCAGGTTTTCCCATAACGAGCGGTGCACGTGTCATACTTTCCGTTCCGCCAGCGATAAACACATCGCCTTCTCCTGCCATAATCGCACGTGCGGCGTATATAACAGCATCCATTCCTGATCCGCATAGGCGATTAATCGTTGTACCGCCTACTTCTACAGGCAGACCTGCTAAAAGTGCAGACATTCTGGCTACGTTCCGGTTATCTTCTCCTGCACCGTTTGCATTTCCAAAAATGACTTCTTCAATATCATGAGCAGGCAGCGCACTGTTTCTTTCTAATAGTGCTGAGATGACAACCGCTCCAAGATCATCAGGACGTACCGTTTTTAATGCTCCTTTATAGCGGCCGATCGGTGTTCTGACCGCATCAACGATTACTACTTCTTTCATTTACTTCTTCACCTCGCTTTTATCCTTCGTGTAGTCGTAAACTCCTTTACCTGATTTGCGGCCAAGGCGTCCTGCTTTCACATACTTCACCAAAAGAGGAGCTGGGCGATATTTTTCACCTAACGTTTTATGAAGATAATTCAAATTGTTTAAACGAGTATCAAGTCCGACTAAATCTCCCAATTCAAATGGTCCCATTGGAAAGTTTAGCCCAAGCTTGATTGCTTTATCGATGTCTTCAGGCGTTCCGACCCCCTCTTGCAGCATGTAAAACGCTTCGTTTCCAATCATTGCTGAAATCCGGCTTGTTACGAAACCAGGAAACTCGTTAACGGTTACCGTTTCTTTCCCCATTTTCTCAGCCGCTTGTTTTGCAAGTTCAACAGTTTCGTCATCTGTTTCGTGTCCGCGAACAATCTCAACTAGCGGCATACGGTGGACAGGGTTAAAGAAATGCATCGCGATCACTTTTTCAGGACGGCTTGTAAATGAACCTATTTCCGTAGGGCTCATCGTTGACGTGTTTGTCGCTAGCACACAATGACTTGGTGCTGACCGGTCTAATTCTTCAAAAACAGCACGCTTAATCTCTATGTTTTCAGGAACAGCTTCAATCACAAGATCAGCTGCACTAACCGCCGCTGATAGGTTCGCTGAGTAGTTTAGTCTTCCTTGTGCATTTTGTGCGATTTCTGGAGAAAGCTTTCCGCGCGATACGGCTTTTGAAAAAATAGAATCGATTTCCTTTTTAGCATTATTCAACTGTTCTTCCTTCACATCAACGAGCTGAACATCAAAACCGCCTACTGCGCAGACGTATGCGATCCCTCTTCCCATTACACCAGATCCGATGACTACTGCATTTTGTAACATGGTTTCTCCTGCCTTTCTTTTAAACAAGTGTTTAAATTATCTTAGTAAAAAGCGAGCGCACTGGCTCGCTTTTTTGAATGCTATTTAGGGTAGTTGATTTCCGCTGCAGGATGCTCGCTTTCCGCGGGGCGGGCGGTGAGCCCCTTTATCGCATTGCGATATTAAATGGTCTCACCTGTCCCACTCGTCCCGCAGGAGTCTCGCATCTTCCGCTCCTATCAACTTAGCAAGATAGTCTCATTCAAGCATTACCCAAAAGCAGCACACTTATTGAAAAACATACCCTATAGATTAAAAGGATTTAGCGGTCGGGATCCTGTGTAGGAAACGACGCTCTTTGTTTCTGTATAAAGATCAAGTGTTTCGATACAAAGCTCCCGGCCGAATCCGGATTGCTTATACCCGCCGAACGGGGTTCCTGGGAAAGCAGAGAACGGTGAGTTGATCATGATTGTACCCGCTTGAATCATACCTGCAACGCGTGTAGCTTTCGCATGATCCTTCGTCCAGATCGCTGCAGCCAGACCGAAATCGGTGTTGTTTGCTAATTTAACCGCTTCTTTTTCATCCTTAAATGTAGACACAACTACAACCGGTCCGAAGATCTCTTCTTTAACCACTTTCATATCTTCGTTTACGTCTGTAATGATCGTCGGCAAGTACCAGTGACCATTTTCAAAGCCATCCACCTTCGCACGTCCGCCGCCTAAAGCTATCGTTGCGCCTTCAGCTTCAGCAGACTTCACGTAGCTATCGATCACTTCAAGCTGACGTTCTGAGATAATGGCTCCAACATGTGTACCTGAATCAAGCGGATTGCCCAGAACAAGTCTCTTCGCTTTCTCAACGAATTTTTCCATGAATGCTTCATATACGCTTTCTTGAACGTACAAACGAGAGCGCGCTTCACAAGACTGGCCTGTGTTATAAAAGATTCCGAATAGAGATCCATCAACAGCAGCATCGATATCACTGTCATCAAATACAAGGTTAGGAGATTTACCGCCTAGTTCAAGCGTAACACGCTTAAGCGTTTGTGAAGCTTTAGCCATGATGTCTTTACCAGTTCCTGTTTCACCTGTAAACGCGACTTTATCCACCCCTTCATGTTCAGCAAGGTATGAACCAACAGTAGCGCCGTCACCTGTAATGATATTTACAACACCTTCAGGAACACCCGCCTCATGACAGATCTCCGTCATTACGATTGCTGTTAAAGGAGTTAAACTCGCTGGTTTCAAAATTACAGAACACCCAACAGCGATAGCTGGAGCAATCTTCCAAGCAGCCATCATCATCGGATAATTCCAAGGAATGATTTGCGCACATACTCCAAGCGGCTCTTTCAGCGTGTAGTTCATGAAAGGTCCTGGCATCGGGTTCACTGCACCCCGATGGCTTACAATCGCACCTGCATAGAACTCAAAGTCTTCGATCGCCTGCATCACTTGTCCTTGTGCAGCGCTTAATGATTTACCGCTGTTTAAAATTTCAAGCTCAACAAGCTCGTTGAAACGAGAACGCATGATGCTCGCAATCTTGTTCATCGTACGGGAGCGCTTATTTACAGGAGAACGCTTCCATTTTCCCGTTTCAAAAGCGATTCTTGCCGCTTCAACTGCACGATCAGCATCGGCTTTTGTCGCTTTTGCTACTTTTGCTAAAGGTTCACCAGTTGCAGGGTTGTACGCTACGAAGTACTCACCCTCTGAACCTCCAACGCTTTGTCCGCCAATAATCATGTCATATAAATCGCGTTTTACTGCTTTTATCTCTGTCTTAGATGTACTCATTGAACGCCACTCCCCTTTTTCTTAGCTGTCTATTTGCCTGTGAATGCAGGTTTTCTCTTTTCTAAAAAGGCATGTAATCCTTCTTGATGATCATCTGATTCTCCAGCGATCTTTTGAGCTTGTGCTTCATATTCAAGCACTTCATTTAAATCGCTTTCCCAGCTTTTATTCATATAGCGTTTTATTAGCCCGATTGCTTTTGTCGGCATGTTAGATAGCTTTTCAGCAAACGTTTCCACTTCCAGCAAGAAATCCTCTTCGCTCACTGTCTTTGTAACAAGTCCAAATTCTTTCGCTTGAGCGGCTGTAATTTTCTCTCCTAATACAGCCAGTTCCATCGCTTTTGCGTGTCCTACAAGTCTTGGCAAGAAATAAAGGTTGCCTGAATCTGGTACTAATCCAACATGAATGAACGCTTCTATAAAACTCGCTTTTTCGCTTGCGATACGGAAATCACACGCAAGAGCTAAACTCATGCCGGCACCTGCCGCAACACCATTAACTGCAGCGATAACTGGTTTTTCCATGGCTACAAGTGCTTGCACCATCGGGTTGTATCCTTTACGAAGCACTTCACCGTAATCTGTATCTGTTGAGCCTGATAGATCTTGCCCAGAACAGAATGCACGTCCTGCACCTGTAATGACTACCGCTCTTACATTGCTGTCTTTGTTCGCTTCTTTAATCGCCGACACCATTTCTTTATGCATAAGGGATGTAAAAGCATTTAGCTTATCTGGACGGTTTAATGTAATCCAAGCTGTTTTCCCTCTTGTTTCATAGCTTATCGTTTCAAACATCGTTATCCCCCTACTTCCCTTTAAACTCTGCAGGACGTTTTTCAACAAAAGCTTTCATGCCTTCTTTTTGATCCTGTGAAGAGAATAAGAGATAAAAGTTTTTTCGTTCAAACTGCATGCCTTCGTACGTTGAATAGTCGATCGATTTATATACGGTTTCTTTAATTAAACGAACGGATAACGGTGCTCTGGATGCCACTTGCTTTGCATATTTTTTCGCCTCTTCCAGCACGAGTTCTGGAGCAATCACACGGTTAATCACACCGTATTGAAGAGCCTCACCAGCTGTCATAGGATCACCCAGCCATAGCCATTCCAGTGCTTTTTTCTGACCCATCAATTTTGTAAGCTTGACCGTTCCTCCTGCACCAGGCATAACACCCAGCTTGATTTCAGGAAATCCGAACTGTGCGTTTTCAGCAGCAAACAAAATGTCAGCACACAGCGCTAATTCAAAACCCCCGCCAAAACAGTAGCCATTAACAGCACCGATAATGGGCTTCTTGATTGTTGCAAGACGATCCCACTCTTTAAACTGGTTTAATAGTTCAAGAGATACACTGTCATCTTCTTTCATTTCATCAATATCGGCTCCAGCAGCAAATGCACGCTCGTTGCCTGTTAAAACAATCGCTTTTACCTCGTCATTACGGTCAAATCCTTCAAAAGCATCTAAAAGTTCCGTAACCATCGGCCTGTTAATCGCATTGAGTACACGAGGCCGGTTTAATTGAATTAAGGCAATCCCATCTTCAACTGAGGTTATGATTGTCTCGTAATTACTCATTGACTTCCTCACCGATCATGAGCGTTACAAGTTCAGCTGCAAAGCTCATCAAGTCTTTTCCAGAAGCTTTTCCTTCATCAGACTTCATAGCCGCTTTTAACGCATCATGGTCGTCATAGTACATTTCACAAAGAATGTGGTAATCACTTTTCCCCATCGGAGAACCTACGATTTTTGTTACTTCCATTTTACGAAGTCCAGGAATCTGTTTCGTGATTTCTGTATGATGTCCATAATAGTGCTCGTCGAATTTTTCGATATCCTCAGGTGTTTTGTAAAGTGCGATCAGTTTTACCATGTTTGTTTCCTCCCTATTTTTACATTCATTTTTTTATCCCATATTGGCAACAGGTTTCATTGCCTCAAATGGGTTCTTGCACGATTTGCAGTAAAGGATGCTTCTGCATGCTGTCGGCCCAAAGATGTTTTCCATTGTTACGTATGTTGAACCGCAGTATGGACAGTCGATTTCCCAAGGCTCACCCATCACATGGTTTGCCGGCGGCGGTGAGATGCCAAACTCTTTTAATCTCTCGCGTCCTTCTGTTGTAATCCGATCCGTTGTCCATGGCGGCGTATATACAAATTTCACTTCTACTGATGTAATTCCTTCTACTTTTTCGACAGCATTTTTAATATCTCTTTCAATGATGTGCAGAGCAGGACACCCCGAAAAAGTAGGAAGTACAGATACTTTCACGGTTCCATCTGTTACTTCCACTTCATGAACCATTCCGAGGTCAAGAATATTGACGGAAGCAATTTCAGGATCTTTAACATGCCCAAGCACATCCATAACGGTCAGTTTCATGCTGTTTATTGATTCGGACACGTGGTTCATCTCCTTTCTTCTCGTCTTAATTACCAGCCTGTTGCAGGATTTGTGGCATAAACTTCTGATAAAGTTGCAAGCGCATCTTTCAAGTCATCCGTATGAACACCGTTACGGCCGTTCCCTCTTTCCATGCGAGGTTCGCCAGTAACAGCCGCTCCTGTCTCATTTAAAACAGCTTCAATCTTATTCATAAAACGCTTCTTCATGACCGCTTCATCATCGACCAGGTTCGCTTTTACGATTTCAGCGTACGATGGTCCGAGCGTAAGCACACCTCCAAAGTCTTTCCAGACCTTTTCAACAGCTGCTGTCATTCGTTTCTTCGCTTCATCTGTACTCGTCATAAGCTGCTTAAACCAGATTTCCCAGTGCATCAAATGATAGTACTGTTCGATCATAATCTTGCGTGCAGCTTCAGCCAATGGTTCATAATCTGAGTGTCTGAGGGATTCTAGACGAATTTGCTTGTGCACGGCATAAAAGTAATTTCTTACAACTGCAAAAGCCCAATCATAATCAGGCTCTTTCAAATATGTCCCAGGTCCGTTCACTTCTTCTAAAAGAATGGCATTTCTGAATTTATCTGCAGGACGGAGATGAGCGATTTTGTCCGCTTCCCCTTCCCCTAAATCTTCAAGAAGGCGATAGTAAAGGTTCGCGTGCCCCATCATGTCCTGGCTGATTGATGAAAAAGCAACGTCCTCTTCAATATGCGGTGCAAGTCCGAGCCATTCTGACCCGCGGAAGGCTAATATGAAATCATCATCTGCTAGTTGATAGAGGAGCTCGATTAACGCTGCTTTCTCTTGTGGCTTCAATGTTTCCTGTGTCATTAATTGTCTCCCCTTCCGCCAAGAATGTGCTTCTCGGTAAATTGCTCTTGATTGTAGTCACGCCATTTTTTCTTCAAATAACCGTACCCTTTCGTTTCTCGATACTCCTTATCCAATCGTTTGAGCATTTCTTTTTCATCTTGGCTCAAACCTCGGATGCTCTCTCTTTTCACGACCCAGATATCTGCGACTGTCTCTCTTCTGAAAAAGTTCTCTTTTGCCATGATGAGCGCCATATCCGCATTAGGAGCCAGCAGACTGAAGCTGTGCTGAAACGGAGATTTGTCTGTTTTTTTGCTGAATACTTCATAAACGTTATAAAACTCATTATTCTGCGCGTTCACGTAGATTTTCCCTCCCCTGTTAGATCGCTTTTTTAGCAGCGAGTGCTTCGCGCACCCATTCATTGTTTTGATACGAACGGCGTCGGAGATCCAATCGGTTTTGTGATTGTGGTCCGTGACCCGTAACGATTTGCTTAAACTTGCTCCAATCAGCATCCTTATAGATCCACATTTGTGATTCTTCATCAAAACGGATCGTATCATCCGGAATTGTCAGTCCAAGAGACTGGATTCGAGGAATGTATTTTGTGAAAAATTCCTGACGAAGATCTTCGTTCGTTTTTGCACGGATTTTATACATGATGTTTTTATCTGCATTTGTATTTCCTGTTTCTTGTGCTGACTTTGGTCCAAAGAACATAATCAATGCTTCCCACCAGCGGTTTAATGCATCTTGAAGCATCTCTCGCTGTTCAGGAGAACCTTCAGCCATCGCTAAAATAATACTTTCACCGTGCTGGGCATGGAACACTTCTTCTGCACAAATACGTTTCAATGCACGGGCGTATGGTCCATAAGAAGAATCCAGCATCATACTTTGCGAAATAATCGCTGCTCCATCAACGAGCCATGCAATGATACCTGCATCTCCCCAAGTGGGTGCGTCCATATGGAATACGTTATGAAACTTCAGCTTTCCGGAAAAAAGATCTTCCATAATGTCATGACGGGTTTTACCGAGCGGCGCCATCAAATCTTCTGCTACGCGAAGCAATAGTTGTCCGTGGCCCATCTCATCCTGTACCTTTGCCATGATCGCTAGCTTTCTGTGAAGTGAAGGGGCTTTCGGTACCCATTCCTTTTCTGGAAGCGCCCCCATAATTTCAGAAATGCCGTGCATGGAAATCAAACGAATGAGCTGCAATCGATAGTCATCCGGCATCCAATCATCTGGTTCAATTTTTTCTCCTGCATTAATCCGATCAAGAAAATGCTGCATTTTTTCTTCTTCACTAAGTTGATTGAAGCTTATGCCAACTGTCATGTTATTTCCCTCCTGTAATATTACGTTTTAATTCCGTAATTAAAAAATCTCGTTATATATTAAACTTCTAATTTGTCATGTTCATGCCTTACAACCCGAATTGCTTTTCCTTCTGAACGTGGAATACTTTTCGGTGCATGTACTTTAATATCCATCGAAACGAGACAAGTATCTTTTATTTTTTTCTTAATCGTCTGCTTCAGCAGATTAGCATCAGCTTGCGATTCATCCACAATGGTTAATGCATAAAGCTTTTCGCTCATCTCCACATGAAGCTCTATTCTCTCTTTCAATCCGTCTTTGAAAATATGAACCTGATAATGCGGCACAATATCTTCTACAGAAAGAAGACAGTTTTCAATCTCAGACGGGAATACATTCACTCCCTTGACGATAAGCATATCATCAATTCTTCCTTTAACACGGCTCATTCTTACAGATGTTCTTCCGCAGCTGCATGGTGTCCGGTCAATAGATGCAATGTCTCCCGTTCGATAGCGGATGATCGGAAAAGCTTCCTTCGTAAGACTTGTAAAAACCAGCTCACCATATTCACCATCCGGAACAGGATCCAGTGTTTCAGGGTCAATAATTTCTGCGATAAAGTGATCATCCATGATATGCAGTCCGCTCTGAGCTTCATGACATTCCATAGCAACACCGGGACCCATCACTTCACTCAGTCCATAAATGTCCATTGCTTTAATGTTGAACTTTTCTTCTAATGTGGACCTCATCTCCTCCGACCATGGTTCAGCACCGAAGATTCCATATTTTAAAGAAGTGGCACGCGGATCTTTTCCGAGCTGCTCCATCTTTTCAGCAATCGTCAATATATAGGAAGGTGTTCCGCAAATGACTTGCGGTTCAAAATCTTCTATTAGTAAAATCTGACGTTCAGTATTTCCGCCAGACACAGGAACAGTGATCATTCCAAGCCGCTCTGATCCGAAATGAAGTCCTAAACCGCCTGTAAATAAACCATATCCATAAGCATTGTGAAGAACATTTCCAGGTTCACCGCCAGCGATCGCGATTGACCTTGCTACCATATCACTCCAGCCTTCGATGTCACCTTGTGTATATCCAACTACTGTAGGTTTCCCGCTCGTTCCAGAAGATGCATGCAGGCGAACAAGTTCTTTTTGCGGAACTGCAAACAAGCCAAACGGGTAATGGCTGCGTAAATCTTTTTTTACGGTAAACGGAAGCTTTTGAAGATCATCCAGTGACTTTATATCATCAGGGTGAACTCCCTTTTCATTAAACGCTTGTTTAAAAAAAGGTACTTTTTCATATACCGTTTCTGCCGTTTTCTTTAAACGCTGAAGCTGAAGCTCCCTTTTTTCACTATCATTCAAGCACTCTACATTAGGATGAAGAATCATTCTTTCTCATCTCCCTATACAATATGTAAGCGGTTTCATTAATGACTAAAAAAATATGACGTTTTTATACCGTTAATAAATAATAGTGTAATGTGATTTGAATTTAGCTTACCATTTTGGCAGATTTTCTGTCAAATGAAAATAGGCTCATGAGAATAGAAATGCAAAAACGAAATATCAGAAAAACGGTTTGATCGATTAGACAGCTCCTTCCTTTTTCATTATGAATGTTAGCAGAGTTCTTTTTACGGTACGTGTTATTTTAGCTGTTACACATTTGCTCATAAAAATTTGGTTTTTGCTCTTAGATTTTCATTTTTGCTCTTAGAATTCAGTTTTTGCTCATAGAATTCGTTATTTGCTCATAGAAACCCACTTTACGCTCACAACTGGTCTAAAAAAATAAACGAGCAGGTTTCCAATCAAGGAAAACCTGCTCTTTAAGCAATATTTTTTAAAATTATCTTATGTGTTGTCATTTTGAATAATAAAATGACCAAAATTAGTTAGCAAGCACCTTTTTCAGCTCTGTTGTTGGATATGACGTATTGCTTCTAAGAGACTTTCAAGAATTTCTTCAATGTAAAGTTAATTGGAGTGGATGGGTGAGACCCCTGTCGGTGCAAAGCTCCAGGAGGGCTCATCGCACGCCACGCGGAAAGCGAGCCACTGCAACATAAATTAACCTCATTCAAAAGCAACAAAGTTTGTGAAAACAGCCTAAAAAAAACCGCCTAAAAAATAGGCGGTTTCACAATTTATATTAATATAGCAGGTCCAAAAATTCCTGACGTGATACATTGCCAAAATAATGGTTCATATCAACATCTTCCAGCGCTTTTTCGATCTCTTCACGGTCATAGCGTATTCCGGTTAATTTTTTCTCGATATCCGATACATCACCTACTCCAAAGAAATCTCCGAAAATTTTATTTTCTTGAATGACTCCTTTTACAATATGAAGCCGAATATCAACAGAACCCGCTGCAAAACGGTTAGATAGCTCAACATTAAATTTAGGAGATTTCCCGTAGTTCCAATCCCAGTTCGCATAGCGCTCTCTTGAAATTTTACGGATGACTTCCCAATCCTTTGCTGTTAATTCGTATTTTGGAACAGCATCAAACTCTTCAAAAAGATAAGTAAGAAGTGTTTGTTTAAATTCTTCCATCGTTGTTTTTTCCGGCAGGTGTTCAGAAATATTCGTTACACGGCTTCGGATGGATTTAATCCCTTTTGATTCGATTTTATCCATGCGGACATTCAATGCAGAAACAACATTCTCGATTTCTGAATCAAACAACAGCGTTCCGTGGCTAAACATTCTTCCTTTAGTAGAGAACTGTGCGTTTCCGGAAATCTTTCTGCCATCTACTAAAATATCATTTCTTCCGCTTAATTCTGCGTTTACTCCGAGTTTTTTAAGTGCTTTTACTACAGGATCGGTAAACTTCTTAAAATCATGAAAAGAATTTCCGTCATCTTTTGTAATAAAACTAAAATTCAGATTGCCTAGATCGTGATAGACTGCCCCGCCGCCAGATAATCGGCGAACTACATGAATCCCTTCTTCACGAACATATTCTGAGTTGATCTCTTCTATCGTATTCTGGTTCTTTCCAATGATAATAGAAGGTTCATTTATATAAAATAGCAAATACGTTTCATTGATGTCTAAATGTTTTAAAGCAAACTCTTCTATTGCCAGATTCACTCGTGGATCTGTAATGTTCTCATTATCAATAAAAAGCATACTCTTCCCTCTTTCAACCCCTATACTTTAAGCTCCCCATGTCCATCCAGACGATGCAAGCTCCACTTTATTGTTATACACCTCTTTTGCCTCTGTGACAAGCTGTGATAACTCTCCAAAATGAGGAAGGTGGGTCAATAGAAGATGATTCACTTCAGCTTGTGCAGCAAGTTTTCCGCAGTCCTCAGATGTCATGTGTCCCGGACCGCTTCCGTCCATTCCTTTATAAAAATTACACTCTGCTATTAACAAATCCGCATTGCGGCTAAATGGAATCAATTCAGGTATCAATGCCGTGTCAGCCGTATAAACAATTGTTTCCTTTCCATCTGTTATCCGCATCGCGTAACAAACAGCTGCATGCTTTGTCAGCTGAAACGTAATTGTAAATGGTCCAATCTTTAGTTCTCGGGAAGGATCATAAGACATACCTTTCGTATGATGAAGATGTGTGAGAGATAGAAGTCCTGCTTCATCCTCGTTATGACCATAAATTGGCAATGTTTGCATCCCTTCCTGCAAAAAAGATTGAATAAGTCTGCTGTATTGCAGAACACCGATATCCGCTACATGATCTGCGTGATAATGAGAAACTACGACTGCATCGAGTTCTTCTGGTTTTATGTATTTTTGAAGCTGCGCAAGAACCCCGCTTCCGCAATCAATAAGCAAATTAAATCCTTCACTTTGCAAAAGATAGCCTGATGTCGCTTCTCCCGCACCAGGGTAGCCTCCCCAAAAACCTAAGACTGTTAATTTCATTTGTTCTTCCTCCTTTTCCAATTAAACGGTTTGTCTTTCAATCAGCTTCACTTCAACTTCCTCATGAAATATGCTGTCATGCTTCATCGCTTGATTAAACAATTTCCTGCCGACCTCGAACAGTGGTATATCCAGAGTTGTGATGTTCATTACCTTTGCGATCGGTTCATTGTCAAAACCCAATATCGCAAGCTCGTCTGGAATCTTAATCTGTTTTTCCTTGCAGCACGCCAAAATACCAGCAGCCACTTGATCGCTTGTTACAAGTAATGCAGATGGAGGTTGCTTCATATTCAATAGTTTGTTTACTACCCTTTCACCATCTTCAAGCTGATAACAATCATAAAATATGTAATCTTTATGAAACGGTTGTTTCACTTTTTCTATAAAATCCAAATATGCTTGATGTCTTTGATGACTGTTCGTCCCAGTTTTTCTTCCAATGCAATATCCGATGTTTCTGTAGCCTTTTTGATATAAGTAATCTAAAGCAGCATTAAAGCTTTTGTAATGATCGATAAATGTTGAAGATACCTGCTTCTTCCTCGCATCTTCACATAAAACAATCGGTCCAAAGGAAATATAATCTTTGATCGTTTCCCATGAACAATTCCTGGAACAAATGATCAATGCATCAATTTGTTTTAATTTTAACATCGTTAAAGCTTCTAGTTCTCTCTCTTCATTATAATTCGTCTGAAACAGAACAAGCTTGTAGTTATGCTTCAACGCTTCTGCAGCAATCCCCTCTATTAAGTACCCAAAGTACGGATGGTTGGAGAACGGAACAACAACACCTACTAAAAAGGTTTTTCCTTTACTTAAATGGATGGCATTGATGTTAGGCTTATAGTTGCTTTGTTTGATTGCGTTCAAAACAGCATCCTTTTTGGCCTCACTCACATATGGATGATGATTGAGTACCCTTGACACCGTTGTGACGGAGACACCTGCCATTTTAGCGATATCTTTTATGTTGGCCATTTGCTCACCTTTTTTCACGAAAACTTTTTCTTGCTCTGAAACGCGTTCCATACTTTACTCTGAGTTTACGAAAGGGAGGAATGCGATATGGATATTATAATAGGTTTCATTTATTTACTTCTTTTATGCTTAACGATATTACTTTCATTCTCACTTACTTTATCATTACCCTATAAAAAAAGAAGGAACACGAACAAAAACCAAGACCCTTTCAACTACTTATTTGATGTGTATGGTGAATAAATATGGAATCTTTCCCTTCTATTTTCCCACTTAAAAAAACCGATCACAATGGCTGATCGGTTTTTTCGTGTTTCTGCAAAATTCAATACACCACTCCATAAAAAAACTCTGCAGTTAATAAAATACACAGTTTTGTTTAAGAAATTGGTTCTTTTGTGTTTTTTAAAGCATTAAGAACTTGTTCTATAATCGGGCTGTTTTTTTGTTCAGCTTTATAAGCAGCATAGATGGTATTCTCTGCGTATCGTTCTGGGAAAAGAACTTTAACTCGTTGCAAATTTAGTGATTCCTCAATTAAGTACGTGGGCAGTACACTTATTCCCATCCCCATTTCGATCCCCTCTAAAATGGATTTCAGATCAGGAATAATATGATAGGCTTGAAAATCAGGTCTTTTTCTAAAGTGCTGCTGCCAATATCTCCTTATAATAGGAAGCTCCAAGCCGTAGCTAAGCCACTTTTGACTGGCAAGCCACTTCTCATTTTCCATCGTTTCTTCAACCTGAAACTTATAATCAAATGGTGTAACGACTACAAATTTTTCATCTTCAATTTTCGTATATTCTATACCCGAAAAATTCGTCTTTTGAGTGGTGAGAATAAGATCAACTTCATCTTTTTCCAGTTTTTCTAATAACGTGTTAGCAATACCGAACTGCGTTAAAAAACGAATATTTAATGAGCTGATGTTTGGCAGCGCGCGTTTGGTAAAATATTCGGCAGGAGAACCTAACCTCACTAATGGGTCTAACGTAGATGCAGAAGAATCATGAATCATCTGCAGTGTGGTGTTTTCTAAGTTTTCAATGAGAGGCACGATTTTTGTATAAAGATCTTTCCCTTTATCTGTCGGAATCATTTTTCTTGGTGCTCGTATAAATAATGGTTCGCCGATCTCTGCCTCTAATGCTGCCAGATGCTGGCTCATCGCAGGCTGAGTCATAATTCGCGCTTTTGCTGCAGCTGAAACAGAACGATTTTTATAGATACTTATAAAACTGCGATACCACTCAAAATCAATCACAATATAGAGCCCCCTCCATACATGCTTTACTTCATCATAAACTTAAATGAAAGCACTGCTCAAAAAGATGAACAGTGCGTAAGAAATAGTTTATGAATCAATCATTTTTAAGCGATATACTTCTCGTTGTTCGATTAGTGTTTCTGTGTTTTGACGATATTGCTTGTAATGTTTTGTTTCTATATGGCGCTTAACTGATTCTTCATCTTTCCAAGTTTCGTAAAACACAAAAGTGTTATTATTTTCTGTCGATTCATGCAATGAATAGTTTAAACATCCTTCTTCTGCACGGGACGGACCGATTACCTTTAACAACTCCGAACGAAGCAACTCTTCTTTACCCGGTTTAGCTTTCAGTATGGCATTGATAGTGATCGACATTACTATGCACCTCATTTTTATTTTAGGCTTCTTTCACATACATTGTTGCTCTTGTAGTGGTTGATTTCCGCTACAGGAAGCTCACTTTCCGCCGGGCATGCGGAGAGCCCACTCGTCGCCTTGCGACATTGAGTGGTCTCTCCTGTCACACTGATCCCGCAGGACAAGGAATGCTGCGGCAGCGTACATCGCACGAAGAAAATGTGATTTTCATTTTCGAGGAGTCTCGCACCCTGCACTCCTATCAACTTGTCATGATAAGAAAGAACATTACGAGCCAACAGCAACAATCTTTTAAAATAGAGCCTTATGTTAAAAACCTGCAAACTTTTTCTCTTATAAAAGGTCTGCAGATTTTAATCTTTTTATGCTAATTGCTTAATGACTTCTTTTGCAACACTAATAGTTGATTGAGGATTTTGCCCAGTGATTAAGTGACCATCTACTTGAAGGTGGTCTGCCCAGTTTGCAGCAGCTTCAAAATGTGCACCAAGCTCACGCATACGCGTTTCTAATAAGAAAGGCATGTATTGATCAAGTGTTGTTGCAGCTTCTTCTGCATCAGTAAATGCGGTAACGGCTTTTCTAGCAACTAAAGGTGTACCATCTGATAATGTAACCCCTACTAAACCTGCTGGGCCATGACATACAGCAGCCACTATTTTGTTTTCTTCATACAAATCACGGATTATTGCTTGAAGTTTTGCATTGTCTGGCAGATCAAACATTGTTCCGTGGCCGCCTGGTAAGAAGATAGCATCGTATTTTGACGTGTCAATTATTGTATCAAGCTTCACAGTGTTCTCCAAATATTTTGCTGTATCTAGTATGTCTTGAGGCACTTCTCCTTCAAGACTTCGGTCGTCAACTGGCGCTTTTCCTCCAAGTGGACTTGCAACCGAAATTTCATAACCTGCTGCGGCAAATTCAACATAAGCTTCACCAAACTCAGATAACCATAACCCTGTGGCATGATCATTGTTCATTTTGTCAGCCGTTGTTACGACCATTAATATATGTTTAGACATTCTTATTTCCTCCTTGAAATTAAATATAATTATTAATCTGACAATACCTATTGTAAAACCCTCTTTTGTATAAAACAAATTAGAAAATAATACTTTATCTATAAAAAAAATTATAGTTAAAAAACTAAAAAACCTTGCTGAAAACGGCAAGGTTTTTTAACAATTATTCTTTTACAGCACCAGATGTTAATCCGGATACGATTCTGCGCTGGAATGCCAGTACCATAATAACAAGCGGTACCGTAACGATGATTGTTGCAGCCGTTATCTCACCCCAAGGGATAGTAAACTGACCTTCAAACATCGCAATCCCAACTGGAACCGTTTTATAAGCATCATCTGTATTGATGGTTAATGCAAACAAGAACTCGTTCCATGCTGAGATGAACACGAGGATTGCCGTTGTAAAAATCCCTGGAACTGCAAGCGGCAAAATAACACGCCAGTATGTTTGCATCATAGAAGCACCATCGATTTTTGCTGCTTCCTCTAAATCAAATGGTATCTTTCTAAAAAATGTTACAAGCAGCCAAATGGACAAAGGCAAAGTAAATGTCGTATAAGGTATGATCAAACCTAAATAACTGTTTGTCAGTCCGATGTTCTTTAAAAAGATATAGATTGGAGAAATCGTCGCGATTTGCGGAAACATGGAAACCGACAGTACCAAACCTAAGATAAAGGTTTTTCCTTTAAACTTTAACCGTGCAATCGCGTATGCTGCGAAACTTGCAACAAATACCACGTATAGAGTTGTAATAGTAGAAACGACTAAGCTGTTCCATAAATATTTTACAAAAGGATAATTTACAAAAACAGACTTATAATTAGCTAAAGTCATATTATCCGTAAATGGTTTAAATGCCCGTTCACCAAACAGCTCTGCAACTGGTTTAACCGAACTTGTCAGTACCCATAAAAACGGAAACATGACAAGGAAGACAAACAACGCTAAAAAGACATAAAATAACGGACCTGCTTTTTTGTTCATTTCCTATTCACTCCTTTATTTCCGTTTTTATTTATCATTTAAGAGATCACGGCCTAAAACTTTAATAAAGATCATTGAAATGATAGCTACACACACAAACACAATGACGGACAACGCCGAGCCTTCACCGAAATTGGTCTGGTTAAACATCACTTTGTAAGCTAATATCGAGATGGTTTCTGTTGAATTCGCAGGGCCACCACCTGTTAATACGTAAACTAAGTCAAACACTCGGAACGCATCCAGTGTTCTGAACAGCAGTGCAACGAGTATGCTGGATTTTAATAATGGCAATGTAATCGTTATAAATTGCTTCCACTTTCCTGCTCCATCGATTGAAGCAGCTTCATACAATGATGTAGGAATCGTTTGTAAACCTGCTAAAAGCAAGAGAGCCATATAAGGTGTCGTTTTCCAAACATCGGCGAAAATTACAGAAAACATTGCGCCATTGCTGTTTGTTAAAAGGGTTGTCATATGATCAACAATCCCTATTTTTTCAAACACTTTGGCTACAATTCCGTTCTGACCGTCGTATAGGTACTTCCACATAAATGCAGAGACAGCCGTTGGAATCGCCCATGGAATAAGAATTGTTGCACGAACAAGGCCACGTCCAATAAATGCTTTATTAATTAATATAGCAATCGCTAAACCAATTACAAGCTCTGCAAAAACAGAGATTATTGTAAAAACCGTTGTATTTTGAAGTGCTTTCCACATACGGTTGTCGCTTAAGTTTTCTTTATAATGCTGAAAACCAATAAAGTTCGGTGTAATAACTGCATCCTCTAATGATTCAGATAATCCGATCACACTATTGGAATCTTTTAATTCATCCTTCATTTCTTTTAAACGCTCGGTTGAATCATTTGTTACTTTTTCAAGCTCCAGAACAATATCTTTGTCTGCTTTCGTTTTCGCAAGATCTTCACTGACAGGCTTCATTACCATCAGTTTCTCGTCCACTTGATCATAGCGGTCTTTCACTTTACTATCTGCTTTTAACTCTGAATCTACTTTTTCTAGGTGAGCTTTAATTTCCTCAAGCTCCTGTTTTGTTTTTCCCGTCGTTTTTTCTGTTTCATCTTCTAATGAACTTATCAAAAAGGGATAGTTATCCAAGTAAGTGTGCAAATCCACTTTATAGGATGTAAAAGCTTCTGACTTAGATGGTTTGCTCAATCTAAGATCAAACATACTGAAATAAAACGATTGAATAACCGGCCAGATAGCAATGACAAGTATCAAGATCAGTGCTGGTGCAACAAGTAAGTAGCCCAGTTTACTCTCAGACATTTTCTTCTTCGTCTTGCGTTTCGTATCCATCTTAATGGTTTTCGGATCATTCGGCATTAAATTTGGTTTCAACAGATTCAGCTCCTTGCTATTCGAATGCAATCGACGGACGGGCGTTGAGACGTCCATCCATTTCACTCTATGAAATCGATACCAGTTATAGTAAAAGAGGGAGCCTCCAATAGTGAAGGCCTGCCCCTATTCACATTTGTAAAATTATTTTTCTAGCTTTGCAGAAATTTCTTTTTGCATATTTTTTGCTGCTTCTTCAGGAGTGATTTCCTTAGCGATCGCTTTAGACATCTGAACTTGGATGATGTCAGAGATCTCAGGATAGTTCGGTGCTACCGGACGAGATACTGCTGCTTTAAGTGCATTTACAAATCCTTCTTCTTTGAAGTATGGGTTAGCATCTAAAATTTCTTTGTCTTCATATAGAGAAAGAATTGTTGGTGCATGTCCGCCTTTGATTGCGTCAATCTTTTGTCCTTCTTTACCAGCCATGAAGCTTAAGAACTTCCAAGCTTCTTCAGGATGTTTCGTATTTTTGTTAATACCAGCCATCCAGCCGCCTAATGCTGCTGCAGATCCTGCATCACCAGCTGGAAGTGGAGCTACCCCAACTTTACCTGCGATTTTAGATTGAGACTTATCGTTTGCTAGAGCGAATTGGTATGGCCAGTTACGGATTAGAGCAGCTTGACCGTTAATGAATGCTGTATGAGACTCTGGCTCAGAGAATGTTGTAACGTTTTGTGGTACAACATCAGAGTTTACGATCTCAACCATTTTGCTGATCCCTTTGATTGCTTCAGGAGAGTCAACTTTAACTTCACCATTCTCATCGATGATCTTACCGCCGTAAGATGCAATAAATTCAACTGCGTTACACACAAGTCCTTCGTATTGCTTCGCTTGCATTAAGTAGCCGAATTGTGTTCCGCCTTTGCCCTTTGTTTCTTTTGCTTTAGCCAATAGTTCATCCCATGTTTTAGGAACAGAGCCTTGGTCAACTAAATCAGTACGGTAGAAAAGCATACCTGCATCAATGAACTTTGGAAGCGCCCATTGCTTACCTTTAAACTTTGAAGCACTGATTGCACCTTGGTTGTAGTCTTCTGCTTTAACACCATCTTTTTCCATGAAACGATCAAGTGACATTAAGTATCCTGCTTGAGCAAACTCTGCCGGCCAAATAACATCTAGATCGATTACATCAATCTCATCTGAGTTAGCATTGAATGCAGTTACATAAGCATCATGCTGTTTACCCGTATCAGCTGGCATCTCTTTGAATTCTACTTCAATGTTAGGGTATTTCTTTTCAAAAGCTTCCACCATTGATTTTGTCCCTTGTGTATCATCCTTACCACGTGCGTAAACGAGTTTAACTTTTTCGTCTTTGCTGCCTCCGGAATTTTTGCTGCTGCTGTCATCTTTGTCTGAACAAGCTGCAAGCACAAGTGAAAGTGCTAGTGAAGTCGAAATCACTTTGGAAATCTTTTTAAGCTTTTTCATTTGTTTTCCCCCTACTCTCCTGTTTTGTAAACGGTTTCATTTTTTCGAGTAATTTAAGTGGATGACCTTTTGATTAATTGAAACGGCAAAATGATTTCTTTCCTATTGAGAGGCTTCTTCACTTTAATCGCTTCAACCATTAACTCCATCGCATGACGGGCAATACGTTCAATCGGCTGTTCCACTGTTGTTAAATCCATAAGTTCAGCTAGAGGCTGATTATCAAATCCAATGATGGCAATGTCTTCAGGAACTTTCCATCCTGCGTCTTTTGCAGCTTTTGCAATTCCAGCAGCGACTTCATCACTTCCTGTAAAAATGGCTTCTGGCGGGTTGTCCATTTTAATTACTGCTTCAAACACTTCAAATCCATCTTGTACACTATACGCCTTATTGAAAAACCACTCGTTTTTCATCTCGATCCCAGCATCTTCAAGTGCTTTTAAAAAGCCGATTTTCCGGTCTTTCGAGATTCTGGAGCTCTTATGATTCCCCGCACAATATCCAAGCTTCGTATACCCTCGATCAATTAGATGCTTTGTTCCTAAGTAGCTTCCTTCGATCTGGTTTAAGAAGACGGAAGGCACTTGAGCTTCATCCGAATATTCATTACAAACAACAATCGGACCAAAGGTTAAGTAAGGTTCGAACTGACTCCAGTCATTTTCGATGGAAGTTAGGATTAAACCGTCTACTTGCTTTGTTTTTAATAGCTCTAAAAAGTTACGCTCCTGCTCTTTTTTGTACTGAGTTTGACACAAGATAAGCTGATACCCTTTTTTTGCTGCTTCTTTTTCCATCACCTCAACCAAATGGCTGAAAAATGGATTCGTAATGCGCGGAACATAAACAGCTATGGTTTCAGTCTGTTGTCTTCGCAGCCTGCGTGCTGATGAATTTGGTACATAATTCAATTCTTGCATCGCTTTTGTAACGAGCTTTTTTTTCTCTTCTGTTACATAAGGATGACGATTGATTACCCTTGAAACAGTCGTACGGGACAAGCCTGCCAGTTTTGCCACATCTTGAATAGTTGCCATCAAATTCTCCTCTTGAAACCTTCTGGAATCGAATTCATGAAATCGTTTTCATAAATCGAGTATATTTCAACTTTTTATCACGGTCAATGACTTTTCAGAAAGTTTTTATATTTAAACAAAAGTTTGTCCGCAAAAGCAGGATATAGTAAGGAACAGCCGAAAATATGATAAAATACTTAAACAATTGTTTAATCGAACCACGAAAGGAGCCAGACAATGATTAAAGTAAAAAATCTAAAAAAGTCCTTCGGTGATCTAGAGGTTCTTAAGGATATAAATGCAGAAATAAAACCACAGGAAGTTGTCTGTGTGATTGGTCCATCTGGCTCAGGGAAAAGCACTTTTCTCCGCTGCATTAATAAGCTTGAAGAGATTACTGGCGGTCAAGTGATCGTCAATGGAACAGATATTACGGATCCAAAAACAAATATCAATAAAATTCGTGAAGATGTGGGAATGGTGTTTCAGCAATTTAACCTCTTCCCTCATAAAACCGTTTTAGAAAACGTAACGCTTGCACCGCTCAAAGTAAAAAATACAAACAAACAGCAAGCTGAGCAAAAAGCAATGGCACTTTTGGAGAAGGTCGGCCTGAAAGAAAAAGCCAACGCTTATCCATCACAGCTAAGCGGCGGACAAAAACAGCGTGTCGCAATCGCACGTGCATTAGCGATGGACCCGAAGATCATGCTGTTTGACGAACCAACCTCTGCCCTGGATCCAGAAATGGTCGGCGAAGTTTTGGAAGTTATGAAAGATCTTGCTCGGGAAGGAATGACAATGGTCGTCGTTACACACGAAATGGGCTTTGCCCGTGAAGTTGGCGATCGTGTTATTTTTATGGACGGCGGATATATCGTTGAAGAGAACGTACCTTCAGAACTATTTGGAAACACCCAGCACGAGCGAACAAAATCGTTTTTAAGCAAAGTATTATAATTGTTTTGTACGGAAGCTGGCTCACGATTGTGGGCTAGCTTTTTTTATTTTTCGGTGCCCGACCCATCCACTCAGCTACTACCCTCTAAATTACCCGTAACCAAAAGAAAAAAGTGTGGTTTCCCACACTTTTCTCAACTTACTGTATTATTTTTTGATCAAGCCTTTACTTTTTAAAAATTGTTGAGCCACTTCACGCGGATCTTTCTTATCCAAGTCGACTTTTGCGTTCATTTCTGCCATATCTTTTTCTGAAATTTTTCCTGCTAGCTCATTTACGGTTTTCTCAAGCTTCGGATATTTTTTCAGCGTGTCTTCCCTTATAACTGGTGCGGCAAAATAAGGCGGGAAGAACTTCTTGTTGTCTTTTAGCGTTTTTAAGTTGAAACGAACGATTCTTCCATCTGTCGTGTAAGCTGGAATTGCGTCCACTTTTCCTTCTTTAACAGCTGAATACATCAAGTTCGGATCTAAGCTCTTCTTGTCTTTAAAATTTAAGTTATATGTTTTCACAAATGGCGTGTAGCCATCCTCACGCTCAAAAAATTCTGTAGGACCACCAAATGTAAGCTGATTTGATTTTGGTGCGAGCTGTGAAATGGTGTCCACGTTCACTCGCTTTGCAACTGCCGGGTTCAATGCCAGTGCGTACGTGTTCTCAAATCCCAGGGGCTTCGTCCACTTTAAATTGTATTTATCTGAATAACCCTTTTTAACGCTATTATAAATTTCTTCAGGAGTCATACTTGGATCATACTTTTCTTTTAGTATCGTTAAATATCCTGTTCCGGTGTATTCAACGTACATATCGATGTCACCTTTTTTAATCGCTTGGGTTAAGATCGGAGTTTCACCGATAGCATCTTTTACAATTACAGGATAGTCGGTCTTGTCTTTGATATATTCAGAAATAATGTATGGAAGGATATATTGCTCCGTCCATTTCTTCCCTGTAATCACGATTGCATCCTCATCTGTCCCGCCTCGAAGTGCTAAGAATAGAATCAGAGCTGCTACAGGCACAGCAATTAGAACAGGCAGTTTCCATGAACCTCTGCGTTTGTTTGCTCTAGGCTCTGATGCGATTTCAATTCGGCGCAAAATAAAATCAAAAATAATCGCCAATAATGCTGCTGGAATTGCTCCAGCTAAAACAAGTTCATTTCGTGTAGTAGATAAACCGCGATAAATCAGATCACCAAGCCCTCCAGCACCGATAAAAGCAGCGAGGGTCGCTACACCAATCGTTAAAACAGTCGCTGTTCGGAGTCCTGCCATAATAATAGGCAGGGCAAGCGGAAGTTCGATCATTCTCAGTATTTGGGAATTGGTCATCCCCATCCCTTTTCCAGCTTCAACAGCTGATTTGTCTACACCCGTAATCCCAGTATACGTGTTTCGTAAAATCGGTAATAAGGCATAGACAGTCAGGGCGATGATCGCTGTCGTGCTCCCGATTCCGAATACGGGAAGCAAGAAACCAAACAAAGCTAAACTTGGAATCGTTTGAAAAATAGCCGTGATTCCGATTACAGGTTCTGCAACACGTTTTCTTCTCGAAATAAAGATTCCAAGAGGTACGGCAATAATGGCAGCGATTAAAATCGAGACAAATGATAAAAATAAATGCTGCTGCAGTCCAGTTAAGATTTCTGGCCAGCGATTAACAAAAGTATCCTTCATCGTAACAAAGAAATTATTCAATGCCCGCACCTCCTTCTAGAGGCTTTTGGGAAGCAATGTTCAATCCAGCTAGTCCTCTCATCATCGTCGCTCTCGTAATCAGCCCGACAAGCTTCTCGTCTTCAAGAACAGGAATCATGCTGACTTGATTTGTAGCGAAGATTTCAGCAACATCTGTATAGGTCGTATTCTTATCGACCGTTAGGATGTTGGTATTCATAAGATCGCCAACCGTTTTATCTTCTTCTGAGAAGTGTTTTTCTATTGATTCAAGCGTTGTTATACCAAGCAATTTATTTTGCTGATCCGTTACGAGAAGACTGTCTACCCCATAACGTTTCATCATCTTCAAGGCTTCGGCTAATCCTCTTGTATATCTTGAAGTAACCGGGTTCGGTCTCATAAGATCAATCGCTTCAGGCATATCAGTTTCTCCAGAAGCAAGTCTGTTCTCACCAAGAAAGCCTTTAACAAAGTCATTTGCAGGATGACGCAGAATTCTTTCAGGTGTATCAAATTGTACAATTTCACCTTTGTTCAAGATGGCAATACGGTCTGCAATCTTGATCGCTTCGTCCATGTCATGTGTTACAAATACAATCGTTTTCTTGATCGTTTCCTGAAGTTTAACAAGCTCGTCCTGAAGCTGCTCACGGCTGATAGGATCCAGTGCCGAGAATGGTTCATCCATTAGGATGATTGGAGGTTCTGCAGCAAGAGCTCGGATAACTCCAATCCGCTGCTGCTGACCGCCGCTTAGCTCAGAAGGATATCTTTTTCTGAAAGTAGCAGGATCCAATCCTACTAAATCAAGCAATTCGTCTACTTTGCCTTCGTACTCTTCCTTTTTCCACCCTTTTAAGCGTGGGACAAGAGAAATGTTGTCTTCAATCGTCATGTGCGGCAGTAAACCAATCTGCTGAATAACGTATCCAATATTCCTTCTCAGCTCAACGGGGTTTTTTGTTGAAATATCCTCTCCATCAATTAAAATGCTTCCTCTTGTTGGTTCTATCAAACGGTTTATCATCCTCATGGTCGTTGTTTTCCCACAACCACTAGGCCCGATCAACGCGACTAACTCCCCTTGTTTAATATGAAAGTCAATGTTTTTTAAGGCCTCAAAACCGTCAGGAAACTTTTTTCCTACGTTTTTGAAAGTAATCAAGTATGGTTCTCTCCTTTACGTAAATTAAGCTACATCCATTAGAATGTCCAAATAATATATTTCCCTTGCTCGCTAACTTGCAAACATATTTTTGTTTTTTGCTGTTTCTGCAAGCCTTATTGCTCTAAGAAGTTTTTGATTTCCGTTTCGGATTCTCGCTTTCCGGGTGGCGTGCAGTGAGCCACCTCGTGCTTTGCACCTGAAGTGTCTCACCTGTCTAGCTGCATCGGTTAACCCCTCGAGGTCAAAAGTTTAATGGTCCTGAAGGCAAAAAGCGCCTTCTTAGCCCATTCCCCTTTTGCTTGTCGGGGCTGACCAAACCGCCTCCGCCTTTCGTCTGTCCCACTATTCCCCCAGGAGTCTCGCAAATTACACTCCAATCAACTTGTCAGGGATTTCTTTGAATCAGGCTCAAAAGCAACAATATATTAGAAAAGAGCCATAAAAAAACACCCGGAGTTAACGTATCCGGATGCTTTGATTTCCTTATTATTCTGCTGTTTTCTTCATTTTGCTGAACAGTTGTACAAAGAAAATGATCGATCCAATCATAAATACAACCATGAATCCGATCAGTGCCCACACATTTGAAGTAAAGGCATCCGTGTTTCCGCTTGAAATTACAGTCCGGAAGCCAGACACTGAATAGGTCATTGGAAGCCATGAGTTAAACACTTGCAGTTTGTGCGGAATCATTTCTAACGGGAATGTACCCGCACTTGTTGTGAGCTGAAGGACTAAAATGATAACCGCAATAAATCGTCCTGGATCTCCCAGCATCGTTACGAGAAGCTGAACAAGTGCCATAAAGGTTAGACTTGTTAATATAGTAAAACCGAAGAACGCTGGTGTACTGCTAACCTTAATATCTAATCCGTATAACAGGATAGAGTCAGCAATGGCTGCCTGTAAAATACCTACTGCCGCAAGAAAAGAAAACTTGCTTGCAAACCAGCTGAATCCAGATCTTGGTCTTACAGCCCAATCACGCAATGGAAATACGATTGTTGTGAATAGTGCTCCTACAAATAATCCCAGTGATAAAAAGTAAGGAGCAATTCCTGTCCCATAATTCGGAACTTCGGTGTAGCTTTTCGTTTTTAAACTTACTGGATTGGCTATTCGTTCAAATGTTTTATCATCCGGATCGAGTTTATCTGTCTTTTTAGCTGCATCACTAAGCTTTGTTGTAAGTTCACTGCTTCCAGACAAAATTTTCTCTTCCCCGTTATGAATCTCCTGAACATGTCCTGAGACTTCATTCCATCCATTTGCCACTGTCGCTGTTCCGTCCGCGATCTGCTTTGTACCGCTTTGTAATTTTTGAGAGCCCGCAGCGGCTTCATTCAATTTGGACTGAAACGTTTGCGTACCGCTATTCAGTTCAGCTTGGCCTTTAGCCAGCTGATCCGCACCATTGACTAATTTCAACTGGCCATCATGCACTTGCTGTGCGCCGTTTGCTACAGCAGTTTGCGACTCACTGAGTTTTTTAGAACCCGCTGAAAGCTGATCAGCTCCGTCAGCTATTTTTCCACTGGCAGCTGTTAGCCCGTCCATCCCAGTATTCACTTGACTGCTTATTGCAGCAATTTGTTTTAATGAATATGCAATCTCATCATCCGTCATATTCTTCTGATTTTGAATCAAGTTATTCAGTTGCTGTTCTACTTGCTTCGATCCTGCACTTGTTTTTTGTGCTCCTGCATTCCATTGTGAAGCTGAGCTTGAAAGGGTACTTGCTCCGCTTGATAATTTTTGGGCTGCGGACTGCAGTGCCAGACTGCCGTTTTTTAATTTCTCAGTTCCAGCCGTCGCTTCCCCTAATCCTTGCTTAAGAGCAGACGCCCCATCGCTAAGCTTCTGTTGGCCAGCGGAAAGCTGCTTATGACCTGCAGCTAATTGATTTAAACCACTGTTTAACTGACCCATTTTTTCATTTAATTGTACAGCACCGCTGTTTAGCTGTTGAATCTGCGGCTGTTTATCAGCCATTCCTTTTGCAAGGTCACCGCTTCCAGAGGCTGCTTTGTCTAAACCATCCGTAATTTTTTGCGAGCCATCGGCGGCTTTTTTAAGCCCTCCGCCTAGCTCCTCTACTTGTTCAAACATCACCTTTGCGTATGTTTTCGTTAGTTCATGTGAAAGACTTTCCTTCATTTTATTAACAGCCGAGCCGCCAATTTGAGAAGCAAGAAAGTTAAACCCCTGATTTTGTGTGAAAATCAGCTCAGGTTTTTTCACCTTCTCGTCTGACACTTCTGATGCATCTCTTGAAAAATCCTTAGGAATCTCGATCATCATGTAATAATCGTTATTTTTCAATCCGCGCTGGGCTTTTTCTTCATTTACGAATTTCCACTTAAACGCAGGGTTATCTTTCAGTTCTTTTACAAAATCATCACCGGCATGAAGGTTTTCACCATCATGTTTATAGCCCTCATCTTGGTTGACTACCGCAACCGGCAACTCTTCCATCTTGCCGTAAGGATTCCAAAACGCCCATAAATAAGTTCCGCTATACATAACCGGAATAAAAAGAACCGCAAAAACAGGTATAGCAATTTTTTTATTAGTAAATACTGCTTTAAACTGAGCAGCGATACTTTTAAACAATGTATTCACTCCTTACCCTTATAAAGGGACAAAATACTGTATGACTATTTTAGTCAAATAGTCAATCCACTCCAAAAAAAAGAGACTTCATAACGTCCGCTTTTTTAAAACTGACCGGATTTAATTTTTGGTCACAACTAAACTTATCACGTTTTAACCAAGGGTGCAACATTAAGATTTTTTTCTTAAACCATCCATTACAAACATTTCAAGAACTTCCAGCATTTTTTCCTTTTGAATAGCCGGATTGTCCTTTTCCCAATCAAAAATGAGTGCCACATAAAGCTTTACCATCATAAAAGCTACGATATCAGTGGGACAATCCTTAAGTTCTCCTTTTTCAACCGCTTTATCCAATTCATTTTTCACAAAACCTAGAACGGCTTTTTCAATTCTTTGCACCGCATCTTTCACAGGAGAGGTGTTAAGTTCTTTTACTTCTTGTGAAAGCTTCACCGCTAATTGATGTGTTTTTCGAAGTTCAATGACTCGATAAAGTGCATCATGAAGATTTTCATAAAAAGGTCTGTCATCTTTAATCGCTTCAGAAGCAGCATGCTTTGTCTCTATTACGAGACTTGTAACAATTTCTGAGAAAAGTTCTTCTTTATTAGCAAAAAACGTATAAATTGTACCTTTACCTACATTCGCTATTTTTGCAATCTGATCAACCGTACTTGCTTTGTATCCGAACATCGAAAAGGATTTTTCAGCTGCTTCTAAAATGCTCTTTCTGCGATCCATCAAGTCTCCACCTCCTTATTCTGGCTGTAATGTTTTCGAACATAAAGGCAATGTTAAAAGCACTCTTGTACCTATGTTGACTTCGCTTTCGTATCTGATCTTACCGCCCATGTCTTGGATTAGCTTATACGTCACCATCATTCCAAGGCCTGTTCCTTTTGCTTTTGTTGTATAGAACGGAAGTCCGATCTGTTCAAGCTGTTCTTTGGTCATGCCGGCACCATTGTCTTCAATAGCAATCGTGATGCTTTTCTTCGTTGCTTTGTATGTGTATAGATGAATGTTTCCAGATTCATCGATTGCTTCGATGCCATTTTTAATGATATTGATTAAACCTTGCTTCAGCTTTTGTTCGTCAACATTGACCACGTACGGCCCAATTCTGCTTCCCTCAACGTCCACATTATAAATATGGCCATAAGGTGCTGTTAACGAAACGACATCTGACAGCACTTTTTCAAGCTTAATACTTTCCAATTTTGGTTCTTCCGGTTTTACCATAGACAAATAATCGGTAATGATTTTGTTCGTACGATCCAGCTCTTCAATTAACAACGGTGAGTATTCTTTTAGCTTCATATCCGTTGTCGTACTTCCAAGGAATTGGATCATCCCTCTGATCGTCGTCATAGGATTTCTTACTTCATGTGCGATGGCAGCTGCCATTTGGCCTGCCACTGCTAGTTTATCCAAATATACAGCTTCTTTTAACTGCATATTTATTTTCACTAATCTTTCTATTAAAAAAATACATGAAAAAAAGGCAACCAAGAAGCATGAAAAATATACGAGATAAAAATTGAGCGTTAAAAACTTCAAATACGTATGAATAAATAGGATATAAAACAAAGTATAGACAATCGAAATATAAAGAGCCGAAATCCATCTCCGTTTATCCTCATCAAAGAATTTTTGATAAGTCAACGCAACGATAAATGCCAATAATGTAAGAACGATGCCGAGCCAAACAAATTCTCCCCCCATTATCGTGCGAGCAGCGATAACAAATAAGGAACAAATTGCTCCAGGGAGCCATCCAGAATATAACGTAACAATCATGATCGGGACATTACGAAGATCAAAAAACGAATCTCTTAGTGTTTCTATCGGATATAACATACAAACAAGAGCTGCAATTCCGCTAATTACTCCAAATAGAACTTTGTTTCTTATACCAGGAATAACACCAGGGTGAAGAGGATAAATCATATTAATGAGATGCGTAAAAGAGAAAACGATTGCAATATTAACGAATAATGGTTGTATAAATGCTTCCAAAATGCCCTCTCCTTCCCCTTTTTTCCTCCCTACAGTATAGCAGAATGTCACTACAATAAAATATAAAAAACGACAAACTTATCCATTTGTCGTCAATTATTTCAATACCTTATTTATTTTCTCGAGAAAACAATGTGTCGACCGCCATTTTTGCGGAGTTCACACAATCAGGAAGCCCTACTCCGTCATAATAAGCTCCTGCTAATCTTACACCCGGAAGCTTTTCATGAATCGCCGCCTGCAATTTCTCCACATATCCCTTGTGACCGACTTCATATTGAGGCATCGCTTCGACCATACGTGAAACATAATAGTTTTCCGGACGAACGTTCACACCCATCGTAGATTTCAAGTCTTGCAAAACTTTTTCTAAAATCACTTCGTCTGATTCTGAAACGATTTGCTGGTCCTCAGCCCTTCCCACATAGCACCGAAGCAGCACTTTTCCTGCGGGTGTTGTATGCGGCCATTTCCGCGTCGTCCACGTGCATGCAGTGATTACAGTGTCTTCACTTTTTGCTACAACAAAACCAGTACCCTCAAGTACAAAATCAACTTCATCTGCATTGAATTCCATCGCAACCGTTGCAACAGATGTAGGTTTCGTCTCATGAAAGCCTTCTGGGAACAAGTCTTCATCAAATAATTTTTTTGTAATGGAATAAGGTGTCGTCACGATAACCTGGTTCCCCGCAAGAGATGAACCATTCTCTAATTTCACCTCATACGTTCCATCATCAAGCCGATTCACATGTTCTGCTTTTGTACCTTTTATTAAGCACTCTGCCGGAATAGACTTTGCAAGTGCATCCACGAGTGAAGACAGCCCATTTTTCAATGTTAAAAATGCACCTTTTTTCTTTTCAGCCTGTGGCGTCTTTACAGGTTTTGGCTGCGATTTTTTCATCCCAACAATTAAACTTCTATGTTTCTTTTCCGTTTGTACGAACTGCGGAAACGTGGATTCGAGACTTAATCGGTCAATTTTACCAGCATAGATTCCTGATAATAGCGGCTCAATCAGACGATCTACTACTTCGTCTCCAAGGCGTCGTCTAAAAAAATGCCCGACCGAAATATCTTGATCAGTATTTGAGCGCTTAGGAAGAACTAAATCGAAGGACGCTCTTGCTTTTCCAAAAATCGAAAATAGCGGAGTGAACGCAAACGGCATCATCTTTGTCGGAACACCCATCACAGCTCCTTCTGGAATAGGATGCAGCCTCTTATTATGCAAAATATATGCTTGACCCGTTTTATTTGAAACAAGATCTTCCCCGAGCCCTACCTCTTTAATAAGATCGGTCATAATCGTTTTTCGGGCAAGATAAGAATCCGGTCCCCGCTCGATCACAAAGCCATCTTGCACAATCGTTTCTATTTTCCCACCGAGTCTCTCACTGCCTTCAACCAGCGTAAATGTGACTGGGTCTCCCGATTCATTGGTATATTTTTGAACATAAAAGGCAGCGGCTAATCCGGTAATGCCGCCGCCTAAAATGATCACGTGCTTTCGCTCGTTCATAGGATTCACATTCTTTCTTTCTTTAAAGCTTTTTCGACTACTGCTGCCAGACAATCGATAAATTCCTGACTCGCATTCGGCATTTCAGGACGATAATAATTCACGCCAAGTTCATCCGTAACTACTTTACATTCATAATCATTGTCATATAAAACTTCCAAATGATCCGCAACAAAGCCTACAGGACAATACACAAAATGTTTATAGCCATGCTCGTTGTAAAGATCGCGGGTAAGATCTTGAACATCCGGTCCAATCCATGGTTCAGGCGTATTGCCCGCACTTTGCCATCCGATTGTATAATGAGGAACTTCTGCACTTTTTGCGATTAAGTCTGCCGTTTCCTGCAATTGGTTCGGGTAAGGATCGCCCATCTGCAAGATCTTTTCCGGAAGACTATGTGCTGAGAAAATGACAACCGTTTTATCGTGTTCATCAGCAGGTATGTTTTTAAACGTTTGTTTAATTTTATCAGACCAAAATTGAATGTATTTTGGCTCATCATACCAGCTGTCGATTGTCGTAAATGAAGGTCCGCCGATTTTAGCCGACTCTTCCACTGCACGTCCATTATAGGATTTTACACTAAACGTTGAATAGTGAGGTGCCAGCACAAGTGTTACCGCTTCTTCAATTCCTTCATCTTTCATCTGCCCGACAGCATCTTCAATATACGGATCAATATGTTTCAAGCCTAGGAAACTTTTGAATTCCCGGTCAGGATAGCGTCGGTTCATCTCTTCTTCCAGTTTTTGAGCTTGATCTTCTGTAATCTTAGCTAGCGGAGAGATACCACCAATGAGTTCATATCGTTCAGTCAGATCCTTCAGCTGTTCTGGAGAAGGTTTACGTCCGCGTCTAATATGTGTGTAGTACCCTTCTACTTCATCCAAGCTTCTTGGCGTTCCGTAAGCCATAACCAATAAACCTGTTCTTTTTTTACTCATTTATTTATCTCACCCTAGTTTTTTAGACGTATATTCATGAACAAAGGTCGTTAATTTTTTCAGCGTTGCAATGTTAACCTCAGGGAAAATACCTTTACCTACATTGAAAATGAAACCGGGCTCTTCCATTCCTTCATCCAAAATTTCTTTCGTTCTCGCTTCGATAACTTCCCAAGGAGCTAGCAAAATAGAAGGATCTAAGTTTCCTTGAAGTGCTTTCGTTACCCCCATTTGTCTCGCTTCACGCGGTGAAAGTCTCCAATCCAGACCAATTACATCAATCGGAAGTTCATTCCACTCCATCATTAAGTGACGAGCTCCTGTTCCGTAGAGAATCAATGGAATATTCTCTTCACGCAATGCTGAGAAAATGCGAAACATGACTGGTTTAATGTATTTTCTATAGTCAGCAGCATTCAATGCCCCAACCCACGAATCAAAAATTTGAAATGCTTGTGCACCTGCAGCAATTTGAGCTTTTGCATAAGCAATCGTCATGTCTCCAAGCTTATCCATCAGCATGAACCAGCTTTCTGGATCAGAGTACATGAGCTGTTTTGTTTTATGGTAATCTCTTGACGGACCGCCTTCAACCATATAGCTTGCTAGTGTAAAGGGAGCTCCGGCAAACGTGATAAGAGGTACTTCTAATTGCTGGCGCAAAATTTTAATTGTATCTAGAACGTATGGAACATCCTTCTCGGGATTAATCGTCCCAAGGCGCTCTACATCTTCACGCGTCCTAATCGGTGCATCGATTACAGGGCCGATTCCCGATTTAATTTCCACGTTTACGCCAATTGCTGGAACTGGCGACATTATATCTTTGTACAGAATTGCTGCATCAACACCGTGCTGATCAACTGGCAGCTTCGTAACGCCTGCGCAAATCTCCGGTCGATGAGTAATTTCAAACAGCGAATACTTCTCCTTCAATTTACGGTACTCAGGCTGAGAACGGCCCGCCTGTCTCATGTACCATACAGGAATATGTGAATTTTTCTCCTTACGACACGCTTTTAAGAACTCTTCATTCATTGTCAAAACGTACACACCTTTCTATACAAGACCAAAAGCTGCAGCACTTCTATTATTCATCCCTACCGGCTGTAACTGATAACCTTTAACGTCAATATCCATACACATTGTAAGGGAATTCATAATAAAAGTATAGGCATGAAGCTCAAATGTCATCATTTTGGCAAAATGCCGCCGTCACCGGACTGTTATACCCGTATTAATGAGATCTAAATTTATGGATTAAGTCTGTTCTGGTGTTGATTAAGTCTTTTGACAAATCAAACAATTACTAGCAGAAATATTTAACATTAAATAAAAAAAAGACAATCAAAAGCTATCTTATCATCCGGCAGATCAATTATGCTTCTTCTATTTGCTGGCTAGTTACTCCCTCTACTTTCTTACCATATTTGTCAACATCCTATTTCTTTTGTTGTATACACTGCCTATTACTTGAGTCTAATTTTTATCTAAAAAAGACCTATTTTTGATACAATCCATTGACTCTTTTCTAATCAAAATATTTAATAACTGTAATAAAAGTCAGAAAATTCCGTTAAGGAGTGTGTCTAATGTCCCTGAACAAAAAAACAATATCTGGTACAGCCGTCGGTACTGCTTTAATAGTTTCGCAGTTCTTTTCTTGTGCTGGTCTCCCCGTAAATGCTATGTCATCAAATGATCTTACAAAATTACCAGTCGAACATCTGCAAGAAAGCATAGATATACGTAAAAATCTCTCCCCTGTACTTCCCACTGATTCACAAGTAAAAGCTGCAAATCGTTTTATTCAAGAAGCTGGAACAGGCACTAAACTGTCATGGAATACTGCTTTCGGCACTCCTTCTTTTATTTCTAAAAATAAAGGCTATTTAACTCCGCCTTCCAGTTATAACAATGAAACTATTGCTCGAAATTGGATTAAGCAGCACGCTGCGATGTATGGACTTAGTTCCAACCAGGCAGAATCACTCTCAGTGATAAAGAATCATTCTATCCCTGGAAGTGGTTTACAGCCTGTTGTATTTCAGCAAACGTTCTCGGGTATAGAATCGGCTAACGGGGGGCGCATCATTGTTTCTGTTAATAAAGACGGACGTATTCTTTCTGTTGCTTCAAATGTTTCTAGAGCAGCAGCACTCGATGAACCACATAAATTATCAAGCATGGATGCTCTTTTATCAGTCATAAAAAATCAACTTCCTGATTTAAATTACTCTCCTGTACTAAAAAGTACAAAACAAGGGTGGGAAGAATATTCAGGTGGCGATTCACTTCCGACCTTACAGCGTGTAAAAAAATCAGCATTCGTTACTGCTAATGGTGTAAGGCCTGCCTACCGCGTTCTTTTTATTGAAAAGCTAAACGAAGGAAAAGAAATTGTCGTAGACGGAGTAACCGGTAAAACTTTATTTGAACGTTCACTCGTTCAAAATCTTGATCCTAAGGGCTTAATCTTTGAAAACTATCCTGATTCATCAACTGGAGGTACACAGGTTGTGAAATCATTCAAAGGAGACCCCGCTGCATCACCTGAAGGGTGGATTTTACCTGCCAGTGAGGCAGGAGTAACTACACTTGGAAATAATGCCGATACTTACGCCAATTGGAGTAACTTCCTCGTCCCTGAAGGTACCGGGTTAATTAGACCAGTGGATCCGCTTGGTCAGTTTAAATATCCGTTCAAAAATGCATGGAACAAAACGGAAGGACAAACAACACCGCCTTCTTATGCAGAAGATGTTAACAGTGCTGCAACAAATTTGTTCTACCATCATAACCTGTTCCACGATTATTTTTATAACCTTGGCTGGACAGAAGGCGCCGGAAACCTTCAAGCGGTTAACTTCGGAAAAGGCGGTATGGAGGGTGATCCTGCTTTAGGTCTTGTTCAGGCAGGAGCAGCATCCGGAGGGGAACCCACATATACCGGACGAGACAATGCTTATATGCTTACTCTACCCGACGGAATACCAGCATGGAGCGGAATGTTTTTATGGGAGCCAATTAAAGGTGCATTCGAAGGTCAATATACCGATGGTGATTTTGATGCCGGAATCATTTATCACGAATACACACATGCTTTGTCAAACCGCTATGTAGCAGGCGGTGAATCTCTGAACAGCCATCAATCAGGATCCATGGGAGAAGCATGGGGTGACTGGTTCGGCATGCACTACCTTGTTAAGAATGGTCTGCAAAAAGACCCTATAGTAGGAGCTTATGTTACAGGAAATTCGGAACGCGGAATCCGTAGCTGGGCACTTAATAAATCACCTCTTCAATTCGGTGATATCGGATTCGATATTGGCGGTCCAGAAGTACATGCCGACGGTGAGATATGGGCTGCTATTCTTTGGCACGTCAGAGAAAGTTTAATAGAAGTGCTAGGCAAAGAAGAAGGTGAATCTGTCGCAGAACACCTAGTAATGGATGCAATGCCGATTTCAGCTCCAGATCCTTCTATGGATGATATGCGCACAGCTATACTCGCTGCTGACCAAGACCGCTATGACGGGGCACATTATGATTTATTGTGGAAAGCTTTTGCACAGAGAGGTCTCGGTGCTTCTGCTAAATCATTATCAGGTGACGATACAGATCCAAAGCCCGGTTATGACCATCCTGTTTCTGGACAAAATGGCATGCTGGCTGGAAAAATAATTAATTCATCCACAAGAAAGCCTGTAAAAGACGCAAAGATTATTATCGGACAATATGAAGCCCGGACAAGTCCTGTAGCTCTATCCAGTGACAAAGGAGGATTTAGCTTACCGATGGTATCAGGAATGTATGATGTTACCATCCAAGCCCGAGGTTTTGGTTCTGTAACATTTAAGAATGTAGAAATAAACGCCGGTGAAATTGAATCATTAGATATAAATCTGTCACCTAATCTAGCTTCAACTGCAAACGGGGCAGAAATTGTATACAAATCTGATGAAACAGAAACACATCCTGTCAAAAATGCTCTTGATGATACTGAAGCAACAGTGTATGCTTCACAAACAAAAGAAGAGGGCTTTACCGGATCAGAATTTATCGTAGATTTAGCAGGTGACAAACCAGCAACAGTTTCCAGTGTTCAGGTGAGTGCATTTAAGGATATTGCAAAAGCCCGATTCACCGCTTTAAAAGACTTTACAGTGCAAACTTCGCTTGATGGCGAGAATTGGACAACGGTAAAAGACGGCACATTTACAGCAGGCAAACCACGTCCTGCAACTCCTGATCTGCATTATCAAACTTTTGATTTGGCAGAACCCGTAAAAGCAAGTTTTGTGAAATTCATTGCCAATCATGCTCAAGATGATTCTCTTGGCTCTGTCCAAGTTGCTGAAGTTCAGGTGTTTGCAGAACGTTCGTCCAAAGTGAAAACTTTGCCGCCTGTTGTAACAGACCCCTTTTCAATTGAAGGCGTTATTCAATCTGGTAATCCAGCTACAGGTATTGGAAGCCTAGCAGACTTAGAGGCAACAGGAAGTGTGACACAAAACGAATTCGTCACCACTCAGAATCCACAGCCTGCGTCACAAGGGGAAGATGGATATGTAGTGACTCTGCCAGAACAATACCGGGACGGCATGCATCAAATTACAGTTACTGGTCCTGAAGGCGGTTCCTATGATTTTGATGTTTATTTTTATGATTCTTCTTTTAAATTGATCAGCAGCATCGCAACAGCAGGCGCCAACGAGTCAGGTGTTGTTCCTGGAGGCACTTCTTATATCTATGTTGGGCTTTATTCAGGATTAAATGTTCCATTTAAGGTTGAAGTTAAGAGTCCTTTTGCAAATTGATTTTATTTTTAAAAGCTGCATATATGAATTTAGTTTTTTAATTAGTTAAAGATGGGCGATTGCCCATCTTTTTTTGTTCAAATTGAGATAATTAAGATTACTTTGAAGTTAATTAAATCTGTTTGGATGATAATTAAGTTTCATTAAATATCAATTATTTCTCATTGGAACTTAATTAAGTCTTTTGGCAAAATCCGACACGATTTTTGAACAAATTACTTAGCCTCACATACAAAAAAGAAGACAGCCCGAAAGCCATCTTCTCTCATATCATTTAATCATGCTTTTTCTTTTTCTTCTTTCCTTTTTTCTTTCCTTTACCGTGTTCTACTTTCTTTCCGTGCTTGTCTTCATCACCAAAACCGGGGAAGAATGAGATGGAAACGGTATTTGACGGTCTTCCTGCTTCTTTCGTCAGTGGATTATATGGCACCACATAAAAATCAGGCAAGGTAAACAGATTTTTACCTGAAGCTGTATATTCTCCTTTACCTTTTACTGTATCAACAGGTGTTGTTTTTCCTTCATCAACAGAGTAAATTTTGTACTGCAGTCTCTTATCTTTAGAAGGCGTCCAATTGAGTTTGACCGATGGCATACCGAAATCGCCTACTCCGAACGATGCTCTTAAGTCATCGATCGCAACCAATTCAATCGGTGGCTCTAAGTCTTTGACACCATCAGGCTTTTTGAAGGTTAATCCTTGCTGAGAAGGGATTTGGTTAACCACTTGTTTAAATAAAAGAGTGGGCAGAGCACTTCCGCTGTTTAAATAGGATTTCTTTGTTGTCTTATCATAGCCCGTCCAAACTGCACCGACTATTTGTGGTGTGTATCCGACAAACCAAGTATCTTTGTTGCCGTGTTCGACATCAGGATAATTCGTCGTTCCCGTTTTACCCGCAATCTCCATATTTTCAGGGCCATCAGAACCTGTACCGTTCTTCACTACCTGCTGAAGCATACGTGTCATGTACCAGGCGTTCTGTTTCGCCCACACTTTCTTTTCCTCTTTTTTCGCTTTTCCTATCAAGTCGCCATCATGATTATAGATCTTGGTGATTACGTATGGCTTTATGGTCTTGCCTTCATTTAAAAAGCTGGCATATCCTTGAACCATCTGCAGCGGAGTGACACCATCATCGATCCCGCCCAGTGCAATTCCAAGTCCTTTATCCTTAATCGGCATCCCGAGTTTTTCTAAATATGACTTTGAATTTGATACACCTATTTCATTAAGCAGCCATACTGCAGAAGCATTAATAGAATGGGTTATAGCATCCACCATGGAAACTTCGCCTAAATATTTGCCGTTATAGTTTTTCGGTTCATAGCCTTTATAACTTAATTCTTCATCTTTTATCATTGAGTACGGTTTGTACTTTTCGGACTCTAAAGCAGGACCATAAACGGCTACAGGTTTAAAAGTAGAACCTGGCTGCCGGTTTACAACTGCACGGTTGAGACCACCCGTAATAAAATTCCTTCCTCCTTGAACCGCTAGCAGGCCGCCACTTTTGCTGTCCATTAAGACGAGTGCACCTTCAGGCTTTTCCGTCCCCGTTCCGACAAAGTATCTTCCATCTTGAAAGGCTTTATAGGCATTCGTTTGGGTGCTAGGATCCATCGGAACGACGATTTTGTAACCGCCCTGTCTTAGTTCTTCTCTTGAAATGTGATATTTCTCTCTCGCTTCTCTAATTACCATATCGATATACGAAGTGTAAGCAGGGTTGCGTTGTTCTTCATAAACGTTTAAAGCAATCGTTTTTCCTTGTGCCCGTACTGTTTCAGTAGGTGTTAAATAATTTTGTTTTTCCATAAGTGACAGCACGAGATCTCTGCGCTTTTTTGACGCTTCCGGATGCTGAATCGGAGAATAATAGCTAGGAGCCTTTGGCAGCCCCGCCAGTAATGCTCCTTCTTCAACGGTTAATTCACTTACATCTTTGTTGAAGTACGTTTTCGCTGCTGCTTGAATACCATATGCTCCATGGCCAAAATAGATTTGGTTCAAATACATCTCGAGTATTTTATCTTTTGAATATCGTCTTTCCAGATTAATAGCGATAATGGCTTCTTTCGTTTTTCGCAGCCACGACTTTTCATGAGACAAAAAAACATTTTTAGTGAGCTGCTGAGTGAGTGTACTCCCGCCTTCCACTTTGCTGCCGGCTAAAATATCTTTGTAAATTGCACGGGATATGGCTCTCGGATCGATTCCATGATGCTCATAAAATCGTGTATCTTCAGTTGCAACAAAAGCTTCCTGAACATATTTGGGAATTTCATTTATACTTACAAGCTCTCTGTTTTTATCATAAATCTTTGTGATTTTTTCGCCTTTTTCATTGACTAATATTGTTGCCGAATCCATTACAAGATCTTTTTCATCAATGACATAGTCACCTGCCATAATGATAAATAGATAGGCAAAAAAGCCGATGATTAAAGAACCCACTAAGATTCCTAATGCGATAAGACTTTTCTTTACCATAAATTAACCTCATTTCATTCTAGGTCGAAAAGTACATTTTATATAATTTTCCCTCAGATGGAAAGTCTTATTACCGCTATCCATCTTCTGCCTCGGTTTAATTGCGGATAGGGTTGGGTAAAACAAAGATAAATCAATATAAAGGCAGGGATAAACCTATGAACATTTATATCACATACGGCACTTCAGATTATTTATCACCTTATCATGAAAAATATGAACCATCTCTCCTGCTTGAAGGTAATTCGAATTCATCTTTAGTATACGAAACAGAGGGAGATAACCCTTTTTCAGAAAAACACGAATACGAAATTATCAATCAGCGCGGCACACTTTCTGGGGCCGGTTACGTTGTTATGAATCATATTCCTGTAACCGACGAAGGAAGAAGTTTATTTGAAGAACGCTTTCAAAATCGAGCAGGACTCGTCGAACAAGAACCAGGATTCGTAGGTATACGTGTATTACGTCCATTGCATCAAGACCCTTATATCGTGATGACGCTGTGGGAATCCCAAGGCGACTTCGCAAATTGGCAGCAATCAAAAGCATATGAGGAAGCGCACAAGACCCGCGGTACGTCAAAAGGGCTTCCGGAAAATCTTTTCTCAGGAAAATCATTTGTTAAAGAATATATGGTAGTAAAATGAGTATGCCATCCTTCTTAAACAAAGCAGCCATCATTTTAAATCCAAACGCTGGCCAGGGGCGACTTCAAAAGCAGTGGGATCAAGTCCTAGAAGGGCTTAACAACGGATTTACAGATGTTAAAGTTTATGAAACCAATGAACCTGGTGACGGAGCTGTTTTTGTAAAAAAACTGCAGCATGAGGCAGATGTTATCATCGCAGCCGGCGGTGACGGCACTGTGCATGAAGTCGCTGAAGCCATAGCAGCCATGGAAGGTCAAATACCGGCGTTCGGAATTCTGCCTGGCGGGACATGCAACGACTTTTCACGTGCCCTCGGTATGAATCAGGATCCTGTACTCGCCGCTCAGCAGCTGAGCCAAAAGCAAATGAGACAGATTGATATTGGTGAATTCGGTGGCGAATATTTTACAAACTTCTGGGGGATCGGTCTCATCACTCACGTTTCAGAATCCATTGACCCTACTACAAAAGATAAATTCGGAAGGCTCTCGTACTATCTATCAGCCGCAAAATCACTTCAGACTTGGGAGCCATTCGATTTGAAGGTGCAATCGGAGGAATTCTCATTCGAGGGTGAAGCGGCGATGTTTTTAGCAGTTAACGGACCTTTTACAGGAGGTATTAAACCTTTTTTCCCAAACACAGACCTGCAGGATGGAAAACTGGATTGCCTGGTAATTGAAAAACCTTCCGTTTCATTTGTATGGGATGTGCTTCAAAACCGATTAACCGATACTTCCGTGGAAGGTGAGGGCTATCATTACTTTCAAAGCTCGGAAATCGAAATACAAACCACTCCCCCTCAGCTAATTGATTGCGATGGAGAGCGGAAAGACCGGACACCTTCTATTATAAAATGCATGAAACAAAAACTTCATACGCTCACTGGGGATGTTTCCTTTTAAAAAAGGGGAGCGTCCTCTTTTTATAAGCCAATATCGATTCACGTGCTCCAATACAGAGCAAGAGCCAAACGGTACCAGCTGAAAATCCGGCTAAAACATCTGAAGGATAATGGACACCTAAATAAATCCGGCTAAATCCGATCAGGAGAATGAGAAGAATAAATGCAGCACTAAGGAATATCTTGCTGCCTCTGCCCCTTTGGCTTCGAACAACAAGATAGCCTAAAAATCCATAATAAATTAAACTTCCCATTGAATGACCACTTGGATAACTGAAACTTTTCTCCACAATGAGGCCGTCTTCTGGACGCACTCTACCAAACCAATGCTTCAATCCATTATTTATTAAGCCTCCTCCGGCTACAGCAATAACATAAATAAATGCTCCCCAATGATCTTTCCTTTTAATAAAGAGCCATAATAGACTAGTGATCAAAAGAAGTGTAAGGAAAGTTATAGAACCCAAAAAGGTAATCATTTTCATTACCTTCGTTAAGGTATCGGTTCTTAAATTCGTAACATAATGAATAATGACTTGATCAAATTTGATTCTTTCTTCCTCTAATACTTCTTCTGACAACTCAAAAAAAACTTTCAAGGAGACAAAAGAAAGCAATAATCCACTAAGTATGTAAATAACGGGGAGGATCGGAAAAGGTATTTTTTTAGCAAGTTCGCGCAGCATGGAATCTCCTCAACTTTGTGAAATGGTATTGAATATAAGTTTCACGTTTTCTTAAATGATTAAACGGATTATACATAAATTGATAAAAAAAGAAAAGGCTGCTGAAACATGCAGCAGCCTTTCGTTAATTTATTTTACAAGTCTCACTAGCATATGTGCCAGCTTGTGGCGCTCTTCTTGCTCTCCTACTTTCCATAACTCTTTTAATAGGTTTTCTTCAGCGTTCCGAGGATCTTCGTGGGCAGCTAGATAATCAGCTACTTTTTCAGCTGTTTTTGCAAGCGTTTCTTCACTCATACCCATTTTTTCTCCAATTTGAACCTTGCTGTGAAGGTAGCTTTTAAACTCTTCGAAGCTAGCTAAGATTTCATCCTTTTTGCCTTCATCCATTCTGCTTACTGTGTCTTCCACCTTATTCATATCTACATCTCTTTCTTTGTCCACCATGTGTTTACTTTCCATTTTTGTATTCCTCCTCGTTTTTTGTGTATACCTTTTGTTTAACGAATGTGTTATACATGTTATCTTTTTACCGTTATTGGCAATCTCTAAACACATTTTTACAGTTTTAAATTACCCTCTTTTAAACGGATTGATACGGTTTATGTTTTTTATAAAAAGGGAAGGATACAACAGAGAACAAGATCAGGAGGTAATACAATGGACAAAGATTTACAAGCACTAATTGACGGACTAAACGAGGATCTTGCGAATGAATATTCGGCAGTCATCATGTACAACCATAATGCAGCAACAGTTTCCGGATTGTATCGTCAAATTTTAAAACCTTTCTTTCAAAGTGAAATTACGGATGAACAAGGACATGCCCTTTATTTAGCTGAAAAAATCAAAACACTCGGCGGAACTCCAACAACTCAGCCTAAACCTGTAAAACAAGTTGAAAGCGTAAGAGAAATGCTGGAAGAAGCACGCAATGCTGAAGAAGCTACAATTCAGCGTTACGAAGAACGTAAAGAGCAAGCTTCCAAGCTAAAATTAACTGAATTAGTTGTACAGCTTGAAGATATGATTGCTGATGAAACAAAACATAAAGAAGAAATGGATCGCTTGCTTAGTGATAACCGCTTCTAAATAAATTGAGAAAGCCCCGTCATCGACGGGGCTTTCTTTGATAACTATTCATGGTTTTGTTCCATAAGAACCCGCCATCTAAAGCAATTTTGCGCCACTTCTCCCAAGTCTTCTAAGAAATGGTAATTCGCATATACCCCAATTAGCGCTCCAAGCCCTGGCACCATCTGCAGCATCTTAATTAAATCGATATGATCTCTGTAATCTTGCTGGAGTTCCTGCCAATTGATTTGATTAATCGCCCCCGGATGTGCTGGAAATTCATCTATTGTTTCTTTCCAAAATACAACCTTTTCAAAAGCTTCTTTTCTTTTATGTGGGTCTGAGAAAGCAAGACGAAACACATGCAAAATAAAAATCCGCTCTCTGTAGTCTTTTACATCCAGCCCGTATATACTGGCTGCTTCAAATAGAAACTTCATTTTTATTCCTAAAAGCAGCGGAAAATCTGCCAGACCTAAAAGAAATCCGCCTGCTCCAGTTCCTGCACCCTCAAAAGCTGCTGTTTTTTTATAAAAGGCAAGACGTTCCTTTAATTTTTCATCTTGTTCCTGGAGACTTCCTTGAAACTGTGATGTTTTACGTGTCGTATACTCAGAGCCCAGCAATGTAGCTTTAATCATTTGTTTAATACTAGCCGTCACTACATCATGTACTTTTTGCGGTATCTTTTCATTTATCTTCGTCTGAACGGTTTTAGTCGCTTTATTCCATAGCGTCGGACGTTTTGTCATTTCTATTTCCCATTTTTTTAATTCATCAAATACGTGCTGATCATATGTGCTCATCTTACTCCTCCTCCCCTTTCACTACGACATGCAAAGCTCTAAAGTTTCACCACTCAAAAATTCCTTGAACAGGTATACCTAATGGAAAGCAAAATAAATTTTCAGGATCATATTTTGTTTTTACCCTGATTAATCTGCTCAAATTGCTTCCATAGCATTGTTCTAGCCAATTTGGAATACAGTTATCATGAAAATTTACATAAGCACCATCTGCAAAGGGAAGAAGGGCATCTCTCATATTTTCTACCCACTTTGTATTGGTTTTCGCTTCGCGGTCTTGACCCTCTTCCCACTTCGTTATATAAAGCAAACTAAACAACGCCTTTCTATGAACAAATGCCGTCTCATTCGGCTGAATTTCACGGACTCTTCCTGCCAGTGCTTGAAGCTGGACTTTGTTTTCAGAACTCGGAGCATTCGCCAAATAATGTTTCAAAATTTTTATCCCTTCAGATGGTAAAAGATTTTTCGCAAAAGCTCCTGTGTTTTTGAAAGGATGTGCATCAGGATCGCCATGACTTACAGCGTATTCCTCCATACCCGGCATTCTTCCCCCAAAAATCTCAACAGCATGGATGTAAGAAACCTTTTTCACTTCTACTATTTTAGGTGGATAGGCTTCAATTAACGGAGTAAGGAGTCTCCTTAATTCAGATGGAGAACCAATAAATTCTCCAAGCGCCCGCAATTCTCCTTTTTCTTTCGTTAGCAGATCTATGATTGCTGTTAATCTTATGTCCGTAAATGGCGCCCATTTTTGCCAGGCTTTAACGACGGGTTCGAACCCTTTCCAATCCCAGGTGATATTGAAAACAGCAACATTTTTAATCGGTACTAAATTAAATACAAAAGAAGTAACAACACCAAAGTTGCCCCCGCCTCCACCCTGTGATGCCCAAAATAAATCTGAGTTCTTTTTCTTATTTGCGACGTCTATATTGCCTTTTGCATCTACCATTTCCAGCTCCAGCAGCTGATCGCTCAACAATCCAAATGGTCTAGTCAGCATACCCCAGCCCCCTCCAAGGGTCAGCCCTGAAAGTCCGACTGATGGACAAGTACCGCCTGGAATTGTATAGCCTTTTTCATATAATTCTTGATAAAGAGGAAAAAGCAAAGATCCCGCGCCAAGCCGTGCCGTATTTTTCTTATGGTCTACTTTCACATAATTGATTTCACTGATATCAATTACTAACCCGTTGTCTAATGAAGAATAAGCTTCATAGCTATGCCTGCCAGTGCGGATTCTAAATTTAATCTTCCGTTTTCTTGCCCAGCAAATTGCATTTGAAACATCTTTTGCATTTTGACAAAAATTAATGATGCACGGAAAAAGATTATAACGTGTATTGAACTCTTCCCTTGCCAGTTCATATTCAGGGTTGCCCGGTGTAACGATTCTTCCGGTTAATCTGCATTCAGCCATGTATGATGGACTCCTCTCTTATACCACTTAACGTAATAGAGTATGAGGAACGCCCTCGGCAGGTTCAGCAGCGAGAATAGGTTGCTCGGAAGCCTCGAGCTACGACAAGGTTGCTTTTGAAAGTATTGATTTCCGTTACAGGTTGCTCGCTTTCCGAGGGGCAGGCGGTGAGCCACATTCGTACGTTTCACGTATAAGTGTCTCACCTGCCCGCCTGTCCCGCAGGAGTCTCGCACCTTGCACTCCAATCAACTTGCCACTGATGAGAATGAACAATACGAGCCAAAAGCAACAATCTTTAAGAAAAGAGCTTTTCAAGTTAATTAAGTCTTATTAAAATAATTTAGTCTTTCTGCAAATTCCGATATCATCGCCACATAAAGAAAACTTGGCTGATGCCAAGCCCGCTGCCTTGAACATCTGCCTTTTAACAAGTTATAGCATCTGTTCGTGCAAAAAAAACTCCTTGATCAAAAGATCAAGAAGTTTTTAATAAATCCGTTTTTTATTGTTTAAAAGAGTCGCCGATATCAATCAACAGTGCTTTTTCGCCAATGCTGGCAAACGAACCAAACTAAATAGAACTGCAGCAGCGGGCATCAGCACCGCAATGAGCCAATCACTTGTCAGTATTCCGTAAAAAATGCCATAGACTGCTCCTTGTACAATTAAAATTTGTCTCAGCCAATTCGTAAAAGCATTCATTTTCACACTCGGTTTTATCGGATAAATGGTAAAACTCACATTCCACTTATACTGAGTAAAGAGTGTAAAGAGCTGAAGTGCAAGCAATTGAAAAAATAATAGAACAACAGCTAATTGCCACCAGCCTTTAGGTATGAGATACAGAAACAAAAATCCAATCAAGGTCAGTCTCACAAACAGCCCTAAATAATCGCCAAGTCTAATAAAGGTTTTCATGTATAAGGCAGACATCGCATTCCCTTTTTTGAACGAAAAAGTCCCGATGCTGTTCAGCCAAGGTCTCTTATTAACCATTTGTTTAAGAGCAGGAACATCTGTAAAAAGGTTTACAAGACGGTAGCTCTTCATTTTTAACGTCTGTTCCTCAGCAAGCAGCAGCTCCCACTGATAACCATGCATTTTCTTAAAGATACCAAACACAAAATTCTTCAGAACGTACATAATGGCAAACATGGCAATTAAGAATAGATACGCTTCTTCAAACAACAGGAATACATACACAAAATTAACGATAAACCGTATGATTCGGTAGTTTAATTGGTGACTTTTATATGGCAGTCTTCTTTCTTCCCAAGAAACGTATAAATTAAATACCTTCGAAACGATTAAAAAGAAGCCGAAAACCACATACATCATCCAGCCATCCGTAATAAAAACCTGAACGATCGGCCACATTAGCGTGAACAAGAAGAGGGTTGAGAAACTGCCGCTTGCCATAGCTGATGATAAACTTTTGGAAAAATAGTATTTCATGCCCGACTCAACAGGCAGCAAAAAAACCAAGTCCCCTTCTTTTAATAACGTCCGGATTGGACTTCTTGTCAGCCAAAAAGAGAACACAATCGTTAAAATCAATACCGCCGGAAAGTGTTCCGGAAGTACCTTTAACAGTTTTGCATAATAGACGCTTCCAATAATAATTAGCAAAAAGGATGAAACGATGAGTCCGCTGTTTGCCATCAAGCTGAAGTACTTTAATTTTTCGGTCATGTGAGCACTCTGGCGTTTACTCCATAGTTTCTTTACATCAATCATGTTACATTTCCTCGTGCAACATAAAGATAGATTTCATCAAGCGTGGCATCTGCTAGACCGCTCTTTGTTCTAAGCTCCTGCAATGTCCCCCCGAGAACCAATCTGCCTTCATGCATGATTAAGAACCGATCACAATATCTTTCTGCCGTAGAAAGAATATGAGTGGACATCAGCACACCTGCACCGCTGTTTTTAAATGTGACCATATATTCTAAAAAAGATTGAATGCCAAGGGGATCGAGTCCAACAAATGGCTCATCTACAATGTACAGCTTAGGTTCAACAAGCAGTGCGCATAAAATCATGACCTTTTGTTTCATACCTTTTGAGAATTGACTAGGGAACCACTTGATTTTATTATCCATCCGAAACTCTTCTAAAAGCGGTCTTACTCTCGTTAAAAATGTTTGTTCTTCCATTCCATAAGCCATGGCTGTCAGCTCCAGATGCTCCCACAATGTGAGTTCATCATAGAGGATAGGCATTTCTGGTATGTATGTAAATTGAGACCGATATTCCTCTGGTTCTTCTCTAAATGTTTGTCCATTTATTTTTGAACTGCCTGACATCGGTTCCATCAGTCCAAGAACGTGTTTAATCGTCGTACTCTTACCTGCCCCGTTCAAACCGATCAAACCTACAATCTCGCTTTCATTCACAGTAAAATTGAGTTCATGAATAACAGGCTGATTAGGCATATAACCGCCTGTAAGTTCAGTAACTTCAAGGATAGGCTTCATTTTGTTCCCTTCCTTTTCTCATAATATCTCCATTAACCTATTATTTGCCAAATTTCTAATTTTAGCCTTAAGAAGCCGGCAATGGTGTTGGAGTTGGCTTTGCATAGCCTTCTTTATATTTCTCATCAATCGTTTTCCGAATTTCTAGTGTGCTTTTGCCTTCCTCCGCTTGCTGCATGCTATAAGCTGCAATTTCAAGGCAAGTTCCGCATTTCGTTCCATGGTCATCCCAGACAATCTTGCCGTCCTCTTTGTTATCTGCAATAAAGCAGTCGTAATTATTTTTATGCCCTGCTGATTCGCCGCAACCGCAATAGCATGGCATAGACTCGAGAACATTTTTATAATGAGGAACTGCAGCATAAACCGATGCAATTTCTTTTGGCTGCTTTTCCAAAAAGGCAGGTAAATGATCCATAGAGGACGTTAATTCTTGAATATCTCCATTCGCTGTATGCTGTGTATGTTTATTATGGCTGCTTTTTTCTTGTGATTGCTGAGTGTGTTCTTCATGTTTTTGGTGTTCATTATCATTCTGGTTACCACATCCAGAGATAAGGAAACCAGCCGTAAGGGTCATCGTTAAAATTATTTTTTTCTTTTTCACGAAGATACCTCCTTCTGATGTTCTTTTCTAATCATAGCTCAAACTTTCATCGTTTTTCCAATTTTAAATGTATAACTTCTAACACATTATGGACAAAATATAGACGAAGAAGGTATCCCCCCTTCTTCAAGGAGAAAGATACAACGGTATAGATTTTGTTATGTCACTTTTAAGGAGATGGTTCTCTTGGACTATTCAGTGCTTGAGCAATTTCAAATTCTTAATAATGAGGTGCATGGCTAAAAAATCTCATTGTTTTGTTTTCATGTTCTCCTTTCTTCTCTAACCTCTATAAGAAGGAGAGTTCTATTAGATAATAGGACTCTTCTTCTTTATTTTTAACTGTTTTAGCATCCCATGTTGTTTTTTGAAGTGGTTGTTTTCCGTTCCAGGTGCTCGCTTTCCGCGGGGCAGGCGGTGAGCCACATTCGTACGTTTCACTTTTAAGTGTCTCACCTGCCCACCAGTCCCGCAGGAGTCTCGCACCCTCCCCTTCAATCAACTCTTCGATGAGGATTACTAACTCACAAATTCAAAAACAAAAAGCATTTAGAAACAATATTTGTTCAGATGTCATTGTGTGATATGATAAGAAAAAAAATTGAGGTGAGCCACTTGTCCCACGATTCAAATTGCATTTTCTGTAAAATTGTTGCAGGTGATATTCCTGCCTACAAAGTGTATGAAGACGAGAATGTTCTAGCTTTTCTCGACATCAGTCAAGTGACAAAAGGACATACTCTTATCGTTCCAAAAGATCACGCTAAAGATATTTATGAACTGCCCGAAGAAACAGCAGCTAAACTTTTCTCGGTTGTTCCAAAAATCGCATCAGGTATTAAACAAACGTTTAACCCAATCGGTTTAAATTTGCTGAACAACAACGGCGAAGCAGCCGGTCAATCAGTCTTTCACTACCACATGCACTTCATTCCGCGCTATGGAACTGGGGATGGTTTTGGAGCTGTTTGGAAAACACAAGATTTGCCTGCAGAACAAATGAAAGAAATCGCTCAAAACATCAAAGAAAAAATCGCTGAATAAGCGTACATAGTGAAACTGCCTCAATAATCAGGCAGTTTTTTTCATAGGTTGTTTTCTAATAAATAATTGTTTGGTAAGAAGGCTACTTACTCGAAGAAAGCTGATTGGATCGAAAGGTGCGAGACTCCTGCGGGAGAAGCGGGACAGGTGAGACCCCACAGGCGCAAGGCGCCGAGGAGGCTCACCGCACGCCCCGCGGAAAGCGAGCACCTGGAGAGGAAATCAACATTCCTTTTTTGGGGGAGTAAAGTTACGATAACAGCCTTTTAATATCAATTACTTTTCTAGGAGGAGAAGAATGGAACGCATCTTTTTTCAACCAGGACCAACCACATTGCCAAAAGAGGTACTTAGCCGTGCAAAGGCAGAATGGGATGACTTTGAAGAAACAGGTTTGAACATCATGGAACACAGCCATAGAGGAAAGTCTTATGAAACGGTTCATGACCAAGCAAAAGAACGTTTAAAACGGTTAATGGATATACCAGAAACCCACGATGTCCTATTCCTTCAAGGCGGTGCAAGTCTTCAATTTGCTATGGTACCGATGAATCTGCTCGAATCAGGTAAAAAGGCAAAATATGCACTAACCGGATCTTGGTCAGAAAAAGCTTACAAAGAAGCCTCTAAAATCGGGCAATGTGAAATCGCAATCTCAGGAAAAGACACACAATACCGCACGATGCCTAGTATGGATTATCAAGCAAGTGATGAAGATGCTTACTTGCATATCACATCTAACAATACGATTTATGGAACACAATGGCCTGATCTGAATATTTTCTCCCACCCTAATCTAGTTGCAGATATGTCGAGTGACATTTTAAGCAGAGCTATAAATGTATCGGATTATGCCCTTATCTATGCCGGTGCCCAAAAAAATCTAGGCCCTTCTGGTGTAACGGCAGTAATTATCCGCAAAGATCTTTTACATGAAAATGAAAAACTCCCGAATATATTGTCCTATCACATCCATGCCAAAAACAATTCTCTTTATAACACACCGCCCGTTTATTCGATTTATCTGCTAAATTTAGTTCTTCAATGGGTTGAAGAACAAGGCGGAGTTGCTGAAATGGAAGAACGCAGCACGAAAAAAGCAAAAACAATCTATGATGTCATCGATGCGAGCTCAGGCTTTTATAAAGGCTACGCTTCACTAGAATCCCGCTCTCTTATGAACATTACATTCACATTAGAAAACAGTGAATTAGAACAACAGTTTATAAATGAATGTGAAATCAGCGGTATTTTCGGATTAAAAGGACACCGTTCTGTCGGTGGGTTTAGAGCATCCATTTACAACAGTGTTCCTCTAGAATCTTGTGAAAAACTCGCTAAATTCATGGTCCAGTTTCAGGAAAAATACGGGAAATAAGTAATTTGTCTTTTCATAACAGCTAATTTTTGTTAAGATAAAGGGGCTTTCGCAATAGGCCAACAGGGCACTATTGGAAAGAAAATTAGGCTTTAGAACAGCTGAGGAGAGATGAGAAATGAATACAAAAACATTAGCTTTAACATCAGTGCTTATCGCATTAGGATATGTTCTTCATACGGTGGTTCCGCCGTTATTTTTCGGGATGAAACCTGACTTGCTGCTCGTAATGATGTTTTTAGCAATTATCATAACACCAACAAAGAAAAACGTTCTAGTTGCTAGTATGGCAGCAGGAGTGATCTCCGCATTAACAACAGGAATGCCAGGCGGACAGATCGCAAACATAGTTGAAAAACCGATTACAGCCTTTATTTTTCTAGGGATGTTCCTGCTCGTAAAAAAAGTAAAAGTCAATGCTTTGAGCACAGTATTATTAACGGTTGTTGGAACAATCATCAGTGGAACAGTATTCCTGATCGTAGCCATGCTCGTTGCTGGCCTGCCAGGATCACTTTTAAGTTTCATCGGAATGATCGTACTTCCTACAAGTGCTGTCAGCGGATTGATCATGTTCTTTATTTATCCGGTAGCAACCCGGTTCTCAAAGCGTACAAGTGCAGCAGCATAATAAAAGACAAAAGCCAGTTCCATTTAAGGAGCTGGCTTTATATATGAATCTTCTTCTGTTTTCTCCCACGTTTGGAATGCTGCAATCTCACTCGATAGGGTCTTGAAAAGAAATGCAAGAACCGTAGCATCATCTAATAAACCCACACCGATTAGAAAATCGGGAACAGCATCAATCGGACTTACAAAATACAAAAGACTTGCCACAATAAGCACCATCGACTTTTTTGAGATATTTCGATAGTCTCCTCTCTTATAAGATTTCACCAATCTTACAAGAGCTTTAACTTGTTCACCTAATTCCCTTAAACCTTGTTTATCTGTTTGAGACGTTTTATTTTCTGCATTCGTCACAAGTTCGCCAGTCTTTGAAGAACTTTCTAATACATCATTGGCTTTTTCTTTCATCTTATTAAAGTAATTGCCGATCGTATTCTTTTTCATAATTAGAATTTCCTCCAGTCGGGTTTTAATTATGTATACCCTCTTTTTATATTCTTCGTCAAATCATAAAACTCTTTTTTCCTTCTTTTTATTTAACCACAAATACAGTCATAACTATTTAAATTACAACAAATTTAGACATGTGTGGAAGGATATGAATTTAGCTTTCTTCGTATTTTCCATCTTCTTAAGCGCATGTAATATCAAGAAATTTATCGAAATATAACAAATGGACGTGTTTTTTGCTTTTGTCCGAACATGCCGAAATCTATCGGGAAATATTTTTATATTCGTCATTTTTCTTCATAGGATTATAAGGGATATTCACGAATTTATTAGATATTAAAAGAATGAGGAGGAATTTTAAGATGTCAAAATCAAAATCTATTGCTGTAGGTTTCGCCCTCGGATCTGTTGTGACTGCTGCGGCCACTCTGCTTTCAACACCAAAGGCTGGAAAAGAAGTTCGAAAAGATCTAAAAGTAAACATGGATAAGGTGAAGTCTACCTTTACTACAATTAAGCGTGACGGCATTCAGCTTAAAGAAAAGATGAAAATTGCTAAAAAACAAAAAAGAGAAGCATTACAGGAAACTGCAGCTTCTACGCTTGATACGATAGAAGAAGATGGATCATTAGAAACGAAATAACCATCAAAAAATTCTCCTTTTAGGAGAATTTTTTTCTTTAACTATAAAATTATGCAGGCCCTGACTTTCATACTACGGGAATTTATTTGGGTATATCTATTTTCCTAAAAAATAAGCAAAAATTGAAAAATTTTACTTTCTTATTATAGGGAATACTGGCATAATGAGGAATAGGATGTGTTTTATAAGATGGAGGGGCAATATAAAGATGAACAAAGATCAGTTATATAGTTTTAAAGAAGCTATGATCTATAGCCACAAACTTGCACAAATCAGTAAAGCATTATGGAAAAGCGTTGAAAAAGACTGGCAAAACTGGGTCAAAGATTATGGTTTGAACATCAATGAACATCACATTCTTTGGATCGCTCATCATTTGGAAGGTGCTTCTATTTCCGATATAGCGAAATTCGGTGTGATGCATGTTTCTACTGCGTTTAACTTTTCAAAGAAACTTGAGGAGCAAGGTTACCTTACTTTTTCGAAAAAAGAAAACGATAAGAGAAATACATATATATGTTTAACACAAAAAGGTGAAGAGTTATTGCTTCAAACATTAAGCACTTACGATCCGGCAAAGTTCGGAGTATTCAGTGCTTCTATGCCAATTAAAGATCTTTTCGGTAATTTCCCTGAGTTTCCAGAATTGATGTCGATCATCCGTAATCTATACGGCGATGATTTTATGTCTATTTTCAGCAAACTTGAAGATAAAATCGAAACAACCATGAATGAACAGCAAAAGTCTGCCCCTATAATGGCAGTAGAAGAAATCGCATCTTCTCATTCGTAACGCATAGATAACTCGTACAATTTATTCATTAATGTATTGTATTTATCTTGCTGCAATAAAGCTGAAATTGTCTCCCTGGGATTAAGTTTTGGTGTTAACATGCCGGCAAAATGGATTAAGAGCGGTGTGTAATGAACAAAACCCTCTTCTGACTGCATAAAAAAAATCTTCTCCAGCTCATCGCAAAGAAGGATGATATCATCTACTTCTTTTTCGATGAGCTTTTTCTCCATTACAAGCCTAAAAAATGGATACAGAGAAAGATCGACACTCTCAATGGTTAATTTATTATAAAATTCAAGCCGTTCCAGCCGTTCTTCAACCGTCTCCATACTTACCCTGCTTTCTAGTCATTCAATGTCTATATTATAATTCAATTCCACATATTTGGATATGGCTATTTGATGAATACCTGGTGTCACTCCTCAATGAAGACCCTGTTTATTGAATTGTCGAATTCATTTGTTGAATCCCCACTTTCGTTTGTTGGATTAAGTTGTTTGTTTGTTGGATCACTGCCTTCATTTGTTGAATTACACTTTGCCATTGTTTGATTATGCCCCCCTGCATCAACATAGCTCACTATTTCCTATTTCAAACAAAAAAATGGGACAAGCTGTGTAGTTTCTACACAGCTTGTCCCAGCTTTGTTATTTATCAGTCGTATATACGCCAAATTGAATGGAGTTCTTCTTCAGATCGAATTCTTCGGTTTTTACTGCATATCCTTTTTTCGCTTTCATATCCGTTACCCTCATAAGTATACTTTCATCTGCAGGATACACGTCGACCCATTCTGGAAAATCAATCGTTTTTTGCAGCAATGCAAAGACTTCATCACCCGGAAGCGGGAATCGTCCTACCTGCAAATCTTTTTCCTTCAGAAGCAAATCACCATTATCCATTACTTCTGGTTCAAAATTAATTTGATAAGGGAGTTCTTGTTTGAAAACAACGAAAGATCCTTTCAACACAATATCATCCCGAAAGTTGACATAAGCATTTACGTTCGGTGCTTTTTTCCTCAGCTCTTTATTAATCAGATCCTCTACTTGTTCCTTTTCGGTATGTACACTTAATAGTTTCTTATTCTTTAAGTCGTCAGCATTCAATTGATCCCGATCAAGACGTCCTCCTGCTGGATCTGCAAAAAGTAAATAAAGTATTGTTGCAGGTATCGCAAGTGTTATGAGTAACAGTATAAAAAAGGCTGCTTTCCATTTCCTCATATTCTCTCCCCTTTGAAAAGTTATTTTTCTATTCATATTCCACATATTTTGGTAAAGTTAAACAAGTAGTTACTGTTGGAGGTTATAATATGGCTGGCCCTATATTTGTATTTTTAGCACCTGTCTTTTTATTCGTATTTAACACCTTAACACACAAACTTTTGACTGACAAAAATCTGTCCAAAACCCAGCAAGATTCGGTTTACCGCACCATTAATGTATGTATTACCATTCTTCTCATTTCTTCCTATCTTTCAAACGTTCTTTAATTAAAAATTTACATAGTAAAAGGGGGAATTCGACTTCATTCCCCCTTGTGTTTCCTTAACCAACATACGCTGCACCTATCATAATGAGAAATAAAAAGAACACTACGATTAGCGCGAAACCGCCGACTTAAGCCTTGGCTATCATTCTCTTCCCAGCTTTAAGAGCAGGATGCTGCAAGACTTGCTAACTTATATTAGCAGCACCAAGCAGCTCCTACGATAATCAAAAGAATAAACAACACTACAATCAACGCGAAACCTCTACCATGTCCGCCCACTTAAGCCACCTCCTTATCTTTCTGTACACTATCCTATGCACCTCGAGTTAGACACGCATAGGCCGTTGCCCTGTTTCTGCTGATTTTTTCATACTTTCATCATTTAGCAATACAGAATAGCGCCTATAATGATGAGAAGGATAAATAAAACTACAATTAATGCAAAGCCTCCCCCATAACCGTAACCCATCATCATACCCTCCTTTTTTCTTTCTCCATATCATATAGTGATGCGCCCTGTTTTGATTAGACGAATGCCCGGTTTTTTAAAAATTTTATTTAATCTTTTTTTAAAAAGTCTGTTTTCGCATACTTTGTTGCTCTTGAAAGTGGTTGATTTGCGTGTCCAAAAGCAAAAAACTTTTAGTAAAGAGCTTCTAAAATAAGCATATTTACACGATTACTCATATGTTAATGTGTAAATTTTCTCATATTTCGTGACATGAATAGGAATACATACAAAGTTTATGCTATAGTAAAAGATGTTAAATTATTACTTCACAGTAGGAGTGTTTGCCAAATGAAAAAATGGATGTTAGCAGCAGGGTTAACAGCAGGATTAATCTCTTTATCTGCTTGTAATAATTCAGGAGCTGATTCAGAAAAAATCGTTGAATCAAAAGCTGGGGATATTACTAAGGAAGAGTTCTACAATAAAATGAAAGAACAATACGGAGATCAGGTGCTTAACTCAATGATCGACGAGAAAGTACTTGAAGATAAATACAAAGTTACGGACAAAGAAATCGATAAAGAAATCGACAAAATCAAGAAAGAGCTTGGCGGAGAAGATGCGTTCAAACAAGCACTTCAGCAAAATGGATTAACGGATGAAAAGCAGTTGAAAGAACGCGTTAAATCTATGATTCTTAATGAAAAAGCGTCAACTGCCGGTGTTAAAGTTTCTGATAGTGAAATGAAGAAAGCATTCAATGAGAAGTACAAAACAGAAGTAAGAGCTAGCCACATCCTTGTTGATGATGAGAAAACTGCTAAAGAAGTTCAAAAGAAATTGAACGAAGGCGGAGATTTCGCTAAGCTTGCAAAAGAATACTCTAAAGATCCTGGCTCTAAATCTAAAGGCGGAGATCTTGGTTACTTCGGCAAAGGTGCAATGGTACCTGAATTCGAGAAAGTAGCATTTACTCTTGATAAAGGCGAAGTAAGTGATTTAGTTAAATCTGATTACGGTGTTCACATCATTAAAGTAACGGACAAGCGTGAAAACAAGTTTGAAGATAAAAAAGCTCAAATCGAAAAAGAATTAAAACAACAAAAAGCGAAACCGATCACTGAAATTCTTGAAAAACTTCGTAAAAATGCAGATGTTAAGATCAAAGATAAAGATCTAAAGAAAAAGATTGAAGAAAAAGCAAAACAACCACAACAACAGCCACAAATGCCTCAACAATAATGATTGATAGGAAACCAGCCCACTTCATAGGGCTGGTTTTTTAAAACTGTTCTTGTACATTTCCCTCCATGTCTTGTTTCGATGAATCCGGAAAAATATATGCTAATCGCGGAAAAATGTGTGGTAATCCTGGAAAACCTGTTGATAATCCTGGAAAAATCCCTATAAATCCTGGAAAAGTGTTTAATCAGTCAAAACCTGTCTATCTTCACCTATGTTCGTTCTATATGGAGGCGCTTTTTATATCAAAAAAGACCTGCTAAACTTTAAGCAGGTCTCTCTTTATTTCTATTTTATTCACCAGAAGCTCTTGGTCCGGCATCACGATCTTCATCTATTGCAAGTTCCAGCTGCTGTTCTACTTCCTTTGCTCTTTCAATTCGCTTCATGTATACTTTACCTTCTTCTTCAATCAATCTTAATTCTCTTTCTCGATCTTCTTGAAAGGAAATAACAGATCGATAACCGCTATAAATAATGCCGCAAAGTACAAAATACATCCACCACGGAGTCGTTACAAATACCGCCCCTACCCCTGTTGCATATTCTTTTAAAACAAATGCAGCAATGAGTATGGCACCAAAAAACAAAGCAGCGTATCCTTTCATCGAAAACTCCCCCTTAAAGTTAGACAAGCTTTTAACACATTCTATGAGGGAGCTGCTAGAGTTATGTCATGAAACAACAGGTTTACTATCAGTTTTCGTGTTAGATGCTGGTTGACCTTTTTTCTCAAAAGCTCTGAACATGATGAAATAAATTCCAGCACTTATCAAAGCTAATAAAAACAGTAAATAAAAGGTGTTATGAAAACCGATCCACATCGTTAAAGGGATAGTGATAGGTGCAATTGTACGCCCGATTGAAAAGCGAAGGCCTGCAGCCGCGAAATATTGCCCCCTCATATTCTCAGGTGCTAGCTTTGAAATAAAACTTTCTTGAATACCCACCACCATAAGTTCAGCGGTCGTAAAGATTACCATTGCACCAAACAGCACCCACATGATTGTTGTGCCGCCAAATACAAGCATCGATACGCCGTACAACATAGTAGATAAAATGAATACTCTTCCCTCATTGAAACGGTTCATCCATTTTGCGATCCAAACCGTACATAAAGCTACAAGCAATCCATTTAATGAAATCAGGTAACCGAATACTTTTTCACCTGTTAAAGAAAAATCCCAGTTTCCTAATGCAATCAACGTTTGCTCAGGTACTTTTTCAGTTGTATAGACGGCTAGCAATAAATCCATTTGCATAAATGTTTGTGCAACTAGAATCCCAGCTAATACAAAAAGCAAGAATAACTTATCACTTGCTATGACACGATAATCCTTAAGCTGTGCCCATACTGCTTCATTCCATTTCTTTTCGGTCCCCACCTGTTCAAGTATCTCTTTTTTCACTGGTACCGTTTCTCGAATATATTTTGCCAATACAAATGCAAGGACTATGCTTACGAGTAAACAAGCTAATAGCAGTTCAAAGCGGTAAGAGAAGAAGAAAATACTTCCCAAAATAGGACCAAATACAACAGAAATGTTAATAGAGGTATAAAACACCGCAAACACTTCACTTCTATTCTTCTCTTCTACTACGTCAGCAATCATCGCATGACTAGCAGGCCAGTAGAGAGAACCGAACAATCCTAATGCAGAAAAGGCTATAAAAGTTAATACCGGTGAATCGAGCCAGGGAGAATTTGCGGCAACAAAGAACACGAACGTTACAGCCTGCCCCCATGCTGAAATGACCATCATCTTTTTACGTCCATACCGATCGGCGCAATATCCGCCAACAAGGTTCGTAATGACTCCTACAATTTGCGAAAGAACCAGCAATATACCTGCCGTTTCTTTTCCAAGCTCATCTGAAAAATAGATGGCCATAAACGGAAAAAACATCCAAAATAATAAATTTACAAAAAACTCGCCTATCAAGCGGACTTTAATATTTGTATCCCAGTCTTTCCATTTCATGATGTTCACTCTTTTCTCTAGTTTTAATATGGCTGTATTTACTTTGTTGCTCTTGAAAGTAGTTGATTTCCGTTCCAGGATGCTTGCTTTCCGGGGGTGTGCGGTGAGCCTCCTAAGCGCTTTGCACTTTCAGGAGTCTCACCTGTCCCACTAATCCCCCAGGAGTCTCGCACCTTGCACTCCAATCAACTTGATCTTGAAGAAAATAAACTAAATGGCAAAAACAACATTTTCTTTCGATGAGAGCCATTTATAAAAAAGCGTTTCCAAGCATCTTCTTATTGAGCCTTTGAGTGAATAATGGGATTTCACAACCAAAAAAAGCCCATAGGTACACACTCTAAACCATGTGCATACTACAGGCTTCTTAATAAAAAGGCTGAGATGACACAAGGAAGATTGCTCAAAAGAAGGTAGAACGCATAACAAAACAAACCTATCCTAAAAAGGATGTGGTAGTTATTTCGCTAGGTTGCCTGCCTTAATTTGAACAATGATTTCCATGAGTCACTGCCTCCTGAATTGTTTTTCTACATTTCCAAATTTACCACAATTTCAAATATTTCACAATTGTTTTACCAGATTAATTTTTGGCAAATTCCGCATGAAAAAGGGGTTTATATAATGATCTATTTTCAAGTGCGAACTGCTTGTCAGTAAACTCACCAGGCTGCACTTTATCCAGAGCACGGTCCATCATATTCATTCGAGCATCAAAATTATCAATCATATGAAGGATTTCTGCTTCTCTGATCAACGGCTGTTTCGGGCTTCCCCATTCCGGTTTACTATGATGGCTCAAAACGAGATGCTGAAGAACCGTAACTTCTTCCCCTGCTATTTCCAGTTCCTTTGCTGCCATTCCGATTTCATTGACCATAATCGTAATATGACCAAGCAGCTTGCCTTCCAATGTATATGACGCAGCCACAGGTCCTGATAACTCAATCACTTTACCAAGATCATGCAGAATAATCCCTGAATACAGCAAGTCAGTATCTAAAGAAGGATAGAGCTGACTGAAGGATCTGGCCATGTTCAGCATGGACACGACATGAAAGGCTAACCCTGATACAAATTCGTGATGATTTTTAACAGCTGCCGGGTATTCCAGAAATTCGTTTTGATACTTTTTTAAAAGATGCCTCGTAATTCGCTGGATATTTGGATTTTTCATCTCAAATATGTACTGTGTAATCGTCTCGACCATTTCCTCTTGTGTAAGAGGAGCAGTCTCAAGAAAATCACTGATCTTTACACCATCAAGTTCCGTTGCAGGGCGGATCGCTTTAAGCTTCAGCTGCATTTTCCCTCTGTAATTGCCCATCTCACCAGATAGTTTTACGATGGCTTGAGCCGCATACAGCTCCTCATCTTCAGGTGAACTGTCCCATAATTTAGCCTCAACATCTCCTGTTTGATCTTGCAAGATCAAAGTCAGAAATGGTTTGCCATTACTTGCCGTTCCCTTTACAGATGATTTGACTAAAAAGAATCCGTCTACCATCTCTCCTACTTTATAAAAAGCAAGTCCTTTTTTCATTGTTCCACCCCGCCTTTCTTTGTTTCAGTATATCATACTGTTTTAATGATTCATGCACGAGAACACCCTCTTGTACACAAATGATGAGCAGCGGGGAAATAGGCCCCGAACCGCTCTTAGCATCAAATCTTTTAATCTTCTGTTTGACTGTTTTTCAATGGAAGCTTTATCTGAAAGGCAACTCCATTATTTATATTCACTGCAGTGACTTTTCCTTCGTGAAGTTCAGCAATTCTTTTTACAATTGCAAGCCCAAGGCCAAACTGTCCCTTATTTCCTTTTCTGAATGGCTGGAAAATCTCGTCACCTTTCACCTCTGTAAGCTGTTCGCCATCATTGAACACCTCAATGATGAATGAATTTCCTTTATGATAAGCAGAAAGGCGGATCGTCTTTTGGGCATACCGCAATGCATTCTGAACAAGATTATCCAGTAAGATGCTCCATTGTTCTTCATCACCGTGAATCATATAATGGCCACCGGTAACTTCAAAGTGAATATCTTCCCGCTGATACATAAATCGCTCTACATTTTCTTCTGCCAGATCACCAAATCTAAAGTCTTCTTTCGTAACGATATCAAGTTTCATAGCATCAAGCTTCGTATAATACAGCATGTTCTGCACGCGTTTTTCCATACGGCGGGTTTCGTTTAAGATCACGTCCATCATATCTTCCGTTGTTTCTTTTGGCATAATGCCGTCTTTTACAGACTGGGCATAGCTTTTTATAGTCATGATCGGTGTCTTAAGCTCGTGTGAAGCATGCTGAATAAATGTCTTTTGCGCATAATCATGTCTTAAAAGATTTTGCCGCATATCCTCAAATTGCTTAGAAAGAACAAAGAACTCATCATCACCGTTCCAATAAAAAGGTTCTTGCCAATTCCGTTTAGCAATTTGCTCAAACCGTTTGCCCAAAATAGCTAGAGGTGAACGAAGATACCTTGCAAGCCAAATGGCAGGTATGATAGAAAAAATACCTGTTATGATCAAAATAATAACAAGTCTGATCCAAAGTCTGTTCACCATCTGGTCACGATAAGTGTCCCACATATATGAAATTAAAAATCCGCCTCGCCCTTGTTCGTCTTTCACTTTTGAAATCTCATAAAAGAGTGTCGCATCCTCATAGCTCAGCTCGTATCTAGCTTGAACCTTTTTTTGCTTAAATGCATTCTCTGCCATCTCATCTAAGACATTATCTTCCGGAACAGCCCCTCGTAGATCTGGATATTGATTAGAAATCAAAAAATGTCCTACTGAACGGGCGGCGTTTCTCCTTGCAATAAACTCGCTAGGTGACTCCTTTTTTTTAGGTATCTCCCTTTCGTCAAAAATGATTTTCTCTTGTTCATTTTCTATGATGCGATACGTTTCTTCTGTTAGTGTGTCTTTGATCGAAAGAGGATAGATAATGGCAGTCGTAACTCCAATCGTAAACAGCAGCAAAACAAAAGATAACCAAATTCGCTGTGTAAGATTCAGGCGGATCATGAGGGAATGATCCTGTAGCCTGAACCGTATACGGTTTCCAGATTAAGCCGTGGCATCTTTTTGCGCACGCGGCGGATGACATCATCAACAGCACGCTCTGAACCGAAGTAATCTGTTCCCCATACCGCCTCTAAGATCTCTTCCCTTTTCCTTGCCTTCCCTTTGTTTTCGATTAAATAAAGAAGGACATCCAGCTCTTTTCCAGTAAGATTAATCAGTTCATCGTCCCGTGTGATCTTTCTGGAAATTGGATCAAGTGTATAACCTGTAATTTCAATGATCTGAGGAATCCGGTTACCTGTCTCATATATTCTTGTCAGAAGTTTTTTTACCCGTATTACAAGCTCCCGGGGCATAAATGGTTTTGCTAAATAATCGTCACTTCCAAGCTCAAGACCTACAATACGGTCAAGGTCTTGATCTCTGGCCGATATGAAAATGACAGGCGTATCTGATTTTTGTTTGATTTTCTTAATAATTTCATAACCGTCCATCCCAGGCAGCATAATGTCTAAAATCCAAAGATGGGGAGGTGAAGTCTCAAGATTTAATAGAGCTTCTTCTCCATTATGAAAAACCTCAACATTCCAGCCTTCTTTTTTCATATAGGCTTGTAATACTTGAGCAAGATCTTTTTCATCTTCTACTAAATAAATGGAATATTCATTTGACATAAGCTTATCTGCACTCTCCTTTGTTACTTTTCAGCAAGTATCGAATGGCTTGGCCAATGAATAAGCGGAACAGATGGAACGATGGAATGAAGATGAGAATGACAGGTAAAGAACAAAATTTGCCGATCGTGCGCAGCCTCTCCGATGAGAGCCATGGTTCTTTTCGTTCTTTTCTCGTCAAAGTTCACCGCAATATCATCCATAAAAATAGGAAATCCAGCCGGTCCTGCATTCTTGACAACTGCCAGTCTGATGGCTAAATAGACTTGCTCTGCCGTTCCCCTGCTTAATTCGCTCGGTGAGAATCGGGTTCCATCAGCTTTAACCAGCAGCATTTCATTTGATGCTGTAAAGATAATGGATTTGTACTCCCCTTCTGTAATCTTATTGAAGTAAAGGCTTGAAGACTCCAAAACTGCCGGCAGCTTCGTTTTTTGATAGTGCTCTTTTACAACTTGCAGAGCATGCTGTGCCAAACGGTATCCTGCCCATTTCTTTACAAGCTGGTTCCATTCTTCCTTCATCAGTTCGTATCTATGAAGATGCTCTGAATAGCTGCCGTCTTCTAAAAGCTTTTTCATTTCCCAATCTAGTTTAGCCCGTTCTTCTGTAGCAGATTGATAAGCAGTTATCCATTCCTCTACTTTTGCTTCACAAGATTTCATTAATTGAAGGGTTTCCTCATATTGATCCGTAATCTGTTCAGCCATCGACTCTATTCCATTATCTGATATTCCTAAAGATCGTAGTTGATTATGTGTCATTTCCCATTCTTTAGTGGATTCTGTGTATGCTTTTACTTTTTCTCCCTTTAGATAAAAGTCCTTTTCGTTATTTACCCTGGCTTCTTTCCATAATAGACCCATTTGATTGTATACATGCTCACTCTTCTTTTCAAAAGCTTCTTTCCGTTGAAAAAGCTCAATTCGGTTCTTATCCAGAAGTTCTTTTTCCGCCATTTTTCTCAGCTGTTCCTGCAATGCATGATTCGATTCAGCAACTGCTTCTTTTAAGTCTTCCCCTGCCTTGATTTGCAAGATGGATAATAAATGAATGGCTGCATCCTCAAATAGAGAAGAATTTTTAGCAGCTTCTTTTACCTGCTGTCTGACATTTTCTTTTTGTTTATTCAGCTCTTTCAATTTATATAAATGATCGAGATACCCACTTAATAAAAGCTTATCCATATCTCCTGTATAGCCATGTTTCTCAGCCCATAATACAGTTTCATCATAGATGCGTGCTTCTTCGAGTTCGAGAAAATCCAACTGCTTTGCAAGCTGCATGTACACATTATTAACGTGCTTAAGCTCGGCTGATAACTGAATCCATTGTTTCCGGTTTACTTCGTCAGCAAGGTATTTCTGATTGGCTTGGAGAGTGTCCCCTGAAACTGATTTCTCTTTTTTAAACAGAAATAAAGTGATACCTATGGACAGGATTAAAAGGACAACTCCGCACGAAAGCACAAACGTATTGGGTGACGTCCAGCCAGACCATATTAATAATACCGCTGAAATAATAGGAAGCAGTGCTGCATATAGTGGGAAAACCATTCTTTGAGTCTTATTCTTTTCTTGTTCAAAACGTGCAAACTCTTCTTCCGGTAAAAGAGTTTGTTTGAGTTCCGCTTCCTCTTTTTCCAAATCTTCCAGCTTTACTCTTGAATCCTCTAAGTCTTCTTCTAACCTTCTCTTTTTCTCCTTAACATTGAGCATTTGCTTCAACATTTGCTCATGTTCATTTATAGAAGTTAATGTTAATTCCAATTCCTGCAGCTCATTTGGACGCCATGTTTCACCTATCGCTTCAGTAATTCCGCTTTCTTCATTTTCTATATGTGACACCGTTCGTTCAAACTCCATTAATTGCTTTTGTAAATGCTCATATTCTGGGAGTTTATTTAACAACTGTTTAATTTCTTTCTGGTTTTCAATCCATCTTTCCTCAATATTTAAGGCAGTCTGCTCTTCTTCAATGGACAACAGCCGCTCACTTAAATAGTTCAGCTCTCCCTCTACTATTGATAATTCTTTTTGCCATTGCTCATAGCGATGTATTCCATTTTCAGGAAATACCATCTGCTCCGCATCAAAGGTATCTATTTGAAGCTTTAATTGCTTATATTTTTCCAGAACAGGCTGCAATTCAAACAAGCGTTTCATTGATCCAAGTTCCTTTTGAAACCCCTTTAATTCAACCGCTTTTTGTTCCATTTCCTTTTCTAACTGTTCCTTCTTTTCATTAAGAAGCTGGTAGTTTTCATTCCGTATCCGATAGTCATGCAGCGTTTGCTCCATCTCTTTTAATTTTTCCATTTTTTCATTAATAACTGGTTTTTTCCCGGCTTTTTTAAATAACTCACCTTGTTTTTTTTCAAACGTCTGTTCAATTTCAAGTAAATCACGGTCCCCTGAAATTGCGGTGCTCATCAAAAAATTACCCAGTTCATCAGACGTTAGTTTATCCAGCTTTTGCAAACCGTCGAGCCCGAAACAATAAGCCCCTTCAAACAATGATTGATCCATTCCATCTAAAAGATCTGTCAAAAAAGCTGCTTCTTTCTGCTGACCTGTTTCATCATAAATCGAAATATCACCGGACACTTTTGTGCCTTCTACTCTTTCAATCGTCCATCTTCCTAAACGAGGATGTTCAACAGTCATTTTCCCGCCTATACGGTTTCCGTTCTTCGGTTCATAGCGCCGTTTTGACTGATTTTTTGCTGGAAAACCAAAAAGCATACATTTCATAAAATCCATCAGTGTTGTTTTGCCTGCTTCGTTTTCACCAAACAAAAGCTGTAAATGAGAAGGTTCGAGGGTAAGCTTGCAATCTTGCAAAACACCAAAATGATAAATATGTACGGATAATACTTTCATTCATCTCACCTTCCTTTGTATAATTCCGATAAAATAAGCTGTTCTGCCTGTTTCCGGACCATTTCCCAATCTTCTTCTTCAAATGAAACAAAGCGTCTGGCCGTCTTATGTGATGTTAGTTCAGACAGCGCTTTTTCAAGTTCCGTTTCATCCTCTAATACGTCCATTAAATCATGGTAAAATCCTGATTGTTTAATTGATTCTTCTCCTGTTACGGATGGAATTGTTTCATTTTTAACAGAAACCACATACACAAAAGAAGACTGAGCATCTTCTTCCCTTAATATTTCTTCAAGATCCTCTAAAAAAGAACCATCTAAAAGCTGTTCATATAGAGGTGCTGCTCCCGCAAGTTTTAAATTTAGAAAGACACCTTTGTTTGCTTTTCGGAAGCTTTCTTTTAAGTTTTCACAATGAATGATTAAATCTTGATGCCGTTCGAATTCTTGCACGTCAACGATTTCCTCGTGCCATTCAATATCTGAAGCTGCAATGAAACGGCTCTCTGTTTCATTTCCGTTCAATGTAACGATGTATCCGCCCTTTTCACCCGTCTCACCGCTATGTCTTCCTTGTATGTTTCCTGAATAACGGATAGGGGGCTCATGATACAGATCCATTTTTTTATGTATGTGTCCTAGCGCCCAATAGTTATATCCTTTTTTCACAAGCTCAGATATTAAAAAAGGAGCGTAACGGCTATGCCCGCTATATCCGTCTGCTTGTCCGTGCAGAACACCAATATGATACAATTCATCCTTCTTTTCTGGATACAAAGTTGTCCGGTTATCTGTTATCGCTGCCGTTTCATAACTAAATCCATGAATACACGCTAATTTTTTTCCCTCTTTTTCATAGAAATAGCTTTCAATCTTGTTCCCGCCAAAAAAGTGAACATTTTCTGGCCAGTCAAGTGAAACCCACTGGCCGTCCAGTGGATCATGGTTACCGTGGCAAATGTACACTTGGATTCCATGTGACTGCAATCTTTGAAAACAATTCTTTAGGAAGGATTGCGCTTTTAAGCTTCGCTGCCCGCTATCATAAAGATCTCCTGCGATCACGACAAAATCTACTTTTTCAGAAATCGCAATATCAACTAATCTTTTAAAAGATAAAAATGTGCTTTCAAACAACCGTTTAAAAAATTCTTCCGGCAAGGCAGATAATCCTTTGAAAGGACTGTCCAAATGCAAGTCTGCACAGTGTAAAAATTTAATCATTTTCACTCATCCTCTTTTTCTAGCATTCTTCCCTTTATTTTATCATATATACGAAAGCACGTTCGTAAAAAGAAAATCATCCCATAAAGGTCTTTTTTAAAGTGACGCATTCAGAAAACCTTTTAAATAAAATCAATCTTTGTTGCTCTTGTATGTTCTTGACCTCCGTTACAGGATGCTCAATATTCTTCTAGTAAAGAGCGTTAAAAAAAGAGACAAAAAAAAGAGGACCTAAATGTCCCCTTTTACTTATTTGGCTATATTCTTTTTCTCCTGTTTTGACAATAAAACGGCTTGTTTAAATAGTTTTAAAGACGGTGCATTTCCATACATCAGGACACCCCCGCGATAAACGCGTGCACCAATTATAGCAAAAAGAACAATTGCTCCGGCTAATACCCCTATTCCAAGAGCAACTTCCCAAATCGGAAGTGAGAGCATCCCCACACGCAATAACATGAGCATTGGCGTAAATAATGGGAAAAAGGATGCTGCTGCAACAAAGCCGGATTCAGGATTTTCTCTTCCGTACATCGCAATCATAAAGGCTGCTACGATAAAGATCACAACTGGTGTCATAAAACTATTCACTTCTTCTACTCTGCTAATCAACGAACCAATCATGGCAAATAAAGTCGCATATAAGAAAAATCCTAATAGAAAGAAGATTAATGCATATACGATTAAAGAAACCGGCATATCGTTAAGCTTTAGCTCTTTTATAATACTGTCATTGCCGCTCAGTCGTCCGTTCAATTTTACTGCTGCAAAACCAGATGCCACAAATAAAGCTAATTGTGTAAGGGCAAGAAGGACAATACCAAAAATCTTTCCAAACATCTGTTTAACTGGCGAGATGCTCGAAATCAATATTTCCATCACACGTGATGACTTTTCAGTAGCAACTTCGACCGCAATCATACTGCCGTACATCATGACCGACATGTACATGAAGAAAAGCACTACATATACAAGAACATATACTTGAGCCGCTTCTTCTTCACTTTTGGCTGTTGTAGACAATGATTCTTTATCAAAACCTACAGGCAAATAAATGGCTGCAAGCTGCTCTTGGTTCAAGCCGATCGATTCCGCTGCCATTTTTGTCTTAATTTGCTGCAAAGCCGTTTGAATGTCTGTAATCAGATCCTGCTTCGTTACATCTTCTGCTTTATATTTTGCTGATATCATCCCATTCGCATCTTGTTCGAGAATCAGTAATCCGTCTAGTTTGCCATCTTGGACTCGTTTTTCGGCCACTTTCTCAGATTGCTTAAATTCCTCAAGTTTAAATTCATCGTCATACTGTTTTACTTGGGATTGAAGCGGCGCAAAAGCGTTACCCATTTTATCAATAACGGCGACTCTTGATACATCATCACCGCTAAATACTTTCACGATTTCGTTCATGTTGCTTACAACAAACATCAATGCAATTGTTATAATTGTGGAGATTAGAAAAGGTTTAGATTTAATTTTTGAACGGTATGTATGCATCATGACGGTTATAAATTTACTCATGTACAACACCTACCTTTTCAATAAAAATATCATTTAATGAAGGTTCTTCAAGTTCAAATTTCCGAACAAACCCTTTTGATTGAATCGCTTGAAACAATTCAGCCGCAACTTCCTCACGCTCAATTTGAAGTGTAATTCCATCTGCAGTTAAACGATGCTTAACCACCCCCGGTATAGCACTTAAGTAGCTAAGATCAAAATCGGCACGAACGGAAACATTTTTCTTTCCAAATGACCTTTTAATTTCTCTTAACTTGCCTTGTTCAACGGATTCTCCTTTATGCATAATGCATAAATGCTCACACAGTTCTTCAACATGCTCCATTCTGTGGCTGGAAAACACAATGGTAGTACCTTGATTTTTAAGCTCTAGTACAGCACCTTTTAGCAGTTCAACATTCACCGGATCCAGTCCGCTGAAAGGTTCGTCTAGAATGAGCAGCTCTGGTTTATGCAGTACGGCTGCAATGAATTGAATTTTTTGCTGATTTCCTTTTGATAAAGACTCCACTTTTTTATTCAAGTATTCTTCCGCATTAAAACGTTTTAACCAATTTAATGTCTGCTCTTGTATAAAAGAGCGATTCATTCCACGTAACTGTCCTAAATAAATGAGCTGTTCCCTCACTGTCAGCTTAGGATACAAGCCTCTTTCCTCAGGTAAATATCCAACAAGATTGCTCGTTTCATAAGTAATTTCTTTGTCTTTCCAAGCAATATCTCCATGAGACGGTGTTAATAATCCAAGTATCATTCGGAATGTTGTCGTTTTACCAGCACCATTTGCACCTAATAATCCAAAAATTTCACCAGTTGGAATATTTAAATTCAAATCGTTTACTGCCGTAAAGGATCCAAACCTCTTTTTAACATTATTTATGGTTAACATTGAATTCCCCTCCCGCTGTAAAATATACCATATTATTCCTATATACGTACCTTTTTTATTGAAGTTTCATAATAATTCTGTTCTTTTGCAGGAGTTATTCAACCAAACGTTGAAGAAACGTTGTACAGACGAAAGGGGTTTAGACGATCATGAATACATACGCACTAACTGCTTACGAAAAGAACGGTGAAAAAATATTGGATGAGGTCATTACAGCTACAAACGACTCAGAAGCAAAACAGCAAGGAGAGGCACGTTTGGCAGAATTGAACTTTCAAGAAAAAACACATCGCCTGACTTCACCAAAAGGACAACTGCTTCTTTTCCATCGCTAATGAAACCTATGGAAACGAGGGAAAAAACAATGAGTGAAGTGATCATTCGAGAAGCTAGATATGAAGACAGTTATGAACTTTCATACTTAATGGGGGAACTCGGATATCCAACTGCTCCTGAAGAAATGACGGAACGATTAGAAACTCTTCTCCCAAACCAAGATTACGCCTGTTTTGTTTCCTGTATTAATGATCAAGTCATCGGAATGATTGGTTTAACTAAAGGAATCTATTTCGAAAAAAATGGCTGCTATGCGAGAATTTCCGCTCTTGTTGTGAGTGAAGAATTTCGCGGGAACGGAATCGGCAAACAGCTCGTCCGGCACGGAGAAGATTGGGCTAAAGAACAAGGCTGTACAGCGATCCTATTAAACAGCGGAAAACAGCGTACAGACACTCATGAATTTTACCGGAGCCTAGACTACGATGATACAGGATTGCGTTTTATAAAAGTGATGCTGTAAAACAAGACCACCTAGAAGACAATGCATCTGCACTTACTCGGTGGCACTCATAGTATTCGTGCAAGTATTCCTCGTCACTGACGAAGAGATTTGCTGCTCATCAATTAACAATCAATAGTTGTAGATTTAGAAGCAAGAAGGTCGAGGAAATAAAGGTTCGAGGAATGGAGCGTATTCCAATACGTGAATACCGGAGAATCAAAATTGACGAAGAGATTCGAAGTTTATCAATTAACAAACATTGTTAATTTAGAAACAAGAAGGTCAAGGAAGTGAAGGGTTCGAGGCGCGGAGTGTAGTCCTCCTACATGAGCACTTAGAATACAATGCACCTGCGCTTACTCGGTGCAACTCGAAGTATTCGTGCAAGTATTCCTCGTCACTGACGTTGAGATTCGAAGTTTATCAATTAACAATCAATAGTTGTAGATTTAGAAGCAAGAAGGTCGAGGAAATAAAGGTTCGAGGAATGGAGCGTATTCCAATACGTGAATACTGGAGAATCAAAATTGACGAAGAGATTCGAAGCTTATCAATCTACAACAAAAGAACCGGATGCTGGATCATAGCACCCGGTTCTTTTTATTTTTCCCGTTCAATTGTTGACCCCGTTAAAGCAAGATGTTTATTTAAGATTTACCCACACACTCTTCACTTCTGTGTAGTTGTTTAGTGCATATGAGCCCATCTCACGGCCGATACCTGATTGCTTGTATCCGCCAAATGGTGATGCAGCATCGAATGCATTGTAGCAGTTCACCCATACAGTACCAGCACGTAATTTGCTAGATACGTAGTGAGCTGTTTTTAAGTTTTCAGTCCATAATCCAGCAGCAAGACCATACTCAGAGTCATTTGCACGAGCAATTACATCGTCAAGATCGTCAAATGGCATTGCAGCTACAACTGGTCCGAAAATTTCTTCTTTTGCGATGGTCATCTTGTCATCAACATCAGCAAAAATTGTAGGCTCTACGAAATATCCTTTATCAAATGGTACAGATCCTCCAGACAGAAGTTCTGCCCCTTCGTCTTTACCTTTTTGGATATAGCTAAGAACACGGTTATGCTGTTCTTGTGATACGAGAGGTCCCATATTCGTTTCCGGATCTAATCCAGGACCTTGTTTGATTTTTTTAGCATGAGACACGAGGTCTGCTACTACATTATCAAACGATTTTTTCTGGATATATAGACGCGATCCAGCACAGCAAACTTGTCCTTGGTTGAACATGATTCCGCTAAGTGCACCAGGTACTGCGCGGCTCATATCAGCATCAGGAAGAATGATGTTCGGAGATTTACCGCCAAGCTCAAGCGTAACACGCTTTAATGAATTAGAAGCGTTGCGCATGATTAGCTTACCTACTTCAGTTGAACCCGTAAATGCAATTTTATCTACATTTGGATGATCAACTAAAGCAGCTCCTGTATCCCCAGCACCCGTTACAACGTTTAGCACACCCTCAGGGAATCCTGCTTCATGTGCCAATTGCGCTAAGTAAAGTGCAGAAAGTGGAGTTTGCTCTGCAGGCTTCAACACTACTGTACATCCAGTAGCAAGTGCTGCTCCCAGCTTCCATGCTGCCATTAATAGCGGGAAGTTCCAAGGAATGATTTGTCCAACTACACCAAGAGCTTCATGACGTGTATAGTTGAAGAAGCTTCCTGCAACAGGAATCGTTTGTCCAACAATTTTTGTTGACCAACCTGCATAATAACGGAAGTGTTCGATTGCTAACGGAACGTCGGCATTCGTTGTTTCACCGATCGGCTTTCCATTATCAAGCGTATCCAATTGTGCTAGTTCTTCTTTATTTTGTTCCATTAAATCAGCTAGTTTGTAAATTAAGTAACTGCGCTTTGATGCAGGCATCTTTGACCAATAGCCTGTGTCGAATGCTTGTCTAGCAGCTTTAACTGCTTTATCGATGTCCTCTTTTCCACCTTCTGATACAACCGCAAGTACTTCTCCAGTTGCAGGGTTTACTGTTTCAAATGTTTTTCCGCTTGCTGAGCTGACCCATTCTCCATTGATAAAATGTTTTTTCGTTCCGTTCAGGAACTCTGCCACCTTTGGTTTTAATTGTAGGTCTAATGTTTTTTCCATTTGAATCCTCCCTTTACAAAGTGAATCTTACATAAATATAATTCGTCACGATTCATGAAAACCCTTTCATATTCTACATTTGTAATAAAATTGAAACCTTTTTGACAAATTCCCACAAAAATATGTCGAACATCTAAGAAATTGGTACCTTTGTGATTGCCGTCTAGCGCGCTTATTTCTCTTACCGCGCGCATAAATTCCGTACGGCACGCTTATTCCAGCTTAATTCGCCTATAAACCTCATCGGGCTGTACAAATACTCCATTTAAATAGAAAAATACTCTTCCCGGACTTAATCGTCCAAGAAGAGCACTTATATTTTATAAAAGCACTATCTTTTTAATGTTTGGAAGCGCATCTGCTTTCGGAATACTTCTTTTATCATGTATGGAACGCCAAGCTGATCGTTGGTTCGTGTAATCCATTTAGCTTTTCCCTTTACCTCTTCCGGCGCATTTGCCATGGCAACGCCAAGGCCAGCAAATTCAATCATATCCATATCATTATAAGAATCCCCGATAGCTACCATTTCATTTGGAGCGATTCCTAATTTTTCTCCCAGGAAACGTAAAGCATTCCCTTTTGTCACTTTTTTTGCCGTAATTTCTAAATTACTTTTTGTAGACGCCGAATACTCAAACTCTGGCATTTGTTCTTTTAAGTATTTTTGAGCAGATTCACATTCTTTTTCATCAAAAAACTGTACATCGATTTTAGGTGGAGAAATTTCTTGTGATAATACGTGATCACCAAGATTTTCAGTAAATGAAACAGGATAGAATAAAGGATCGCCTGTACTTAAGGTTAACTTAGCAACGAGCTGGCTTTTTTGCTTTAGCTGATTACCAACTGAATACCGTTCATGAACAACACGCATGTGACATTCATAATTCTCTAATATGTCTACAATTCTAAACGTATCCTCTACAGATAACCGGTTTTCATATATCGGCTCATCAAGAGAAGATGCAATAAAACCGCCATTATGACTTATAAGGTAATTATTAATCTTTAAAGCTTTTGCGATTTTCTGTGTGGATGGAAAGCTCCTTCCTGAAGCAAGTGTTACATACACACCCTTTTTCTGTACATAATCGATGGCTTCTCTCGTTTCCCTGTCCATACGGAAATTGCTTCGCAGTAGGGTTCCGTCGATGTCAATCGCCAGTAATCGGTATACCATGATGCTCCCCCCTTTTAATGCGAAAAAGTATAAAGACTCGAAGTCATTCTATGAGCCTCAAACATGCTTTAGAACGCTGACAAGCCTAAAACTTATAGGATAAGCTTGAAAAATAGCCAACAAAAAAAGCCTCTGTTTCCAAAGAAACAGAGACTTGAAAATCATTTACTGCTGTGGTTCGTTTTCTTCTGCCATTGGACCATAAAGCTCTTCTAATGGCTTTGTGATGATTTTATTGATTTCATTGATGATCATGCTCATACGTTGTTCTGCTGCCATCAACTTTGAGATCGTTTCATTTTGCTGAACTTCTGCGAATAAGTTCTGCGCTTCTTCAACTTCCTCTTGAGTCACTTCTTGGCCAGCCATTTGTTTTTGCTGAAGAGCGACTTGAATGTCACGGAATTTATCAAAAAGCACTTTCGTTTCCGGGCTATTGTTTACTTCATCATAATTTTTTTTCAAAGCTTGGAAGTCATCACTGTTTCTCAAAGCTTTTTCTAAATCGTAAGCAACATCATATACGTTTGCCATTGTTATATAACCTCCCATGAATTAAACTACGGTAACCACTATAACAGACTCTACAAAAATAGTACAAGAATACCCTGGAACAAACCGATAATTCCGCCGAGAAGTGCTCCAAGCCATGTGATCATCTTAAGTTCGGTATTTGCGATCGAGATAATGATTTCTTCTAAACGCTCCAGTGAAAAAGTCTCCACTTGTTCTTCTACAATTTTAGCGAGATGCATTTTTTCAAGCAATACATCTAATCTTTCCACAAAAATATTCATGCCTGCAGAAACAGCTTTAGGGGTTAAGTCTTCCACTACCCAGCATTCAATCGCATCTGCCCACGTACTCAATGGTGTGTTTAAATATTCTTCTACCGGCAGCTGCAGTGTGATTTCTTTGGCTAATCCCGCTGTCAGATCCGGAACATTCATCAGGCTTATTGCCTCGTTCATCCTTTTTTCCATGAATACCTTGTATTCTTGCTCCAGTACATTGATTAATGTATCTCTTGTATTCTCGTGTCTTAAAAACTTCAGAAGTTCTGGCTGCACTTTTTCAGCAAGACTAACATTCCCGAAAAACATCGAGACCATATTAACAAGCATACCTTTGTCCATTAAGAAGGCATCAATGCCGGTTGTTAAAGCTTTCTTGCCTTCAGCACTCTCTAAATAAATCATCCCTTTTTTAATTAACCAGTCTGCTGCTTCAGGAATCTTCTTTTCGCCTGCTAAAATAAACTTTTCAGGTAAAACATCCTTTATTCCTTTTTCATTGTTTGCATCCAGCAGCTGTTTCATTCGGTTTTCGATCCATTTTTCTGTTGTAGTCTGGATCCGTCCTTGAACATCATCAATACCGAAGTCTTTTTTCAGCAGTTCATTGATTGTGATCTCACTTCGTAAAAAGCGCTTCACTTCACTTTGAACCCAGTCCACAATCTCCTCACGAAAAGCAGAATCATTGATTTTGCCCTGTACACCTTCAGCTGTTAAGAGATGCTTCGTAACCGTTTCACCCAATTGAACGGCGAGCTGGTGCCGGCGTTTCGGAATGAGTCCTGGTGTAAAAGGCACTCTGAATTTCCCTATATATAAGGTATTAAACGGACGAAACAGCATCTTGATTGCAATTAGGTTAGTCAGTCCGCCAATAAAAGCTCCTACTACGACCATGATCGTCAATGTAAGCCAAATATTCATCTATTTTCTCTCCATTACTTCATATTCTATTTACCTAGTATACGTCATAAAGAAAGTGACAAGCAATTTCGGTCCTTTATATCTTCTTATGATCTTGGATGATGTCTACAAAATAAAAACGATCTTCACCAGTAAACATATCCTTCGCCATCCTGTGTTCACCTAGTTCGTAATGAATCGGGAAAGAAAAGGCTGGCCCGTCAAATACAAACGTATGAAATTCACCATTCTCTCCGCATATGTCATGCTCCCTCGGGTATTCTTGAATAAAAGGTTGATCTATCACTCTGCCAACGAAAGACTGATCAATCTTATGCGTATCCACACAGCATAATACGGTTTTGTACCCTTCTTGCAGAAACTCATCTATCAATTCGGCCGAATCCTCTTTCCATAAAGGAAACACAGGTGTCAAACCAGTACCTTCCAGCATTTTTTCTCTATACTTTTTTACGTCCTCTAAAAAGATATCTCCGAACATAATATACGTGATGCCGTCTTCTTTTATTTGGTTTATAGCTTCTTCCATTCTCTCTTGATACGTTTCATTCGGACAATCCTGCGGGATCCACACTCTTCTTAACGGAATACCAAGAGACGCTCCTTGTAATTCTAATAGTTCATTCCGGACACCATGCATCGTAGTACGGTCATAGTTCTCCGTCAAAGTCGTTAATAAAGAATCGACTTCCCATTCCCCGGAATTCTGAATTCTATGTAAAGCTAACACTGAATCTTTTCCGCCACTGAATGAAACAACTATCTTTTTCTTCATATGTCCCTCCAATTCCCCTTCACTTATCACTAGTATAATGGGGGGTCTGACCCCAAACAATTTATTTCCCTCACCGGTTTTAAGTAATTTCTCTCGTATTTTGCTCACTTTTATATATGCTAGATTGCTGATATCAGGTTAGCCTCTTTGTTATCCCGATTATTTCCTAGACGTTTTTACAAATTAATAGGGATGAAAGAAAGCTCGCTTTCTTTCATCCCTTGCCTTGCCGTCTATTGTCAACTCGTAGGAGGCAATACAAATGAATATCCTTCTTCTTTTAATTCACATATTAGATCATCCAAGATAGCTGCAGTCTGTTTAAGCTCATGTAATAATATGATAGACCCATCATTCACGTAGTTGATGATGTTATGAATAATGTGATCCGGATAATCTTTATGTTCCCAGTCAAGGCCTGCTACTTCCCACAAAAAAGGAACCAGATTCAACGATTTTAAAACTTGAAGTGTGTCTTCATTGAATTGGCCAAACGGCGGCCTGAAATATTTCACAAGCTGTCCTGTCAATTGTTCGATTTGCCTCTTGTTTTTATTAATATCACGAAACTGCTCATCCATATTTAGCTTCGTTAAATCACGATGTCTTAATGAATGGCCTCCAATCATATGTCCTTCATCGATTACTCGTTTCCATGGCCGCTCTTTATAAAGCAAACGGGACTGCCAAAAAAACATTGCCTTCACATCATGTTTATTTAAAATATCTAATACCTTGCTCAATACCGATGAAGGTCCATCGTCGAATGTCAGGATGATAGACTTGGAAGATGGGTGCGTCTCCCAATTTTTTCTGTTCGTCCATATATCACTATTTTTCCAGTCGTACACGACCGTTCCTGTAGTTACTCATGGGCATTTTTTCAAAGACCTCACGCCCCCTCATTTCATTCGTTTAGTATATTCCACAATTATTGCTATAATAATAACAAGCTTTTCCTGGAAAGGACACGAAACAGATGCTGAACAAATTAAAGAAACATTATAAAGATTCCATAACGACAAACTTCTCTCACCAAACTGATTATATTTGGTTTATTACACATACCGGGGAACCATTTGGCATTAAGAAATCGATCTTATCTGATTCAGAGCTGAAATTATTATCTACAATGTTTGAGAACTATAAAATGCATACATCTTTTTCATACACTTCAGTGCAGCAAAAGTGGAAAGAGATTCTTTCTGGGGAAGGAACAGATGATTCCATCGAATTTTACCGGTTTATCCACTTTTTCAGTAAGCAGCCCGTTGCTGATTATTCTGCTTTTTCAGAAGCTGTCAATGGCCTCTTTCCTGATGATGCTGTTCTTTTATTAAATGAAGATTATTTAAGCGGCGTCATAATTGAAACATCTAAGCAAGACGTTAACGATACACCTTACGAAGCATTGAAAGATATGCTTTCTACCGATTTCTACATCGACTTAACCATTTATATAGGTTCCTATAATAAGGGCCAGAATAATGCCAAACAAATCTATGAACGTGAGCGGGAACAATTTTTATCCATAAAAAACAACCTACCGCCTAAATCCGTTTACACAGCAGCTGACTCCATTCCGTTATTACTGCTTAAAGATTCTAGTTCCCCGCTTATAGATGCGTTAACAGGCTTGCTCGCAGAATGGATAGATGAAGATCAAGAAACATTGAATAGCATCAAGGTATTTGTAGAATGCAATATGAATATCTCGCTTGCAGCAAAAAAATTATACATCCATCGAAACAGTCTTCAATATCGGGTAGAGAAATTTTTTGATAAAACCGGAATCGATGTTAAACAATTCAAAAACGCTTTAATCTTCTATATGGCGATTCTTGCTCTCGAGAAAAATTCAAACAAATAACACCCCTTTGTGCAACATGCATAAAGAGGGTGTTTTATTTTAGGCATGTCGTCCATTTACGTCCAGACTATGAAATCGTAAACTTAAATCATTAAGAAAACGTTTTCATCACGGAAGGGGAATATATAATGGCAGGCATTAAGTTAAATAACATCGTTAAACGATATGATAACAAAGTAACAGCAGTACATGACTTCAACCTTGATATTTCTGATAAGGAATTTATCGTATTCGTAGGTCCATCCGGTTGTGGTAAGTCCACTACACTCCGTATGATCGCAGGACTTGAAGAAATTTCTGAAGGAGAACTTGTAATCGACGAGCGTGTCGTAAACGATGTTGCACCGAAAGACCGTGACATCGCGATGGTTTTCCAAAACTATGCCCTTTATCCTCATATGAACGTTTATGACAACATGGCGTTCGGTTTAAAGCTTCGTAAATTCAGCAAGGACGAAATCGACAAGCGTGTAAAAGAAGCTGCTCGTATCCTTGGTCTGGAGCAGTACTTAGATCGTAAGCCAAAAGCCTTATCAGGCGGACAGCGTCAGCGTGTTGCACTTGGACGTGCAATCGTTCGTGATGCAAAAGTATTCTTGATGGATGAGCCTTTATCTAACCTTGATGCGAAACTTCGTGTACAAATGCGTGCTGAGATCACAAAACTTCACCAGCGTCTGCAAACAACAACGATCTATGTAACACATGACCAAACTGAAGCAATGACAATGGCTACACGTATCGTTGTTATGAAAGACGGCCGCATCCAGCAAGTAGGCTCGCCAAAAGAAGTTTATGACACACCTGAAAATATCTTCGTTGGCGGATTTATCGGAAGCCCTGCAATGAACTTCCTTAACGGGACCCTTGGAGATGGATTCTTTAAGATTGGTGATACACAAATCGCGATCCCAGAAGGAAAAATGAAAGTATTACGCGACAAAGGATATGCAAACAAAGACATCGTTCTTGGAATTCGCCCAGAAGACATTCATGATGAGCCGGTATTCCTTGAGTCTTCTTCTAATACAAGAATCGAAGCAAAAATTGATGTAGCAGAATTAATGGGTGCCGAAACGTTCCTTTACTCGACAGTAAGCGGTCAAGATTTTATCGCTCGTGTTGACTCACGTACAGATATCCGCAACGGACAAAACATCGCACTTGCTTTTGATATGAACAAAGCACATTTCTTCGATAAAGAAACTGAAATCCGCATTCGTTAATTAAAGTGTAATAAGTCCAATTACGAAAGTCCCTGAGTACCTTCAGGGGCTTTTTTTTTATGTAATCAGGTACAATTTCTTATTTTATTTTTTACTGTTATTTTTCTCTAACTAGGGGAAAATGTTTAATGATTGACTAAATGCTCCAACCTTAATACAATAAAACAGATAAAATTTGTCGGATTAAATCCGATAAGGAGGAACTTCATTTGAAACACACCATTAAATCACTAATCGCACTTGCCTTAACAGCTGTACTCTTATCAGCTTGCGGTACATCAGATCAGTCTAAAAACACGGGTAGTGATAAAGATAAAAACGTCTTAACGATCGGTACTGAGGCTACCTATCCACCATTTACATACCGTGATAAAAAGACAAATGACATTACGGGCTATGATGTAGATGTAGCAAAAGAAGTAGCAAAACGTCTTGATATGAAACCAAAGTTTGTTGCAACAGAATGGAAGAACATGTTCACTTCCCTGGACTCAAAACGCTTTGATATGGTTGCAAACCAAGTAACGGTTACAGACGAGCGAAAGCAAAAATATGATTTTTCAACACCTTATACGGTTTCTGGCGGACAGGTGATCGTCAACAAAGACAATAAAGACATTAAAGGAATCGACGATATCAAAGGAAAAACCGTTGGTACAACACAAGGAAGCAACTATGCAAAAGTAGCTGAGGAAGCAGGAGCAAAAACAAAATACTACAAAGGTATTGCTCAAGTTCTTGCTGACTTAGACGTAAATCGTGTTGATGCAGCCATGAACGACCAGCTTTTCATCTTATCAGAATTAAAGAAAACAGATTATAACGTAAAAGCAGTTGGAAAACCTTTTAATAAAAATAAAATGGCATTCACATTCCGTAAAGATGATAAAGAACTTGTTAAGAAAGTAAATAAAGCACTTGAAGATATGAAAAAAGACGGCACTTTAGCAAAAATCTCTAAAAAATATTTTGGAGAAGATGTAAGTGAATAAGCTTGCTGATATCTTGAGCAACTCCCTCCCCTATTTGCTGGAGGGAGCTGTTTTTACTATTGTTATCAGTTTGGTTTCGATTTTAGGAGCTTTGATTTTCGGACTGGTTATTGCTTTATGCCGTATGTCTTCAAATCGATTTCTTTCTGGACTCGCAAAGTGGTATATATCATTTTTTAGGGGAACGCCATTATTAATACAATTGCTTATTTTATATAACGGATTTACATTTTTATATGTACCTGAAGGATGGCAAGCTGCACTTGCTGGTTTAATCTTGCATTTCAGTGCCTATATTGCTGAATCTTACAGAGGGGCTATTCAATCGATTGAAAAAGGGCAGTGGGAAGCTGCTTATTCACTTGGAATGAACCGGTTTCTTACTTATAAAGAAGTTATTTTGCCGCAAGCATGGAGAATTTCCATTCCATCTGTGTGGAATTCGTTGATTGACATCGTTAAAGCTTCATCATTAGCTTCCGTAATCACTGTACCTGAATTAACATTAATGGCTGACCAGATCAGTGCTTCCCAATTAATTGTACTTCCAGTATTACTAGAAGCTGCCGTTATCTACTGGATATTAACTTCTCTTTTGGATTTATTACGCATATTCCTTGAAAAACGCATAAAAATAAGCCAATAAAACTTCACGTCCTCCAAATTCAGGATGTGAAGTTTTTTTACCATTCACCAATAAAGAACATCACTTCTTGATGACAGGAATCACAATAAAAAATATGCGGGCATTGGCTGTCTTTAAAATCATGTTTGTAACCATCCTCTAGTTTCAGTTCATCCACTTCCATGTAAGCACTATAATCATCAAAGAAATCACTGACCTTTCCTCGATCCGTTATCGACCGTCCGCATTCAGGACACCGGACATTGATGGTATGAAAGTTATTACAAACCGGACACATCCCCATGAACTTTCCCTCCTTATCGTCAGCAATGCTAATTTTTCAAAAAAGGAGTGGATTACTCCACCCCTTTTACAGCCATGTCTATAGAGTTAGCGAGATCCGCCTAATTGTTGTTGTGCCATTGCTACTAAACGTTTCGTCATTTCCCCGCCGACAGATCCGTTAGCACGTGCAGTTGTGTCTGGTCCAAGTGTTACACCGAACTCAGATGCGATTTCATATTTCATTTGATCGATAGCCTGCTGTGCACCTGGTACTGCTAATTTATTACGTCTTGCCATTGTGTTTCACCTCCTTGTATATATTGTGTATACTTCACAAAACCTGTATGCGTAGAGATTCCTGGCAATTTATAGAGCACTTGCCACACAATTTCGCACTGTTAAAAAAATGTACGAATGGTTTATACTGATTTATAGTAAGAATAGATAAAATGAATGGCTTAGAAGTTGGTGAAAATGATGTCAAATGACTTTGCGGTAAATATGTTCAGAAAAACAATACCTTTATTTCAAGCTTTAGGAGATCCCGTCAGACAGGATCTTGTTTTGCTGTTGGCTGAAACCGAAAAATTGAATGTTACCGATATAGCAAATGCTTCTCCCATGTCCCGCCCTACAGTGTCCCACCATTTAAAAATATTAAGAGAAGCAGGAATCGTTGGCACAGAAAAAAAAGGCAAAGAAATCTTTTACTTTTTAACTCTCGATCAAACCGTTTTGCAGCTTAAACAATTGATTAACATCATTGAAGATGAATGTATTTTGTAGATAAAGGCTCTTATCGTTACCTTTTTAGCAATTCAAAAAAAGGAGTAGTTGATTTACATTACAGGATGCTCACTTTCCGCAGGAGTCTCGCACCTTACACTCCAATAAACCTGTCATTTTCCTTGATGCAACAACCTTTTAAAAAAGGAACCTAAGAAAAAAGCGATTCAGCTAATTAGCTGAACCGCTTTTATTTTTGCCTAAATTTTTTATAAGCTGAACGAACAAGTGAAATCATTTCTTTTTTATTCGAATAATAAGCTTGGATGAGAAATTTAACTTTATCGTACTTGTTTTTGTACGGGTACCAATTGATTTCTTTCTGTTTATATCCAGGGTCTTTCATAACAGACATTTGTCTGCTGAATGTGAGTAAGCCTTCATCACCATGGTAATTTCCAATTCCGCTGTTTTTCACACCTCCAAAGGGTAAATGCGGGTTTGCTACAGTTATGAGCACGTCATTAATTACAGCGTTTCCTGTTATCAGTTTGGAAACTACACGGTCTGCACGTTCACTATCTTTCGTCCAAACACTTGCGTTTAAGCCAAAGTTTGTATTATTTGCTTGATTGATCGCTTCCTCCTCTGTTGAAAAAGAGATAACCGGCATGACAGGACCAAATGTTTCTTCAGTAAGGATTTTCATCTTTTCCGAAACGTTTGTTAAGATCATCGGTTCTAAATACATACTGTCTCCCCATTTATCAGGATGTTTTCCAGTAAGTAATAACGCCCCTTTATCTATAGCATCTAGAACATGATCTTTAATGACTTCTTTTTGACCTTCGAAGGTCAATGAGCCGATATCTTCACCCATTTTTAATTTTTTCGTTTCTTCAACAAGCCGGTCAATAAATTCTCCATAAATCGAGTGCTGTACATAGACTCTTTCAATGGACATACAGACTTGCCCTGCATTTGTGAAAGCTCCCCACACTGCACCATGGACAGCTCTTTTTAAAGAAGCATCCTCAAAAATGATCATTGGATCTTTGCCGCCAAGCTCCAAGGTGCTTGGAATTAAACGTCTGCTTGCTTCAACACCAATTTTCCGGCCTGTCTCTACTGACCCAGTAAAGAAAATATGATTAGGCGCACCTGCAACTAATGCCTGCCCAAGCTCTTTGCCGCCGTGTGCCACTTGCAGCACATTTTTAGGGAGGTTAATTTCTCTTGCGATTTTTTCAATCAAAAGTCCAATGGTTGGTGTTACTTCCGACGGCTTTAAAATTACAGAATTCCCTGCGATTAAAGCTGAAATAACCGGTGTCATTGAAAGCTGAAATGGAAAGTTCCACGGTGAGATGACTAAAACAGTTCCTAAAGGAAAATAATCCACATAAGAGGATTTCCCTACAAATAACAATGGGGTTGGCACTTTTTTTCTTCTTAATACTTTTGGTGCGCGTTTTTCATAGTGCTGCAAAATATCAATTACAGGCATTATGTCTGAAGTTAAAGCTTCCGTTTTTACCTTTCCGGTCGCAGAACAGATTTCCTCAGCGATTTCATCCAAATTGGAAAGCATGTAATGCTTCATTTTTGTTATATACGTCAGTCTAGTTTCCAGGCTGCGTGAAGACCAAAACGTAAAAGCAGATCCTGCCTTCTCATATAATTCAGGAACCTGTTTAACATCTGTTTCAAGCCACTGATCAATGGTTTCCCCTGTAGCAGGATGTTTTGCAATCATAACGTTTTTCATATAAAGCGCACCTCCTTTATCTATCTTTACATTTCTTCCATCATACCTTTTTTTATTTCAATTGTTTATTAAATTTTAAAAATATGATAACATGTTGATATACTTAAACATATAAACACAAATGAAGGGATGACATCTTATGAATAATAAAACTGTCCTAATCACTGGAGCTTCGAGCGGTATTGGTTTAGAATTTGCAAAGCTCTTTGCTAAAGATCATTACCATCTCGTTTTGAATGCCCGAAACGAAGCAAAGCTTCAAGAAATTGCAGACGAACTAACAGCTAAGCATGGCATACAAGCAACTGTAGTCGCAAAAGATTTGAGTATGCCTGAAAGTGCCGAAGAATTAACAGCAGAATTAATGGCGAAAAACATTGAGATTGACGTCCTTGTAAATAATGCAGGTTTTGCCGCTTATGGTCCATTTGATGAAACATCTTGGAAAGAAGAAAAAGATATGCTGCAAGTAAATATCATGGCCTTAACTACCTTAACCAAACAACTTCTCCCCGGCATGATTAAACGCAACAGCGGAAAAATTTTAAATGTAGCTTCTACAGCTGCATTTCAGCCAGGTCCATTAATGGCTGTTTATTACGCAACAAAAGCTTATGTTCTTTCTTTTTCGGAGGCAATCAGCTATGAATTAAGAAATACAAATGTTACCGTAACTGCTTTATGTCCCGGTGCAACATCAACTAATTTTGAAAAGCGGGCTAGCCTTGAGCAGTCACGGCTTTTTCAATCGGGTGCCATGGATGCAGATCAAGTCGCATTAACAGGATATAAAGCACTAATGAATGACAAACGTATTTCTGTACCAGGTTTTAAAAATAAAGCATTGGCACAGCTTGTTCGATTCCTGCCCCGTAAAGCGATTTTAAACATTGTACATTATGTGCAAGATAAAAAATAAGACTGATTTCTAAAAGATTATTGCTCCTGGTGTATTTTTGTAACTCCCAATGACAGGTTGATTGCCGTGTAAGGTGCGAGACTCCTGCGGGACAGGCGGGCAGGTGAGACACTTAAAAGTGAAACGTCCGAATGTGGCTCACCGCCTGCCCCGCGGAAAGCGAGCATCCTGAAACAGAGATCAACAACTTCCAAAGCAACAACCATAAATAAAGATAAAAAGAGTCGATTCACAAGGAATCAGCTCTTTTTTTGTAGAAATCTATACATTGATTAAGAAAAATCGTTAGTGTAATATTACACTTAAAGAGAATGTTTATTATTGCATATGAGTTTGTATTTTCAAACATATACATAAGATGAGGGGGGAAATTATGAATCAAAAATGGATGAAAAGTGAAGGACAAAAATGGGTGGATGAAAAGATCATTTCATCTGAACAGCTCGACTTGCTTGTTGCCCGGTATCCAAGCTCAAATGAACAAAATAAACCAAGCCGTGTGCTTCCTATTTTGGCAAGTATTCTAATTGGAATCGGTATATTATCATTTATTGCATCAAATTGGAGTGAAATACCTCCGCTTGCAAGACTTGCCCTCTTGCTTGTAATCATGACAGGTTTTTATACCGCTGGAGATGTGTTTACTAAAAGAGGCAATGATTCACTTGGTACATCCTTTAATTTTCTTGGCATCATTTCATTTGGAGCGAGCATTATTTTGTTAGGGCAAACCTTTCATCTTTCAGCAGTTGACGCACGCCTTTTCGTTTTTTGGAGTTTACCGGCAATTTATTATTTGTTTCGAGACCGAAAAAAACTCTTTTTCCTCCTTGTTGCTGTTATAACAGTTGGGGGTCAATTGTATAGCTTAAGTGACTACGATCAATTCAGCTACTTATTATTTTTTGTATTTATCGTAAGCATCGGCGGCTACGTATTTTTATATCCCCAAAGACTGCAAACCAATCTTTTTACGATTGGATTAAGCGCTCAAGTTCTCATGTTTTTATTAACAGAAGAGATCAATTTACTTTGGTTCTTCCTTTTCGGGTTATCTTTATATACAGAAGGACTATGGGCAGAAAAATCAGTATTTAAACAAGCGTTTAATCGATTTGGAACTCTCATTGGTTTTGCATTCGCATATGGCTTATATTTTTGGATGACAAATGAGTTTTTATCTGATTTTGATTTACCAAAAACAGCTCTTTATCTTCCGGTTTTTCTTATTCTATTCGCAGCAGCTCTTTATGCAAAACGTCATGAAAATCTGATTATGCATGTTTGTGAATTGCTGATCTTTGTTCCTTTCTTTTATTTAATAAAGGTTTCTGATCCTCTTATCGTAGGGATTCTTTACCTAATTGTCATGTTTACGTATTCCGGACTTATGCTTGCGAAAGGATTTAAGAATGAAAATCGGCCACAGATTAATCTAGGGATCGTTCTCTTCCTGCTCGTATGTTTAATGGGATATTTCAATTTGGCATGGGCATTTATGCCGAAATCAATATTCTTCTTGCTCGGTGGGATTCTGCTTTTTATTTTGAATGCCTTTTTACAACGAAAGAAAAAACAAATATTAAAAAATGGAGGGCCGCACAATGAGTAAAAAAAGAGGCTGGATGATTGCTGCTGCCCTGCAGGTATTGTTTTTGCTCTTTATAGCCGGAAGCTATTACAGCATTGATTATTTTGGAAAGGAAATAAAAATCAAGACCGAACCTGTTGATCCGACTGACATCCTATACGGCGATTATGTAACACTTCATTTTAATATCAGCACCGTTCCCCTCTCAAAATGGAAGGGTGAAGAAGAGTTATCAAATCGAGGACAGAGTCGTGTTTATGTTTTATTAGAAAAAAACAAAGATGGCTATTACGGCGTTTCCGGTGTCTATCCAGAAAAACCCGCATTATCCCGTAATCAAGTGCTATTAAATGCACGGGCTGACAGAGTCTGGGGAGGTAATGGATCGGCAGATCAATTACAGCTGACATACGGCTTCGAACGCTATTATGTTCAGGAAAATACCGGAAAGAAACTTGAAGAAAAAGCCCGTGATATGGATGTCATAATCAGCATTGCACCATGGGGAGCGAGCAAGATCGTTGCTCTTCAACCATAAAAGGATGAAAAGCCTCTTACACAAGGGGCTTTTTTTAATCGGTTTAAGTTTACCGATTTCGGGAAAATTGATAGTGAGGTGAAAACGATGTCTGATACAAAAATAATCGAACTCAAAGATATAATTAACGGTTGGTCTGGCCGACAGATCGCCATTCGAAAAGAAGAGACTGGAGATATTGACGAAATTCGAATTTCTCTAAATGAAGCAACATTCGAACAACGAGATGCAGAAGACGACTATTTAGGTGACAACATCTTGTTTTTACACGGAACCGCTTATGCGAGAGAAGAAGGGTCAGAAATAGAGTTGCCGGCTGTTCTTTATGAAATTCCGATCGATGGAATCACTGATATTCGACTAGATGAAGATATCGTGTCATTTGAAACAAGCCGCGCTCAATATGTGATTCACAATAACGAAAAGAGCTGAATCATTGCAGCTCTTTTCGTTTTTATATACGGTGTGCAGTATCTGTCAGGTTGTCAGCAGAAACAGCAATCTGACCTACGGCGTTCGTTAATTCTTCAATAACCTCTGCCATGACTTCCACTTCTTTTTCCAATGCAATACTCTTCTTATTACTATCATCCATCGTGCTTAGAATTGACTGAAAAAAGTCCGATATTTCAACTGATTCAGATACACTTTCATTTACAAAATGGTGAATGCTATTTACCGAATCCAAAACAGCTTTTATGCTGGTTTCTGTATTCTTTACAAGCTCCGACACACCTGAGACAGAAGTTTTTGTTTGATCCGCCAGTTTGCGTACTTCTTGTGCTACAACAGAAAATCCGCGGCCCGTTTCACCTGCCCGAGCAGCTTCTATCGCTGCATTAAGCGAAAGCAGATTGGTTTGTTCAGCGATTGCTGTAACGATGCCAACAACATCATTAATTTTATGAGTAGCTTCTTCTAACTTTGATAAGTCAGAAGTGATGGTTTCTGATTGCTTTTTAATTTCATAAATCATTTTCTGATGGTCGTCCAGTTTGCTTTTACCTGCAATGGATTGATGTGTCACTTCATTAGCAGACTCAGCGCTGTTTTTCGCAAAATCAACAACTTCATCAGCTTTTGAAGATAGTTCCTGAAGGGCTGCACTCGTCTCTTCCGATATACTTGCTAATTCATCCACGGAGTTCCCAACAGATTGAATAATCAATTGTTTTTGTTCCTCATGTCTCTCCCGCTCTTTAATTTGTTCAGCCTCGAATGCTTCCAATACCAGCTGCTGTTCAAAATTGAGTATTTTTGTCACCGCTTTTACAGCTTTTTGATATTCTGCCTTATCTTCTATTCTGTCATCCAAAATGGCTAACATGGATAAAAGCATGTCTTGAAACGAACAAATATACCATTTAGGCTGCAAACCAATTCTAAAATGGATATGCGCAATCACTCTTCTTTGTTCAATGAAACTCATATCAATAACACCGCTGAACATTTCTTGAATATGCCTCATTAAAGTTACTTTCAAACGATCCACAGAACTATGCGCTTTAATGATTTCCAATAAACCTGGCACATATTCTATATTTTTATAAAACTGAGAAACGATATGTTCGATATTTTCTTTAATCAAAGGCTGCAGCGACTTAATAATGACTAGATCTTCCTTTGTCATTGAAATCATTTTTAATTGCTTTTGCCAGTCACTTGATGCAGGCAAGTTAATTTTTACATTCTTTTGAAAGTCTGTTTGAACAAAAAACAATTCTTTTTCTTCGCTTCTTATAAATAAGTTTAACAATGACCCCATTTGATTGCCTTCTTTCTAATTAAATACTTCTTTAAAACTATCCTAATATTTGTAACAATGATGTGACTTTTATCACTATTTGTCGTTTTCTGGTTTTACCGGACACAACCTGGGTATCTTTAAGTATGCAAAATCAACAATCAAAAAATGAAGGAGTGGTTCACATGTGGAAAAAGAAATGGGCTGCAGGTACATTGGCAGCTATGATGACATTGGGTGGATTAACTGCTTGTGGTGATGGTGTTGATCAGGATAACGGAGTAGATGACGGGAAGAAAAATGATGAAATGGATAAGAAGCATAAAGAAGAAGGATAAACCAAGAGAGAATTCGCCGTTTATCAATCAATAAATAAACAGGAGCCCCTATCAGGCTCCTGTTTTTTAATCCCTATTAACTCACTGCGCGTTTTTTTTCTGTTTTGCCTTGCTGCAGCTGATACATTTGGTAGTAGCGGCCTTTTTGCTCCATTAAATCGTTATGATCTCCGCGCTCTACGATCATACCGCGATCTAAAACGAGAATTTGGTCTGCGCTCTTAATGGTTGAAAGTCTGTGAGCGATGATGAATGTCGTACGCCCGCGTTTCAAGACATCAAGTGCATCCTGGATAACCGCTTCTGTTTCTGTATCAATACTCGCTGTTGCTTCATCCAGAATGAGAATAGCAGGGTTATATGCAAGTGCTCTTGCAAATGAGATCAACTGTCGCTGACCTGACGATAGCGTACTTCCCTTTTCAATTACCGGTTCATCTAAACCTTTTGGAAGATTATTAATAAACGGCATCGCCCCAACATCTGTTAAAGCTTTTTCGACCTGCTCTCTTGTAATCTCCGGATTATCCAGACTTACATTTGAAGCAATCGTTCCAGTGAACAAGAACGGATCTTGAAGAACGATCCCCATATGCTGGCGCAGTTCTTGTTTGGATAAATCCATGATGTCTTTTCCATCAATCAAAATCTTTCCTTGTTTAATATCATAAAAACGGAACAATAAATTCATAATTGAACTTTTTCCTGAACCTGTGTGACCTACCAATGCCACCGTTTCACCTTGGTTTGCATGAAAAGCAATATTTTTTAGGACAGGCTCTCCCTCTACATAGCTGAAAGTAATATCCCTAAATTCCACATTACCTTTATAACGGTCGATCTCGTTTTCCGTAACTGTCTGACCTGGCTCATCCATCAGTACAAACACTCTCTCTGCCGAAACAAGTGCCTGCTCAAGCTGTGCAAGCTGATTGACCATCCCTGTCACCGGGTGGAACATACGGTTCAAATAGTCAACGAACGCATAAAGAACACCGATGGAAATAACGGAACCTACTCCAAGCGACTGACCTCCAAAGTGCCATATAAACGCCATGAAAGCAAGGTTTTTCAACAAAAGCACTAGGTTGTGGCCTGTTAATCCGTTCAAGCTCAGGAGCTTATTTTGGAATGTGAAATATTCTTTATTCATCGTTTCAAATTCTTCAGTTGTCTCTCTTTGTCTTTTAAAGGCTTGAATAATCGGCATCCCATTAATGGATTCATTAATCATCCCATTAATATCACTGAGCGTCGAACGAATCTTGTGATTGTAATGTGATGCGAATTTTCGATAAACCACGATCCAAACAACTAATATTGGTAAAAGAACTAAACAAATAGCTGCAAGCTTCACGTCTAACAGGAACAATGCTGTGAAGATACCTGTTAAATAAATGATTCCTGTGAAAAAGTTTGCTAGTACGTTTATAAAAAGTTCTTTAATCGCCTCTGTATCATTCGTAATTCTTGAAACGATTTTCCCAGCTGGCTGATTATCAAAATATGTGATCGCTACACGCTGCACATGTGCGAACACATCCTGCCGAATCTTCTTAATCACGAGATTCGATGAGCGCTGCAGCGTATACCGCTGTCCGTATTGGAAGAAAGCAGCTAAGATTAATAACCCTAAATAGAGCATCATCAGTTTCAACATCCCTGAGACCTCTGGCTTATAAAATCCGAACGTCTCACTTACACTTAATTTATCAGCTTGATAGGCTTTCGTTTTTCCTTTATAAGAAATCACGACTTTCCCGCTTTTAATGGATCGGTCACCATCAAATGCAATCGACTGATTAATAACATAAAAATCACGCTTCACTTGAATAACTCGAATTGGTTTCCCTTTAACTTCTCCTGGATCAAAATGATCACTTCTTTTGTACCAGTTTCCTTCGTACTTCGCTGCTGATTTTTCTTCACCATCTACCTTATACCATGTTTTTTCGATACCAAGTATATGTTTATCGATCATGGTTTTGGCGATAAAAGGTCCTGTTAACTCTGCTGTTATTGCCACTGTAAGCATGAGCAAACCTAAGATGAAATGCTTCTTATATTGAAGTGCGTATTGAAACAGGCGTTTTCCAACGTTCATGGCTACACCGCCTTATTATCATTTAAATTTTGTTCAATCTGCTGGCGTTCATGCTGCTCTTTATACCAGCCTTCTTTTGCAATCAAGTCTTCATGTCTGCCTTGGTCAGCAATCTTCCCATCATCAATTACGATGATCCAGTCTGCATGTTCAACTGCAGATAGTCTGTGTGTCGTGATAAAAGTTGTTTTTCCGGCACGCTCTTTTCGAATATTTGAAATGATCGCTGTTTCTGTTTTTGCATCAACTGCAGAAAGTGCATCATCAAGAATTAAAATTTCAGGATCCACGCACAGTGCACGTGCAATCGAAACACGCTGTTTCTGACCGCCTGAAAGCGCCACACCTTTTTCACCCACAAGAGTGCCTAAACCTTCTGGCAAGTACTGTACATCGTTTTTAAAAGCAGCCATTTCTAAAACGTGGTTCAGCTTATCTTCATCTGCTCCGCTGTTGCCGAATAGAATGTTTTCCTTAACTGTTTTTGAGAACAGAATGGCATCTTGAGGTACATAACCTATCCATCCTTGTAGATCTGTTAATGCGATGTCTTCAATATCCACACCTGAAAAGCTGATTTTCCCTTCATCTCCTGCGGGATATTCTCTTAATAATTGCTTGAGAAGCGTCGTCTTTCCGCTTCCTGTACGCCCAACGATTCCTAATGTTTCTCCTTTTTTAACCGTTACATCAATATTTTTTAAGTTATCTAACTCAGATGAAGGATAACGGAAAGAAACATCTTCGAATTTAATGGTTCCGGGATCAGACAATGGAACAAGGTCTTCTCTGTCTTTCACATCCGGCTCATAAGCTAAAGTCTCATTTACACGGTCTAGAGAAGCACTTCCACGCTCCATAACGTTAATCAATTCACCTACTGCAATCATCGGCCAGATTAGCATACCGAGATAAACGTTAAAGGTTACAAGTTCTCCAAGTGTGATCGCATTGTGGAAAACCATGTAAGCCCCATAACCCAACCCAATCAAATAGCTTAACCCTACAAGAATCTTAATCGTCGGTTCGAAAAGTGCATCGATTCTTGAAACGGCGAGGTTTTTTTCATATACATCTTCTGTTACTTGGTTAAACCGTTCTACATCTGCCTCTTCCTGAACATAAGCGCGAATTACACGAACACCTTGAATACTTTCCAGCACAGAATCGTTCATATCACCGAACGCGTCTTGTGCAACGGTAAAGCGCTCATGTACCTTTTTTCCGTACTTTTTAATGATATACGCAATAATCGGCAGTGGAATAAGTGCTGCAAATGTTAACTTCCAGCTGATCATGAATCCCATCACAAAAATGATTGTAAGCATAAAAAGACTTGAATCTACAAGTGTTAAAATCCCAAACCCTGCTGTCATGGCAATCGCTTTTAAATCGTTTGTTGCACGAGCCATTAAGTCACCGGTTCTATTTTTTTCAAAAAAGGTCGGTGTCATTTTCAGCAGGTGTCTCATGAATCTCGAGCGCATCGTCCGTTCAAGAATTTGAGCTCCTCCAAACAGCTGAAACAGCCAGATATACATCGAAATGTACATCCCGATCAGCACAGCTGCGAAAATCCCCAGCTTCTGCATCATTTCTTTTTTCGTAAACGTACCCATATGAATGGAATCAATTGCATTACCTACTAGTTTTGGAGGAATCACTTCAAGAATTCCAACAAAGGTAAGCAGGACGACCGCTACCGTATAACGCTTCCAATGTTCTTTAAAGAACCATGAAAGCTTTCCTAAAACTGAAAACATATAATTCTCTCCTCTCGATCTCTCTGTTGATTTTTAAACGCTTGTTTAAACGAGCTACCCAAAAAGTGTATGATCCTTGCGTTCTAACCACACCATTAACCTGTCTTTTTTCATTTTGTTTCCTCCTCAAATTTTGTATCTATTGAAAAAGAGAATTTGTTTTCTCTTTTAACAATCTTCCTAAAAAAATAAAAAAGCATACCACTCGAAGGCGATATGCTTTAAAAGACAATAAAAAACACACGTCACGATTGGATGTGACCTGCGTGAATGTATGTATAGAGAAAAAGGCAAAAAAATGAGAAAGGTATCCTAATACATTTTTTCCGGCAGGCCATGATATTCAGTTGTATTGTGAACTACCATTACAATAGAGCGTGTAATATGAGTTTTGACTGATGCTCTTTCCATGACACAACCATCCTTTCCATAATCTTGTAGTTTTGTAACTTTGTAAATCTTAACACTTTTCTAATAACTATGTCAATTCATTTTTAATATGCAATAAAAGTGTGATGCAACTTCAATATATGACCAAAGTTACAGTATGGTGTGTCCATTTTTTAGCTGCGTATTTTTTCCTATAGATTGGTTTCTGCTTCTTGTTACTGGCTTTATCCCGCGGATTTAGCTCATAATCTCGCGGTCGACCACATCCAGGAAGTTCCGACATTCTCAGTACACTGCCTCCCTGCATCAACAAAAGAAAAACCCCGTCATCACCATGACGGGGCTCACCCAAAAGGGTTATTTTATTTATTAAACTGACGAGATAAGTTCGCCATCTCAATGGCAGATACAGCTGCTTCCCAACCTTTGTTTCCTGCTTTAGTTCCAGCTCGTTCAATTGCCTGCTCAATGGAATCAACAGTCAACACGCCAAAGATAACTGGTACGCCGCTAGTCATTGCCGCTTGAGCAACCCCTTTTGCTGCTTCATTACAAACATAATCAAAGTGTGGAGTTGATCCACGAATAACTGCACCTAATGTAATAACCGCATCGTAATTTCCGCTGTCAGCCATTTTTTTTGCAATCAATGGGATTTCAAATGCACCTGGCACCCACGCGATATCTACGTCATCTTCAGAAATACCATGTCGTTTAAATGCATCTTCAGCACCTGAAACGAGTTTATCTGATATAAAGTCATTGAATCTTCCTGCTACGATCCCAACTTTTAGTCCTGTACCAATTAAATGTCCTTCAAACAATTTTGCCATCAATAGTTCCTCCTGTTTTTAAAAGTGAAGCATATGCCCCAATTTACTTTTTTTTGTTTTCAAGTAATTCTCGTTGTTTTCGTTGTGAGGCATTTGAAGAGCGATTCGGTCTGTCACTTCTAAGTCATAGCCTTTTAAGCCTGCAATTTTTCTAGGATTATTCGTTAATAGTTTCATCTTGCTGATGCCGAGTTCTTTTAAAATTTGAGCACCGATTCCATAATCTCTTAAATCCGGCGCAAACCCCAGCTGTTCGTTCGCTTCAACTGTATCCAATCCTTGTTCCTGAAGCTTATACGCTCTCATTTTATTGATAAGGCCAATTCCCCTGCCCTCTTGTCTCATATACAACAGAACACCAGAACCCGCTTGTTCAATTTGACTGAGAGCCGCATGAAGCTGTGGACCGCAATCACAGCGATGTGAACCAAATACATCACCTGTCAGACACTCAGAATGTACCCTCACCAAAACGGGTTCATCTCCTGAAATATCTCCTTTGACGAGAGCAACGTGCTCTTTGTCATCAAGTACATTAGAAAATCCAATCGCTTTAAATTCACCAAATTCTGTAGGGAGTGTAATTTCTACTTCTCTTTTAACCATCTGTTCTGTTTTGTTTCGGTAAGTAATTAAATCTTTTATCGTAATCAGCTTCATTTCATGCTTTTTCGCAAGCTCAATCAGCTCCGGCACACGAGCCATCGTGCCATCTTCTTTCATGATTTCACAGATGACACCTGCCGATTTGCTTCCTGCCATATCGGCCAGATCAATAGCTGCTTCAGTATGACCCGCTCTGCGCAGCACACCGCCTTTTTTGCCGATAAGCGGAAAAACATGACCAGGACGCTTAAAATCGGCTGGAACAGATTCATTATTAACAAGTTCACGAACCGTTGCAGCTCTTTCCTGTGCTGATATTCCGGTAGTAGTCGAAATGTGATCCACACTAATCGTAAACGCAGTACCATGCGAGTCAGTATTCGCCGCTACCATCGGTGTCAAATCCAGTCTTGATGCAATTTCTTCTGATATTGGCGTACATACGAGCCCACGTCCGTGGGTAACCATGAAGTTGATGGATTCAGGGGTAATCCCTTCTGCTAATGCAATAAAGTCCCCTTCATTTTCACGATCTTCATCATCGACAACAATGATTATCTTTCCTGCTTTTAAATCTGCAACTGCTTCTTCTATGGAGTGAAACATTTACTCTCCTCCTAAAATCCGTTCTCTTGTAAAAATGCAAGAGACAGCTTTGACTTTTGTTTAGTATCTTCTTTCTCTGGGTTCAACATTCTGTACACATACTTAGCAAGCATGTCACATTCAATATTCACGAGATCTCCAGGACCCTTTTTTCCGAGTACCGTATGTTCTGCTGTAAGCGGAATTAACGAAACCATAATGGTGTCTTTCGTAACCTCAAATACGGTCAAGCTTGTCCCATCTATACAAACCGAACCTTTTAGTATAAAATACTGCATTAAATGCGAAGGTAATTTCACCACATAATAGATCGCATTTTTCTCAGGACGCTTTTCAATAATTTCTCCTGTTCCATCAACATGACCAGAAACAAAATGTCCGCCAAAGCGCCCGCCTGCAGCCATTGCACGTTCCAGATTCACAGTTGAACGATTGTTTAACTGTTTCAAAGTTGAAGATCGATACGTTTCAGGCATGACATCCACGGTAAATTGAATCGAGTTAAATGAAGTAACTGTTAAACAAACACCATTGACCGCTATACTGTCACCAAGATGTACATCCTTCAGCACTTTTGAAGCAGATATCGTCAAAACAATCGTTTCATTGCCTTTATCGATCGACTTAATTGTTCCCAATTCCTCAATGATTCCTGTAAACAAAATAACCGCCCCCCTTTAACAAATTTTTTCCTATAAACATAATATCCAATTTCGGGAGGTATTTTACTGAATAAAAAAAACCCCATAAGAACAATCAGTTCCCGGGGTTGTTAATGAATTCATACCTAAAAAGACCTTTAAAATCACTGTGTTAACAAGTGTTTAAAAGTTTTCGTAATCCTTCTCCCATCCAGACTATACTGTCGGCTTCGGAATTTCACCGAATCCACCGTTTTTGCAAAACAAAACCGGGTCACGGACTAAGAAACAAATGTCTCATCACCGCCGGTTGGGAATTTCACCCGACCCCGAAGGACGCCGTCAAAGTAACGGCATTCAATATTAGATTTGTTTTTAATGTATCTGATTTATTTTATTTATGCAACTATTCCTGCTTTATATGCAGCAAAAAGCCCCGGCTAAAAATGCCGAGGGCAAGAATTATTGACCAATAATTAGCTTCTCTTTAGGATAATGAATGTGTTCTGTCACCACATTCCCTCGCAGGATAAAGAGGAATGAAAGAACACCGATTCGTCCGATAAACATCAAAATCATTAAAATAACTTTACCCGTTGAGCTTAATATTCCTGTTATTCCTGTCGTGAGGCCCGTTGTACCAAAGGCAGAACACACCTCAAAAAACAATTTCTCTACCGGCATCGGATCTGTGATCGATAGTATGACTGTCGAAGTTGTGCATAGCACCACCGATACAATGATAACGATAAACGATTTTTGTATGTCTTCAGGGTAAATTTCACGATTGAAAATTTTAATCGTATTCCTTCCTTTTGCATAAAACAATATGGTCAATAGAGCCACAGCAAATGTAGTTGTCCGAATCCCTCCGCCGACACTGCTCGGTGAAGCACCAATAAACATCATAACCCCCAAAAATAGGATCGTTGGCTGTGAGAACTCGCTAATATTCATTGTAGCAAGGCCACCGCTTCTTGTTGTCACAGATTGAAAGAGCGAATAAAAGATGCTCTCATGCCACGACTTACCTTTAAAAAATAAATTCATCTCTAATAAAAAGATACCGATAGCCCCTACAATGACAAGCAAAAGAAATGTTGAAGTTGTAACCTTAGTGAAAAGAGTAAATGTGTACCGTTCCAAATATTTTCTTTCTTTTATGAAATTATTCACCTCTACTAAAACCGGAAATCCAATCGCTCCTGAAGTAATTAAACACATGATGACAATCTGCACGAGATAATCGTCTTTAAATGGCAGCAGCGAATTTCCTGTAATATCAAATCCTGCATTTGTTGTAGCCGTTACGGAAGCGAAGAAGGCATGGTAAAGTGTTTCAAGCGGCGAATGATAATACGGCTGGAACAAAATAAAGAGGAGCACTGTCCCCACAATTTCAATACCAATGATCAAAACAAGTATTTGTTTCATCAATTGGACAAGACCTGCAAGTGTCGATTGATTTTGATCGGTCATAATTAACTGGCGCTCTCTCATTCCGATCCTCTTACCGATTAAAAGCCAAATCGCTGTTCCTAATGTCATAACACCAATTCCGCCAATTTGAACAACAAGGGCGAGAATAATAACTCCAGTATGATTGAACGTTTCTGAGATGCTGACTGACGTTAATCCTGTAACACTAACTGCACTAACAGCAGTAAATAAGGCATCGACAAAGGCCAAGTGAACTCCTGCCTTATGCCCAATAGGCAGACTTAAAAGAACAGTAGCCACAATGACGGATAATAAATAAAATATGACAATGATCTGGACCGACGTAAGATGATTCTTTTTTTGCTGAGTTGCTGTATTTTTAAACATTTAATTTCACCCGTCAAAGGAATTTTTCTATAACTTTATGAAAGCTTAACAATAGGATTTCCATTTAACAAGTGAAAATGAACATTTGTTAAATATGGCTATTCCATTTTCTCGATAGAATTACGGTGCTCATACATTCTCTCCTCAATCAGTTTGTACAAAGCTGGCGAATCGTCTACCTTTATAACAACCCTCGAAACTTTCTTTTTAAACCCATAAATTAAATCCACTGTTAATTCGTCAATTAAAATAAGGTCAATGTATGGCTTCTCAGGAGTAAAATCACTTACAAGTGCTTCAAACGTATTTTTCTTTTCACTGTGTGGAATTGTTTCTGGACCCTCGTATCTTCGTAATTCTTTTATATTGCAGTAGGGCACGATAATTCCTTTATAAAAGCCTACATTTATAATCAATGACTGTTTTCCCGCTATCAAAGGCACTTTCCTTACTGCTTGCATATGGCCAAGAAGGAAAAGGACAGAATAAGCATTTAAGAAGAGAAGTATCAGCGATAAAATGTGATCGATTTGAATGAAGAAAAAATGAAGTCCAATCGACTCAATGAGAAGAGCATGAATCAGCATGAGGTTTAACGCAATAAAACTCGTTTTTTTATGATAGGTGAAAATATCACCTGAAAGCATCGGAGGCTTCTTCCAGGAGAATAATGCGTAATAAATCATAGTGATCTCACTCACCGCTGAATCCATCATTCGTGTTCGTGAAAAATGTCTGTTAAACGCTTGTTTAATTTTAATCAAAAAAGGTAATTCTGCAGGGAGTTCGCGGAAAGTTGCTTTCACCCTGCTAATTCTGCGCAGAACGGTTATGAGCAAATAAAGTTCGACAACGAAAAATCCTGCTTCTAATAAAAGCAACACCTGAGATAGAAAAGAAACTTTTTTCAGCAGGGAATCAGGAATGATAAACGCAGCAAGTCCATAACTGACTAGTGCCGCTAAAACAGTAAGCTTCCAAGAATATCTTTTGCGGATAATATAATAGTACGTCAGAATTGGTACAACAATTAGAAAATCAAACATTGAACCGATTAAAACAGGTGAAGGTACGGGATGAAAAATAGGAGCCTTGTATAAGAGTGCATTGCTTCCAATCACAATTGACAACAGCAGCAAGTAAGGCTTCCATTTAATAGGCTGAATAACAGTCGAATTCATATTTATTCCCCCTCTCTTCCATTATACTAAATATTACCAACACTGCACGCGGCATCCATATTTTGTCACTAAAGATACATATAAAGCTCGTTACACTTTTTATATTGAGAGGTCTGGATTTAAGGGGTTCGTCTTCTTTTCTTTTATTGTTAGAAACATTATTCCGCCTAGCCCTAAAGCAACTAATTCTAAAACTGGGATATACCAAGGATACGGACCAAGATAATCAATAAGAGATGCTTGTTCAGGTTTACTTCTTAAAAACATATAATTCGAATTTAAAAAGAGATTTGCTAAATAAACGAAACCCGCAAACATATTAAGCAGAATAAAAGAAGAGATAAAAGTACTCCACGAAATTTTAAAGCCCCTAACGATCGCATAATACATCGCCGTCCAAACGATAAACCCATGAACTAAAAAGAATTGGATATAACGAAAGTGCCATGCTGGCTGAAAAAGTTCAGGTGTAAGGATTGCTTGAAAAGCACCAGAAACACCAAAAAGATAGACAAAAGCAAAAAGTCTTTTGTTCTCCCATAATAGTAATAGGATACACAGCAAGACACTTAAACTGCACAGCTGCAAAGGCAAATACATCTTCACAATCCACATGTCATTATAAATTGCCCAAACATGAAATGACGTTTCAGAAATAAATAAACCTGACAATAAAACCTTTTTTGCGCCGCCACTTTTTCGCAAAGCTTTCCGAAACACATACATAAGAACGGGAATAAAAACGATAAGAAAAATACACAATAGGTGATCCCAATGATAAGGACTAAACCCCGCCTGTCCGATACCAAACCAATTTCTCATGATTCATCCCCTTTCTTTGTATTCATGATATTCCCAACTTCCATACAAAAATCCTTTTTCATAGCCTGTTTTCGTATTCTAAGCTGCTTTTGAAAGGGGTCGATTTCCGTTACGAAAATGGCCTAAAAGCAACAATTTTTCAAAGAAGATCGATTTTAAAAGAGCCTTTTCATAAAATGGAAATTTTTGTTGCGTAACGTAACAGTGTTATGTTACATTGTGTTTAAGGAGGTTGCATATGGAAAATCTCATCTCGAAAAAAGATTTACTTGAAACAGCCAATATATCATATGGACAATTATATCGATGGAAAAGGAAGAATCTCATTCCGGAAAATTGGTTTATACGTAAATCAACATTTACAGGTCAAGAAACATTTTTTCCGAAAGAAGATATTTTACAGCGAATTGAAAAGATTAAATCCATGAAAGACGATTTATCTCTTGATGAACTGGCTGATATGTTCTCTCCTTCCCCTTCTGTCACATCATTATCAGCTGATGAATTAACAAAACGTAACATTGTTTCTACTACTTCATTTGAAATGTACACCAATCATCTTGGTACTCAACTCCAATATTCATTTGAAAATTTATTATCTCTTTATCTATTAGATCGTTTATTGCAGACAGGCGAAATGAATCGTTCGGAAGGTATAGATCTGTTAAATGTTCTTCACGAGCATTTATCCAAACTGAAAAGTAATGAAGGTGAATTGATTTTTATTAGGAAGATGGGTGTTTCGCTCTTTATTTTGACACTTGATCCAACTAATCTTTTCATCGATTCACAAGCCAAAATTATCGCTCAATATAAAATGAATTCTTGCATTGAAGAGTTAAAACTAAAACTTTCTTAAACATATGAGGAGGATATATCAATGGAAAAAACAGTTCAAAATAACATTAAAATTTCTGGTTCAAGTTCAGTCGGCGGCGGTGTTTTCAATCAAGTCAAAATAAACGGATCCGGTAAAATCATTAGTGATATTGAATGTGAAGTGTTTTCATGTAACGGTAGTTCAATAATAGAAGGTAATTTAAAGGCTGAAACGATAAAAGTTAGTGGTTCTGCTGATATTGAAGGCAATGTGACTGCAGAAGAAATTACGGTAAGCGGAAATTCAGAGATTGATGGAAATTTAGATTGTGAAGTGATTAAAGTAAACGGTTCAGCTTCAATAAAAGGAAATGTAAAAGGAAAGGAAATACTCATTAATGGAACTTCCAATATTGAAGGAAATGTTTCATCTGAAGAAGTTGAAGTAAGAGGACAGGCGAAGATTAAAGGTGACTGTGAAGCAGAAGTCTTTATTTCTCGCGGAAATTTTAAAATAAACGGACTCTTGAATGCAGGTAATATCGATCTTGAACTGCTTCGTCATTGTGAAGCAAAAGAAATTGGCGGTGAAAACATAATTGTTCGTAAAAATATAGAAAATGCTGGAGTTAAAAAACTTATCAAATTCCTAGTTAACCAAAGCAACGATTATCTCACTGCCGATGTAATTGAAGGTGACAAAATCTATCTGGAGTATACTCAAGCAAAGGTAGTACGTGGAAACACAATCGAAATTGGTCCGGGCTGCAGTATTGAAAGCATTGAGTATAAAGAAACACTTGAGATCGATGAAAACGCCAAAGTTGGCAAACAAAATAAAATATAAACAAAAAACAGGCTCAAAAGTGAAATTTACTCCTTTTGAGTCTGTTTTTATATTGCACCCTTACTGTCCCCCTGCTGTTATCTTCAAACCAATAATTCCAGTCAAAATAAAAGCTAGAAACACAAACCTAAGAATACTTTTGGGCTCTCCAAACAGAATAATTCCTAATATTACTGCGCCTGCCGCACCTATTCCTGTCCATATCGTATAAGACGTTCCGATTGGCAGTACTTTTGTAGCCAATGATAAAAAATAAAAGCTGATAATCATACCCGCAACTGTAACAACAGATGGTCCTAATTTAGTAAATCCATTCGTATACTTCAATCCGATCGCCCACACAATTTCAAACATCCCCGCAATAAATAAGTAAACCCAAGCCATTTTTCACCACTCCTTGATAAGAGAATAGAAAAAAGGCCCAGAAAGATATAATTTCTATATCCTCCCAGGCTTTTGTCCCTCCGTGTACACGATGTATCCATGCGTGCGCTTTCTCTCGGACCAGTCTAGCACGATAGCTACGGAACCCTAGAAAGCTTTCATTATATTATTTTACACAACATAGATGAGTGTCAAGTACTTCATACAGGCTCTAAATCATGGTAAATAATGTATAGACTTCTTCATTCCATCAAACATTAAGGGAGATAAAGGCAGGTGACAAACAAGTGAGTACAGCAAAAGCAAACTTTTGTTGTTCATATTAGATCAAGCTATCTCAAAACTTTTTAAAATTAAAGCATTACAGTTAATATACCTAGTGGGCATCATCTTTGCTCTGTCATTAACGATGTACAAAAATGAGATTGAGCTTGGAGAATCAGGCTCAATCATGCAGCCGATTGTAACCTTGATCTTAGGGTTCATTCCACTTGTGATTGTAGTAATCACAGCTAAGTGGAAAAAAGAAAATCAAAGCAGGCTACCAAACAAAGTGGCTAATGCAACGGACTGGAATATTTTTATGCCTTTTAAAAAAACACTTTCTTCTAACTGATAGTCCTGTATAATATAGGAAAAATCAAAGGAGGAAAAATATGGATTCTATTATCGAATACTACACTGGTTTTGGTGAGAGAGAATGGACGCGCCTTGACAGAGAACCACTGGAATACATAATTAACTTTCACTACATAAATCATTATCTTCCTAAAAAAGGACACATTCTTGATAATGGCGCGGGACCAGGAAAATACTCCATTGCATTGGCACAAAAAGGCTACCAAGTTACATTAACTGACTTAACACCTAAACTTGTTTCAATCGCTGAAGAAAAAGCAATAGAGCATGGTGTGATCGATTTATTTGAGGGATTTTTTGTGGAAAATGCCCAAGATTTATCTCGGTTTAACGATGAAGTATTTGATGCTTCACTTATGCTCGGACCACTCTATCATTTGCAAAATGAGGACGAAAGAGTAAATGCTGTAAGCGAATTATTTCGAGTAACAAAAAAAGAAGGACTTGTATTTGTAGCATTTCGTTCACGCTCCAATCATAGTATGCTGTCTTTATTTAATCCGCAGCATTGGAAACCAAACGATAATATGGATGCGATTAATGTTTTTAATAGCACAGGAACATTCAATCATAGTGATGAAGGCCGATTTACAGGTGCCTACTTCTTCAACATTGATGATATTAAACCATTTATGGAGTCACATGGTTTTGAAACTGTAGATTTAATTGGTTCAACAAATATAGGAACACTACTAAATCAAGAGCAGCTGAACTACTGGATTGATAAAGGTGAACAAGAATACTCGAAGTTGATTGATTTTTTTATCAAGATGGCGAAAGACCCTTATCTATTAGGAGTATCTTCTCATTTACTCTACATTGGGCGAAGAAAGTAACGAAGAGATGAGGTTCGCTCCTCATCTCTTCGTTTTAGGCTTTTTTCTAAAAGATTGTTGGTTTTAATACGCTCTTTACTAAAGATTGTTGCTTTTAGGACATTTTCGTAAAGTGCCTTCATTGAAGTGATTGCACAGCGCTTAGGAGGCTCACCCCACACCTCCCGGAAAGCGAGTATCCTGGAGCGGAAATCAACTACTTTTAAGAGCAACAAAGTTTGCGATAACAGCCTTTTTTATTTTACTAAACAGCAACTATTATTTTTCACTTCATCTTTAAACGCATCAATAAACGTTTGTAATGACGGGGAAATGTCTGTTTCGCGTTTAAACTGAACTAATGCACTCTCTCGGTATATTTGAGGAAATCCATTCACGTTTAATTTTACAAGTGTACCATCAGCTATATCTTGGGCAACCATCGTCTCCGTCAATAGTGCTGCACCCATTCCATTTTTCAGCATGTCATATGCAGTTGGGGGCGGAACCTCGAATTCTGCTCTTTTTTGTGAGATTAACTCCAATTGATACCGTTTTGCCTCCATACTCCAATCTACTAATAAAAAAGGGTCAGCCAATTCTCTAATATCCTTAATATCAATTTCAGCTTTTCTCGCCAACTGGTGCTTGCAATGAGAGACGAACATTAGCGGTTCCTTGATATGCAGTAAACTTTTAAGTTCTGTATTAAAGAACGGATAGGTCATAATACCAAGTTTTATCAACCCGTTATGCAGCATTTCTAATATTTCCTGATTATGCCCTGTATGAACGATGACTTCTAGATTCGGGTTTGCTTTATGCAATTTTGCAAGAGTTGAAGAAAAATAATGAGCAGCAAGGGTAGGAAGAGTTCCTATAACAATTTTTCCTCCTCTCCCCTCTTTTGCCATTTGTGCTAGTTCAACTCCTTTATTGAGGGTTTCGACCGCTTTTTGAGCAAAAGGCAAGAATGTCCTCCCTAACTCTGACAATTCCAGCCTGCTCCCACCTCTATTAAATAATTCTCCTCCCACTGCTCTCTCTAAATTTTGGATTCGAATGCTGATTGTAGGCTGGGAAATATCCATTATTCTTGCGGCTTTACTAAAACTTCCATGGCGCACAACTTGTTCGAAAGCGATTAATTGATTTGTATCCATTCACTCACCCTTTATTAATAAAATTAATAATGAATATAATTATTATTGCATTGTTTAATACACATCCCTATTTTACACTTTTTTTATCAAGAACAATAGAAAGGGTGTATGAAGTGTCATTTATAAAAATTTTGAGAATTCCCCATTTAAGCATTTTATGGCTCAGTCAATTATTATCAGCCATCGGCGACCATTTATATGTGATAGCGATCACGTGGATTGCGGTAAAGGAATTAGGAGCATCAGCGGCATATGTAATTGGAGCAGGTACTTTTTCAGCTTTATTCTTCGGTATTGCAGGGGGCATCTATGCTGATCGCTGGAACCGGCATAAAACGATGATCACAGCTGATTTTCTCCGAGCATTTTTGGTAGGTTTGCTGCCATTTCTACATTGGTATTCTGAGATTGAACTATGGCATCTAGTTACAATCAGTGTAGTAGTCTCGGGATTAGGAACTTTTTTTAATCCTGCACTGCAAGCAAGCCTTCCTGCTATATGCAAAGACTCCATTACACTTCAGCAAACGAATGCATTGATGGATACGACTCATCGTTTCGCTAGAATATTCGGGCCAGGTTTAACAGGTGTTTTTCTTACCGTATTTCCATTGGCTCAATTTTTCACGCTGGACGCTTTTACCTTTGTACTTTCAGCATTAGCTCTTCTCCTAATAAGACATGCATTCTCAATCAATGAAAACAAAGAGAGCCTAATAACGGCAAAATCCACACCATTGATCGATTTTATGAAAGCAAGTACATTATTAAAAAATCATAAAATTCTATTGTGGGCGTTAATCAGCCTCAGTCTCGTCAATTTATGCTGGGGTGTTGTATACATGGTGGGTGTTCCGTTATTTACAGAACAGATTTTAAAAGAAAATGTTGGCGCTTTTGGCTTAATTGGCGGTGCATATGGTATTGGAAACATACTAAGTCTTTTTATGGTTGGATCGTTGAAACGAAATATACGGTTTATGTATGCCGGTCACGTCATATTGGGAATTGGATTTCTGGTCATAGCATCAGCTGACTCCATTTGGATCGCGGTAGCCGGAGCAATTATTGCAGCTTTCGGAAGTCCACTTGGTGACATCATGTTGTTAACGATGATACAAACCGACTTTCCTACTGAGCATATCGGAAAAATTTATAGTTTTCGTGCGCTGCTCGGTGGTCTCGGGCTTTCATTAGGAGCTCTTATAGCAAGCTTTACTTACTCATACTTTCCAATTCCGATTGTCATGGCGTTTTTCTCTGGTGTCATCCTTTTAATTGGTTTCACAGGGTTAATCAAATTACGCCAATCCAATCCAATAAAAACAATACCATCTCGCTCTTTATAGTCCTTTTTAGCGGAATTTTTAACTCTAATTTTAAACAATTGTTTAAAAATAAGTCTGTTTTCGTAAACGATGTTGCTCTTGATTCGGGTTAATTTCCGCTCTCTCGACTTGCTTCCCACAGCGTGTGAGGTGAGCTCTTTCGTCGCCTTGCGACAATGGTTGGTCTAGCCTGTATTACTGATCTCACAGAAAAAAGTGAAAAAGGCAACCCCGCCCGGGGCTGCCTTCTGTTTTTACCTTTCTCTTTTTTCTAATGCTGCGCTCCATGCTGTAAGAATAACGGCACCTAATACCATTACTCCGCCAATCCATGGTGTATGAATGATTCCGATTGAATCAACAATCACTCCACCAACAAATGCGCCGATTGCAATCCCTACATTAAAGGCTGCAATATTGAGAGCAGATGCCACATTTACCGCGGATGGTACATATCTTTCGGCTAACTTCACAACATAAACTTGAAGACCTGGCACGTTCATGAATGCTAACAATCCTAATAAGAAAATGGTTACAGTCCCTGCGACTTTAAATGGAGCTGTAAAGGTTAATATGACAAGGATGACCGCTTGCACGATAAACATCCATAATAAGGCTTTTAACGGATTTTTATCAGCTGCTTTACCGCCAACGGTGTTGCCGATCGCAACCGCAATTCCATAGCCTAATAAAATAAAACTTACCGCTTTCGGAGCATACCCTGTAACATCTTCTAAAATTGGCGCTAAATACGTAAATGCTACAAATGTTCCGCCATATCCAAGCGCAGTAATAGCAAATGCTAACAGCAATCGCCCATTTTTAATTACTTTCAATTGATCACTAAAGCTTGAAGGCGGTGCTTCTTTTAAATTCTTTGGTACTAAAATCGCACTTGCTATGATAGCAATGACTCCTAATAAAGCAACCGCCCAAAATGTTGCTCTCCATCCAAATGTCTGTCCGATAAACGTACCTAGTGGGACTCCTGTAACTGTTGCAACGGTTAACCCTGTAAACATAAACGCAATGGCACTTGCCCGTTTATGCTCTGGCACTAAATCTGCCGCAATCGGAGCTCCGATTGAGAAGAATACACCGTGTGAAAAGGCCGTAATAAAACGTGCCATTAATAATAAACCGAAACTTGATGATAGAGCTGCTACACTGTTTCCTGCAATAAAAACAACCATCAATGACATGAGAACGGTTTTTCTGTTCATGTTATTCGTTAAAGCTGTAATAATTGGTGCGCCAAATGCTACGCCCAATGCATATCCGGATATCAACAATCCTGCCAATGTAATGGATATATTTAAATCATCTGCAAGTGATGACAACAAACCAACCGGAACAAATTCTGTTGTACCTATTCCAAAAGCTGATATCGCTAATGCTAATAATGCAGGAAAACCACCTTTCGTTTTAGCGGTCTCCATTTTTGCTGTTGCTGTATTCATTTATTTCCCCTCCATTATTCTCCTATATTATAATGACTCGTGCACACTAGTCATTAAAACATCTTGATGCTATTATGAAAGATACACAAACATAAAGTAAGTACGCACTTTAAAGTACTGTAGGCACTAAAAAGTAATATTTGGATTTAGGAGGCGAATATTCAAAATGAAAAAATATAATATTCCTGTAGAAGCGGCACTTGAAGTGATCGGCGGAAAATGGAAAGTCGTCATTTTATGCCATCTTATAAAAGAGAAAAGAAGAACGGGAGAATTAAAACGATTAATGCCGGGGATCACACAGAAAATGCTGACACAGCAGCTGCGTGAGCTAGAAGAAGATGGTGTGATATTACGCGAGGTTTATAACCAAGTTCCTCCACGGGTAGAATATTCTTTAACCGATTATGGCTGGTCATTGAAGCAAATTTTAGATTTGCTTTGTGCGTGGGGTGAACATCATATTGAGAAAAACTATCCCAATAAAGAAGATGTCCTCATCAAAACCGAAGAGCTGGAGCAGGTTTAATAAATACAATTTAATCATTTGTTTAAATCAGACAGCGAAATGCTGTCTTTTTTTGTTGATCAATTAGTTTTATCTGCAAAATAATAATCCTTCTTTCACAGAAATACATTATTATCAATGAAGGAATAACGAATTGGGGGTCATCGTTATGGACTATAGCCGATTAACGCAGGAGGAGATGCTTTCTATCGTCCAGAATGGTTTGAAACGGCCTCTTACTCCCAAAAGAATTATCGTTGCTGGTGCCGGGATGGCTGGTTTAGTTGCTGCTTCCCTTTTACATGCTGCAGGGCACGAAGTTCATCTTTTAGAATCCTCCCAGCGAGTAGGCGGCAGAGTTTTTACAATCAGAACTCCCTTTACCTATGGCAATCATTTAGAAGCTGGTGCCATGCGGTTTCCCGAAACTCATAAACTCGTCCTAGCATACATTAAAAAATTCAGTTTGCATACTCAGGAGTTCATCAATTCTCAGCCGCACGACTTAATTTATGTGAATGGTATTATGACAGAAAATAGAACCTATGAAAAAAATCCTGATATACTTGGATTTCCTGTCACGGTTAGTGAAAAAGGAAAAACAGCTGAACAGCTTATGAAATATGCTGTTCAACCTTTGATTGATTTTATTGAACAAGATCCAGACAAAAATTGGCCAGCAATCATAAAACGTTTTCAAAGTTATTCATTGGACAATTTTTTACGAAACAATCCTTTTGGTCGCTCCCTTTCATCAGGTGCCATAGATATGATTAAAGTTCTGCTCTCATTAGAGGGGCTGCCTGAACTTTCATTTCTAGACGTATTTCGGGATATCCTCATCATTTTCATCAATCCAAAATTAAAATACTTAGAAATTGTAGGCGGTAATGATCAGCTTCCTAAAGCATTCCTTCCACAGCTGAAAAACCATATCTTTTTCAGCCAAAGATTGACTCGTATTGTTCAAGATCAAAATAAGGTCACTTTGTACACGGAAAGCCCGCTCACCTCACATCCCTATGTGTTCGAAGCGGATAAAGTGATAATCACCATTCCCTTTTCGGTGTTAAATTTTGTCAAGATCGAGCCATTCCATTCTCTTTCGTATTACAAAAGAAAAGCGATCCGCGAACTGCATTATGTCCCTTCTACCAAAATAGGGATCGAGTTTAACCACCGGTTTTGGGAGAAAAACGGTCTGTCTGGCGGAAAGTCAGTAACAGACCTCTCTACCCGTTTTACTCATTATCCAAATCAAAAAAGAGCCAGTAGTTCTTCAGGCGTCGTTATAGCCAGTTACACATGGGAAGATGATACGGTTCCATGGAGAAGCTTTCCAAATCGAATAAGAGTAAAAGAAGCGTTGGATTTTTTATCCCTATTTCATGGGCCGCAAGTATACGAGTATTTCGTTACTGGCCACGCACATAGCTGGTCACTTGATCCGCATACCGGCGGTGCTTTTACAATGTTTAAACCGTATCAAGAAGAAGAAATTTATGAGGCCATCAAAGCTCCAGAAGGCAGACTGCACTTTGCAGGTGAACATACCACACTGAAACACGGATGGGTAGAAGGAGCCATCGAGTCAGGAATAAGAGCAGCGATGGAAGTAAATGAAACGTAAAGCGGAATGGACTCAAAAGTGAAATTCCTCTGCACTTTTGAGTCTTTAATTTAATTATGAAACCATTTAAACTTCAAATCTGAAAAATGGAGATTGAAATTTTAAATTTCGTTAATAAGCCTTTAAAAAAGGCTTTCGTTCACATTGAAATGCTTTGATTTTTATTTCATTAAACGGGAAATCGAAATTTATCCACGTTATATTCGATTTATCCACGTTATTTTCCATATAACCACGAATCGACACATCAGACTGCAAAACCGACTCGTAGCGGAGATCATTTCAACTCATTCAAGCCTGTAAATACCTCTCCTGAATAATATTCCGATGATGCAATTCATGTCCTGCGATAATCGTAAGGAGCGCTCGTGCTGAAACTTCAGTATTGTTTGCAGTGCCCTTTCGCAATAAAGCATCATCACTTAAACTTTTTAGTAAATGGATGGTGGATTGTCGTACACAGGCAAAATGATCTAGCAATTCTTTTAACGTCTGACTATCAAAGTGCGCTTCTTCTACATATTTGTTTTCATCATAACCAGGAAGCGAAATTGTTTCTCCCCTTGCAATACAAAGAAGCCTGTAGCTCATAATCCGCTCCGTATCCGTAATATGACCGATCACCTCTTTAATACTCCACTTGCCTGGCGCATAACGATATTCACTCCTATTTTCATCCAAAGAGCTTAGTTTCCTCACCGTTTCTTTCATTTGTCTTTCTAGAATATCTGCCATATTTCCTTCAGGCACTAATTTTACATACGAAGCATAATAATCTGCGTATTCGTAAGCCGCTGGCATGTTTTCCATGTTTAACACCCCTTTTTAGATTGTTTTTTTGTAATTCGATTCTTAATAGATAAACCCTTCATTTCCACTCATCCTCTGTGAAAATATGTATTTTATAAAAACAATAAAAACCGAAGCATATTCACGAAATTGAAAAATTTATACGCTTCCTTCATGTTACCCATTTTTAATATCTCATGTTATAATCGTACGCGTTGACATCGGACCCGACTTTCATGAGAGTTGAAAGTCATCACAATTTTATAATAAAAGAAAGAGGTGCTCCTTTGAATTTACAGACAATTAAACAACAATGGTTCGGGAACATTAGAAATGATGTTCTAGCAGGGATGGTGGTTGGACTTGCCCTTATTCCAGAAGCAATTGCCTTCTCCATTATTGCAGGTGTTGATCCAATGGTAGGATTATATGCCTCATTTTGTATTGCCGTTGTAATATCATTCCTTGGCGGAAGACCAGGGATGATTTCTGCTGCAACTGGTGCGATGGCGCTTTTAATGGGCTCATTAGTCGCAGATCATGGATTTAAGTATTTATTAGCCGCTACGATTTTAACTGGGGTTATTCAAATCCTAATCGGTGTATTAAAACTTGGCAAGTACATGAGATTTGTTCCAAGACCCGTTATGGTTGGTTTTGTAAATGCTCTAGCGATACTTATTTTTATGGCGCAGCTTCCCCACTTTTCAGGAGAATCCTGGGTCATGTATGCAATGGTAGCAGGCGCATTAGCTATTATTTATCTTTTTCCAAGAATAACAAAAGCGGTCCCGTCTCCTCTAATTGCGATTATCGTTATAACGGTGATTTCTATAATGACAGGTTCATCGGTTCGATCCGTTGGAGATATGGGGGAACTGTCACAATCACTTCCGATATTCTTCATTCCTGATATTCCGTTAACGTTCGAAACATTGAAGGTTATCTTTCCTTATTCATTTGCCTTAGCACTTGTTGGGTTGCTAGAATCTCTGCTCACAGCTCAAATCGTTGATGATATGACAGATACAGAAAGTGACAAGAACAAAGAAGCCAGGGGACAAGGTATGGCAAATATCGTCGCAGGATTTTTTGGAGGTATGGCAGGCTGTGCGATGATTGGACAATCTGTAATCAATGTGAAATCCGGTGGCCGTGGCCGACTTTCAACATTTGTTGCTGGTGTTTTCTTAATGATTCTTATTGTTTTATTAAACGACGTATTGTCCATGATTCCAATGGCAGCTTTAGTTGGTGTAATGTTCATGGTATCGATCGGGACTTTTGATTGGTCATCATTAACGAAGCTTCACATTATGCCAAAATCAGATGCAGCTGTGATGATTATTACTGTTGTGACCGTTGTAATCACACACGATTTATCTAAAGGGGTTTTAGCAGGTGTAATTTTAAGTGCACTTTTCTTTGCTTCAAAGATTTCAAAAGTGAACATCGAATCGGCATTTGATGAAAAATCAAATCAAAAAACGTATGTCGTAAATGGTCAATTGTTCTTTGCTTCAGTAACGGACTTTGTCGGTCATTTTGATTTTACTGAAAAAGTGGATCAAATTGTCATAGACCTTACGCACTCTCATCTATGGGATGATTCAGCAGTAGGCGCCATTGACAAAGTCGTGATGAAATACCGTCAAAACAATGTGGATGTAGAAATTATTGGTTTGAATGAAGACAGTTCTAAGTTAGTTAAAAAACTTGCTGTTCATGATAAAGCCAACGGTCAAATCGCGGCACACTAGTATAAGACAGTAATCGAGGGGTACACTTTTATCGTGTACCCTTTTCTTCTGGAGTTATTTTTTGAATATTTTGAATATATTTATCCACTCGTATATAATAGTATGTGAAAGCGATTTCAATAGGAAAGGAAGCGAAGAATCATGTACATTCATGAAACAGACCTCCGTAAAAAAACCTTTGATGAGCTATTCAGTCCAGAAGTTGATAACCTGGAAAAAAACCACTTAATCCACAATTATAGTTTAGCGATTTTAGGTATTGCCGCTATTCTAATAAGTAAACTTTTTTAATAAGAGTTAGCCAAAACTGGCTAGCTCTTTTTGTTACCCTCACTTTTCTAATCATCTGCCCACAAAGGCCGTTTCAGGGTATTCACCCATTTTCATTTTTATAGCCTGCTGCCTAGAATTTATTCGCTAGACGAAATGACCATTTTTATTTTAATAGTCTGGTATACAATCGTTTTATAAAAATCCCCATATGATGTAGGACAAGTATTGAAGTTACTTTGAATTTTTAAGAAAACCTGGCTGCCACAAACTCTTTACGGTCAGCCTAAGTTGCACTTACACTATCGGATTAAAATTGTGTCATTACTAAAATCACCATGTTGACAAGTTATTTTTTTGTTAGTGTAAAGAAACACGAAAGGGCGAAAAACGACTATGAATTTCCCGATTTTGATTTCCGTTTTCGTCTTCCTAATGACTATGTTAGTTATATTTTGGAGACCAAAAGGCATCAACGAAGCATGGCCAGCAGCTATTGGAGCTGGAATCATCTTAATTACAGGTGTTGTTAGTTTTAACGATGTAATTGATGTAATCCAAAAAATTGGCGGTGCATCGATAACCATTATGTCAACCATTGTAATGGCGGTTATCCTTGAAAGCTTTGGATTTTTCCATTGGGCTGCGACTCGGCTAGCCAAATTAGCAAAAGGATCTGGTTACCGATTATACTGGTATATCCAATTGTTTTGTTTTTTGATGACACTGTTATTTAATAACGATGGCAGTATTTTGATCACTACCCCGATTTTAATTTTACTTCTTAGAAATTTCCGATTAAAACCGCATCAAAAAATCCCCTACCTTTTAACTGGAGCCCTTATTGCTACAGCCTCAAGCACACCAATCGGCGTTAGTAACATCGTAAATTTAATCGCATTAAAAATTGTTCACATGACGCTTTATATGCACACTGCCATGATGTTCATACCTGCAATGCTAGGACTAGTATTTATGTCCATATTGATGTTTTTTTTAGTGAAACAAAAACTTCCTAAGAAGTTACCGGATTTAACAAATGATATTGAACAATCTTTTTTCAGAAAAAATTTTCATCCTCTAAAAGAAAAGGTTACTGTTACAACAAAAAAACAACGGACAGCGTTTATGTTAAAAATCATACTCTTTGTGTTTTTCATCCGCTGCTCTATCTTTGCCGCTTCCTTTCTTTCTATTCCAATAGAAATCGTGGCCGTATTAGGATCTCTCATTCTCCTTTTATGGAGATGGTATTACCTGCGTACAAGCCCTTACGATATTTTGAAAAAGACGCCTTGGCATATTCTTATCTTTGCTTTTTCGATGTATGTCATCATTTATGGTCTTCACAACTCAGGATTAACTGTGATTCTTTTGAAAATTTGCAAGCCTATCGTAGAACAAGGACTCTTCCAAGCAACCTTTCTTATGGGTGGTTTGGTTTCAATATTGTCCAACTTTTTTAATAACCATCCCGCTTTGCTGATTGGTACGATTACTTTAACTGAATTGCATTTAGATCCTGTTAATTTAAAGACAATGTATCTGGCTAGTATTATTGGAAGTGACATTGGATCATTGCTGCTCCCTATAGGCACATTAGCTTCATTAATCTGGATGCACATATTAAAGCAGCACAAAATAAAGGTTAAGTGGAAGGATTATTTAAAAGTATCATTAATTGCTATTCCATTAACCTTATTGGTCACTCTATTCCTTTTATACCATTGGATCAATTTGATTATCTTATAAAAAATAGGACGATTATCAATTTAATAGGAGAAGATTTGTTTGAATGATTTATATCAAATGATAAATAGAAAAATGATAATAAAGATGCCTGGGGAATGTATCGAAGGTATTTTATCAGATGTAGGGAACGACATATTAGTTGTAAATGATGGTCAAAATTATTATTACATTCCACAGCTGCATGTCATGAAAATTAAGCTTGATGAAAAGGAGAATCAAAATCATACTCCCTCTTTCGAATCACCAAATGACATGCAAGAAAAGAAGATATCCTTTCGCGGTATTTTGTTAAATGCCGTTGGAATCAATACCGAAATTCACATAGTTGGGAAAAAATCACTTCATGGCATAATCACAAAAGTACTTAGCGATTATTTTGTTTTTTACTCTCCTATCTACAAAAACATTTACATCCCACTTAATCATGTAAAATGGCTAAGAGTAATTGATCAAAATCGTACTCCTTTCCATTTTCCTGATACACCTGCCGTGACATCTTCATTGAGCCGCTCTTTTGAAGAGCAATTAAAGAAATCCATTGGTACACTCGTAGTTTTTGATATGGGAGAAGATAACGATAAAATCGGCTTAATTAAGAGTGTGGATGCCAATATGATTCAATTAATAAATGCTAATTGTGAAACGATTTATATAAAACAAAATCATATAAAATCCATACATTTCCCATGAATACCCATTTTTAAAAAGCATTGAATCCTAATTTGGGTTTCCATGCTTTTTTTTTCCATATTGAGCAAAACACTTCTTTCATCCAATTCATCTAGTATAAAATAAACATGTTAATATAGAAAATGGTGTAAAAAATCTAATGATAAAAATAGAGTAACCTTAAAGGAGCACGACAAGATGACACAAAGTGGATTAAAAGAAAAAATCCTTTCTGTTTTAGAAGATAAAATAAAATTAATCAAAAAAGATGAAGGTGACATTTATTTAGTAGGACCGATTCGCCTCCCAGTTAATCTATACGGAGAAACAGTTGTGTTTCAATGGTATTGCTGGCTTCAAGGCTGTGATCAAACAAATAATTTTGAAGAAGTGATTGATCGTCTCTCCTCTGCAAATTTAGCAGAATATCAGCAATCCAGCGTATTAGTGTACGGAGATTTTGAATATAATGAGGATGCCTTGATCCGAATGCACTCGATTTGCCATACTGGAGATATTTTTGGAAGCAAACGCTGTGATTGCGGATACCAGCTTAAGCAATCCATGCAAATGATTGTGGAACACGGCACAGGTGCTTTGTTCTATTTAGCTAATCACGAAGGAAGAGGTATAGGTCTTTTCAGTAAAGCAATGGCTTATCTTCTTCAAGAAAATGGACAAGATACGGTAGAAGCTAATGAAAGCTTAGGTTTCGTGGATGATTCCAGAAACTACGAAGATGCCATCGAGGTGTTAAAAGCTCTTCGCGCAAAACCGGTTACGCTCATTACAAACAATCCAAAAAAACTAGAAGCACTTAAGAAGTCTGGCCTTCCTGTATCAGGAAGAACACCTATTTGGGGAGATATTTCTGAATTCAACGAGAAGTATCTGCAAACTAAAATTAATCGTTCGGGACACATTCAAGAAGAAGGGATTTTCACGAATGAGTAATCACGAATTTTACATGAAGCTAGCTTTAGATAATGCATTAGCAATGAAAGGCCAGACTGATCCTAATCCGTTGGTAGGAGCAGTAATCGTAAATGATAATCGTATTGTCGGTGTTGGTGCCCATCTAAAAGCTGGTGAACCGCACGCTGAAATTCATGCTATTCGAATGGCGGGAGAAAAAGCAAAAGGCGGTACAATCTATGTAACGCTGGAGCCGTGTTCTCACCATGGACGTACAGGTCCTTGTGCGATCGCTATTGTTGAAGCTGGTATAAAAAAAGTTGTAGTAGCAACACTCGATCCCAATCCGCTTGTTGCAGGAAATGGTGTGAAGATCTTAAAGGATGCCGGCATTGAAGTTGAAGTAGGTATTCTTGAAAAGGAATCACAGCACATGAACGAAGTTTTTAATAAGTTTATTGTTGAAAACGTTCCCTTTGTTACGCTTAAGTCCGGTATCACTCTTGATGGAAAGGTCGCTAGCCATACCAATAATAGCAAGTGGATCACTTCAGAGGAGGCGCGGCTGGACGTCCATAAGCTTAGAAATGAGAATGCTGCTATTTTGGTTGGTGTAAATACTGTGCTGCACGATGACCCTGAACTCACAACTAGAATTCCGAATGGCCGCAACCCTATTCGAGTAGTATTAGATTCTTCTTTAAGAATTCCGGTGAACGCAAAACTCGTTACAGACCGCAAAGCAGAAACCTGGATATTCACTTCCGAGAACTGTGATCCCTTAAAAAAAGAGCAATTAGAATCATTAGGTATTAAAGTATTTATTGCTGGGCGTACTCAGGTGAATCCGCGGGATGTACTTAACATACTAGGTGAGAACTTAGTCTCTTCCCTTATAATTGAAGGCGGCGGAACGATAAATGCTTCATTTTTTGAAAAAGGATTAATTGATAAAGTGATATTATATGTTGCACCAAAATTAATTGGCGGCAAAGAATCCCCTTCATTTTTCGGGGGAACTGGTATCGATAAAATGGCAAATGCCATCGAACTTTCTAATATGACCGTAACCCCAATCGGACCTGATTTTAAGTTTACAGGTTACCCAAAATATAAAGATTAGAGGTTTTAAGCATGAAATTTGGTTTTGATATCGATGACACACTCATTAATTTAAGGCAGCATGCATTTTCGATATACAACAAAAATTTAAAAAAGGAAGTCCCGCTTGATGTTTTTCATAAAATTAAAACATTGGAAATACATGAAGCATTTGGTCTTACAGCAACAGAAGGAAATCAAATGTGGCGTGACTCAATGGAAGAAATTTATTTTACAGACTGCCCCTTATACCCTGATGCACTAGAACTCTTGCAGGAGCTTGATGAACAAGGTCATGAAATCTATTATATTACAGCTAGACCTGCAGAATATTGTGAACGCACAAAAAAATGGGTAGAAGAAGCTGGATTCCCTGTTCAAGAAGGCAGATTTTTTTGCGGGATGAAAGATGAAGAAAAAATACACACGATTAAAAAGTTAAATTTAGACTTCTATTTTGATGATAAACCGAATGTATTAGAAACCCTGACAAATGAATCCGTTCAGTTGTATGTAAGAGATCAATCGTATAACCAGCATGTCGAGATGCCCCGGCTAACAAACTGGTCAGAGCTTAAAGATATCATCAAAGAAAAAGAAGACAAAAAATAACAGCACCCCACAAGTGCTGTTTTTTCTTTGCCTATTTCCATAATGAGATGGGCATTTGCTACTAACTCCTATACCGGAACAGTCATATGATGTTCTACTATAAGGAATGTTGTAAATGGCCATCTGCGAAAAATGTTGGGGGCTTCCCCCCTTACTTAAAGGCTATTATTGTTGCTTTTGGACCAAGTTGATTGGAGTGCAAGGTGCGAGACTCCTGCGGGATTAGTGGGACAGATGAAACCACTCATGGCGCAAGGCGCAGAGGGGGCTCAGCGCACCCCCCGTGGAAAGCGAGCATCCTGAAACGGAAATCAACCTCTTACAAAGAGCAAAAAATTATACGAAAAAAAGCTTACTAAAAAAAGAATGGCGGTGATTTTTAGTTGCTAGAGGTTAGAGAATCACGTTATGGAAGAGGTGTTTTTGCAACAAAAGATATTCGTCAAGGTGAACTGTTCCATGAAGCTCCTGTCATTGAGTGTCCTGATGATCAATATATACGTCTTAAAAAGACGGCGCTTCGAAACTATTACTTTAACTGGTATGAAGGTGTTGCCATTGCCCTAGGATTTGGGTCATTGTTTAATCATTCCTATAAACCTAACGCTAGGTTTAAAAATAACTATAAAACACAATCAGTTGATTTTTATGCACATAAAAATATCAAAGCAGGTGAAGAAATCTTCGTCAATTACAACGGTGATCCGGATGACCAGGGTTCTTTATGGTTTGACGCTGATTAGAAACAAAGAAACAGCAGCGCTTAGGCGTGCTGTTTTTATTTAGCTGCATATTCAAAGGCAGGAAATTGCAAAGAAAAAATGGTTCCCTTTCCAAGCTCGCTAGTAATATAAACAGATCCTTTCATCGCCCGTATCACACTAAAAGCAACCATCATCCCAAGCCCCGTGCCATTTGCCCCTTTTGTTGAATAATAGGGCTCACCTAATTTATTCATTTGTTCTTTCGTCATCCCGACTCCAGTATCTTTGATTTCTATAATGACTTTATTTTCTTTCTTTTTCACTGAAACACTGAGAGTTCCACCATCAGGCATGGATTCAATTCCATTCTTCATTACATTTAATAGACACTGGCTAAATTTTTGCCCATCACCCAGCACATAAATGGAAGGGATAAATTCAGCTGAGATAAGAACTGAATGCTGATTGGCTGTTGGAATTAGGAATGAGATGATCTGATTTAATTCGTGCTGGATGTTCAGCTCATCCATCGAATCAATTGATGGTTTAGAAAAGGTTAAGTAATCTTGGATAACTTTTTCTGCAGAATCGAGTCCTTCTTTTATTAAGCTCAGGTACTCTTTCTGTTTATCTGCGGAAATTGATTCTTTTTCGAGTAATTGGACAAACCCTTTAGAAACCGTAAGAGGATTTCTAATTTCATGTGATATCGCAGCACCCATTTGTTCAACGGCCGCTAGCTTTTCAGATTTAAATAGCTGCTGCCTCATATGTAGATCAGATCTTACAAATTCAATGGTACAAGAAATAATGAGCATACTGAGCGGCGGTATGATTAAGAAAGCAAATAAGGCATCAATATGATTCAGCTTTAAATTTACGATTTCCATAACGGTTACCGTCGCCAAGCTAGATAGTAAAGTTATTCCGATTGCGATAATTACCCTGCACTTCGAAGACCGCTTCCAGAACCAAGGATACACCCGCCATAAAAGCAGCCCTAAAGGACCATATATTAAAATATTTATAAAAAAACCAAAGTCTAAGCCATAAAATCCTCTTATCACAATCGAAGCAATTGCTAATATCGGGCCAATACCTACGTATAATCCACCGATAATAACAGGTATTTCTCTTAAATCGAAGCGTGTATTGTCAGTTAATTCGTATGCAAAAGCAATACATGTCCACATGGCAGCAATACCGCAGACTACTGTAGCTGTCTTGGAAATCCGCGATTCCTTTTTCTTTAATGACCATACAATACATACAAAAATAAATAGCATTAATAAAGACAGGTTGAACAATAAATGCTTTGTAATTTCCAATCCGTTCACCATCCAAATGACCTATTATAAAAATTTTACATTTAGTGCCAATGGATAACAACTACTTTTTATTTAAACATTTCTTTATTGCTATTTATTAGATTGATTTGGTATCTTTTATTAAGCCGGAGGTACTTAACATGATGACATTATTATTTCTATGTGTTTTAACGGTTGGACTTTTTATTGAATTGTTTCAAAAATATGTACTAGGAAAGAAAGATCCGGATATTGAAGATCTTTGGAAAGAACTTGATCGAGAAGAATGGTATAACGAGCTATTACAAGATACAGAATTTAAAGAATGGATTTTGCTCGATAAACAAAAAGGGTTATTAAAAGACCCCTATTATGTTCGGAAAATCATCGACCATAAAGGTCATCGTGACGGTTTCATTCGTTATTTAAATGAAAAAGTGAAATAAACCACTGGATTGTTAGTTCATAAGTATTTTTGTGTAGAAGACGCCGTTTCAAGTCACATTCTGTCGACTCGCGAGTATATTAAAAAATCCATGAGATTATGAAAAAATCCGTGAGATTATGAAAATTTTCGTGAGATTATGCTTCTAACTCGTGAGATTATGTAAAAATAGACTTTTAAAATTAGCCCAATATACGAAAAAGAGAGCCCATGAGCTCTCTTTTTCACGTTTCCATCTAATGAATGCTGCCATTCATCTCTTTTATGCGATTGACTGTTTCCTGGTCTAGCATTTTAATACATTCTGTAAGCAATTTAATCGCATGGTCTAGATCATCTCTATTTACCATGGAAACATGGCTGTGAATATATCTGGACGGAACACTTAAAACCAAGGTCGGAATTCCGCCATATGCGAGATGGAACTTACCTGCATCCGTTCCACCGCCTGTCATAATATCAATTTGAAAAGGAATACGATGCTGTTTTGCAATTCCAACTACAAAATCCCTTAACTTCGGATGAGGTATCATTGTTGCATCAAAGAACCCTAATAAAGGTCCTTTACCTAACTCGGAATGCCCTTCTTGCTGTGACATTCCCGGTGTATCACCTGCAACTCCAACGTCTAATGCAAATGCGATATCCGGTTTAATCGTATTCGCTAAAGTCTGTGCGCCGCGAAGTCCGACTTCTTCTTGTACAGTTGCACCCGCATATAAGGTGTTCGGAAGAGATCCTTCCTCTTTCAGCTTTTCAAGCGTCCTAATCGCAACAAAACAACCTGCTCTGTTATCAAATGCCTTCCCTAATAGCATTTTAGGGTTTGGCATGACCTCAAATGGACAAACCGGTGAAATGGGATCTCCTACTTGAACCCCAAAACTTTTTGCTTCTTCTCGGCTCGTTGCTCCAATGTCAATAAACATTTTATCTGTTTCTAACACATTCTTTCTTTCGTCAAATGTAAGAACATGCGGTGCCTTTGAACCGATGACACCTGTTAAATCACCATTACGAGTGATTACTTTCACTCGCTGTGCAAGCATAACATGTCCCCACCATCCTCCAAGGGGCAAGAAGCGCAGGAAACCTTCTTTTGTAATGTGAGTGACCATTAATCCTACTTCGTCTAAGTGGCCAGCTATTAAAATTTTAGGACCTTGGGAACCTATTTTTCCCACGACCCCTCCTAACTGGTCTGTTTCAATGTCAGACGTACTCTGGGATAACCGATCACGAACCAGTTTATGTATCCTTGCTTCAAATCCAGACGGTCCATACGTTTCCGTTAACTCTTTTAAAAGTGCTAAATCTTTATCCATTTTATCCCTCCTACTTTGTTAGTATGAGAGTTGAAATAGGTTTTAATGCATTCATTAAAAATAGCAGCTCCCAAATATGGAACTGCTTCCCGAATTTACTGAATACTTAAGGACAGCAAGGTCTTTTTTCATTCTTTTTTTCAATTTCACAGCATGCATCATCTTTATTTTCTATTTCTATAATTTCTACTCCGCAACATCCATCTTCTTTTTCATTTCCTAAGAGGATTTTCACAATACTCATGTTCTTCACCTCCTTTCACTAAGAAAATATTTAAACGAGATAAAAAATGAACCCGGAAATGGTAGACATCATGATTACTGAAAGCACAAAAGTTACTACCAGTTCCTTTTTGAAAATAGACTTTAACAAGATAACTTCTGGCAAACTAGCTCCTGCTGAGCTAATAATGAGTGCCATCACCGGACCTAGAGCCATCCCTTTCGCTATAAGGACTTGAGAAATGGGTATCATGCTCGATAACCGGATATACAGCGGAATGCCTACAATGGCTGCGATCGGTACGATCCACCATTTGTCGCTTCCAAATGCCGAAGCGATCCAATGGGTAGGTACTAGACCATGAATGACAGATCCGATTAATGCACCATTGATCAGATAAGGATATACACTTTTCATCAAAGCTAATGTCTCATTAAAGGCCGCTTTTACATTGAATGTTTTCGTTTCTTCCTCATATCCCTTCACCATCACGTTTTTTACAGACTTTTCAAATCCGAAAGCTTCAAGTGCAAATCCGATAATGACTGAGAAAACAGTGGTAATAACGGTATAAATGATCGACACCTTCCACCCTAAAACGACTCCCATAATGGTTATGATAGTCGGATCGAGAATAGGTGAAGAAAATAAGAAAATCATCACAATTGAAAATGGCATCTTTTTCTTCAGCATGTTAACAACAACTGGGATTGTAGAACAGGAACAAAATGGAGTGACGAAAGCGAAAATGAGAGCGAATGCTGCAGCCATTCCTTTGTTTTTTCCACTTAAATATTTCTCTACTTTTTCATATGGGATATATGCTTGAACAAGATTAATTGCAAATGATATCACTACAAACAAAACGGTAAGCTCAATGGCGATACTTAAAAAACTTTTAAACGTTTCGGTCCACATGCTTTTTACCTCCCCCAATTATGAACAGCAAACAGGTTTACGCAATTCCGAATACTTCATCCACTTAAAAGTAAGAAACTTTTTAAAAGCAGAATAGAGACTCGAGTTCTTTTTCTTAACACCATTTCGTTTCCATGATTCCATTGAAACTTTAGACAGCTCCAATTGCTTGGCTTCTCCCATCTTTTCTAAATAATAAAGATTCATTGATAAATTCCTCCTTTGAATTTACATCAAAATAATTTGATGTATTAATCAAAAAAAATTGATGAATTGTACGAAGTGAAATACTTATTAGTACTCCACTTTAACAGCATGACGGTAAAAATACACAGCATAACTGATCAGATAAAATGGCTTTTACTTCTTCCACATTTAATGAATAGTAATTCCATGTCCCTCGTTTTTCTTTTGTAATGAGTTCTGCACCCAGGAGTATTTTCAGATGATAAGAAAGTTTCGACTGCGGCATGTCGATTAATGGTGTCAGATCACATACACAGACTGAGCCTTTTGCTGCAAGGATATGAATGATATGAAGCCTTTGCTGGTCTGCCAGCGCCTTAAATTTTTGCTCATATTTTTCAAAGTTTATATTCGCATTTGCATCATTTAATAATGGTAATTCTTTATTCATTACACCGCTCCTTACATCAATAATATTTGATATATATTCAGTATATACCATATTTTTCTTTTTGCAATTAATAAATCAAAAAAAATTGATATTCCGTTCAATTACATCACAAAAAAGCCAAAGAATGATTACACACTCTTTGGCTTCTATATTTATTTAAGCTTTTCGACTTCTGATAATACTGTATTTAATTCTTCCGATGCTTTTGAAAGGGTCGCTACATCCAATGGTTCAGATTTTGCTCCCGCTTCAATTGTGTGTAAAGGTGTTTCTACTTTTTCGTAAAGTTTAGCATCTTTATCCTTTACCTCATCCTCAAATTTTTCCCATGATTCTTCTAATTTCTCACCTGATTTTGCAACTTTATCAGCATCTTTTGCTTCAAGCTGTGAATTCAGATCTTTTAACGTTTGCTTCATTTCTTTTGACCCATCAGCAATCGTCATTTCTTTTGTTGAAGTTGATTCCTCTTTACCTTTTGTTCCACAAGCAGACAATATAAGAGAAGTTGCTATTACCATAGGTACGATGTATTTTTTAGTTTGCATTTTGAAGATCCCCCTGTTTTCTAAGTTGAATTTTTAAATTAATATCTTTCTTTTTGTTAAGTACTGCCGCGATTATTGCAACGACTAATAGAAAAGCTTGCGGAATGATACTTTGTACGGTTGGATAAAACGCCAAAAAGTCAATTGTCGGCAAAGAACTGATTTGTGTGACTGGCAACAAACCGGCAAGCTGCAATCCATGAATACCCATTCCCGCAAATTTAAAGCATAAATAAAACATTAAAATACTTGATACTAAGAAAAACGGCCGCATTGGAATCCTCAAACCTACTTTTAGGATGAAGTAAGACAGAATGATAAGGATTAAGACTCCTATTCCAATCCCTGTTAAGAGCGACGGCATTTTTATCGAATTTGCCATCCCTATAAAAAACAACACAGTTTCTGTACCCTCGCGGAAAACAGCGAGAAATGATAATGCTGCTAAAGAAAATAAACTTCCCGTATTTAGCGCGTTTGTACTCTTTGTGTGAATGTATCGCTGCCATTCAGCGATGCTGGATTTACTGTGCAGCCAATAACTCATATATAAAAGCATTGCAGCAGCAAAAATTCCAGTCCATCCAGCAATTAAGAAATTATTGCTTCCGAACGTTCCTGCCGAAAATAAAAGGTTCACGATTATTCCAAGAATGATACTCACACCAACGCCTGATCCAACGCCCATCCAAATCCATTGCTTTTTGTCCTCATGTCCTGATTTCTTCAAAAATCCTAGCAATGCGACTATTACTAATAAAGCTTCAAGTCCTTCGCGCAGCAAAATAGTTACAGCATCCATCATGTTATAGCTCGATTTCATAGCGAGAGGTGCTAAATAATTCCGCATTTCCTTAATGGTTTTTTTCGCTTCATCTATTTTGTTTGAATTGAGCAAAGCATATGAAGTTACCATATCGCGCTCTGAGTTAGAGTATACTTTTGAAGATTGTGTAAGAACAGATCCTTCAACTTCTAACCAAGATTTTCTAAACTGTTCAATATCAGCTTTTGCTCCATTTATATCATTTTCATCAATTTTTTTTAATGAATGATCCAGCAAAGTAACGAGGCTTGCTACATTTATTTTTTGCTCTGAACCTTTCTTTTCTTCTCCTGATCCTGGAGGGAATTTACCATCGATAAACTTTTGGTTCGTCTGCATTAATAAAGTTAGTCCATTTGTTACATTTGCTGCTTTTACTGGCTGTTGAGCAAATGCAAATTGAACTTGACCCATTGCGTCTTCAATCTCTTTGTATGCGATTGCAGATTGATCTTTAACACCATCCTCAATCGACAGCCACGTACTTGAAAATTCTTTGAACGTTTTTGCTGCTCCATCCATATCACCTGTTTTCGATAATTGGAGTGATTGTGCAGCTAATTTATTTGCTTCTGTCATATCCTCAGTTGCCTTACCGTTTGCAAAGCTATGTAAAGGAGAAATGATTAACCCAAATAGAATAATTACAAGAAAGATTTGAACCTTCTTTAACAAAACGATCGCCTCTTTTCACAAAAGAAATAAAAAACCTTAGAAGATAATGAAAATCATTTTCAATTACCACTTTCAAAGTATAAGCATATTGATAATGATTGTCAATTACATTTTTATACCATAAATTCCTGATTACAAAGTAGAGCTATCTGCTCATTAAATGACCGTTAAAAACAGAAAAAGAAAAAGTACTCGTGGAATTAATCCACAAGCACTTTTCTTTCCAATTTCTATAGAACTCTTTACTCACCGCACGCCCCGAAAAAACGAGTATCTGAAGGGAAATCAACTACTTACAAAAACAGAAACTTGCGCAAACAGCCTTCTATAAAGATATTTTCATAAATTTATTAACGTCTTTAAATCCCATTCCTTCATACAAATTTATTGCTTTCTGGTTATGTGTATAAACGTTTAGCCTTACATCACTATACCCGTTTTTTTTGAATTCCTTTAATGCTTCATCCAATAGCAATTTGGAGTACCCTTTTCCTCTGTAAGATCCTTTGACATACAAGTCATTGATCCAGCCGATTTCATCTCCAGTTAAATGATCAAACGCCTTATCAATTTGAACCCATCCAAGCAAAGTATCTTCTGCCATAAGACAAACAAAATAGGCATTATATTTTGCGGAATGCTCATAGTCTTCAATCATTTTTTGCCTATTATCTTCTGAATCGTGATTTGTTGCTTCTCTGCGGTTAAGACCGGCGAATTCATAAATTTCTTCAATTTCCTTTTCTGATGCTGTTTTAAATCGCAAATTCATATCTTCATCTCCAAAACTGCTTATTTTCTTTTGTACCTGCCACCCATTAATCGACGGTATTGATTAGATAAATCATAAACAAGATTCCCATGACGATTAAGCTTACTACAAGGGAACCTGATAGAATTAAAATAAGATTTTTTGCGGCACGAAATGTTTGCTGATTGATTTGATATCTTTTTCTCATATATTCATACGATGAGAGAATAATGGTGGATGTACCTAATAAAAATGCTAGTGCACCTACTGTGATCGCGATAAGGTCGGCAGTATGAGATAACTTATCTTGTAAAGTAAAATGAAGGTTTACGATAACAAATCCGATCCCTACAATTGCTATGGCAGTGCGAATCCATGCTAAATAAGTTCGTTCGTTAGCTAAATGCTGCTGAATATATTTTGAGTCGATTGTTTGATTTTCTTTTTGTACAAACATAAGATTGACCTCCGTAATGCATTACTAATGAAATGATACCATGAACAAATACGGCGAATACAACCCCATCCTAATTTCTTACCTATTTGTCCTGCCGTTTTGAATCTTTTATAATGAATATAAACTAATGATATTGAGGTGTTACCATGAAAGAAGTTCAACAGAACAAAAAGAATACCTTTAATGACCTGGACGATGAAACGCTTTTTATGGTAGCCCAATGCTTCAAAGCGCTATCTGATCCAACCCGGATTCGCATATTAAATTTATTGCTGCAAGGGGAGCATTCTGTCAATGAAATCGCCGATACCTTATCTCTTCTACAATCAACAGTTTCTCACCAATTGCGTTTTTTGAAAAATGTAAGGTTAGTAAAATTCCGCAGAGAAGGCACTACGATGTATTATTCTACGGATGATGAACACGTAATCGACTTGCTTAAACAAAGTATAAATCATGCAAAACATACGTAAAAAAAAACGAATCTAAAATCGATTCGTTTTTTTAATTGCAATGATCTTCTTTTTGGCAGCCTACCGCTGCTTCATCAACTTGTATCGTCGTATGTTCAATGTGGAATTGATCATGCAAAGTTTTATTAGCCTCTTTAAGTACCGTTTGATAATCTGTATTGGATTCTTTCACGATATGACAGCTCAGGGCTGGAAAGTCGGAAGTGATAGACCAGACATGGAGGTCATGCACATCCTTCACTTCTGGAAGCGCCAATAATGCTTCTTTGACCTTTAGTACATCAATAGTAAGAGGTGAACCTTCCATCAAAATATGGAATGACTCTTTCGTCACTCGAAAGCCGCTTATAATAATTAGTATGGCTACAATAATGCTCGCAATAGGATCAGCGATACTCCATCCCAAAAACATGATGAGCAATGCTGCAATGATTGCTCCAACTGAACCGAGCATATCACCTAGCACATGCAAAAAAGCACTTCTTACATTTAAATTTTCGTCCTTATCGCCTTTCATCAAGATGTATGCCGCAGCGATGTTCACTAACAAACCCGTGAATGAAATAATCAGCATCCCCTTACTCACAACTTCGGGAGGATCCATTAAACGCTGATAAGCTTCCCAGAAGATATAAAGTGAAATAACGAGGAGTGTGAGTCCGTTTAAAAACGCCGCTAAAATTTCAAAACGTTTATAGCCGAATGTTTTGGAATGAGTCGCTTTACGCTGCCCGTATGTTAAAGCCAAAAAGCTTAATCCAAGTGCAGCCGCATCACTCAGCATATGTCCAGCGTCTGATAAAAGAGCTAAACTGTTCGTTAATACTCCTCCAACTACTTCAACAACCATAAATGCTGTGATAAGAAAGAACGACCATTTAAGTGCTGTTTTGTTATTCCCTCCATGGTGATGATGTCCGTGGCCATGACTATGGCTGTGATCATGAGAATGCCCCATAATATCCACCCCTTATATCCATTGTATGAATATATGCTCATATATATTATGTCAGATGCAAACTATTCATGCAAACCCTTATACAAATGGCTTTTCCCATTAGTAGAATTAGCACAAACCTTCACTTTAAATCCATAAAAGACTAAGACTGATAGAAAACCGATCTGTATGTTTGAATTGGCTAATTTGGTTTTTTACAGTGCTGATTCCACAGGTAGATCAAATAGTAACGATGGGAAATGTCAGAGTAATCCCTTGTTAAGATTGTTGCTATTTAATCTTTTGGTTTTGTCTTCATTGACAGTTGGTTGAAGTTGAGGGTGTGAGACTCCTGCCCCGCTTAAAGCGAGCAGCCTGGAAAAAGAAATCAACTCCTTTCAAAAACAACAATGAATGCCAGAAATGCCTTTATAAAAATTTGGTCTTTCTACAACACCCACCACCTCTTCAATAATCAAACAAGCATAAAAAAAGACTGAACCCATTTCAGGTTCAGTCTCTTAACACATATTAGCGGACGAAATATACGATTTGAGCAATTGCGAATGTAACACCGATCGCAATCACCGTTGGAATCGCAAAGGATAAAAATGTCCATTTTTTACTCTTCGTCTCTTTATAGATGTTTACGAGTGTTGTTCCACATGGGAAGTGCAGCAGTGAAAACAGCATCATATTTAACGCCGTCAGCCACGTCCATCCATGTTCCAGAAAGATCTTCTTTAGATCTACTAAGTTATCTACTTCTGTTAAAGATCCTGTAGATAGATAACCCATCAATAAGATCGGCAAAACAATTTCATTGGCAGGCAGCCCAATTAGGAATGCCATTAAAATAAAACCGTCTAATCCTAACATTTTTCCAAATGGATCCAAGAAGTTCACGATATACATCATGATACTTGTATCGCCAATATAGATGTTAGCGATCACCCACGTTAAAATTGCTGCAGGTGCTGCGACCTTTATGGCACGATTTAGTACAGCTAATGACTTCGTTAAGGAAGATCGAACTACAGTATCAAAGAATTTTGGTCGTCTGTATGGAGGAAGCTCCAGTGTATAATGTGTAGGAACTCCTTTAAGCGCCGTTTTTGAAAGCACCCATGAGACGATGAATGTTACGATAATCCCAATCATTACAATCCCGACTATGACCGCTGTTGTGACGAGTGATTTCGCACCGCCTGTATAACCAGCTGCCATGAAAAGTGAAGCTAGAACAATTAATGTACCCCAGCGTCCATTACAAGGAACAAAGTTGTTCGTTAATATCGCAAGCATTCTTTCTCTTGGCGACTCAATAATACGAGACGAAAGCATCGCTGCTGCATTACAGCCAAATCCCATTGCCATCGTTAATGATTGTTTACCATGAGCTCCCACACTTTTAAAAATCCGATCCATATTAAAAGCAACACGCGGAAGATATCCGTAATTTTCAAGCAGTGCAAACGTTGGAAAAAAGATTGCCATCGGGGGCAGCATAACGCTTATTACCCATGTTGTACCTCGATAAAGTCCAAGCACTAAAATGCCGTGCAGCCATTCTGGTGAGTGAACATAATTGAAAAATGCTGTTATGTGATTTTCCAGCAATCCGAAAAATTCAGCAAGCATGGATGATGGAATGTTTGCTCCAGCAATCGTAAGGTAAAATACGATACCGAGCATGATAATCATGATCGGAAATCCAAAAATCGGCGATGTGAATATGGCATCCAATTTTTCTGTTCGCTTATCACGGTCTGTTTTTGTGTGAGTGACTGCCGCTTCACAAAGCTGCTGACTTCTTTTATAAAGGTTTTGAACGATATTATCCCGTAAGCCTGAGTCAGAGATCTCTTGAGCATAGGCATAAAGGCTACTTAAATTTCGCTGTTCTTTGGATAATTCATTTTGCATCACTCACACCCCCTTTATTGAAAAGCGCTTTTCCATCTGTTGAAATAAAGATTCATCACCGTCTAATAGCCTTAGTGCTACCCATCTCGATGAAATGGAATCATCTATATATTCCCGAACAAGCGGTTCAATCTGTCTGATCTTCTTTTCTATTTCTTCATCGTACGTAATTTTCTCAGGCTCACATACTATTTTGCCTGTCACAATTCGATCAATTGTATCTAAAAGCAGAGCAAACCCCGTTTTGTTTCTCGCCGATATTTTAATAACTGGTACCCCTAGACGTCTCGTTAATGCTTTTTCATTGATTACGATACCTTGTTTATCCGCTTCATCAATCAAGTTAATACAAACAATCACGTTTGTTGTCATTTCTAAAACTTGAAGTGCTAAATTCAAATTTCTCTCAAGAGATGTTGCATCCAGCACGACAAGAGTGACATCAGGCTTTTCAAAAACGATATAGTTTCTTGCCACTTCTTCATCCGTGGAGTTGGAAAAAAGAGAATATGTTCCTGGAAGGTCAATCATACGTAAGGTTTTACCTTTGTGTTCAACAATTCCCTCAGCAAGCGATACCGTTTTCCCCGCCCAGTTTCCTGTATGTTGTTTTAATCCAGTCAATGCATTAAACAATGTACTTTTCCCTGTGTTCGGGTTGCCCGCTAAAGCAATGGTAAAAAAATTACTCATGGTTGATCAGCTCCCCTTCAATCCTTATGCTTTCTTCTTTTCGCAATGCAATCGTAGTTTGACTTACACGAAAAGCCATCGGATCTCCCAAAGGACTTCTTCTAATCACTTCCACAACAGCACCTGGTACAAAACCTAGATCGAGTAATCTTCTTCTCATCACTCCATCAATATCCATAGAAGTAATCCGGATGAAGCTGCCGACCTTACCATCTAACAAGCGTATCTTTTTAGCTCCGTCCATTTGTTTTTCCTCCCGTCCCATTTGTTTCCCTAAGGCAACTTTTAATATCATAGTATGAGTCTATTCAGGTTTTGTCAAATAGTTTCTAATAAATTTCAATTTTTTTATCGCCCAAACCTATTTTATGGGGTGAGGTTTTGATTGGTGAGAGACTTAAAAAGGTATTCAAATTTTATGGAACATCGAGATTGAAGACTGAAAAGAAAAATGACCCAAAAGCAATGTTTTGCAACACCTTTTGGATCATCTTGTTATCTTTCCTTTATTCTTTTTTATCCTTAACACCTAAAAGTCTAAGGCTATTTAACGTCACAATCAATGTGGCGCCCATGTCTGCGAATATGGCAATCCATAATGTAAGCCATCCTGGAACGACTAAGAGCAATGCCAGCAGCTTGATGCCAAGAGAGAACGTAATGTTCTGCTTAATAATCGCTAATGCTTTTCGCGAAAGTTTAACTGTAAATGGCAACTTTCTTAAATCATCCGCCATAAGTGCGATATCAGCTGTTTCTAATGCGGTATCGGTGCCTGCTCCACCCATAGCTACTCCAACGGTTGCGGCGGCCAGTGCTGGAGCATCGTTCACCCCGTCACCAACCATAGCCACTTTGCCATATGTTTTTCGCAACGCTTTTATTTTGTCCAGCTTTTCATGAGGCAAGAGTTCAGCATGAATCTCTTTTACACCAACCGCTTTTCCTATTGCTTCAGCTGTTCCTTTATTATCACCAGTGAGCATGATCGTCTTTTTAATTCCTTGAGCATCCAATTGTTTGATGACATCAAAGCTCGACTCCCTGACTTCATCAGCCACTGCGATAAGAGCTAAGACACGTTCGTTATTTCCGAACATCATTACTGTCTTACCCTGGTTTTGCAATACTTTAATTTTTTCTCCGTAGCTTTCTATACCTTGTACAGCTCTCTCTATAAACCATGAAGGACTCCCAACATAATACGCTTCATTATTAATGCTGCCTTTTATCCCTTTTCCTGTTACAGAGGTGAAGTGATCCACTTGCAAATGGCTGAATGAGCCTCCTAAGTCTTCCCCTTTTTTTACGATAGCGGATGCTAAAGGATGTTGCGAAGCTTTTTCTAAAGCCGCTGCCAACGATAGAACTTCCGTTTCGTTTCCTTCAACTTCTATATCCGTTACTACTGGGATTCCTTTTGTTAATGTGCCTGTTTTGTCAAAAGCAATTGCCTTAATAGATCCAAGTTCTTCTAAATGGATACCGCCTTTTATTAAAACACCATTACGAGCTGCATTACCGATCGCAGTTACAATCGATACTGGGGTAGAAATCACAAGTGCACACGGACAGCCAACTACTAATGCAGCTAATCCCTGATAGATCCACTTCTGCCAATCTCCGTCAAAAAGCGGCGGCACAACAGCTACTAAAAGGGCAACGAAGATAATGACAGGCGTGTAGTATTTTGCGAACCGGTCTACGAAGGCTTGTGATGGCGCTCGTTCTGCCTGAGCCTCTTCAACTAGATGAATGATTTTCGCGATTGTCGTATCATCTACACGTTTTGTGACCTCGATCTCTAGCAATCCTTCTTCATTTAGTGTGCCTGCAAAAACTTCATCATCCTTTTCTTTCGTAGCCGGAATCGATTCTCCTGTAATGGCAGCCTGGTTAACGGCAGAAATACCTTTTATAACACGTCCATCCATCGCAATCCTCTGGCCGGGTTTGACAATCATAATATCGCCGATTTGAATGTCATCAACATTGATCATCAACTCATGATGACCGCGTCTAATCAAAGCTTCTTTTGGTGCAATATCCATTAAAGAACGAATTGATTGTCTGGCTTTATCCATGGAATAAGATTCTAGAGCCTCAGAAATGGCAAATAAAATAACAACCATGGCACCTTCTCCCCATTCTCCAATAAGAGAGGCTCCTATAATAGCAATTGTCATTAGCGTTCTCATATCAAAATCAAACCGAATGAGATTTTTAAATCCAGTTAAGAAAAGACGATAGCCGCCAATCATGATGGCTAATACGTAAGGGATAATAGAAAATAGCGCATTTTCCCCGTACATCTCACCTGCCAGCCAGCCCATAATAAGAAAAACGGCTGAAGTCAGAATCATCGCATGTTTTTTATAAAAAGGTTCTGCCTTTACTTCGAACTCTTCTTTTTCAGGAACGACCTTAATATTTTCGAATGAGCCCGCTTTTTCTATTTCTTTAATCGTTGTTTCTCCGAATACAGTAAGCTTTAAAGCTCCAAAATTAACACTAGCATCAGAAACACCATCCAGGTGTTTAACGTTCGTTTCGAACTTTTTGGCGCAGCCTGCTCAAGTGAATCCTGACACACGGTAAACGGTTTTAAATTCTTCCTTACTTAATGCTTTCTCCACGGTGCTCCACCTCCTCTTGGTGTGTAACAGCCAGCTCGATTAGTTGAACCACATGGTCATCATCTAATGAATAGAAAACGAGCTTACCTTCTTTGCGGTATTTAGTAATCCCGATATTTCTTAAATGTCTTAAGTGATGTGATGCAGTGGCTGTTGTGCTGCCAACAATATTTGCTACATCACAAACACATAATTCCTTTTCAAGCGTAAGTGCATAGGCTATTTTCAGCCTTGTATCATCAGATAAAGCCTTAAAAAGATCAGCTACCTTTAGTGTGTTCTTATTTTCAATATTTCCTTTTAATCGAGTCACTTTTTCTTCATCAAAACATGTTACTTCACACATATCGTGTTTCTTCATTACAACACCTCATTCGTGAACATTCAAACAATCATTTGAATATTAGTATATGAAGCAGAAATAGAATATGTCAATAAAAGATGAAAATTATGGGTGTTTCCTAAAAGATTTTTGCTTCAAGGGCATTTTTTAATTTGACTCCAATAACAGGTTGATTGGAATGTAAGGTGCGAGACTCCTGCGGGACTAGCATGACAGGTGAGACACTGCTGATGCAACGTGCCAAGGTGGCTAACCGCATGCCCCGCGGAAAGCGAGCATCCTGAAATGGAGATCAACTACTTTCAAAAACAACAAAGTTTGCAAAAATAGCTATATAAAAGACCTCCAGCCTAATTACTGCTGGAGGTCTAAATTCATATGAGATTAACTATAAGATCTAATGCTCTCTATCGCTTGTTTTACATTGGCGAACGTCTTAAGTGAGGAGAAATTAATTCCTTCTGAAACGGCTCTTATCGCTAATTCAGAACGGATACCTGTTACTAACACCTTTATTCCTAACAATCCAAGAACTTCGTACACATTAAAAACATGCGCTGCAACCTCAGTATCTATCGTCACAATCCCCGAAAAATCCATGATTAAGCATTCGATATTCAATGAAGGAATATTCGGCAGTACGTAATTCATAAGATGTTCTGCTCGCTCCGCGTCAATCGATCCGATTAATGGAAGTACTGCTAGGCCATCTTGAATAGGTACGATTGGTGTTGATAATTCTTTTAATTCTTTTCGTGTTTTTGACAAGATCTCTTCAGAACGACGTTCAAAAGCAAGGACCGTTTCATTAATGCTGACATCCAGCATTTGATGAACTCGCTTGAGAATTAATACTACTCCCTCCGTATCAAGACCAAATTTTAGACTAATATCTAAAATGAAGTCAGCAAAAACCATGCGAGTCTCTGGATACCGAATGAGGATGTCCGAAATCCGGCTATGTTTAGAAGCTGTCTTCTCTCCGTTTTTCCGGCTCCAAGCGATGAGTTCTTCCGGTACAGAACCCTCCGTACAATTTATGGATTCACTTAGAAACTCAAAAAATTCAACATATACTATTTTTGCTTGATCGATATCTTCTTGGCTAACTTCAAAACCAAATTTTATTATAATTTCATCAACGATTTCATTTGCCAGAGACACAGAATTTTCTTTTAGGTAACTTGCAACCGTTAATGTCGATTTCACTTCTCTTCACACTCCGAATCTTAATGATTTGATTTATATCCATTGTACCATTAAAACACCAGTAACTGCCTAAACTGTGAAAGAAATAATAAATATCATAGTAAAGATTACATTTACATTTGATGTTTACATTTTTTTTAGGAAAAAAGTGATCCATTTCTTGATTTGTTCCGTTAACTAAATGATTACAAAATTAAGGAAAGGGCTGATCTGGAAATGGCTCAAAAATTCGTTAAGGTTTTAGGTATTATATTTCTTGTTTTAGGGGTCGTTGGATTTGTATTACCGATGGAAGGAATTTTTCATCTCACACCGATGCATAACATTGTTCACTTAGCATCGGGTATTATTGGTTTAATCATGAGTAACACTGAAGCAAAAGCAGCTTTATTTGCAAAAGTGTTCGGCTTCATTTACTTGCTTGTAGCCATATTAGGATTATTCACACATGAATTCATGGGAATCATGTTTTTGATTGCTGACAACATCCTGCATTTTATCATCGCATTTGCTTCTTTATATGTAGGTTTTACAGCTTTAACTTCAAAGCCAGCAAACAAATCTGTTTCACAATAAATTAATGCAATAAGAAAAAGGCAGCCTTATGACAGGTTGCCTTTTTGCTTTTTTTTAATAATAAAAACACAATAAGAATTAATATTTTTTATTAAACACTTGTTTAATTTACTTACTTAGATTCGTTCCAGTTCAATTCTCTTTTACTCAACAAGAATCGAAATAGCGCTATACACTAATAACAAGGCCATTATGATATTAAACTGGTTTCTATATTTGGATAAGAACTTTTGAAAGACAGAACCAAATAGACTCCAGCAAAATGTGCTCGTAAAACCAATGAAAGCGAGAAATAATGAAAAAAATAAGAAACTGGCATTTGAATGATGATAAGGGAGAATAAAAGTTCCTACAACAGTAATACCGTATAAAATTCCTTTTGGATTTACAAATTGTAAAAGCATTCCTGCTGGCAAACTATTATACTTCCCTCCATCTTCACTTTTAGCATTATTTTTACTAGTTATTATTTTCACAGCAAGATACAGCATATATACAGCACCGAGAATCGTCATAAAGAATTCAATCTTAGGAATGAAGTTTTTTAGTAAAAGATTAAAATAACTGCTCAACAAAATGATAATAAAGAACCCTGCACCAACACCCATACAAAAACGAATCGTCTTCTTAAGCCCATGTTGGTTAGCAAATAGCATCGCCATGATGTTATTCGGTCCAGGTGTAAAACTAGTGATAAAAACATATAACAAAAACGAAATGACCGGCATAGGAAACCCTCCATGTTGTATGTTATAATGTCCATAATGAACAATATAACGTTTTACTGTTTATTGTACAAAACGGTCGTTATATTGTAAATAGTTAAGGGGTGTTTTTAATGGAGGAAATCCATCTTATCATCGCTAAAAATTTAAAAGCCTTTAGAGAAAGTAAAAAATTAAGTTTGGAAAAGGTCGCAGATTTAACTGGCGTTAGTAAAACGATGATCGGTCAAATTGAAAGAGGCGAATCCAGTCCAACGATTACAACGATTTGGAAAATAGCGAACGGTTTAAAAGTATCCTTTACCTCCCTAATAAATAATCCACAAGAAGATACAAAAGTTATTTTAAGAAGTGATATTCAGCCATTAACTGAAGACAATGGAAAGTACCGTGTCTATCCTAATTTTCCGTTTGCTGATGACAGACGTTTTGAAGTATATTCTGTTGAAATTGAAAAAGGCGGTTACTTAAGTGCGGATTCTCACAGAGAAGGAACAGAAGAGTTTTTGACCGTTTTTGAAGGTGAATTAACAGTAAGAGTAAATAATAATGAATACACCGTAAGATGCGGTGATTCCATTAGATTTAAAGCTGACAGACCTCATACGTATCATAATTCAGGAAAGACACTAACACGTTTAAGTATGACTTTGTATTACCCATCATAAATCTGCGTTCATCATGAACGTAGATTTTTAACTATAATTTCCCTAAGTATAAAAATAGATATTGAAGCTTTTAAAGGTACGGTGTAAAATTACACCTAAAGTTCTGTATTACTCTATATAGTGAAAGGGATTCCAATATGGAAACTGAATCGAAAACGATATTAAAACCTTTACTCATTCTAATATTTATTTTGACTGTTATAATAGCTTCTCCCTTTTGTTTTATTTATTTTCTTAATAATGGAAACCCCTACACAAAGTATGTTGCAAACAAGCTTGTACCTGTACACCTAAAAGAAAAAGGATACACAAAAGAAGAAATAGAAGCAGCGATTTATGTGGAACCAAAATACGTAATAAACAGAAATTTTTATCATGGACATTATATGGTAGTTTTTAAAGATGAACCAGACCTTAGCTATTATTACGGTGTAACGAAAAAAGGAAACCATGTAAAACAGTTTTGCGAGAAAGAGAAGCAATTACCTGATTTTTCAACTGAAACAGTTGAAAGCAGAACAATACATAGTGAAAACAAATGTGTGAAATCCCAGGACAATAGATTTTAAAAAGTTGTTTAAAAACAACAAAGCACCCCTTTATTTCGGAGTGCTTTTAAACATTTGTTTAATTTGGTTTTATCCCGTGATGCTTCGTTCTATGGCATTGTCCCAACTAGGAAAATAGTGAAGAGCATTGCGCATTAAATGAGGGTGTGATTTTTTCACCATTTTCTTGTTTAAGTTTTTACCACTGGCACTCAAATGCTGAATCTCCAACAAAACTTCTTCGGAACTCATGGTTACTTCCATATCAAAACCTCCCTTTTATATGAACTACTACCATTCATTCACATAAAGAACTGTTCATATACCCATCAATCTCATTTTCTTCACAACTTCTTCATAACTGCCTTCTACAATAGAATAAAACCGTCACTAATAATTGATGCTATGTATAAACAGGCTAAATCTTAGCAGGGAATATAGTGACGTTTGTTTATTAGAAGGAGGTAAAATTATGAAAAATAAAACGTATTTGTTTGGAACAATAATGCTAGCAATCTCACTAACATTAGGTGCATGTGCGAATGATAATGAAAAAAAACAAGAAAGTATGAATCATGAAAGCATGGACCATTCTGGATCAGGAAAAGTTCCAAAGAATTTGAAAGCAGCGAAAAACCCTAAATATGAAGTCGGAAGCAAAGCCGTTATTAATGCTGATCATATGAAGGGTATGAAAGGTGCTAAAGCAACTATTTCTGGAGCCTACAATACAACTGCTTATGTTGTCTCATATACACCTGCAACAGGCGGAAAAAAAGTAAATAATCACAAGTGGGTCATTCAAGAGGAAATTAGAGAAGCTGGAAAAAAAGCTTTAAAAGCAGGAACAGAAGTTACTTTGAATGCTAATCATATGAAGGGTATGAAGGGCGCCACGGCTGAAATCATATCTGCTGAAAATACAACAGTTTACATGGTAAATTATAAGCCTACAACAGGAGGCAAAAAAGTAACGAATCATAAATGGGTTACTGAAAGTGAATTATCACCAGAATAAATAAAAAAAGTCTCCAACTAGGAGGCTTTTTCTATTTCATAAGACGAATATATACTATTGTTCCCATCCCAAGCTCGCTTTCTATCCAAATCTGTCCCTCATGGGCTTCAATAATTTTTTTTGCTATGGCTAAACCTATTCCGCTGCCTCCATAATCTCTGTTTCTCGATTTCTCACTTCGATAAAACCGTTCAAACACTTGTTTAACATCTTCTTTAGGAAATCCAGTTCCGGTATCTCTAACACTTATTAAGACAGAATCTTTTTCTTCAGCCGCTGAAACCATTACTTTCCCACCAGTTGGTGTGTATTTCAAGGCATTACTGAAAAGATTGATAAAAACCTGAGTGATTCGTTTTGCATCAAGATTCATTCCAATAAAAGAACGATAATCTTTTTCAAGTTTTACACCTTTTTGTATGTATGCACCAGATATCGTATCCATACTTTTACTCATGATTTCACTCAAATTTACTTTTTTTCGATCCAGTATAAATTGAGGGGATTCCATTGCGGTTAGATGTTCTAGGTCTTGTACCAATAGTATAAGTCGATCAATCTCTTCTTTAAGCGAATGAATCCTCTCTTCGGTTGGCTGAAATATGCCATCCTCAAAGGCTTCTAAGTGACTTTTAATTGTCGCAAGTGGTGTTCTAAGCTCATGGGCAATATCGGATGTCATCGTTTTTCTAGAGGTTTCTTGAAATTGAAGTTTTGAAGCTAACTGATTCAGAGAATAACCGAGTTCGTTTAATTCATCATTCCCAATTGTTTTTACTCTTACGTCTAGTCCTCCGCTCGCCATCTTTTCAGCAGCTTTTCGCATCTCAACTAGCGGTTTGGATAAGTTTCTGGCAACAAAGAAGCTAATAAAACAAACTAAAATAATTGCACCTATAGATGTCCAAAGTATAGAACCGAGCAATGCTCTTTCAAAGTGAATCGTTAACGGACGGATACTTTTGAATTCAGGCACATCTTTTTGAAACATCATAAAGTGATGATGAACCTCTATCATGATAATGAGCCCTGCGATTACAAGAATAGATGACGCTGCCAAAATTAATACAATAGAAAGTCTTGCATGCAGCCCTTTAAACATAAGACCCTCCTGTAAACTTATAACCGATACCAAAGACGGTGACAATATACTTTGGATGTTTTGGGTCTTTTTCAAGTTTATGCCGAAGATTTTTGACATGTTGATCAATCGTTCTTGTACCGCCTTCATAATCAAAGCCTAATATTCTTTCAATTAGATCGTCCCTTGAAAAAATCCGATTAGGATGTCTTGCAAAGGTAAGCAAAATCTTATATTCATTAGGGGTCAAATTAATCAATTTTCCCCCTGCAAAAACCTCTTGTTTGTTTGCAACAATATTTAATTCACCATTGTTGTATTTTATTTGTTCAGCTAACAACTCACCATCTCCTGAACGGCGTAAAATCGTTTTTACACGCAAAACAAGTTCACGAGGACTGAATGGTTTAACCAAATAATCATCAGCACCTAGAGATAATCCTTTAATCCGATCTTCTTCCGTTGCCTTTGCTGTTAGCATAAGAATCGGTATAGAAGATTCTTGCCTTATTCTTTGACAAATTTCCTCTCCACTCACATCAGGCAACATCAGATCTAATACGACAAGATCAATCGTTTCTTTTTGAATATATTGCATTGCTTCTCTTCCATTTGATGCTTCTATTGCATCAAAACCTTCTTTTCTTAAATAAGAGGAGACTACTTCCAGAAGCTTCGGTTCATCATCAACAATTAAAATAGATTTCACGTTCTAACTCCTCCAATTCATTCTTGAATTGCTTCATTACATGTATTATAACGAAACAAGTAAACAAAAAAACAAAAAAAGAGCCGTATCTTAACAGCTCTTGGATGATCGGTCATATATTTTCCTTAAAGCTCTTTTGCCTTAAAGGTATCTCCGCCTTCAATTGTCCCAGTATGAAAACCTTTATCGAACCACCTTTTTCTCTGCGCAGACGTTCCATGTGTGAAGCTTTCCGGCACTACATACCCTTGTGACTTCTTTTGAAGCGTGTCATCTCCTACTCCACTGGCAGCATTCAATGCTTCCTCAATATCACCTTTTTCGAGGACGTCCATTTCTTTCTCATGATTCGCCCACACTCCAGCGTAATAATCAGCCTGTAACTCAGTACGAACTGAAATTTTATTATACTCCGACTTGCTAAGAGTCGAACGCTTTGATTGAACTTTATCCGTCGTGCCTAAAAGTGTCTGGACATGGTGCCCTACTTCATGGGCGATAACATAAGCCATTGCAAAATCACCTGGTGCACCGAATTTATCTTTAAGTTCTTGATAAAAACTCAAATCGATATAGAGCTTTTGATCACCAGGACAATAGAACGGCCCTACTGAGGAACCGGCCGTTCCACAGGCAGACTGAACACTTCCAGAATATAAAACCAAAGTGGGTTTCTTATAGGTCAATCCTTTTTCTCGAAAAATATCAGACCACACCTTCTCTGTATCTGCTAACACAACAGAAACAAATTGAGCATCGTCTTTTTCTTTCGCTGTCTCTTCATATGGAACTGCATTTTCTGTACCCCCGCCCATATTGTTAATCAAATCACCAGGGTTGCCTCCAAGCAGGGTGACGATCAATACGATAATAAGTCCCCCAACTCCTCCTCCTACAGCAAGACCTTTACCACCCATTCCTCTTCGGTCTTCAACGTTCGAGCTCCCTTGCCTGCCTCTCCACTTCATTCAATATCCTCCTCCAGCTTTACGCGGCTAGTTTTGTTTTAATAACTTTTATACCCGAAGTGAATAGAGTTTAGACGGCGTTATTGACTTAACCTTATAAACAAAAGAAGAAAGACCCTGGATGGCCTTTCTTCCGTAAATTATTCTATCCAATCGTTACTTATTCGTACCGTGCTGTTTATTTGGCAGTTTTGCCCCAGGATTGCCCTTGCCTTGCTTTTTATTTTTTTCGTCTTTTTCCTGGTTTTCATGTAATTTTTCTACAAAATCATTTGTGCTTTCCACTTATTATACAGCCTCCTCACATTAGAATATCTTTTTTACTTTATCCATTTAGAAGTAAAAATACTCATAGCTGATCATCAACGAGCATCTAAAAAATGAAAAAAAGTACGCCAGAAGCGCACTTTTACATTTGCATTTAAACAGTTGTTTAATGTAATCCAGTTTAAACTAGCTTGTACATCAAGATATCGTCCACATATTCATTTTCATTCATCTTAAATTCTTTAATTTTACGACCCTCTTCAATGAACCCAAGACTTTTGTACAGTGATATTGCTTTATGATTTGTTGAGTATACACCTAAACTTACTTTTTCAATGGATGGATTCTTTTCAGCCCAGTCTAACAATGCTGTTACAAGATTTCTCCCTATTCCTATACCTCTGTAGTTTTTATTGATCATCAATCCGAATGAGCCAGTGTGAGACAGCCTTTTTCTATCTTGAGAAAGAAAAACGATCCACCCTGCAATTTCACCGTTAATTTCAGCAACCATCAGTGTATCTTTTTCATTTTCAATTATTTTTTGTATCCATTCTTTTTGTTGCTCTAGCGTTCTAGTAAACTCTTCGGATACTTTAATAAAATACTCCCCTTCTGCAATAACAGAATGGTGTATATCTAAAACAGCTTCTGCGTCTTCTAATTTCACAGGACGAATTATGTATTTGACTTCATCTTTGCAAACTGACATTTATAAATCCCCTTTAATAAATTAGATTGATTGTCATGATCTTAACTTTTAACCTTTTCATTTCGCATTTTTCGTTATTCTTATAAGTGGTTGATCTCCGTTACAGGTTGCTCGCTTTCCCGCGGGGTGTGCGGTGAGCCCACTCGTCGCTTTGCGACATTGAATGGTCTCACCTGTCACACTGATCCCGCTGGAGTCTCGCACCTTACACTCCTATCAACTTGTCAAGGTAGTTTATGACAAAATTACTTTTTCGAAATGATAAATCGCTGACTAGTTTTTTTATTTCTTTAAGTTCAATCCTCATTACCCTAACTTTGTTTGAATGATCAATACCGCTTCTAACGGCATAATGAATAATTAAAAATAGTCCGACTATACCAGCTAACCCATAAAGAAAAATAAAGACCATAATTTATTGCTCCTAATGAAAATTCATTAAATAAATATTACCATAATTAGGTAGTGTGAAATCAATAAAAAGACATCCCAGATACGAGATGTCTTTATTACAAATATTCTATTTATAAGATGGTTTTAAGAAGTTTACAAATATCAACATGAGCAATGAAATACCAATCATACTTGCTACCCAAAGCCATGCCTTTTCCATATTCCCGGAATCAATCGCTAGATAGATTGCTGTTGAAATTGTTTGTGTTCGTCCTGGAATATTACCTGCAAACATTAGCGTAGCTCCAAACTCGCCTAATGCTCTTGCAAAGCTCAATATGGAACCCGAAATAATAGCTCGCCAAGATAAAGGAATGGTTATTTTAACAAATAAGGCAAATGCGTTTGCTCCATCTACACGTGCAGCATTTTCAATATCCTCATCAACCGCTTCAAATCCTGCTTTAGCCGACTGGTACATGAGAGGGAACGCTACTACAGCAGAAGCTATAACAGCAGCCCACCATGTAAACATAATTGACTGATTAAATATCCATTCCACGAGTTCGCCACCTATGCCGTTTCTTCCAAAAACAATGATCAGCAAAAATCCTACGACAGTTGGCGGCAAAACTAATGGGAGAAGTAGTGCAGTTTCAATAATTGATTTTCCTTTAAACCTTTTATTAGACATCACTTTAGCAAATGATAGGCCAAAAATGAAAACCAGTACTGCTGCAACCGCTGCAATGCCAAGAGACAGTTTTATTGGTGACCAAAAGTCTGTTGCCATCCTAATTACCGACCCTGTTAAATCCAAATTTTTCAAAGGTACTCAAAGTTTCCTCTTTTTGAAGATATTTATAGAACTGTTGTGCTTCTTTCGGATGGGAACTTTCTTTTATGACACCCACTGGATAAATAATTGGTGCGTGGGTATTTTCGTTTGCTGTTTCTGCTACCTTTACTTTTGAAGATAGTAAAGCATCTGTTTTATAGACAATCCCTGCGTCAACATTACCTGTTTCTACATATGTAAGAACTTGACGAACATCTTTGGCATAAACGATATTCTTTTCAACATCTTTCCAGATTTTTAAATTCTTCAAGGTTTCCTTTGAATAATCCCCAGCTGGTACAGACTCAGGTGTACCAATAGCCAATTTTTTGACCTTTGTTAAATCATCGAACCCTTTGATTCCTGCTTTTGAATCTTTTGGAACCACTAACACAAGTTCGTTGCCAACAAGGTCTGTCCCTAAATTCTTATCAATGGATCCTTCTTGAACAAGCTGATCAAATTTATCTTCTGCTGCTGAGAAAAAAAGGTCAACAGGTGCTCCTTTGGAGATCTGCTGCTGAAGTGCACCGGAAGCCCCAAAATTATAAGTGATCTTTACATCCGGATGTTCTTTCTCGAACTTTTTCGTGGTTTCAATTAAGACATCTTGTAAACTTGCAGCTGCCGAAACGGTCAGTTCTACTTTCTTTTCTGAAGACGCCTTATCTTTCTGGTTTTCTTTATCGGATCCATTTTTCGAACAACCCGCTGCAGCGGCCAACAGCAAGATCATTGAGAAAACCAGTAAATATGATTTTTTCAATTTTTCTATTCCCCTCCTTGCCAAACAACATTACTTATATCTCATTATAGATAAGAAAAATAAAATTTCTAATTAAATCCTATATCACTTGTCTTTTCTTACCACCTTTCACACCAATCAACTTTTCAATGATGAGAATGGAGAATACGAATCAAATCTTTTAAAAGACAGCCTTTTGAAATGTAGTTTTCTAACTTATTGTAAGATAAACTGGACCATTTTTTCAGCAATAGTGTACTTTCTCAACCTTTATGCTTTCAAAACCGTTTTTAACATAGTAATTGTTTAGTAGATTAACGGAATAATCCTATCCATTTCAAGGATTACATTTCTTAAAATAAGAATATCCCAAATTCATATGGGTGGAGTATTTTTACATATGGAACTTCTTCTGAAACTTCCCGTCTATAATGTATAACCAAAAGCACCCCAAATGGAGTGCTTTTAAACACTTGTTTAAATTTAGTGATTTTTCCAATGCCCATCTCCCCATCAAAAATAAATAAAACTGCATTTTGAACTGGACACTAATCCTTATTTGTCCTTTTTATACTTCTTCTCCATCAATTGTGCCATTTGTTGAGCATTCAAATCCTTTTCCTCATAGAGGTTTTTAATAATGTTATGATAATCCTCTTCTTTGCGATTTTGACTTAATTTATTGGCAGCTTGAATTTCTTGAACTTTAATCTTAAATCCAACAATACCTTTTACTTGTTCTTCTAATAACTGAGAAGATAGATTATCCCATAAAACCCGATTCTCACGATGTTTTTCATATTTTTGCAGCAGCATTGTCAGGTCCTGTTTTAATTCTTCTTCACTCAAAATGCTCGCCGAACCATACACATGTACAGATTGATAATTCCATGTTGGAACATTTTCCTCTTCATACCATGAAGAAGAGATATAGGCGTGCGGCCCCTGGAACATTACCAGCACATCTTCACAGGATTCAAGTGTTTTCCATTGAGGGTTACCAAATGCCATATGCCCCGTGAAATAATAAGTATCTGCTTTTTTAGTTAACTGCAATGGCAAATGAGTAGCAATTGGTCTCCCTTTTTCAGTTGTAACGATCGTGGCAAAAGAGTTTTTTTGAACAAAACCCCAAATCTCATCAACGTTTTTCACCTTAAAATATTTTGGAATATACAAGAATTATCTTCCACCTTTCCAACGGTTATATGAGTGCTTTGATCATGATAAGGTCCAATTGTTCCTCATCACCCATAATAAAGGAGTGGGTTCCATTTTGTACAAAGCCCATTCTTTTATAAAAAGCTATGGCATTTTCGTTTTTTTCCCAAACACCAAGCCAGATTTTCTTTTTATTAGCTTCCATCGCAATTGTCAAAGCTTTATTTAACAGATATTTACCAAGTCCATGTTTCTGAAATTTGTTCCTTATATAAATTCTCTCAATTTCAAGTGCTTCGTCACCCATGTCTTCTGACTGACTATCATCGGTATTGAGTTTTAAATACCCAGCGACTTCATTATGAAAATAAACAAAAAAGAATTGCGAATATTGATTTGACAATTCTTTTTCTAATTGATTTAAGTTAAATGCCTTTTCCAAATAGGCATTCATATTTTCGGGTGAATTCTGATGCTTAAACGTCTCATAAAATGTTTCACAACTAATTTCTTGAAGTTTGTGTGTATCTTCAATTGAACACTTTTTTATATTTATAGCCATTTTAATTATGCCGCTCCTTCTATAATCAATAATTTCTCTTGTTTCCCTTTTTTACAAATTCCCAGTCTTTTTCTATATTTTTTCTAACTCTTTGAAGGAGATCGAAAATGGTTTCTATCTCTTTTTCGTTAAACCCCTCTAATGCCATGGTATTGGAGTAATCATTTTCTCTTTTGATAAAAGGAAAAACACGATTCCCCTTCCCAGTCGGGAAAAGTTTTTTTATTTTTTTGTTATGATTATCTTCTTTTTTTTCAATAAAGCCATTCATTTCAAGTTTTTTAATGGCACGAGCTGCTGTTGTTCGATCTACTTTTATCATATCTGCTAATTTTTCTTGAATAATTCCTGGGTTTTCACATATTCGCACTAGATACAAATACTGCCCTTTTGTAAGATCATACTCTTTAAATTCTATATTACTTATAGAATCTAATGCTCTTGCTATCATTCCAATCTCACGGAGAATTTCCTTCATAATAAACTCCTTAAAATACGTTTTATTGTAAATACAACAAAAAAGGTCTACATAAAATTTAATCTTTTTTTGTTGCATTTGCAACAAAAATACTCATGGATTTTCCAACTTAAATAAAATTAAAAGCACTCCAATACAGGAATGCTTTTAAACACTTGTTTAATTTTTAAAGGTACTTTCGATGAACAGTCTTCCCATCATACGTGAAGAGCACGGGCTTTTGTTCGATCATTGTTTCCATGTGTACGGGGCGTCCCCACAGGTGATGGACGTGCGGCAGGACTTTCTCCAGATACTTCACATCAAGTTCCATGTCTTCATAGCTATGATTGAGGTACAGTTCCCCATTTTTCATGTAGTCCCCGTCATTTACGGTGATATAAGGAAAACCGCCGTTCACCCGCATACTAACGAGCTGATCTCGGACTTCCTCCCACTGTTTATCGACGATCTTATATTCTTTGCCCTGCTTTTGGAACAGATACATGTCTTCTCGTTGTGCTAGATCTTTTGTTAGATAGTTTCGGATAAACGACATATCGGATTCAAGTTCTCGGACCTCAAACATTTTCTCACGGCCAGATCCTGGTTTGACACCTTGTCTGATAAGCTCTTTATCAGGGGTGTTGTAACGTTCTTCGATGTCTTTAAAGATCTGTAATCCTAAGTAATATGGATTGATTGATGTTTTCGAAGGCTGAACTACCCCAGCGTTCAGTTTCGCGAACTCGATTGTCTCATGAGAGGTTAAGTCCATTTCTTGTAGAATTTTGGCGTGCCAATAGCTAGCCCAGCCTTCCTTCTCCTAAGGATCTCAGATTGATACATTTTAATAACTATTGCTTATTCAACAATCACATTAACAAATATCCATTGAAACTTTCCTTAATCACATCTCATTTTTTTATCATATATAGTACCTCCGAGAACAAAACAAAAGGGACTCTATACAAACTAAACATTGACCTATTTGTTAGTCTTTTCCGCTAAACTCTAAAATATTTAAACCCTCAGATGCCTCTGGTGCTTCAAAAAATTTAGAAACATGAATAAAAACCGCTTCAGTATCAAAAGCTGCTCTTTCAGGTATTTCCTTACGCCTTTGTGCAATTTGACGTAAGCATTGCCCGTTATTTATATTAAGGAAAATTAGTTGATGGCTTGCATTGACCTCTGACGCCATATCCAAAAACCACTTTCGCAGCTTTTGAGTGTTAGCAGGAAAATCCATCACTACATCTGTACCGACACTTAATATGTTTTGGACATGCTTTTTCACCAACGGCTTGAGCTGTGCTGAGAATTTTAGGTAGTCCTCAAATGATGCAATCTGATTGGGATAAAGAGATGAAAGCCATTCATCCTCAGACAACAGTACCGCATGTTTATCTATCGACAATTGTTTTGATTTAGTTGATTTTCCAGCTCCCATTTTTCCACAGAAAAAGTATAGCGTCCCCAATTGTTTCATATTCTTTAACCCCCTGCGGTTATTTTAGTTAAAAGCTTTTACTTCGTTAGTTCCATAGAAATTCTCTTCTTATTAATATTTAGACGTTACAATTTATATTGAATATTATACCAATTTGAATTATATTCCTTCTAAAACAAACACAATGTTTACTTTAATAAGTTTTAATTAATCTACTTCTTTTTCCACTTCATTCTGTCAAAAGCATAACCAATATTAATCCCTGTAACTTTATCATCAAAGTGTATAAAAGATATTTCTAAATTTTTTTGATGGTCAACATACCCTATTATATTAATGGCTTGCTCTTTATCTTCATAAGTAAAATAATTTTCTCCGTATGTTTTTATAACTTTCTCAATAGGCGACCCTATTTTTATTCCCAATGAACTTGAAGATGTATCATTGGTTTCTACAACTCCTACTTGTAAAACTTCCTTTGTTTCTCTATCCACACTTAAAATAATATCTTTATTCCAATATTGGTCATAATTCCTTTGTGTTGCATATTGTTCGTTATCTGGGTGCTCCTCAAAATTTCCGTGTTTCATTCTAAGTGTTTTCTCATTGATTGACATACCTACTTTAATATCATCAATACTTTCATCAGACAAATCCGTAGACTCTACTTCCTTCATAACATCTTCCATATTTGCAGAACTACAAGCGGTCATAAAAATGAGAATTAAAGTAAAACAAAATAATTTCCAAAACCGACTAAAGACCATTTACTCATACCTCATTTTCAGAGTATCTTTTTCAAGTCAACTTTATCGTAATACTTTTAAATTCACTCATTATCTACAAAACCCCTTCTTTATCCATTTTTTAAAGTCAATAAAAGGACAACAAAAAGCACGCCAGCAGCGTGCTTTTTCTTATGATATTAAACACTTGTTAAAATTTTAAAGATACTTCCGATGTACTGTCTTCCCATCAAACGTGAACAAAACTGGCTTTTGCTCGATCTTCGTCTCCATGTGAACAGGTCTACCCCAGAGGTGATGGATGTGTGGTAATACCTTCTCCAGATACTTTACATCGAGTTCCATATCTTCATAGCTATGAACCAAGTAAAGCTCCCCATTTTTCATATAGTCCCCGTCATTTACCGTGATGTAAGGGAATCCGCCATTTACACGCATACTAACGAGCTGATCTCGGACTTCCTCCCACTGTTTATCGACGATCTTATATTCTTTGCCCTGCTTTTGGAACAGATACATGTCTTCTCGTTGTGCTAGATCTTTTGTTAGATAGTTTCGAATGAACGACATATCAGATTCGAGTTCACGGACCTCGAACATTTTTTCACGTCCTGATCCTGGTTTAACGCCTTGCCTAATCAGCTCTTCATCTGGGTTATTGTAGCGTTCTTCAATGTCTTTAAATATCTGTAACCCTAAGTAATATGGATTGATTGATGTTTTCGAAGGCTGAACTACCCCAGCGTTCAGTTTCGCGAACTCGATTGTCTCATGAGAGGTTAAGTCCATTTCTTGCAGGATTTTGGCGTGCCAATAGCTAGCCCAGCCTTCCTTCTCCTAAGGATCTCAGATTGAATCATTTAAATTGCCTTCTGGGAAGGGCTTTTTAAACTAACGCATCCGATAGTTCAATAAAAAAGGAGCTATTATTAGCTCCACTTTCTTCAACTAACCCACCAGTTGGTTGAAATATAAAATTTGTTTTATGAATAAGTTATGCTTTGATCGGAAATAACCCTTACCTCTTAGTTAAGAGGGTATCCATAATACTTTTTTTAAACGCTTCATAATTAAAAGAAAAAGCTACACTATGTGTACTATACTCTGGGTTTGTTGTAAAGCGGAAGTCGGCAATACTTTGACCAAAACCTTCACCTCTATCGGGTATAACTTTTATCGGCACTCTCGAAACGTTCACAAATTCTGGATACAACAAGAACCATATCGTCATAAAATCATGCATTGGACTTCCTGTTATACCTGGATTTGATTTAGAGTAAAAATTATAATAATAGTCCAACATGGGTTTAATCATGAGTCCTGCAGGATCCTGAGTATTCTGATGGAATCTATCAATAGTTTGAACCATTTCGGGAGTAACAAGTGCATTTTGTGTAATGTTTAATGGAATAATAGTCAGATTTCTAGCATGTAGCAAGACTAGATTTGCTGCATATGGATCTGAGTAAAAATTAGCTTCTGCTACTGCCGTTACATTCCCTGGATAGAAGAACGCTCCTCCCATGCAAATATACTCCTTTACTTTTTTCATCTTTTCTAAATTAAGAATAAATGTAGTTGCTAATGAAGATAATCTTCCAAGGTTGATGATAGTGAGGTCGTCAATATTTTCATCTATTATCTGATAAATATCATTAATAGCGAATATTGGGTAAGGAATATCTGGAGGAATGATTGGTCCTAATCCCGCTTCTCCATGTACTTCAGGAAAAAACTGAACCGAAATACCAGTTAAAGGGACAGATGCACCGAGAAATACAGGAATTCTTTCTTGTCCCGTAATGTACTTAATATAATTAATATTCCTAATGGCATTAGTTCTCGATACATTCCCATAGTCAGCAACTATCCCCAATATTTGCACGTCTTTACGAAAAAAAGCATAAATAAGAGCAAAAGCATCATCTATTCCCAAATCTGTAAAAAGAAGAACCTTTTTGGGCATACACATTCCTCCTTATCTGAAAATGTATATGACACAAGTTATAATTAAATGAACAGCATTGAGAAAACAATGTGATATCAGAATATATAACTCAGCTATATTTAATACGAACTTGTTAGACCAATAAAATAACAAAAAGCACGCCGACTGCGTGCTTTCCTTTTTATTTTTAAACACTTGTTTAATTTTATAGGTACTTTCGATGAACCGTCTTCCCATCAAACGTAAACAAAACAGGCTTTTGCTCGATCTTCGTCTCCATGTGAACAGGACGACCCCAAAGATGATGGATGTGAGGAAGAACCTTTTCTAAATACTTCACATCGAGTTCCATATCTTCATAGCTATGATTGAGGAATAGCTCCCCATTTTTCATGTAGTCCCCGTCATTTACCGTAATGTATGGAAAACCGCCGTTCACCCGCATGCTGACAAGCTGATCACGGACCTCTTCCCACTGTTTGTCGACAATCTTGTATTCCTTGCCTTGCTTTTGGAACAGGTACATGTCTTCCCTTTGTGCTAGATCTTTAGTTAAATAGTTTCTAATGAACGACATGTCGGACTCCAGCTCACGGACCTCGAACATTTTCTCTCGTCCTGATCCTGGTTTTACGCCTTGCCTGATCAGCTCTTCATCTGGGTTGTTGTAGCGTTCTTCGATGTCTTTGAAAATTTGAAGTCCTAAGTAATACGGGTTGATTGACGTCTTTGATGGCTGAACAACACCTGCGTTTAATTTGGCGAACTCGATCGTCTCATGAGAGGTTAAATCCATTTCTTGCAGGATCTTGGCGTGCCAATAGCTAGCCCAGCCTTCCTTCCCCTAAGAATTTCAGGTAGGACCATTTAATTTACCTCATGTAAATGTCTTCTTCAATTAACACCTTTCGATAAACTGCTTAAACAGCTCTATTGACCTTACATGGCAGCAGTATTTTAAGATAACGCATCTTTGTTGAAGAGCATAGTGTAGATCATTATGTATAATGTAATTATCAGATAAATAAGTAATTCTTTGGAGACGATGCCATGAGGAATAAGAAATTAGAAAATTATGTGCTTCATGAAAAAAGTAATCAATTTTATTGGGAGGGCAGTGGCCAACTCTCCATAAAGACTTTTACAAACGGCAATGCTTTTTATAAAACAAATAATGGATTTTTCACAATAGAAGATAACAGATATCTGCTTCTTAATAAAGGTCACTACACAATAGAAATTGATGACGATAACGAAGTAGAATCTTTTTGTGTTTTTTTTAAGGATGGATTAGCAGAGGAAATTTTAAGTTCGTTACAAAAATCAACTAATAATCTTCTTTCCGATCCCTTCAAAGATATCGAGTCTATTGGATTTTTTGAAAAAACATACCAAATGGATCAACGACTACTTCAACAAATAAATACTTTCAAGGGGAATCTAATGCTATTTAAAAGCGAACCTCTTTGGTATGAAGAACAATTTTATAAGATAATGGAAATCATTTTGTTTTAACAAATTAATGTCTTGAACGAAGTGGAAACTTTACATACAGTTCGAAAGGCTACTCGTCAGGAATTATACAGGAGGATTAGCGTAGCACATGATTATATAAGGGCTTACTACAATAATCAAATAACATTAGAAGATATCTAAGGTTGCTTGCTTATCACCTAATCATCTACTAAGAAATTACTCAGCAGTATTTGGGAAAACACCTTTTCAACACATTTCTGAATTTAGAATTTTAAAGGCTAAACAACTCCTAAAACACTTAGAATTAAGTATAACCTATATAACATTTGAATTAGGATTTACTAATCCAGTCTCCTTCAGCAAAATGTTTAAACAACATATTGGCATTTCTCCTGTCCAATATAGGAAAAAAGTGATTTTAGATAAGAATTAAATAATAGGTTCCTTTACAATGAAGAGGAAGTAAAACAAAAGGAGAGATTATCAATGGAAACAACAAAGACGAACTTAATTCAGACGATTAGTCAGATTGGTGTACCAGTAAATGATATTGGGAGAGCAGTAGAATTTTATAAAGATTTATTAGGTCTATCTCTTTTATTTAAGACCGAAAACATGGCATTCTTTGATTGTAACGGTATCCGTCTTCTTCTAACACTTCCTGAAAAAGAGGAGTTTGATCATCCAAGCTCAGTCATTTACTTTCAAGTCAAAGACATAAATGATTCTTATAAAAGTTTGCAGAGTAATGGTGTTTCCTTTATCGATAAACCACATATTGTGGCTAAACTAAACCAAACTGAGACATGGATGACATTTTTTAAAGACACAGAAGGCAATACCCATGCTTTAATGAGTGAAACACTGAATTAGTCAGAATGATTTATTTTGGTCTCCTTTTTAATATGCCACTAGCCAAACATAAATTCTTCTTCAATTAACCTGCCCGTTGAATAACAAAGACAACAAAAAGCACGCATCAGCGTGCTTTTTCCTATTACTTTTAAACACATGTTTTATTTTAGAGGTACTTTCGATGCACGGTCTTCCCGTCAAATGTGAAGAGCACAGGCTTTTGCTCGATCATCGTTTCCATGTGTACGGGACGTCCCCACAAATGATGAACGTGCGGCAGCACTTTCTCCAGGTACTTCACGTCGAGTTCCATATCTTCATAACTATGATTGAGGTAGAGTTCCCCATTTTTCATATAGTCCCCATCATTTACCGTGATGTATGGGAATCCTCCGTTCACCCTCATACTAACCAGCTGATCACGGACTTCTTCCCATTGCTTATCGACAATCTTGTATTCCTTCCCCTGCTTTTGGAATAGGTACATATCTTCTCGCTGAGCGAGATCTTTAGTTAGATAGTTTCGGATAAACGACATGTCGGATTCCAGTTCACGAACTTCGAACATTTTTTCACGACCAGAACCTGGCTTAACCCCTTGTCTGATCAGCTCTTCGTCAGGGTTGTTGTAGCGTTCTTCGATGTCTTTGAAGATTTGTAGCCCTAAATAATAAGGGTTGATCGATGTCTTCGATGGTTGGACAACTCCTGCATTTAATTTGGCGAACTCAATTGTTTCATGAGAGGTCAGATCCATTTCTTGCAGGATTTTGGCGTGCCAATAGCTAGCCCAGCCTTCGTTCCACTAAGGCGGTTTATTTTTTTTTTTTTTGGTAAAAAATTCAAAATCATTAAAGGAACCCGATATACATTATAACTAAAAAAGGAGGTATTTAAATGAGGTTAGGAAGAATAATCATAAAAAACTTTCGACGAATCGAAGAAGCGGATATAGTATTTGATTCAACATCATTTCTAATTGGTGCAAACAATATTGGAAAAACAAGCGTAATCCGTGCCATCGACGCGTTGTTAACTTTAGGAAATGATAAAGTAACAGCCGATGACTTCCGATTGATTAATCAAGATGAAAGAGCAGATAATATTGAGATAATAGGTTATTTCAAAGATATTCCTACTGAGATCCAAACTAGTACAGGTTTTAGAGGGCGTGTAATAAATGGAGAATTCATTTATAAGAAAACATATAGAATCACTAATCTTAAACCAACAATTACAACATTTGAACATGATTATGAAATCACAGAAGATTTCGCACACATAAATACTGCTCCTGAATTAATCGAAAAACTTAATCTAGATGAACAAGGACTAAAATCATTAGTTGGAAAATTCCAAGGAAACAGACTTCCAGATAGATGGCACCTAAATATTGATGGAGCTTTTGTAATTAATTATGATTCCCCACCAAGGGAGATACCAAATCCTGGAGGTTTACCAAGTATAGTTATTTCGAAATTACCCCGTTTAATACATATACCAGCTTATACAAATGTAAATGATATTGGAAAAGGGGATGGAAACACTCTTCTGGCTGAATGTTTAGGAATTTTATTTGATGACTTAATTAGTCAAAGTTCATTGGCTGCTGGAATTGAAGAAAGTTTAGCACAACTTCAACAAGAGATGGCTCCTAATCAGGAAGGCTCAATGATTTTTAATTTGTGTCATGAGGTAAATCAAGTCATTGGTGAAGTGTTCCCAAATTGTGGTATAAAGATTGATCCATCACTGAGGAATTTAACAAGTGTACTTAAACCTCAGTACAATGTATCCATGTATTCTAATGTTGATACAAATGCAGACAGACAAGGTACGGGGTTGGTGAGGACTGGTATTTTCTCAATTTTAAGGTATCACTCCCATTTAGTTTTAGAAAGTGGAACTACTGCTCGTCCGCTTTTAGTTGCATTTGAAGAACCAGAAATTTATTTACATCCAGCGGCTGCAAACCTTTTAAGAGATACTATTTATTCTCTTGGCGAGTCCGACCAAATTATATGCACCACGCACTCTCCATGGATGATTGACTTATCAAAAAACTGGCAATCGCTAACTAAAATGGAGCTTAATGAAGATTCTTATACTTTCGCTACAAATTATGGGTTATCAGAAGCAACCGCCAATATGTTACAACAGGAAAGAGAATTATTAAAGATGATAAAAACGTTCGATGATGAATTATCAAGGATATTCTTTACCGAGAAGTGTATTGTTGTAGAAGGAGATTCTGAAGTCATCGCAATAAAACAAACCCTTTCTTTACTACCTCCTGACCTTAGAAGAGAAATACTTTCTAAAACACAAATAATAAAAGCAAGAGGAAAAGCCTCAATCATTGCTCTAATTAAATATCTTAACGCGTTAAATATACCCTATCATGTAATTCACGATCGCGATCAAGGGACAGTTGGTGCTGAGCGTTTTAATCCATTTATTGCCGAAGCGGTTGGAGACGACACCAGGATTTCATTGTTAGAAGAGTGTTTAGAAAACTGTTTAGGTTATGAATCACCAAGTTCTGATAAGCCACTGAAGGTATATCAAAAGACTTTAGAGTGGACAGACTGGAGTAGTATACCTGAATTATGGAGAAATGTTATTAAAGATTCATTTGAAATTGTAGAGGAATAACAAAATGACAATGGCCATTTGAATCTTTGGGCCATTGTCATTTTTTCATAATAAGGAAGAAATCAATTTGAACAAGTATTTTTTGCTTCAATGCTTAGAAAATATTTACCTTTTAACAGAACTACCAGTATTCCAAATCCACTCTCCTCGGCCACTATTATATCCGTAATATTTTGCTTTAAATTGTTTCATAGCAGCTTCGTATTGTCCTAAAATTAAAACTGCATCACTATTTTGAGGAAGTGTCTCATCATCTAACAAATCCAAGTAATCATTTGAAGAATCAAATGTTAATACATCATTTTTTATTTCTGTTAATAAACGATTCAGTAATTTTACCTTAAGTGGATTTAATACTCCATCTTGTTTCTTTTTTGAAAATTCTCTGACCTCTTGCAAAGCTGATTCTAACATTGGATACAACAAATCATAATTATCTGCTTGTTCCTTTGTTGGTAATTTTGAGATTAAGTTTTGTTTTTTCATATTTGCACCTCCTAATATTATCTATAAAGGACGCTTTGTTCTCTTATTGGTTAATTCACCATTGACTCTCCAATACCAACTTCCACTCATTTGGCCAATATTATCTCTTCTAAGAATTTCCAAGCAATTTAAATACTGTGACAGAATAAATACGACATCACTATTTGAAGGGATGTCATCCTCATCAAATTTATTAAACTCTTGAAACGGTTTATAATCACTAACTAAAAGATTATTTGCATCTTCGATAACCATGTTTATAAACTTCAACTTAAATTTATTAATCGCATCATCAGGTTTCTTTTTAGATAATGTACTGACTTCTTCAAAAAAACCACTTAACTGTGTTTCTGTTTTTTCAAACTTTTCAATATCCACTTTTAATATCTCCTTTACGACCTATGAAGGACAAGCTCTTGTAAATTCTATATATTTCTTTTTGATTACTTCAATTGGGTGTCTTTGTTTACTTTCAAATATAGAGACCATTAATGAAATATCCTCGTCAGTAAGAGCAATAATGCACTTTCTCTGTCCAGCCCAAAGATCAATTGTATTTTTAAAAACTGATTTAGGAATTGGGTTCCTTGTTACTATAATACCGAATCCCCCAAATTGATTATTTAAATATCTATTTAATTGATTAACATGATCACGTTCAACTTTAGCTACATTCTTTAATTCAAAAACTATTTGGGTAGACCCATAATTTTTATGAATGTCTCCTAGAAATTCGATGGAGCGGTTATTGTAAAATATCAAGTCTCTTATCAATACCCCCGTATCTGTACGACTTTGTTCAGCAGCAAAGTCTAATTGTGGATACAAGAGTGAAGATAGTAACTGACACATATGATCTTCGTATTTTTTATCTGCATTATTGGTTTTACCTGAAGGTAACTTAATTATTGTAGAGAATTTCCTTTTTGCTGAAAGTACAGGAATCGGTTTAAACAGTGGATCATTTTTACAGCTTTCATGAGTTAATTCTTTATTTTTTATGTAATTAAGTACAGTATCATAATTCTTTCTGTTGTAACTTAAAATCTTTACTCGTGATTTTTCAGTATCCTTTTCAATATCCTTATTAAAGTAATCTTTAAAATAATCTTCATAATTTATCCAAGGAATAAATCTGAGCCATCTCTTTGGAATTAATAATATAGGCTCTTTGGTTTCTGGATTTTGTGGCAAGTATACTTCTTCTTCTCCAAATTTGTTACTCCTATAATCATAAATGTCGTTAAGTTTTGTTTTGAAAAGTGGGATAGTATATTTTTCAGATTGCTCAATAGTAAAGTCAATTAAAAATGATTTTAAGAAATTACATGCAATATCACTTACCCTATCACTTGCAATACCATCAACAAATAATTGGATCGTTTCAAAATGGGTAAATCCACTATCTTTTATTTGGGGTATATCTTTATAAAGACTTAAAATATTATTTGCAGTTTTTTCGCCTATTCTTAGACCCCTTTTCGTCTTTGAAACCCCTAAACCAACTTCCATACATTCTGAAGCTCTAATCAAAATCTCTTTAGCTTCGTTATCTCTGTCCTTTTTCAAAAGAAACCCTAAATTATTGAAGGAATTGATTAAAGATGTATGTAAAGCATTGTCTTGTAAAGATGGAGATTTCCAAAGCAAAAATGGGTCAAGATATAAAGGAATATCTTCATCTAAAAAAGGAATCGCAAAATCCACATTTTCTTGTGTCATTGTGATGTTATAAAAGTCATTTAGACGTGGACGTATAATAGCCATTAATAAATTACTCCAGTTCATTTATCTTTTTTATCAGAAATAGAGTTTCTACAAAGAACTACACAAATCCTTCTATTCTTACAAAAATATTCAATTGAAATAGTAAGAGATTGAAGGTAAACAACTAGATATAAACAATAAGCTATACACCTCCAATGGATATTCCTTCCATTAACCATTAAAAAGAATCTATTTAGTCCTAAAAAATTTAACCTTAAATTTACCAGTATTTCACGAACGTATATTCGCATATAATAAAGAAAACGTACGTTCGGGAGGGTAATGAAAATGGATTTAAAAAGAGAAAGTATCTTGTGCATTGATTTAAAGAGCTTTTATGCTTCGTGTTCCTGTATAAAAAGAGGTTTAGATCCGTTAACCACCTACTTAGCTGTTGTAGGAGCTACCGATCGCCAGGGTAGCGTCGTTTTAGCCTCAACCCCCCTTATGAAAAAAAAATATCGTATCAAAACAGGAAGTCGTTTGTTTGAAATTCCAAAGAAAAAAGAGATACACATTGTAAATGCAGAAATGAGATATTACCTTGAAATGTCTATGGAAGTAACAAAAATACTCCATCGTTATGCAGCTAATGAAGATATTCACATTTATTCGGTTGATGAGTCGTTCATACGGGTAAATCCTGTTGAACGTATTTTTGGCGACAAATGGGCGATCGCAAGAAGAATAAAGAAAGAAATATTTGAAGAACTCGGTCTTACCGTAGCGATCGGAATTGGTGAGAACATGCTGCTCAGCAAACTATGTTTGGATCTCGATGCTAAAAAAACAACAGAAGGCATCGCGGAATGGACCTATGAATCAGTTCCTCATAAATTATGGCCCGTTACCCCATTGTCTGAAATGTGGGGAATCGGTTCAAGGACTCAAAAAACGTTAAACCGAATGGGAATTGTTAAAGTGGGTGACCTTGCCCACTATCCTTTAGAGTTATTAGAAAAGAAGTTTGGTATCATGGGAAACCAGCTATATTATCACGCACATGGCATCGATCATAGCGATCTTGGTGCTCCGATTATGCTGGGCCAAATCAGTTTTGGAAAAAGCCAGATTCTATTAAGGGATTACCCCGACAAAGAAGAAGTAAAGCATGTGATCTTAGAAATCTGCGAAGAAGTGGCCAGGCGAACGAGGTCTTCACATAAAGCGGGCAGAACGATTAGTTTAGGGATAGGCTACTCCAAAGAATCCTTCGGTGGTGGGTTCAACCGTGCGAAAACCATGGATCAACCGACCAATATTACGATGGATATCTATAAGGTTTGCCTTGAACTGTTCGATAAATTTTATAATGGTGACGTGGTGAGAAGTATCGATGTTCGGCTCTCAAATATTGTGGATGATACCGAATTACAGTTATCATTGTTTGATTTGGAGTATCCAAAACGGAGTCGTCTAGGGTATGCGATGGATGAGATAAGAAGAAAGCATGGTTCTGCTTCTTTATTAAGAGCCGTATCGTACACCAATGCAGGTACAGCTCTCCATAGAAGTAAATTAATCGGTGGTCATAAAGGATAAAGAGCTTGGCAATCGCCAAGCTCTTTTTGATTTCTACTTGAACTTTCATACCCCTTAGTTGCATAGCTAACCAAAGTGTCTCTATTATCTCTACTATGAACATTATTAAATTGACTGAATATATTGATAGTACAAGCTATAAAAAAAGGAGGTGATATCAATGCCTAAACATAAAAAACCCTCCCCTAAAGTTCCAGCAACAATATGTCTGCCTACAGTTCCAGTAACAATATGCTCTTGCCCCATTGAACCATGTACCGTAATACCGTGTTGTACTGAAACATCCTCTCTATTTTCATTTGATTTTTCAGATCCAGACTCTTTTTGCTGATAGGCGTGTTGATGTGCGGTAGCCGATTATAGCCCATCGTAAAAAGTCTCTGGAGAAAAGCTGTTGGACCAGAGAGTTTTTCTGGTATTGCTGCTAGCGATTAATCGAAAATTCTATCTGTATAAGACGTTTAGGCACAACCCTTATAGTTGTGTCCTTTATTTATAGAAATCTAGATATCTTCAACAGAGAGGATGGTTAATTTTGCTGGATAGAAGGAGGAATATATGAAATTAATAGACATTCAAAAACCATATAACATTATTATCAGTCTCGGAAGTGAATGTGGTCCAGCCTTACATCTCAGAAGGCATGATTTAAGAAAAACCTCATTACCTTTTGATTGGGTATGCTCTCATTCCTTACCTGGTATTAATAGACTTATAAAAACCAGATTTAACGGCTATATGGAACGAAGCAATATGACGAAAGTTGAAAATTATAAACCTGGATTTGTGTTGGATGAAGACGGAAATAATGCAGGGTCTCACTCGCAATTTATAAAAGATAACGAATTTAATGTTATATCCGTTCATGATTTTCCAATTGAACAGGACTGGCAAACAGTTTATCCAATCTATAAACAAAAACTAAATAAAAGGATAGAAAGATTATATTACTGGTTAAACATTAGTCCATCTATTTTGTTTATTAGATGGTCAAATTTATCTGATGTAGTTCGGGTAAGAATGGAAGCAACTCAATTAGAAACAATTTTATCTGACGTTGTAAAAGGTGAATTTAAGATACTAATTATCATTCCTACTAATGGTGTTAATCGAATTACAGATATTGAATGGGGATTGAAAAATGTTTGTGCTGTTCAAGTGCCTTATAACACTAACCCCATAACAGATAATACAGCTTGGGATTATCTGTTACGAGGGATTTCAATAAAAGAATAATTGAACAGTACGGAAAAATCTACTGACTATATAAAAGGATCTGTTAAATAATGAATTTGGAAGACCAACCTACATTCATATCACCTAATCCTGGACTGTGCTCGTTAGGCATTTCTGGAAGATTGGGTACTGGGAATCCTTTTGGTGGTTCAACTACACTTAATTCGTCCGCCATTTCTGCTTGGGGATTGACCACTGAAGATTTCCCCTATCTTTGTTGGATCTAGACGGAAGTTAAATTGAACGTTATGAAAGCCCATGTCAACATACTTCATACATTCTGGGTATTTGTTTATATCATAGTTAGGCACAGGGAAAAGTTTGCCCCATTCAACGCCAAGTGTTTCGAGAGCTTTTGTAAAAATGCATTTTGGTGTAAGTTATCACGGACAATTAAGAAACCCAAGATTTCACGAAAGGTTTTGTTACTGCTCATCTCATAAATTCGACTTTTGTGAAGTACACCTGTTGATTCGAGGATAACGTTATTAAGCAAATCAGTTATTAAATTCCCATGATTGTAAACCCATGATCTATCCCATGGGTTACCGCCTGCATCAGCTGGTAGTGAACTTTGTGCCCCCATAATAAAATGATGAGGATTTGTGTGTTTTACAGCCTCATATTGTTCAATAAAAATACCCATTGGTTAAAATGGGTATTTTTAAGTTTGGATTAGTCTTTTCGATCATCTCTTCTTCTTAAACCTAATAATCCAGCCAGACCTATTAAACCGATCCATCCCCAATCCATATCGTTATCGTCATCATTTGTTGCTGCAACATTTCTTGTCATGTTTGTATTATTATAATTGTCATTATTATTTGCTGAAACATTATTCCCACCGAACAAAAGTCCTATTGATAGGATGATTACTGTAATAAAAGCTAATTGTTTTCGTTTCATTGTAATTCTCCTTTTATTTTTTTCATATTTCACTTTTTATTCTCTCTTTATTACATTTTTTTATACTTAATTATCATGGTGATATAGTCCAACAGAGTGACTTCCTTTCTATATAGGCTTATTTGAACAAATTTTTTCGTAAAGAATAAATTCAATTTGAATACCTAATAATATTCCCTGTGTTCTATATCCTTTTTAAAGGAGTAAATCATGAATTTTCAAAAGATGATAAGGAGTGTAGTTATGGGAATTTTAAGTGGAAAACCACAAGATGAACCAATGCATTACGGTGAGATATTTGGAACATGGACTAACCTTTTAACGAATAATGGATTAATTGCAGGGTATCAAGTTTATATAAATCACACGGGTGATCAGGATTTAAAAAAGCTTATTGAAGAAGCCATTCAGGGCTTGAAAAATGAAAATAAACAAATCGAAGAACTTCTTAAAACGAATGGGATCGGCTTACCCCCTGCACCACCAGACCGTCCTGTTGCTAAATTAGAGGATATTCCTGTTGGAGCAAAATATAGCGATCCAGAAATTAGTGCTTCGGTTTCTAAAGATGTGGCTGCTGGACTAATAGTATGCAGTCAATTAATCGGTCAGTCTATACGAGAAGATGTTGCGATGATGTATGGTCAGTTCCATTTAGCAAAAGCACAATTCGGTGCTAAAATGCTAAAACTTAATAAAGAAAAGGGATGGCTGATTCCGCCTCCATTACAAGTTAAAGCTAGCGAATGATACATTTAAAAGGGACCACCAAAAGGTTAACGGGTTCTCTTTTGGAGGAGAAAATTGTAATTCGCAAGCCTTTTAGCAGGTGAAATAGCACTATAATTGGATATGTAAATAGCATTAAAAACGACCAGATTATTGTCTGGTCGTTTTCTTATAGTCTGATTCAATTAAAGCACCCGATCGTAATATAAGGTTAGCCAGAATTTCTGGTTGACCTTTTTTTATTTGGTCTTATTATAGCGGTAGTCGGGGTAGAACGTA